>NZ_JAAVNE010000020.1 GCF_012103215.1 Falsiroseomonas selenitidurans
CCTCGAGCTTGAACTCGCGGCTGAATGTCCTTCGTCCCATGCAAGGGCCTCCGATTGGGTGAAAACCTTATCCAGGTGTCCACCAAACCGGCAGCAGGCCAGAGGTCGATCGGCCTCTGGCGCAATGCCGGCACCTGATCGTTCCGGACGCTCCAGTATAGTGCTGCCTTCGCCTGCACTCCGACCGGCCCGGTCGGCAATATGCCCACCATCACCTGGGTCCCGACACAGCGCTGCTGCAGAACGTCTCTGGGCCAATCCGGAGGCAGGCTGATCGTTGCCCAGAGGCAACCCCAAGGATAGAGACGCGCCAGATGCCCAGGGCGCGCTTGCCAGAACCGAGCATGAGCCCCTGCCGCGACAACCAGAAGGTCGAACTCCTGCTGCGTCCCGTTTGCCATTTGGGCTAACGCCGCGTCGGACAAGGCCGTTACATGCCTGACTTCACAGGCCGACAGAATGCGCGCCCCGGCGGCCGATGCTGCCCCATGGAGGGCGGACCAGATCGCCGGCCGCCCCAGCCCAAGTCCGTGCAACCCTGGCGCCAGATCCGCGTAACGCAGGTCCAACAGGACCCGGCCGTCGCTGGTACGACTATCAAGCCGCGTGATCCGCGCACCGCCTGCGACCAAGGCATCGCGCACACCAAGACGCTGCAGTATAGCCATGCCCGGCGGTTGCAGAAGCAGCCCGGCGCCGACTGGCCGCGGCATGACAGCGCGTTCCAGGACCGTCACACCATGGCCCTTCCTGGCGAGGAAGGCCGCCGCCGCCAACCCGCACAATCCGGCACCGACGATCCCGATCTGCAAGAGCGCTCAGTCCATTCCGTACCAGCAAGGGCGAGCTTGAGCGGAGGCGCTGGGGGAGGGCAAGAGCCTCAGCCACCCCAAATGCACCAAAACCCCTTGCGCGGCTTCCCGGCTTGCGTGACGGTCCCGCCATCTGTGCCGTTCCAGAAGGACCGAATCTTGGCCTATGCGCTGCAGCAACTGATCAACGGGATCAGCCTGGGGATGATCTACGGCCTCATCGCCGTAGGCTACACCATGGTCTATGGCATCATCGGCATGATCAACTTTGCCCATGGCGACATATTCATGGTCGGCGCCTTCATCTCGCTGATCGCCATCCTGATGCTGATTTCAGGTGGGATGATGGAGGGTCCGGCGGCCATCCTCCTGGTCCTGGTGATCTCCATGGCCTTCACCGCCCTGTATGGCTGGACGGTCGAGCGCGTGGCGTATCGCCCGCTGCGCGGCAGTTTCAGGCTGGCGCCGCTGATCTCGGCCATCGGCATGTCCATCGTGCTGCAGAACTTCGTGCAGGTCAGCCAGGGCGCCCGGGTCAAGCCTTTGGAGCCGCAGATCACCGGAGGAGTCGAACTGATGCGGGAGGGCAACTTCGTCGTACAGTTGTCCTACATGCAGATCCTGATCATCGTCTCGACGCTGGCGGTGCTGGCGATCTTTACCTGGCTGGTCACGCAGACGGCGCTTGGACGCGCGATGCGGGCCTGTGAGCAAGACCGCAAGATGGCGGCGCTGCTGGGGATCAATACGGATCGGACCATCAGCCTGGCCTTTGTCATCGGTGCGGCGTTGGCCTCCGTCGCCGGAACCCTCTACCTGCTGCGCTACGGCATCGCCGATTTCTTCATGGGCTTCATCGTCGGGGTCAAGGCGTTCACCGCGGCGGTGCTGGGGGGCATCGGCAGCCTTCCCGGTGCCGTACTGGGCGGGTTGCTGATCGGCCTGATCGAAACCTTCTGGTCCGCCTATTTCTCGGTCCAGTACAAGGACGTGGCCGCCTTCGGCATCCTGGTCCTGGCATTGGTTTTCCTGCCGACGGGCCTGCTCGGCCGGCAGGAGGTCGAGAAGGTATGACCCCCTCCGGGCTCGCCGCCCGCGTCCGCTCCGCCCTTGTGGATGCAGGCAAAGCTGCGCTGGTTGCTTTCGGCCTGTTTATCCTGATGGTTGGCCTGCGTACCGACGTGGCGCCGGCAGGGGAGTTGTTCCTGCGAACCCGATGGGCCGAGGTCGGGATGCTCTGCGCGCTGGTGTTCGGCCTGCGCCTTGCCACGGCGCTCTGGGTGCGGCCGCGGTTGTCGGAGGGCAACACGCAGCGCAGCGCCGCCCTGCTGTCGCAGGCGGGGTTGATGTTCGGCCCGGCGCTGCTTGCGGTCGCGCTGATCCTGCCCTTCGTCCCCGGGATCGGCCGATACGAACTGGATCTGGGCATCCTGGTGCTGACCTACATCATGCTGGGCTGGGGATTGAACATCGTGGTCGGCCTGGCAGGCCTGCTGGACCTCGGATACGTCGCCTTCTACGCGGTCGGTGCCTATTCCTATGCGCTTCTCGCACAGTTCTTTGGCCTGTCATTCTGGATCTGCCTGCCTCTGGCCGGCATTCTCGCCGCCTTCTGGGGCGTTCTGCTGGGCTTTCCCGTGCTGCGCCTGCGGGGCGACTATCTGGCCATCGTTACCCTGGCCTTCGGCGAGATCATTCGGATCGTGCTGCTGAACTGGGTCGAATTGACGGGCGGGCCTAATGGCATCTCCGGCATCCCGCGCCCGACCTTCTTTGGCCTGCCCTTCAGCATGGGGGGCGGACCCGGCAGTTTCGCGCATTTCTTCGGCATCGAGCCGAGCCCGTCGCACCGTGTCATCTTCCTCTACTATCTGATCCTTGGGCTCGCCCTGCTGACCAACTGGGTTGCCGTGCGGATCCGGCGCCAGCCGATCGGCCGTGCGTGGGAAGCGCTGCGGGAAGATGAGGTCGCCTGCCGCGCGTTGGGCATCGACATCACCAACACCAAGCTGACCGCCTTCGCGTTGGGCGCGATGTTCGCCGGCTTTGCAGGGGCCTTCTTCGCCACGCGCCAGGCATTCATCAGCCCGGAGAGCTTCACCTTCATCGAGAGCGCCATCATCCTGGCGATTGTGGTGCTGGGCGGGCTTGGTAGCCAGGTCGGCATCGCCGTCGCCGCCATCGTGATGATCGGCGGGTTCGAACTGTTCCGCGATCTGGATGAGTATCGGATGCTTGTCTTCGGCGGCGCGATGGTAGCGATCATGGTGCTGCGGCCGCGCGGCCTTGTCGGCTCCCGGGCACCCAGCGTGGTGCTTGGTGGGCGCAAGCGCATCGATGCCAGCCTGGTGGGCGAGGGGCGCGGATGAGCGAGGCGGCCATCCCCTCAGGCAGTGGCGCCATCCTGGACGTGGATGGGATCAGCATGCGTTTTGGTGGCTTGCTGGCGGTGGATACCGTGAGCTTCGCGGTGCAGCGTGGCAGCATCACCGCGCTGATCGGGCCAAACGGCGCCGGCAAGACCACGGTCTTCAACTGCATCACCGGCTTCTACCGCCCTACCTCCGGTCGCATCGCATTGCGCCGTGTGGATGGCAGCCTGGCGGCCCTGGAACGGCTGAAGGACCACCGCATCGCCCGCGCCGGTGTCGCCCGCACCTTCCAGAACATCCGGCTCTTCGCCGGCATGACGGCACTGGAGAACCTGCTGGTCGCCCAGCACCTGCCGCTGCAGCGCGCCACCGGCTTCGGCATTGGCGCCATGCTGGGCCTGTCCCGCTACAAGGCTGCGGAAGCCGAGGCGATCGAGCGTGCAGCCTCCTGGCTCCGCGCCATCAACCTGTTGGACCGCGCGGACGATGCTGCCGGCGAACTGCCCTACGGCGCGCAGCGGCGGCTGGAGATTGCCCGAGCCATGTGCACCGGCCCCGCCCTGCTTTGTCTCGATGAGCCCGCAGCCGGCCTGAATCCTCGTGAATCGGAGGAACTGGCCCGGTTGCTGACGACGATTCGCGACGGCACCGCCACTTCCAGCGCACCCACCTCGGTCCTGCTGATCGAGCACGACATGGGCATCGTCATGCGCATCTCGGACCATGTCGTGGTGCTCGACCATGGCAGGAAGATCGCCGAGGGACCACCCGACCTGGTGCGCAACGACCGGCACGTCATCGCGGCCTATCTCGGCGAGGATGAGGAGGCCTGATGGCGCAGACGATGCTGGAGGTGGACAACCTGGCCACTGGCTACGGCGCCGTGCAGGCGCTGAAGGGCGTTTCGCTGCATGTTGACAAGGGGGAGATCGTTACACTGATCGGCGCCAACGGCGCCGGCAAGTCCACCCTGCTGATGAGCATCTGCGGGGAACCACGCGCTCGCGCCGGCCGCGTGTTGCTGGATGGGGAGGACATCACGGCGCGCCCGACGCACGAGATCATGCGCGGGGGCGTGGCGCAGTCCCCGGAAGGCCGCCGCATCTTCCCGCGAATGTCGGTGCTGGAGAACCTGGTGATGGGCGCGCAGGCCGCTGGCCAGGACCCGGCCACGCAATTGCCACGCGTCTACGACCTGTTTCCCCGCCTGAAGGAACGCCAGGCCCAGCGGGGCGGGACGCTTTCGGGTGGCGAGCAGCAGATGCTCGCCATAGGCCGCGCCCTGATGTCCCGCCCGCGCCTGCTGCTGCTGGACGAGCCCTCCCTGGGGCTGGCGCCGCTGATCTCGCGCCAAATCTTTGCTGCGATCCGGGCGCTGAACGAAAGCGAAGGCCTGACGGTGCTGCTGGTGGAGCAGAACGCCAACCAGGCGCTGCGCCTCGCGCATCGGGGCTACGTCCTGGTCACCGGCCGAATCACCATGAGCGGCAGCGGGGCGGAGCTTCTGGCGCGGCCAGAAATCCGCGACGCCTATCTCGGCGGCAGCCACTGAGGATCAGTCAGGCCAGCCGGCCATGGCGCGCACCGCCGACGGGCTGATGCCCTGGGTCCGGAGCGACCGCAGCGCCGGCGCGCCATCGCGCTTCGCCAGACGCCGCCCCAAGGAATCCGCGAGAAGCGCATGGTGCGCATAGACCGGCGCCGGCCAGCCGAGCAACTGCTGTAGAAGGCGATGCAGGTCCGTCGCCGGGAGCAGGTCCGCGCCGCGCGTTACCAGCGTCACCCCATCCCGCGCATCGTCATGCGTGACGCAGAGATGGTAGCTGGCCGGCACCTCCTTTCGCGCCAGCACCGCATCGCCGAAGCGTGCCGGATCACAGCGGATTATGCCCTGCCCTGCCTCCTCGAAATCCAGCGGCGCCGGCAGCGTAGCCAGCGCCCGCGCCATATCCAGGCGCAACGCGAACGGCTCACGCGCCATGCGTGCCGCACGCTCCGGCTTGCCCAAGTGGCGACAGGTACCAGGGTAGAGTGGACCATCCGGCCCATGCGGTGCAGCGGCGCTGGCGGCGATGCCGCGGGCGATGTCGCTACGGGAACAGAAGCAGGGATACAGCAGGCCCTGTGCAGCCAGGTGGTCGAGGCTCACTCGGTAATCCGCCATGTGGCGGGATTGCACCCGCACCGGCCCATCCCAGTCCAACCCCAGCCAGGCCAAATCTTCCTCGATTGCCGAGACGAACTCCGGCCGGCAGCGCGTGGCGTCGATATCCTCGATGCGTAGCAGAAAGCGCCCGCCTGCCGCCCTCGCGCGGCGCCAGCCGGCCAGAGCCGAATGGGCATGGCCCAGATGCAGGAAACCCGTCGGGCTGGGCGCGAAGCGGGTGACGAGGGGCCTTGGCGCGGTCATCCTGCGCGCCCGTAGCCGAAGCGGGGGAGCCGGGGCAAGCATGACCGATTCGCTGGATGGCCCACGGTGGGGACCCGCCGAAGGGAAGCGCTGCGATGCGCTGGTCCTGTTGTTGCACGGGGTGGGCGCCGATGGCTTCGACCTGATTGACCTGGCGCCAGGCTGGGGACGCGCGGTGCCCGGCGCCCTGTTCATCGCACCGCATGCGCCGGAACCCTGCGACCTTGCATCCTATGGCCGGCAGTGGTTCAGCCTGACGGATCGGACACCAGCACGCATGCAGGCTGGCGTCCACGCCGCGACAACCTGGCTTTCGCCGCGAATCGATGCGCTGCTCCAGGAGTTCGGCCTGGACCGAGGTCGGCTGGCAGTGATGGGTTTCAGCCAGGGGGCGATGACCGCCCTGGCACTCGGCCTGGGCGACCGGCGCGGCTGCGCCGCCCTTCTCGCCTTCTCCGGCGCGCTGCTCGCACCACCTCTGCCGGACCTCGCCAATCCACCCCCGATCCTGCTGGTGCATGGCGAGGCCGATTTGGTGGTGCCGGTAGAGGCTGGAAGGCAGGCGGAGCAGACCCTGCGCGCCTCCGGCCATGCGGTGGAGGCGGTCTACCGCCCCATGCTGGCACATGGCATCGACGAGGTCGGCATCAGCCTTGGCGCTCTGGCGCTGCAGCGCGCCCTCGGCCCGCGCTGATGACCGCTGCGTGAAACGTCCCGAACCGCTGGTTGCGCCGCGGGGGCGGCACTGGCATGAAGAACCGGTCAACGCGGCGTTGCCACAGTATATGGGGCTTGCCTTCCGTTCGTGGCCCCAGTTCTGGGTGCGCCGCCATTCATAGGAGTGGCGCTTGCCTGATGGCGGACACTTCCAGATTGGGCAGGCTTTCCCCGCGCTCGTCCTGAACGCGGACTTCCGCCCGTTGTCTTATTTTCCGCTCTCCGTCTGGTCCTGGCAGGACGCGGTGAAGGCGGTGTTTCTCGACCGGGTATCGGTGCTGTCCGAATATGAGACGCTCGTGCACTCTCCGCGTGTGACCATGAGACTGCCGAGTGTCATCGCGCTGAAGGACTACATTCCCTCCGCCCGCCGCCCGGCCTTCACCCGCTTCAACGTGTTTCTGCGCGACAGCTTCGAGTGCAAATATTGCGGCGAGGGTCGGCCGACCCACGAACTGACCTTCGACCACGTCATTCCGAGGAGTCGCGGCGGGCGCACGACGTGGGACAATGTCATCACCGCCTGTGGCCCCTGCAACCTGCGCAAGGGCAACAAGCTGCCACGCGAATGCCGGATGTTTCCACGCCAGGTGCCGCGACAGCCCACGAGTTGGGAATTACAGGAAAACGGGCGCTCCTTCCCGCCAAACTACCTGCATGAGAGCTGGCGCGACTATTTGTATTGGGACAGCGAGCTGGAGAGCTGATCGGGCGCCACGGCGCCCTCTTGCGCCCAGCGTTTGAGGGGCACGAAAGTGAAACCTTCATGCGCCGGCTGTCAGACGCGTTCGCTGGCCTTGATTGCGACCTTGCAACCGGCCTTGATGGCTGCGCTCAGCAGTCGATAGGCTGGCGCCAGTTCCGCTTCGTTCTCCAGACCGATTTCCCGGTGCTCAAGTTCTTCCTGGCGGAAGCGCTCGATATCGGCCCTTAGCGTTGCTTCATCCTCCCCCAGATGGTCCAGTTGCGTGCGGTAGTGCTCGTCGATCGCCTCCTCGACCGCGACCGTGCAGGCCATGGCGCCGCGATGGCCGAGCAGGGCGGTGACGGCTCCGAGCGCGAAACCGGCGACATGCCAGATGGGCAGAAGAGCGGTAGGCCGGACCCTGCGCTTGGAGATCAGGGCCGTGAAGGTATCCAGGTGAACTTGCTCCTGCGCCTTCATGTGCGCCAGAACTGGGCCGTATTTTGTCCGACCAAGCACCGCAAGCTGGCCTTCATAGATACGCCGAGCCCCGTATTCCCCGGCATGGTCCACCCGAATGGTGCGGGCAACATAGGCCCTCGGGGTGGGATCGCCGGGCAGGCGCCCCTCAGCCGTCTCGCGTTTCGTCATCACACCCTCCGTCCGAGATCGCTCCCGCTCTGGCGCAGGGTCCAGACAGAGAGCAGCACCGCGTAGATCAGGTTCATGGCCGCGACGGAAAGGGGCATACCCCCAAACAGATATGCGGCCTCATCGCACGGCTTGGTGGGAGCCGGCGCCAGGCTTCGCAGGAGGTCATCCACGCTCATCGAGGGATCGACGCCGGGCGCCTGGCAAGCCGGCAGGGGCGATGGCCACCACCCCTGCTCCACCCCGACATGCAGCACCGCAATGGCGCCAGAAACGGCAACCGCCAGCGCCGCAGCGCGCAGCGCCCAGCGTCGCGCCGCGGGCGGCAGGGCCGCGGCGAGCAGCGCGATCGCCGCCGCAACCCAATAGGGCCATCGCTGCCACAGGCACAGCGCGCAGGGCGCAAGCCCTGGCCAGCGTTCGAAGCCCATGGCGAGAAGGGGGGCAGCCGCGGACAGGGCCGCGACGAGGAGGGGACCGGCCATGCACATCTTCTTCGGCCACATCGCGCCCGCCGGCAACTGGACCCGCGCCGCGCCGGGACCTACCGTTGCGGTGAAGCGGGAGGAGCTTGCCATGCTGCGGATCTGGGGCCGGGCCAATTCATCGAACGTGATGAAGGTGCTGTGGCTGTGCGAAGAGTTGGGGATTGCGTTCGAACGGATCGACGCGGGCGGTGCCTTCGGGCGGACGCGGGAGCCCGACTACCTGGCCAAGAATCCGAACGCCCTGGTGCCCACCATCGAGGAACCGGACGGCTTCACCCTGTGGGAGAGCAATGCGATCCTGCGCTACCTCGCGCGCAGCAGGGCACCCGGCCACCCGATCTACCCCACCGAGCTGAAGCTGGCCGCCGATTGCGACCGCTGGATGGACTGGCAGCTGGGCACCCTGACCGCGCCGATGACCACCATCTTCTTCACCCATGTCCGAATTCCGGAACCGGACCGCGACTACCCCGCCGCCGAGAAGGCGCGCGCTGCGGCGGAGACGCTGTGGGCCATGCTGGACGCCCACCTGACCGGGCGCCCCTTCATCACCGGCGACCATCTGACGCTCGCGGACATTGCGCTGGGGATCTACGTGCATCGCTGGTTCGTGCTGCCGATCCAGCGGGCCGAAATGCCGGCCCTGCGCGCCTGGTACGACCGCCTTCTGGCCCGCCCTGGCTGCGCAAAGCATGCCTCCGGACCGCTGACCTGACGGAGGGCTACGGTCTCCGCGCTATCGGCTGGCGCCGGGCATCCAGGTGACGTCCCGAGCGCCATTGTCGTTCAGGTGACGTGACAGCACGAACAGGTGGTCCGACAACCGGTTGAGGTAGCGCAGCACCGCCGGGTTCACCGCTTCCTCCCCCATCAGCGCCACCACGTCGCGCTCTGCGCGACGGACGACAGTCCGCGCCAGATGCGCGAAGCTGGCGCCGGGGCTGCCGCCAGGCAGTACGAAGCTGCGCAGCGGCGGCACCAGCGCGTTCATCTCAGCCAGTTCCGCCTCCAGCCGCAGGCATTGCCGATCGCTGACCCGCAACCGGTCCTCGGCCGTCCCAGGCACGCAGAGATCCGCGCCCAGATCGAACAGATCGTTTTGAATACGCACCAACATGGCGTCGGCCGCCGGCGCCTCCGCCAGGCGCAGGCGCAGCACGCCGATGACGGCGTTGGCCTCATCCACCGCGCCATAGGCCGCGACGCGCAGGGCGTCCTTTCTCACGCGCGAACCATCCCCCAGCGAGGTCTCCCCGCCATCGCCGCCACGCGTCATGATCACATCCAACCTTACCATCGTCGGTCTCCTTCAAGCTGGAACGTGATACCGACCAGCGTCGCCGCAAAGGCCGGAACGCCATCGGCCAGTGCGGGCTCGAACCGCCAGCGCCGGACGGCCTCCAAGGCAGCCCGGTCCAGATTCGGATGGCCACTGGAGGTGGCGACGGAGACACCTGCCACCCGACCGGTCGTGTCGATCTCCACCCGCAGGATCACCCGCCCCTGCTCCTGCCGCAGTCGACTGGCGTAGGGATATTCGGGCGGCGGGCTGTGCCGGCCCGACCGTTGTCGTGGCGGCGTAACCGCCCCGCGGGCTTCGCCACCGGATGCGGGAGCCGCCAGCGCCGCAACCTGCCCGGCGGCGCCACCTTCCGGTGCAGGCTCACGCGATCGGGCCTGGTCCACCGCGGCCGCCGCGGCGTTGGAACGCCTGACGGCAGGCGGTCGGTCCGACGGCGTGGTGGCGGCTCGCTGCAACGGGGGCGGCGGCGCCGCTGGGGGGGGCGGTGGCAAGGGTCGGTCCAGCAGTCCGGCCGGCGCGGCGTTGGCCGTCGGCGCCTCCGGCGCAATGTCCGGCTCCGCCTCGTCTGGCGGCGTCTGCGTGGCGGGCGCGGGTGTTGGCGCGGGTGCAGCGGGCTCCCGTCGGGCCGCTTCGGCCGGGGGCGGTCCGGCGATGCCGGCTTCAACCGGCAGGCTTTCCCCGGCGCCGGGAACCTGTTCCGCCCAGACCAGAGCCACCTGACGCTCCGCTGGTGGCGGCAGCGAAGCCCGCAGGTCCAGCAGCGCCCATGCCATCGCGCCGGCATGGAGCAGCACGGACACTGAAAATGCCACCCAGGCCGACACAGCGGCGCCGGCGGCCGGACGCCGCGCCTTCACAGCACCAGCACCCCGCGATGCTTTGCCTTGCCGTCCGGTTCGACATGAATGGTGATGACAGCCGAATCCAGGTGCGCCTTCAGGGCCATCTCGATGCGGTCGCAGATGTCATGCGCCGCGGTCACGGTCATGCTGCCCGGCACGACCAGGTGAAACTCCACGAAGGTGGTCGGCCCGGACCGGCGGGTTCGAAGGTCGTGCGCCTCGATCGCGCCTTCGGCATGAGCCGCGACCAGCGCACGAATTTCGCCGAGTTCTTCCGCCGGTGCGGCTTCGTCCATCAGCCCACCGAAGGATTCCCGGATCAGACGCCAGCCGGACACCAGGATGTTCAGAGCTGTCAGCGCCGCCAGAAGCGGGTCCATCCAGAGCAGGCCGGTCAAGGCCACCAGCAGGACGCCCACCAGCACGCCGCCCGAGGTGACGACATCCGACAGCAGATGCCGCGCATCCGCCAGAAGGGCGGGGGAGCGCAGGCTGCGGCCGCGCCGGAACAGCACCCAGGACCAGCTGCCGTTCAACGCAGTGGCAACGGCAGAGACCAGAACGCCGAGGCCGGGTTGCTCGATCAGCCGCGGGCTCTGCCATGTCTGCCAGGCTTCGCTCAGGATCAGCAGCGCAGCGACGCAGATCAGCACGCCCTCCAGCACGGCGGAGACGTATTCCGCCTTGGCGTGACCATAAGGATGGTCGGCATCCGGCGGCCGGGCCGCGAAGCGGATGGCGAGCAGCGCCGCGATGGCGGCAGCGACGTTCACCACACTTTCCAGCGCATCGGCGTACAGCGCCACGCTGCCCGTCACCCACCAGGCTGCCACCTTCAGGCCGAGCACCACCATCGCCACGCCGACGCTGACGGCGGCAAGGTCCTGTGCGCGACCCATCAGGCGCGCTGGCGGCGGGCGGGACGAGGGATCGGGCACACGGGGCCTCCAATGGCTCGGCGCTTGATGCCCCGCAGGGCAGGCCCGCCGCAACCCCGCGGCGCGGGCCCCGCCAGCCCGGGCCTCCGCCCCGGCACCTACGCGAACCAGGCCTTCAGACCGAGAAGTACTTCGCTCGCGGATGATGCAGGACGATGGCGCTGGTCGACTGCTCCGGGTGCAGTTGCCACTCGTCCGACAGGGAAACCCCGATTCGCTCCGCCTGCAGCAGCCGAAGCAGGCCCTCCTGGTCCTCTAGCCGCGGGCAGGCCGGGTAGCCGAAGGAATAGCGCCCACCGCGATAGCCCTGCTGCAACATGCGGTCCATGTCGCGGTCGTCTTCCTGCGCGAAGCCAAGTTCGGCGCGGATGCGCTTGTGCACATACTCCGCCATCGCCTCCGCCATCTCCACGGACAGGCCGTGCAGGTAAAGGTAGTCCTGGTAGCGGTTCTCCTCGAACCAATTGCGCGCGATGTCCGAGGCCTTCTGCCCCACGGTCACGACCTGCAGGCCGATCACGTCCCTCCCCTCAGGCCCATCGGCCACGTCGCGCACGAAATCGGCGATGCATTCGCCATCCGGCTTCGGCTGGCGCGGCAGGTTGAAGCGGGCCACCTCCGTCTCGCCATCCTCGGCGAAAAGGAGCAGGTCATTGCCCTGGCCGGCGCATTTCCAGTAGCCGTAGATCGCCTGCGGCCTGAGGATCTTCTGCTCCTCCGTCAGCGCCAGCATTCGCTTCAGCACCGGGCGAAGTTCCTGCTTCGCCCAGCCGAGGAATTCCTCCAGCGAGCGCCCGGCCTTCCGGAATCCCCACTGGAATTGATAGAGGCTGCGCTCGTTGATGAAGGGGATGATCGCCTTCGGCGGCGCCTCCACCACGCGGGCGCCCCAGAAGGGCGGCGTCGGCACGGCGCCTTCGGCGGCGACGCGTCGGCGGCGTTCCTGCGCATAGGCGAGGTCCACCGGCGCGAAGCCGCGCGGGTCCGCCTGGCCGAGGGTGCGCTTCTCGTTCTTCGCCTTTCCGGCGCGCTTGGCCTGCAACGCGGCCAGATAGTCCTCGAAGCCATTGCCCATCACCTTGTCCATCAGGTGCAGGCCGTCGAAGGCATCGCGCGCATAGGCGACGCGACCGCAGGCATAGGCGCGCACGCAGTCATCCTCGACATAGTTCCGGGTCAGTGCGGCGCCCCCCAACATCACCGGGATGTCGATGCCCTGGCGGCTCATCTCCTCCAGGTTCTCACGCATCACCACCGTCGACTTCACCAGCAGCCCGGACATGCCGATGGCATGTGCCTTGTGCTCCTTGGCGGCGGCGACGATGTCGAGAAGCGGCACCTTGATGCCGAGGTTCACCACCTTGTAGCCATTGTTGGTCAGGATGATGTCGACGAGATTCTTGCCGATATCGTGCACGTCGCCCTTCACCGTGCCGAGCACGATCGTGCCCTTCTCCTGGCCCTCCACCTTCTCCATGAAGGGTTCGAGATAGGCGACGGCCGCCTTCATCGTCTCCGCCGATTGCAGCACGAAGGGCAGCTGCATCTTGCCAGCGCCAAACAGCTCCCCCACCACCTTCATGCCGTCCAGCAGCACGTCATTGATGATGGAAAGCGGCGTGTTGCCCTGGTCCAACGCGACTTGCAGCTCCTCGCCCAGCCCCTTGCGGTCGCCATCGACGATGCGGTCCTTGAGCCGCCCCTCGACCGTCTCGGCACGAACCTTCTTGACGTTGTCGGCCGCCTTACGGCCGGAAAAGATCTCCAGAACCTTCTGCAGCGGATCGTAGCCTTCCCGGCGACGGTCGAAGATCAGGTCCTCAACGACCTCAACCTCCTCCGCCGGAATCTGGTGCAGCGGCTTGATCTTGGACACATGCACGATGGCGCCGGTCATGCCGGCCTTCACCGCATGGTCCAGGAACACGCTGTTCAGGACGTGCCGCGCCGCCGGGTTGAGGCCGAAGGAGATATTGGACAGGCCAAGGATGATCTGGATGTCCGGAAACTTCTCCCGGATCATGCGGATGCCATCCAGGGTCCAGACACCCAGCTTCCGGTCGTCCTCGTTGCCGGTGGCGATGGTGAAGGTCAGCGGGTCGATCAGCAGGTCGGATTGCGGCAGCCCGTATTTGGTGCAGGCGAAGTCCACCAGGCGCTCGGCAATGCGCAGCTTGTCCTCCGCCGTCTTCGCCATGCCGACCTCGTCGATGGTCAGCGCGATGACGGCGGCGCCAAACTTCCGTGCCAGCTTCAACCGGTCATGCGCTGCGCCCTCGCCGTCCTCGAAGTTGATCGAGTTGATGATGGGCTTGCCGCCATGCAGCTTCAGCGCTGCCTCGATCACTGGTGTCTCGGTCGAGTCGATCACCAGGGGCGCGTTCACGCTGCTGGTGAAGCGGCGGATCACCTCGTTCATCTCCGCCATCTCGTCCCGGCCGACAAAGGCCGTGCAGACATCGAGGCTGTTCGACCCCTCCCCCACCTGTTCGCGCCCGATGGCAACACAGCCGTCCCAGTCATGCGCCGCCTGGCGCTCACGCCAGGCCTTGGATCCATTGGCGTTGCAGCGCTCGCCGATCGAGAAGTAGCTGTTCTCCTGCCGCAGCGGGGTTGCGCCGTAGAGGCTGGCGACGGACGGCACCCAGATGGGGCGCCGCGCCACCGGTGCCGGACGGTGCCGCGCGCCGCCCAACTTGCGCAGCAGACTGTCCAGCGCCTGGATATGCGGAGTGGAGGTGCCGCAGCAGCCGCCGATCAGGTTCAGCCCATCCTCCTGGATGAAGCGCTCCATCCAGGACGCCAACTCGTTCGGACCAAGCGGGTAATGGGTCTTCCCATCGACCAGTTCCGGCAGTCCGGCATTGGGCTGCACGCTAATCAGCCCGGGCCAGTTCTGCGACAGCCAGCGGACATGCTCGGCCATCTCCTGCGGTCCGGTGGCGCAGTTCAGCCCCATCAGCGGCACATCCAGCCCATGGACCACCGTCGTGGCGGCGGCGATGTCCGGACCGACGAGCAGCGTGCCGGTGGTTTCCACCGTCACCTGAACGAAGATCGGGATGTCGGACTTTGCCTGCGCCCGCGCGATCTTGGCGGCATTGACCGCCGCCTTGATGAACAGCGTGTCCTGGTTGGTCTCGGTCAACAGGGCGTCGGCGCCGCCGGCTATCAGGCCCTGGCACTGCAACACCAGCGCAGCTTCCAGCGTGTCGTAGTCGATGTTGCCTAGGCTCGGCAGCTTTGTGCCCGGCCCGATATCGCCGATCACCCAGCGATGCCGCCCATCCGAGAAGCTCTCCGCCGCTTCGCGCGCCAGTTCCACCGCCAGGCGGTTGATCTCGAAGGCGCGGTCTTCCAGTTCGAATTCGGCCAGGGTGACGGGGGACCCGCCGAAGCTGTTGGTCAGCACCATGTCCGACCCGGCCTCGTAGTAGCCGCGATGGATTTCGCGGACCAGATCGGGGCGGGAAAGGTTCAGGACCTCGGTGCAGTTCTCCTTGCCCCAGAAATCGCGGTCCGTGTCCAGGGTCAGAGCCTGAACCCGGCTGCCCATGCCACCGTCGCAGAGCAGCACCTGGTCCTTGAGCGCGTCGAGAAGATGCGGACGAGACATTTTCGGAATTCCCCTAGCGGGCCAGGACGGATCAGCGGGACGGGATCGAAGCGGCGATTGGCTGGCGCTGGGCCTGCCAGACCCGGACGGCAAGCGGACCGTCGATGCTGTGCCCCGGACGAAGCGCGCAGCCAGCGGCCCCAAGCCAGCCGGCGAGTTGCGCATCGTCAAAGCCCGGCCATCGATGGGCGAAGCGGCCCAGCAAGTCGGCACGCGCATGCGGCGCCAGATCGACCACAACCAGAACGCCACCGGGCCGCAGCACGCGCGCCGCCTCGGCCAGGGCTGCGGCGGGATCCTCGGCGTAGTGCAGCACCATCTGCAGTGTCACGGCGTCAAAGCCCTGGTCGGGAAGCGGCAGGCGGTACATGTCCGCCTGCCGTACCGCGCAATGGCTGAGGCCGCGCTCCGCCAGCCGGGCACGGGCCAGCGCCAGCATCTCCCGGCTGGCGTCCACGCCAAGCGCACTGCTGCAGCGTGGGGCCAGCACCTCAAGCAGCCGACCGGTACCGCTGCCTATATCAAGCAGACGATCCACCCGCTCCGGCAGGGCAGACAGCAGCGCTGCCTCGATCGCCGAGGCGGGAAGGTCCAGCGCGCGCATCTCGTCCCAATCCGCGCCGTGGCGCCGAAACGCGTCGGAGGCGACACGTGCCCGATCTGCCGCCAACCGCGCAGCGGCGCGTCGGTCTGCTGCCAACAGCGGGTCGTCCTCGTTCAGCCGCGCCAGAATCTGTCGGGCCAGGTCCGCGCCAGCGGGAAGCTGGAAAAATACATTGGCGCCTTCCGGCATCCGCTCCAGCAGCCCCGCCTCAACCAGAAGCTTCAGATGGCGTGAGAGGCGTGGCTGGGACTGGCCGAGAATTCCGCACAGGTCAGACACGCAGAAGGACCCGCGCCCACACAACGCCAAGAGGCGCAGCCGGGTCGGTTCGGCAGCAGCACGGAGCTGGGCCAGAAGGTCATCCATGGGTTGCAAATGACATAAAGATATCCTTATGTCTAGGCATGAGGTGGTCCCTGGATGCCCGAATCCCCCTGCGCCTCGTCAGACCAGCAGACTTGTTGGCGGCAATGCCGGCATCGGGCGCAGCGCTGCTGTTGGAGGCGCCGCTGGCCGTGCCGCCCGGGGCTGGAATCTCCGCCAGCTTTGACGGCAGAGGCGCGGCGCATCTGGCCGGCTGTGCCTGCTGCACAGGCCGATCCGCGGCGGCGCAGGCGCTGGACCAGCTGTTCCAGGCCCGCGTGCGCAACGCCGGCGCCTGGTTCGACTGCGTCCTGGCTGTGACGACCACCGACTCCGGGCGCGCCCAACTACACCTCGCCCTCGCGGAGGACAGCCTGACCCGTGCGCGCTTTCGTCCCGCCTGAGACGCCCCTTCAGGCGCAGCGTGCCTCCACCCGGCCGAGCGGACCGAGTGAGGCTGCCAGCGTGCCTTCTGCCGCGACCTCTGCCGTCAGCCCTGCCAGAACCAGCACGGCACCCTGCGGAAGGCCGCCGAGACGCCTGGCCGCCTGCGCTGCCTCCCCAAAACGGGCGGCTAGGTTGCAGGAGAGGGAGGGGCGGCGCGCTCCCTTCGGGCCTAATGCCGCTCGCACCAGACCCGGCGCCAGGGCCTTCGCACGGCCAACGACGACGAGCCCCAGTCGAGCCAGATCTGCCGAAACAACTGCATCATCCGATGGATCGTCGGCGAAGCGTGTTGCCGAGACGTCGATGGCGGCATGAAGGGCGGCAAGCACCGGCGCGACATCGGAATTCGGCAGCAGCGGCGCACCCAGCACCCCGACCACCGCCGCCGTGGCTCGCGGATGGCGCAGCGCATCCAGCGCAACCGGGAGGCCCGGATTGAGCAATCTTGCCTCCAACATGGGCCCGACCAATGGCGGCCTCGTCTCGCCACGAAACAGCAGTCGAAGACCGCAGGGGATAAGGCCCAATTCTTCCAGCACGGCGAGGGCGGTTTCCTCCCCTTCCGCCATGTCGCGCGGCGTCATGGTGCTCGGTAGCGGGGCCAGCGGATTTCCGCTTTCCAGCGCTTCCGCCAGCCAGCGCGCGGCCTGGGCCGGGCGATCGACCGTCTCGGGTTCGGACATGCTCAATTCAACGGCGGCAGGTCGGGCATTTCCGGCACAGCGAAGCCACCCTCCGGAATGGACATCAGATCCTGGACCGGGCCGCCCAGTGGCGTGTCGTAGAGATAGCTGGGCAGCCAAGTCGCGATGCCCGGAAAAATATAGAGCAACGCCATTGCCAGTACGACCAATCCCACGAAAGGCAAACAACCGGCGAATATCTGCGTCAGGCGCACCTGGGGTGGCGCCACGCCCTTAAGATAATAGGCTGCCATCGCCACCGGCGGTGTCATGAAACTTGTCTGCAAATTCAACGCCACCAGCACGCCGAAGAAGATGGGATCGACCCCGAAGGTGTCCAGCAATGGAAGGAAGATCGGCACGAAAATCAATACAATCTCCGACCATTCCAGCGGCCACCCCAACAGAAAGATGATGAACTGCGTCAATATGAGGAAGGTGACGGTGTTAAGGCTCAACTGCTCAACGAACAAATTTTCGATGATGTGGTGACCGCCTAGGTATCCGAACACTGATGTAAAGATATAGGCACCAACGAATAGCCAGCAAACCATCGCCGTGGTTCGGGCTGTTAGGAAGACACTTTCCTTCAGCTTTCCGAAGTCAAGCGCGCGATACAGTAGTGCCAGGAGGATGGCCCCCAGCGCGCCCATGGCAGCAGCCTCGGAGGGCGTGGCAAGGCCGAACAGGATGGCGCCAAGTACGGCACCAATCAGTGCCGCGAGCGGAACGAATGAGGTGACGAGGGACCACAGGATGGTCATGACCGGAACGTTGCGCTCTTCGACCGGCAGCCTCGGGGCCATTGCAGGCCGCAGCGTCGCGACAGCCAGGACGTAGAGCATGTAGAGCAGCGCCAGCCCGAGTCCCGGGAAGAAGGCGGCGGCATAGAGACGGGCAACCGAGGTGCCGGACGTCGCGCCATAGAGGATCAGCATAATCGAAGGCGGAATCAAAATGCCAAGGCACCCGCCAGCACAAGTCACGCCCGCTGCCAGCCGCGGATCGTAGCCCGCTCGCAGCATCGCCGGGAAGGCCAGCAGCCCCATCAGCGTCACCACTGCGCCGACGATGCCGGTTGCGGTCGCAAAAAGGGCGCAGGTCGCGAGCGTCGCCAATGCCAGCGCGCCGGGCAGCCCACCCGAGGCCATCTGCAAGGATCGGAACAACCGGTCGAGGATGTTCGCGCGCTCAATCACATAGCCCATGAAGATGAACAGGGGCACGGAGATCAGCACATCGTTCGCCATGACGGCATAGGTGCGCTGCACCAGCAGGTCGAAGATCCGCATCTCCAGAGTGAGATAGCCGAAGCCGATGCCCATGGCCATCAGCGTGAAAGCAACGGGAAAACCAAGCAGAATAATGAAGATGAAACTGCCCAGCATCACCATCCCAAGAACGGGGTCGCTCATCCTGCTGCTCGCTCCTGCGCCCGCCTGGCCTGTTCCAACGCGAGGACTTCCATCTCTTCGACATCGTTCAACTTCTGCGGCCAGTCTCCGTCCCGAATGCAAATCCAGCAGCGAACGATCTCCGCAACGCCCTGCAGGAGCACCACCGCAGCGGCGAAGGGGATGATGAATTTAAACGGCCACACCAGGGGCCCATCGGGGCTGACGGAGGATTGCTCGTTCTGCCCATAGGAAATCACGAAGAAGTCCCAGCCAAAGATGATCAGTCCGATCATCGCGGGAATGAAAAATATCACATAAAGAATCAGGTCGAGCATCGCCTGCCGGCGGGGCGTTTGCAGGCGGTAGGCAAAGTCGGCGCGGACATGCCCACCACGTGAGAGTGTATAGGCACCCGCCATCATGAATAGCGTTCCGTACATCATGTACGAGGCATCGAAAACCCAGGTCGTTGGAGCGCGAAACAGGTAACGCGCGAAGACCTCATAGCAAATCGACAAAGTGAGGGCCAAAATCAGCCAAGCGAAAAGCTTGCCGATGAAGGCACTGAGCTTGTCGATCCCGATCAGTATGGGCTGCACCATGCGCTCCTTCGGAGGCAAACCCGGTGGTTGGATGACGATGCCAAGCGGCGCCCGGCAGTCGACGGGATAGCGAAATCGGCCCCGGAGGGCCGATCCTAAGAGTCATGGTCCCTGCGGAAAGCTGCTGGCAACCGCTGGCCGGGGAGAGCCGATGCCGACCTCCCCGGCGTAGGCGCCTATCGCTGCGCGAAGAAATGCGTGAAGGACAGCGCGGCCGGGGCCTCATAGCGCAGGTAGAAGTTACCCACGCGGCGGCACCATTCGCGCTGACTGTCACAGACCTTCTTGAAGAAGGCATCGCCTTCCAGATTGCGGATCACCTGGTCCCAGGCCCGCAGCTGCGCCTCCAGCACCGGACGAGGGGTGGTGACCACCTGGACGCCCTGGCGCTGCGTCATCTCGATCAGGTCCTTGGAGTAGCGATCCTGCTGCTTCCAGGACATGTCGGCCGACGCCGCTTCGGATGCGTGGCGAATGATGGCCTTCACCTCATCCGCCATGCCGTCGTAGCGGGTCTTGTTGAACAGTATCTCAAAGCATTCCGTGTTCTGGTGGAAGCTTTGGATCATGTAAGTCTTCGAAACGTCCGGAAAACCCAGGACACGGTCGGAGGACGGGTTGTTGAATTCGGCACCGTCGATCACGCCGCGCTCCAGCGCCGGCACGATCTCGCCGCCAGGCAGCGCCGTCACGGCCGCGCCCATCACGTTGAACAGGTCGGTCGCCAGGCCAACAGTGCGGTAACGCAGGCCGCGGATCGCCGCCACGTCGCGCACTGGCTGCTTGAACCAGCCCAGCGGCTGTGTCGGCATCGGGCCAGACATGAAGCCGACCACGTTGACCTTGAGAATGTCCCGGATCAACTCGTTGTAAAGGGCCTCACCGCCGCCGTAGTAGAACCAGCCGAGCAGCTGGTGGGCGTTGCCGAACCAGGGCGGGGAGGTGCCGAACAGGCTGAACGCCTTGTTCTTGCCGAACCAATAGGCCGAGACGCCATGGCCGCCATCGAGGGTACCGGCCGCCACGGCATCGAGCAGCTGAAACGCGCCCACCACGGCGCCTGCCGGCAGCAGTTCCAGCCGCACCCGATTGCCGGCCATGGCATTGACCCGGCCGGTGAAATCCTGGGCAAACTCGTGGAAGATATCGCGCTGCGGCCAGGTGGATTGAAACCGCAGGACCAGCGTCTGAGCCCGGCTAACATTCGGAGTCGCCAGGACAGCCGTGCCCGCGGTACCCACTGCGGCAGCCTTGAGCAAGCCGCGACGGCCCGCTTGACGCGTCTCGATCTCGGTCATTTTTTCCCTCCCGACGCGTCGCCGTTCCCGCGATCGTGGACCGCCCGACGCCCTATCGGCGAAGGATATCGTTGGGGCTTATGGAAGCGCAATGCCTCGTTCAGCCGCTGGCCGAGGCGCCCTATTTCGTCACGAAAGCCTTCTCAACCACATAGGTTGCAGGCCGATTGTTGGCGCCTTCGCTGAAGCCGCGCGCCTCCAGCAAGGCGCGCATGTCGGCGTTCATCGCCTCGCTCCCGCACAGCATGGCCCGATCGGCCGCAGGCGACATGGGTGGCAGGCCGAGATCGGCGAAGATGCGCCCCGTCTCCACGAGGGTGGTCACCCTGCCCTGGGTCGCAAAGGGCTCACGCGTCACGCTAGGATAGTACAGCAGCTTGTCGCGCACCAATTCGCCCAGCAAATCGTGTTCCGGCAGGCTGCTGCTGATCAGTTCGCGATAGGCCAGTTCCGCAACCTGGCGCACCGTATGTGCCACCACCACACGGTCGAACCGGTCATAGGTCTCCGGCTCACGGATCAGGCTAAGGAAGGGCGCAAGACCCGTCCCCGTGGCAAATAGCCAAAGCGTGCCGCCCGGCACCAAATTCTCGGTCACCAAGGTGCCGGTCGCCTTGCGGCCAATCAGCACGCCGTCGCCGGGCACGATATGCTGGAGTCGCGACGTCAGTGGTCCATCCTGTACCTTAATCGAGAGAAACTCGAGATGCTCCTCCCAGGGTGCGCTTACCAGGGAATAGGCACGGACCAGAGGTTTGCCTTCCACCATAAGCCCGATCATCACGAACTGTCCGGCGACGAAGCGGAAATGCGGGTCACGGGTGCAGGTGAAAGAGAACAGCCGGTCGGTCCAATGATGGACCGACAAAACCCGTTCCAGGAAGAAACCGGGCGGCGGGGCGGCCTGGGCGGCAGGGGCGGAAGGGCTGGACATACGCGTCCTATGCGACATCAGCGCCCCTGCTGCAACGCGGTTGCGCAGCGCCGCGTCCTGCTCAGTCTCGTCGCACTGGCCAGGGTGCGGCATGCTGCCCGCCACGCCACCCAGCCCCCCCCGAAGCCACGGAGCCTCCACCCCGATGACCGCGCCCCCTGCGACAGACCTTCCCCTGGGCGGGCCTGTCGATACCACGCCCCGTCCCCTGCCCGCGCGCATCCCGCATCGCGGCCGATCGGTGACGCTGGAACCGCTTGCAGTGCGTCACGCGGCCGAGTTGTGGGATGCAGCGCAGGCCGATCGGCTGGGCACCGGCTGGACCTATCTGGGCTATGGCCCTTTCCCGGATGCGGAGGCGATGCGCCGCCACGTGGCTTCCTTCGCCGCACAGCACGACCCAATGGCGTGGGCGATTCGCCCCCATGTCAGCGGCACCGTCTCCGGCTGGCTGACGCTGATGGAGATCCAGCCGGCCAACGCGGCGATCGAACTGGGCCACATCTGGTTCGCGCCGGCGCTTCAACGCAGCCGGGCGGCCACGGAGGCCATGTTCCTGCTGATGCGTCACGCCATGGACGACCTTGGCTACCGCCGACTGGTGTGGAAGTGCAATGCGCTGAATGCGCCATCCCGCCGTGCGGCGGAACGTCTGGGCTTCCGCTTCGAGGGCGAGTTGCGCGCCCACATGGTGGTCAAGGGGCGTCGGCGGGACACCGCCTTCTACGCAATGCTGGCGGAGGAATGGCCGGCGCAGCGAGACCTGATCGCGGCTTGGCTGGACGATGCCAACTGGGACCACGCGCAGCGGCCGCGCCGTCCGCTTCGTGGACCGGGTTGATGCGCCATCGACAGACATGGTTGTCATTCGTCTCATCATGACGCAGGGTGCCGCCAATTCGGGATGGTAACGGAGGCATTGCCATGCCGCGTGCTTTTGAAGACCGGGTCGGCGCCTTCATGCCAGGCCCAAGGGTGGAACTCCTCGGGACGCCGGGTGGAGCGCTTTCCGGGCTGGATTTCGCGGTGAAGGACCTGTTCGACGTGGCCGGCGCCATGACAGGCTACGGCAACCCGGACTGGGCGCGTACCCATGCGGTGGCCGCGGCGACCGCACCCTGTGTCCTCTCGCTGGTCCAGGCAGGTGCCAACCTCCGCGGCAAGACCAAGACGGTCGAACTGGCCTACGGGTTGACGGGCGAAAACGTCTGGTATGGCACGCCGATCAACCCTGCGGCGCCGGACCGCTTCCCTGGCGGGTCATCCTGCGGCTCGGCATCCGCCGTTGCAGCCGGACTTGTCGACTTCGCCCTTGGATCCGATACGGGCGGCTCGGTTCGCATCCCCGCCAGTTACTGTGGCATCTTCGGGATCCGTCCCTCCTGGGGCGCCGTGAACCTGACGGGCGCCTGCCCGCTTGGCCCGAGCTTCGATACGGCCGGTTGGTTCGCCTCCCGTGCCTCCGTGCTGCGCAGGGTGGGTGATGTGTTGTTGCCGGCCGGTGGCGAAGGCCTTCTCGGGCCCTTGCTGAAGGTCCAGGAGGCCTGGGTGAACGCCGTGCCGCAAACGGCTACGGCACTGGTCGGCGCGCTTTCGAAGGTTGAGCGCGTGCTGGGACCGAGTCTGTCCATGCACCTGGCTCCCGAGGGGCTGGACCACCTCTTCGAGCATTTCCGCGCGGCCCAGGCCGAGGAGGCCTGGGCCAGCCTCGGTTCGTGGGTTGAGGCGATCCGCCCCAAATTTGGTCCGGGCGTGGCCGAGCGTTTCGCCGCTGCCAAGGCGAGTGACCCGGCCCGCGCTGCCGCGGCGCGCGCCTTCCGGGAAGTCTTCCGGCAGCGGGCGCGGGCACTCGTCGCAGGCGGCGCCGTGCTGGTCTACCCGACATCGCCGGTCCCGGCGCCGAAACTCGACATCAGTCTGGAGGCACAGCAGGCGGTGCGCGAACGGACAATGGGTGTCACCGCGGTCGCCGGACTGGCGGGCCTCTGCGAGGTGACACTGCCGGCTGCGCGAGTCGACGGTGCCCCGGTGGGCCTTTCCTTGGCAGCCGCCCCTGGCCGCGACCGCGCTCTCCTGGCGGTGGCGGAACGGGTGGCCGCGGAGCTTCGCCTGCCGGCCTAGCGGTCCATCGGAGCCACCGCCTTCGCATCAGATTTGTGCGCCTTGTTGGCACAGAATAGGCTGGTGGTGTCGACGAGACGTGACGGTCGGCACGGAAGCAAGTCCCTGGATCGGCGCCGAACAGCCCCCCAGCGGGCCGACCAAAGCGCTGCGACGTCCGCCGGTTAGGCTCATCTGCGGTTCCTGAAGCGGCCGTTCTTGTTGCCGGTCTCCACAATTTCACAGCGGTGCGTCAGGCAATCGAGCAGGCCATGGTCATCTTGGCGTTGCCTCGACACGCTCGGCCATTCACCAATGCCCGTTCTGGTGGTCACCAGCACCAAGGCCGGCTTGGAGAGACGGCTGACCAGGTGGAACAGCAGGTGCCCGCCCGACCGAGCGAGCACCAGGCAGCCGAGATCGCCGAGCACGACCGAATCAGTCCGATACGGATGGTCCGCCAGCCGTTCCCGGCGCCTGCTTCGGCTCTTCGCCCCGAGCCGGCTCATCAGATCCACCACAGTGTAGAACCACCCGCGCGCGCCGCTGCGGATCGGCACCCAGTGCCCGACCAAGGCCGACCGCGGTGGCCGCCCGTGGCGCTTCGCCGGGGGCTTTCGCTACGCGCACACCAGTTCAGGGGGCACCAAACTGGCCCGGAACAGGCATTGCTGGCCGCGCCAGCCGACCAAATCGCCACAACTCCTCGACGGGCGAACTGCGCCGCCGATCGGCCCACCGACCCAAGCGCGCGACGATTGACCGGTCCGTGGAAACGTTTCACCATATCAAGGCAGGTGCCCGAACGGGCTGCAAAGGGAGTGAGGGGCCTTGAAGCGCATCGGCATAGACGTCGGTGGGACCTTCACCGATGTCGTCCTTGTGGACGAGGCGGGGCGGGTTCACACCGCCAAGGTTCCAACCACGCCCCATAACCGCGTGATCGGCGCCCTCAACGGTTTTCGTCGCATCCTGGCAATCGCGGGATGCGGCGCGGCGGAGATCGGGTTCATCGGTCATGGCTCGACCATGGCAACCAACATGGTTGTGGAGCGCACCGGTGCGCGCACCGCCCTCGTCACCACGCAGGGCTTCCGGGATGTGCTTGAACTGCGCCGCATCGCCCGGCACGACCGCGCCGATCTGTATGACCTGCAGTTCGACAATCCGGACCCGCTGGTGCCGCGGCGCTGGCGCCACGAGGTGGCGGAGCGGATGGATTGGCGCGGCCAGGTGGACACGCCACTCGACGAAGCCGCGCTGCACGCCATCGCGGATCGCATCGCGGAAAGCCCGGTGGAGGCGGTCGCCATCGCCTTCCTGCACGCCGCGGCCAATCCGGCGCATGAAAGGCGCGCGGCGGACATCCTGGCACAGCGCCTGCCAGGCCACTTCATCAGCGCCTCGCACGAGGTCAACCCCGAAGTGGGCGAATACGAGCGCACCAGCACCACGGTGATGAACGCGATGCTCGGCCCACTCTGCGCGCGCTACATCGCCGCGCTGCAGGACGGGCTGCGCCAGGAAGGCTTTGCCGGCGAGCTGCTGTTCATGGGCTCCAATGGTGGCCTGGCGGATGCCGCGCTGGTCGCGGCACGGCCGGTGCTGCTGCTGGAATCGGGCCCGGCCGGCGGCGTCAGTGCGGCGATACGCCTGGGTGACCGGCATGGCTGGCCGGACGCGATCCTCGGCGACATGGGCGGCACCACCTTCGACGTCTCACTGGTGCGCGGCAGCCGCGCGGAGCTGCGCAGCCAGGTGCTGCTGCACAGCTATGCCGTGCGCGCACCAAGCATCGATATCGAGAGCATCGGCGCCGGCGGCGGCTCCATCGCCTGGGTCGATGCCGGCGGCGGCGTCCGCATCGGGCCGCAGAGCGCCGGCGCCGATCCCGGCCCGGCCTGCTACGGCCGCGGCGGCACCCGGCCGACCGTCACCGATTGCAACCTGCTGCTGGGCTATATCGATCCGGACACCTTCCTCGATGGCGGCTTCAAGCTGGATCGCGCGGCGGCGCAGCGGGCGGTGGAATTGCACCTGGCGCAACCGCTGGGCCTCGATACGCTGGCGGCGGCGCATGCCGTGCGCGCGGTGGCGAATGCGCTGATGGCGCAGGCGATCCGCCTGATGACGGTGGAGCGCGGGCATGACCCGCGCGGCTTCGATTATCTGTGCTTCGGCGGCGCCGGGCCGGTGCATGCGCTGGACCTGGCGCGATCGCTGGAGATGGCGCGCGTGCTGGTGCCGCCGGTGCCGGGCCTCTTCAGCGCGCTTGGCATGGTGTTGGCCGATCGGCAGGCGGATCTGCAGGCCGCGGTGGACCGCCCGCTCTCGGCCTGCGACGGCACGGAGCTCGAGGCCCGCTATGCGGAGATGGAAGGCGCGGCACGCGGCCGCCTGCCGGCCGACGCGGCGCAGTCCATCCGCCGGCGGGCCGATTGCCGCTACGCCGGGCAGCCCGATTCCATCATGGTCGACGTGGTCGATTGTGCACCGGTGGCGATCCGCGCAGCGTTCGAGGCCGCGCATCGGCATCTGTGGAATTTCACCAAGCCGGACCAGCCCGTGCTGCTCAACAATATCCGCGTCGAGGCCCGTGCCGCGACCGGGTGGCGGGGCGCGCTGCGCTTCGCCAAAGGCGACCCCGCACCGGCACCCTCCCGCACCCGACGCGTCCAGTTCGGCGGCGGCCAGGACACGGCGCGCGACCTGCCGGTCTGGCGTCGCGACGACCTGCCCGAGGGCCACAGGGTGGAAGGGCCGGCGGTGATCGAGGAAGCCAGCAGCAGCCTGACGCTCGGCCCGGGCGACGTCGCGCGGATCGAGGCGGGGGGCGTGCTCGCCATCACCCTGGCGGTGGAACCGCGGCCCGCACCCAGGCTCGAGGAGGCGCTGGCATGATGGATATCGTCACCTACGAGATCCTGCGCTCCAGCCTGTTCGCCACGGCGCGGGAGATGAAGCTGGCGATGATGCGCACCGCCGGCAGCCCCATCGTGCATTCCGGCGGCGATGCCTCTGCCGCAGTGTTCGATGCGGAGATGCAGCTTGTCGCGCAGGGCAACGACATCCCGACCATGCTGGGCTCCGCCGTCATCTCCACCCGCGCCTCAGTCGAGGCGATCGGGCGCGACCGGCTGCGGCGCGGCGATGTGATCGTCAGCAACGACGTCTATCTCGGCGGCGGCAACCACCAGCCGGACGTCCAGTTCACGCGGCCGGTCTTCCTGGATGGCGAGATCATCGCCTTCGTGATGACCCGCGGCCATTGGAGCGACATCGGCGGCCAATTGCCCGGCAGTTACACGACGCTGACCTGGGATGTCTTCGCCGAGGGCATCCGCATCCCGCCCGTGCTGCTGTACCGCGATGATCGGCCGGTAGAGGATCTGGTCACGCTGATCCTGCAGAACACCCGCGACCCGGCGGTGCGGCTTCTGGACATGCAGGCACAGTATGCTGGCTGCGTGGTCGGCGACCGCCGCATCGCGGAGATCGCGCGGCGCTACGGAAAGGAGGCGCTGGCAGCGGCAATGCGCCGCGCGCTGGACCATTCCGAGCGGCTGATGCGCGCTGCGCTGCGGGCCATCCCCGATGGCGTGTACGAGGCCGAGGACGCGATCGAGCCGGTGACCGGCCCCGCCGGCTGGTCGCGCGAACCGGTGCCGATCCGCGTGAAGATCACCAAGCAGGGCGACGGAATCCATTTCGACTATGCGGGCAGCGGCACGCAGGCGCGCGGCGGCATCAACTGCCCCTTCTCCGTCACCTGCAACAGCACCTGGTTCACGGTGAAGGCCATCACGGACGTCACCATCCCGATCAACCAGGGCTGCTACCGCCCGGTGACGATCAGCGCACCCGAAGGCAGCATCCTGAATTGCACCTTCCCCGCCCCCGTCGTCGCCGGCAATACCGAGACATCGCCCCGCATCATCGACCTGCTGCTGAAGGCGCTGTCCGCAGCGGTGCCGGAACGCGTGGTGGGGCAGAGCAATTGCGGCGCCTTCTCCGGCGTGTTCGGCGGCATGGACCCTGATGCGGCGCGCGTTGCCACCACCGGACGTCGCTTCGTCGGCATGATCGACCCGCATGCCGGCGGCATGGGCGCCCGCGCCACCAAGGACGGCGTGAATGGCGTGCGTGTCTATGTTGGCAATGCCGGCAGTTCCGCCGTCGAGATTATCGAGCAGACCTCCCCCGTGCGGGTCGAGGAATGGTCGCTGGTGCCGGACACCGGCGGCGCCGGCACCTGGCGCGGCGGGCTTACGTCCCGCCGCGTCTATCGCGTGGCCTATGACGAAGCGACCTTTACCGTCTGCGGCGAGCGCGGCATTCACCCGCCACTCGGCCAGTTCGGCGGCGCCGCCGGCGCCACCTTCCGTTGCGAGGTGACGCGCGATAGCCAGGTGACGCAGGTGCCGGCCAAAGGCGGGCACGAGATCGTCCACGCCGGGGACCGGGTGATGCTGCAACCAGCCGGCAGCGGCGGCTATGGGGATCCCGCTGGCCGCGACCGCGTGCGGCTGCGCGACGACCTGCTGGATGGCTATGTCAGCCCCGAGGCGCTGACGCGGGACTACGGGCTCAGCGGGGAAGCGGCCGCCGCGCTGCTGGCGGACCTGCCGCATGGCTGATGCCCTGCCCCTGGCCGGCCGCTTCGCGGTCGAGATCAGCCACAGCCTGGCGGGGCCCTTTGCCGGCGCCATACTGGCCGATCTCGGTGCCACGGTGCTGAAGGTGGAGGCAGCCGGCAAGGGTGACCACGCCCGCGACTGGGGCCCGCCCTTCGTCGATGGCGATGCCGCGCTGTTCCATGCCGTCAATCGCGGCAAGCTGAGCATCGCGGCCGATTTGCGCGATCCCGCCACGGTGGCGGCCCTGCGCCGCATCATCCTGGACCGCGCCGACATCGTGCTGCAGAACCTGCGCCTCGGCGCCATGGAAGCGGCCGGGCTGGGTGCGGAAGGGTTGCTGGCGGAAAAGCCCGGCCTCGTCATCTGCAACATCGGCGCCTTCGGTCGCACCGGCCCGAAAAGCGGCGCCCCGGGCTACGACCCTCTGGTGCAGGCAGCCTGCGGGCTGATGTCGATCAACGGCCATCCCGGCGCGCCACCCGCGCGGGTGCCGGTGGCCTTGAACGACCTCGGCACCGGCGTCTGGGCCGCGCTCGGCATCTGTACCGCGCTGCTGCGGCGCGAACGGGACGGGCGCGGCGGCGTGGTCGACGTGTCACTGTACGAAACCGCGCTGGCCTGGATGACGGTGCCGCTGTCCGACCACATGGCCGGCGGGCCGTTGCCGCGCCGCTACGGATCCGGCGTGTCCAACATCGTGCCCTACCAGACCTTCGATGCCGCGGATGGCACGCTGCTGATCGCCGCCGGGAACGACCTGCTGTTCCGTCGACTCTGCGCCGTGCTCGATGCGGCGGAGGTCGCGGCGGATCCCCGCTTCGCCACCAACGGTGAACGCGCCACGCACCGCGACGCGCTGATTCCGCTGCTGCAGGCCCGCATAGCGCAGCGCCAGGTGACCCAGCTTTCCGCGGCGCTGGAGGCGGCGGGCATTCCCTGCGGTCCGGTTGCCGACATCGCCCAGGCGCTGGAGGACCCGCAACTCGCAGCCCTTGGCATCATCGGCGAATTGCCGGGCCGCGCCATGCGTACCGTCGGCCTTCCGCTGAGCTTCGACGGCCAGCGGCCACCGCTTGCCGGCCCCGCGCCAAGGCTGGGCGAGCACCAGCATCTTCTCGAGCCGAGCCCGAAGGACGTTCCATGACCACGACCCTGACAGCCACGCCGTGGGAGACGCTGCTGGTCCGACAGCCGGAGGAGGGCGTGCTGCTGGTCACGCTCAACCGGCCGGAGCGGGCGAATGCCATGAGCACGCGGATGGGCGAGGAGATCATCGCCGTATTCGGGGCGCTGGAGGCGGACCTCGACCTGATGCGCGCCGTTGTCCTGACCGGCGCCGGTGACCGCGCCTTCTGTGCCGGCGCGGACCTGAAACAGCGCGACGGCATGGATGATGCGGCCTTCGCGCGCCAGCACTACCTGTTCGAACGCATGATGCGCACGCTGCTGGCCTGCCCGGTGCCGCTGATCGCGGCCATCAACGGCGCCGCCTATGCCGGTGGACTGGAAATGGCGATGTGCTGCGACTTTTCCTATGCGGCCGAAGGCGCGCGCTTCGCGCTGACCGAGGTGACGCGCGGCATCATGCCGGGCGGCGGCGGCACGCAGCTTCTGCCGCGGACCATCGGCGCCCGGCGCGCCAAGGAAGTGATCTTCACCGGTGAGCCCTTTTCCGCGGATCAGGCGCTGGCCTGGGGCGTGGTCAACCGGCTTTGCCCGCCGGGCACCGTGGTGGACCAGGCGCTGGCGACGGCGCGGCGCATCCGGGCCAATGCGCCGATCTCGATCCGCCAGGCCAAGAAGTCGATCGACTTTGGCGCCGGCACGGATCTGCGCACGGGCATGCAGATGGAGATCGAGGCCTACTACCAGCTCATCCCGACCCAGGACCGGCGGGAGGGAATCGCCGCCTTCAACGAAAAACGGACGCCCGAATTCAAGGGGCGCTGAAGTCCCATCCAGGGGAGGAAGACCATGAAGAAGAACCAGACCACCATCGGCCGCCGCGGCTTGCTGGCGGCCGGCACGCTGCTGCCGCCCGCCCTCGCCATGCCTGCCTTGTCCACGCCGGCGCTGGCCCAGGGCGCCTGGCGCGCCAGCCACGCCGTGCGCATCATCGTGCCCTTCCCGCCCGGTGGCGCGACCGACATGCTGGCGCGCCTCGTCGCCAGCGGTCTCGGCGAATCGCTGGGCCAGTCGCTGGTGGTGGAGAACCGCCCCGGCGCCAATGGCGTGGTCGCCACCCAGGCGCTGCTGAATTCCCCGGCTGATGGCCACGCGCTGATCCTGGCAACGGCGGACACGCATACCGTGCTGCCCGCCGCCAATCCCCGCCTGCCCTACAAGGTGGCGGATTTCGTCCCGGTCTCCGGCATGGCCAGCGTGGTTTTCGCGCTGGCGGTGCGCCCCGGCCTTCCGGCGGCAAATGTCGGCCAGTTCGTCGAACTCGCCCGCAGCGCCCGCCAGCCGCTTACCTACGCCTCCTACGGCTATGCCAGCGTCTCCCACGCCGCCGGCGAGATGTTCCGCGCCGCGATCGGGGCGGAGATGACGCATGTGCCCTATCTCGGCGCCGGTCCGGGCGTGCTGGCGGTCACCGCGGATCAGGTTGACATGATGATGGTGCCGGTCGCCGTCGCCAACCCACAGCGTTCCCGGCTCAAAATGCTGGCGGTGGCGAATGCCGAGCGGTTCGCGCTGGTACCGGATGTCCCGACGCTGCGCGAACAGGGCTTCGACCTGACGGCCGATGCCTGGATCGGTCTGCTCGGCGCACCCGGCACGCCGCGCCATGTGGCAGAGGCCATCCACGCCGCAGTCTCGCGGGTACAGCAGACGGACTCCTTCCAGCAGACGCTCCGGACCAACGGCTTCAGCAGCCTCGGCCTGGATCCCGCCCGCTTCGCCAGCTTCCTCGCCGCCGAATCGGAACGCTGGGGCCAGGTGGTGCGGCGCGGCAATATTCGCGTGGAGAGCTAGGGCCTGTGGCTTGCGTGGGCGAAGCGGCCATCCCTAAAGTCCCGGCGCCGGCTCCCTGCCGGACCGGGACCGGAGACTGCCATGGCTCGCCCACGCGCGGCGGAAGGACGCGCGCCGACGATCCGCGACGTGGCGGAAGCCGCCGGCGTCGGCCTCGGCACCGTCAGCCGCGTCATCAACGGCCATCCGAATGTGGGGGAGGCACTGCGCGCGCGGGTGCAGGCGGCGGTGGCGCAGCTCGGCTTCTCGCCGGATGCAGCGGCGCAATCGCTACGCAGCGGGCAGTCGCGCACCTTCGCCTGCGTGGTGCGCGACCTGACGGTGCCGGTGCTGGCCAGCTTCGCCGAGGGCATGCAGCAGGAGTTGGACCAGCGCGGCTATGGCCTGCTCATCGCCTCCTCCTACCACGCCCTGGCGCGGGAGCGGGATCTGCTGGCCAGCTTCGCGCGGCGCCGCGTGGATGGGCTGGTGATCGCCACCTCCTCCGAACGCGATCGGGCGCTGCTCAAGCTGCTGCGCGATGCGCCGATGCCCGTGGTGCTGCTGGACCGCGGCAGCCCCACCACGCTGGACAGCGTGCGGGTGGACCATGCCAGCGGAACGCAGCGGGCGATCGCCCACCTGCTGGCGCTCGGCCATCGGCGCATCGCAGTCATTTCCGGCGAGAACACCGTCAGCCCGGTGCGGGAAAGGCTGCGCGGGGTGGAACGGGCCTTCGCCGAGATCGGGCTGCAGCCCGACCCGGCCTTGGTGCGCCTGGGTTCCTTCTCCACTGGCTATGCGGCGCAGGCCGCAGCGGCGCTGCTGCAGCAGGCGCCGCGGCCCACCGCCTTCTTCGTCGCGGGAACGGCGCTGCTGCCAGGTCTGCTGCGAGCCCTGCAGGAACGCGGGCTTTCGGTGCCGCGCGACGTCTCGGTGATCGCTGGCGCGGAAAGCGAGTTGGCGGCCTTCCACTCCCCGCCCATCTCGGTGGTGCGCTGGGACCATGGCGCATTGGGGGCCGCTGCCGCACGGTTCCTGTTGGCGCGCATCGAACATCAGGACCTGGACCCGCAGCGCGCCGTGGGCGCGACGGACTACGTCCCGCGCGGCTCCTGCGCGCCACCACGCTGATGGATCGAGGCGCGCCCGCATGGCGTTGATGGTTTTCCTCAACCGCATCCAGTTCGCCGAGGGGGCGCTGACCGAATTGCCGGCTGAACTCGCGCTGGCAGCCATCCGTCGTCCGCTGGTGGTCACCGATGCGGGCGTGGTCGCGGCGGGGCTGCTGGCGCGCCTGCGGGCCGCGTTGCCTGCCGACATGCCCTTCGCGGTGTTCGATGCCACGCCGCCCAACCCCACCGAGGCCTCGGTCCGCGCCGGCTGCGCGGCCTTCGCCGCGCATGGGGCGGATGGGTTGATAGGCCTGGGTGGCGGATCGCCGCTGGACCTGGCCAAGGCCGTGGCCCTGGCGGCAACCCATCCGGCCGGGTCGCTTTCCCGCTATGCGGTGGTGGAGGGCGGGCTGGCGCGCATCACCGCCGCCGCAGCACCGCTGGTGGCGGTGCCGACGACGGCCGGCACCGGGAGCGAAGTCAGCCGCGGTGCGCTGATCGTGCTGGATGACGGGCGCAAGGTTTCCCTCGGCAGCCCGCACCTGATCCCGCGCACGGCGATCTGCGACCCGCTGCTGACACTCGGCCTGCCGCCGCGCCTGACCGCCGCCACCGGCATGGATGCGCTGGCGCATTGCATCGAGACGCTGTGCTCGCCGCGGGAGAACCCGATCGCGGATGCCATCGCGCTGGACGGGCTGCGGCGCGGCTGGCGGGCGCTGCCGATGGCCGTGGCGGAGGGCGGCGACCGTCCGGCACGCGCGGCGATGATGCTGGCTTCGGTGCAGGGTGCGCTCGCCTTCCAGAAGGGGCTGGGCGCGGTGCACGCGCTGTCCCACGCGCTGGGCGCCCTGCCCGTCTCACCGCACCACGGCACGCTCAACGCCGTGCTGCTGCCGCATGTGCTGCGCTTCAACGCGCCGGAGATCGCGGGCGTGCTGCCGGTGCTGGCCGATGCGATGGGCATGTCGGACGGCGCGGCCGTGGCGGGTGCCATCACCGCGCGCAACGCCGCCATCGGCCTGCCTGCCGGCCTGGCGCAGATGGGCATTGGCGCGGATGTGCTGCCCGCCATCGCCGCCGCCGCGATGCGCGACCATCACCACCTGACCAATCCGCGCCGCGCGACGGAGGCGGAGTACCTACGCCTGCTGCGCGACGCCCATCCGGGAGGCGCCGCATGAGCGACGAGCCGCGCACGATGTTCGAGAAGGTCTGGGACCGCCACCGCGTGCTGGAGCGGGAGGACGGCCAGACCCTGCTCTATGTGGACCGCCACCTGCTGCATGACGGCACCGCGCCGGCCTTCGAGATGCTGCGGGTGCGCGGCCAGAAGATGCGCGCTCCCGGGCGCACCTTCGCCACGCCCGATCACTACATGCCGACGAACACCCGCATCGCGGCCGAGATCCCGGACCCGGCGCTGCGCGAGATGGTGCTGTCGCTGGAACGCAACGCGGCGGCGGAAGGCTTCGCGCTGTACGGCCTGGACGACCCGCGGCAGGGCATCGTGCATGTGGTGGGGCCGGAGCTCGGCCTCAGCCAGCCCGGCATGATCATCGTCTGCGGCGACAGCCATACCTCGACCCATGGCGCACTCGGCGCGCTGGCCTTTGGCATCGGCATGACGGAGGTGGCGCATGTGCTGGCAACGCAATGCCTGTGGCAGCGCAAGCCGAAGACCATGCGGATCGGTATCGAGGGTGCGCTCGGCGCCGGCGTGACGGCGAAGGATGTGATCCTGCACGTCATCGCCACCATCGGCACTGCCGGCGCGACGGGCCATGTCATCGAATATGCAGGCTCCGCCGTGCGCGGCCTGTCGATGGAAGGCCGGCTGACGCTCTGCAACATGACCATTGAGGCCGGCGCACGGGCCGGCATGGTGGCGCCGGACGAAACCACCTTCGGTTTCCTCGAAGGCCGCGAGAACGTGCCGACGGGTGCCGCCTGGGATGCCGCCGTGGCGCGCTGGCGCAGCCTCGCCAGTGATCCTGGTGCATTGTTCGATCGCGTCGTGGAAATCGACGCCGCGGCGATCGCGCCGACCGTCACCTGGGGCACCTCGCCGCAGGAAGCGGTGGCGGTGGATGGCCGCGTCCCCGACCCGGCCACGGCCCCCAGCGCCGGCCGGCGGGCGGAGATGCAGGAGATGCTGGACTATATGGGGCTTTCGCCCGGCCAGTTGCTGGCGGAGGTTGCGGTGGACCGCGTCTTCATCGGCTCCTGCACCAATGGCCGCATCGAGGATCTGCGCGCCGCCGCCGGCGTCGCGCGCGGCCGCCAGGTGGCGGCGGGCGTCACCGCCTGGGTCGTGCCGGGCTCGGCGCAGGTGAAGCGGCAGGCGGAGGCCGAGGGGCTGGACCGCATCTTCCGCGACGCCGGCTTCGCCTGGCGGGAGGCCGGCTGTTCCATGTGCCTCGGCACCAATGGTGAGATCGGCGCGCCGGGCGAACGCATCGCCTCCACCTCCAACCGCAATTTCCGCGGTCGCCAGGGGCCTGGAGTGCGCACCCACCTGATGAACCCGGCGATGGCCGCCGCCGCGGCGGTGACCGGACACATCACCGATGTGCGCCGCCTGATGGAGGCCGGATGATGGAGCCCTTTCCCCGCCTGCGCTCCATCGCGGTGCCCTTCGCCCGCGACAACATCGACACCGACCAGATCCTGCCTGCGCGATTCCTGCATCTGGCGCGGGACGCCGACCACGGCGCCTGCCTCTTTCGGGATCTGCGCTACCGCGGCGATGGCAGCGAGGTGGAGGATTTTCCGCTGAACCGACCCGCCTGGCGCAGCGGGCGCATCGCGCTGGGTGGCGAGAACTTCGCCTGTGGATCGTCTCGGGAAAATGCGGTCTGGGCCATGCATGGGCATGGCTTCCGCGCCGTCATCGCACCCTCCTTCGGCGACATCTTCGCCCAGAACGGGCTGAAGAACGGCCTGCTGCCGGTGCGCCTGCCGGCGGCGACCGTCGCCGCCATGATCGCGCAGGCGGAAGCCATGCCGGATGGCGAGGTGACGGTCGATCTCGAAGCCCAGACCGTGACGGCGGCCGACGGCACCATCCATCCCTTCGAGATCGATCCCTTCGCGCGCAAATGCCTGCTCGAAGGCATCGACGAGATGAGCTTCACCCTCTCGCACAACGAGGACATCGCCGCCTTCGAGCGTCGCCTCGGGCGCGAGAACTTCTGAGGACAGCTAACATGCATATCGCGGTGCTCGCCGGCGACGGCATCGGCCCGGAGGTCACCACCCAGGCGATGAAGGCGCTGCGCGCGCTGGCCGCCAATGGGCCGCAATTCACCTTCACGGAAGCGCCGATCGGCGATGCCGGCTACGATCAGACTGGCGACCCGTTGCCGGAGGCCACCGCCGAATTGGCGGAGCGCGCCGATGCCGTGCTGTTCGGCGCTGCCGGCACCTATGAGAGCGACCTGCGCCCGCCCGAGGCGCGCGGCGGCCATGCGCTGCTGAGGCTGCGCAAGCGCATGGACCTGTTCGCCAATTTCCGCCCCGTCTTCGCCTTCCCCGAGCTGATCGGCGCTTCGACCCTGCGGCGGGAGGTGATCGAGGGCGTCGACCTCGTGGTGCTGCGCGAACTGACCGGCGACATCTATTTCGGCCAGCCGCGCGGTATCGTGACGGAGGACGGCGAGCGTGTCGGCATCAACACCATGCGCTACACGGAAGGCGAGATCCGCCGCGTGGCCCATGCCGGCTTCAAGGCGGCGCAGCAGCGGCGGCGCAAGCTGTGCTCCGTCGACAAGGCGAATGTGCTGGAGACCAGCGCGCTGTGGCGCGAGGTGGTGATCGAGGTGGCGCGCGACTACCCCGACGTCGAGTTGACGCACCAGTATGTCGATGCCGCCTGCATGCTGCTGATCCGGCGCCCGCTCGATTTCGACGTCATCGTCACCGGCAACATCTTCGGCGACATCCTGTCCGACGCGGCGGCCATGCTGACGGGCTCGATCGGCATGCTACCCTCGGCGTCGCTGAACGCGCGCGGCCAGGGGCTGTTCGAGCCGGTGCACGGCTCCGCCCCCGATATTGCGGGCAAGGACCTGGCGAACCCGCTGGCCTCCATCCTCTCCGCCGCCATGATGCTGCGCCACTCGCTTGGCCAGCCGGAGGCGGCGACGCGGCTGGAACAGGCTGTGCGCCGCGTGCTGGCCGAAGGGCTGCGCACGCCGGACATCATGGAACCCGGTGCGACGCTGGTCGGCACCGAGGCCATGGGCGACGCGGTGGCGCGGGAGCTTGCGCGCATGGCGGACTGACCATCGCGACCGATGACAACAAAAGACAGGAGAGGAAACGACAATGACAATGACACCGACCCGCCGCACCCTGCTGGCTGCGGCCCTGGCCACGCCCGCCCTTGCGCGGAGCGCGCTGGCGCAGGGCGCCTGGCCGACGCGCCCGATCCGCTGGATCGTGCCCTTCGGCGCCGGCGGCGCCGCTGATACCGCGGCGCGCTCCATCGCCGCGACGATGCAAGACCTGCTGGGCCAGAACATCGTCATCGAGAACCGCACCGGCGGCAACGCGGTGATCGCCGCCAATGCGCTGCTGCAGGCGCCGCGGGACGGCTACACCTTCCTGATCGATGCCGCGAACCAGCTGACCAACCCGGCGCTGATGCGCGACCTGCCCTTCGACTACGCCACCGCCTTCATTCCGGTGACGCAGATCTCCGCCTTCCCGCAGGTGATCGCGGTGAAGACAGATTTCCCGGCGCAGGACATCGCCGGCTTCGTCGCGCAGGCCAAGGCGCGGCCGAATACCATCACCATCGGCACGCCGCCGGCCGCCGGCATGGCGCATCTGGCCTTGGCCTCCTTTGAGAAGCGGGCTGGTATCAAGCTCGTGCATGCGGCCTATCGCGGCGGCGCCGATGCGGCACGGGATATCATGGCGGGCAGCGTCGACTCCGTGCTGATCACCACCTCCTCCATCCGGCCGCCGGTTGTCTCCGGCAAGGCGCGGGTGCTGGCGGTGACCAGCCTGGAGCGGCCGCCTTCGCTGCCCGATGTGCCGACCCTGGCGCAGTCCGGCTTTCCCGGCTTCGACCTGAACGACTGGAATGGCTTGTTCGCAGCGGAAGGCACCCCGCGCATCGCGATCGACCGCATCGCCGCCGCTGCCGCCACAGCGGCCAAGGCGCCAGCAGTTCGTGCCCGCATGGATCCCGCCGGCGCAATCATGATCGGCAACAGCCCCGCTGCCTTCGGGGAATGGCTGGCAGGTCAGCGCAGCCAGGTCCTGGACCTGATCCGCGAGGCGAACATCACGCTCGGCTGAGCGCCGCCAAGGCTGGACAGGATCTCACATCCTCTCCTTACGCCACGCTCTTTCCCAAGGGCGTGGCTTCCCATGGTCATTGCCCTGTCTTCCAGGCTGCCGGCAGGCAGGATGTACCGTTGGCAAGTCTGTCAGACGTGGAAGCTCTCGCCGCAGCCGCAGCGGCCCTTCTCGTTCGGATTGGTGAAGGTGAAGCCGGCGGACATCGCCTTCACCTCGTAATCCATCACCGTGCCAATCAGGAACAGCGTCGCCTTGCGGTCCACGACCACGGTGACGCCCTTATCCGTCACGACCTCATCCCCCGGCCCCGGCCCATCGACCCAGGACAGGTCATAGGCCATGCCGGAACAGCCCTTGGTCTTCACTGCGATGCGTAGCGTCTTGCCCTCCTCCCCGCCGGCATAGAGCGCGCGCAGGCGCTCCGCGGCGGCGTCCGACAGCCCCATCAGCTGCGGCAAGGCGCGGCGCGGGCGGGTTTCGGTGGTGGTGCTCATCGCCAGGGCCTCCCTCAGTACATGTTCAACGCAAGGCGCGCGTCTTCGCTCATCCGGCTCTGGTCCCAGGGCGGATCCCAGACGACCTCGACGGTCACGTCGGTGACGCCCGGCACGGCGCGCACCGCTTCCTCCGCCTGCACCGGCAATTCCTGCGCCGAGGGGCAGGAGGGGGTGGTGAGCGTCATCTCCACCTTCACATGGCCATCATCGCCGATCTCGACGGCGTAGATCAGGCCGAGCTCGTAGATATCGACCGGGATTTCCGGGTCGAAGACGGTCTTGAGGACGGAGATCACCGCATCCTCATTCACCCGCACCGGCGGCTCCGTGCCGCCATCGGGGGTCCAGCTGCCGTGGACGGGGGCTGTCGGGGTCTCACTCACTGCTCGCCTCCTTCGCGCCGCCATCCAGCGCCGCGTTCAGCGTGTGCCAGGCCAGGGTCGCGCATTTCACGCGGCTGGGGAAATCATGCACGCCGGACAGGGGCGCCAGGCGTTCCATGTCCTCCGCGATCTCGCCGCCGCAATCCGGGCAGATGCCGGTCATGGCCAGCGCCCGGAAGTTCTCGCCCATCTGCCGTGCCTGCGCCTGCGTCTTGCCCTTGACCGTATCGGTCATGAGCGAGGCGCTGGCCATGGAGATGGCGCAGCCGCGGCCTTGGAAGGCCGCATCCTCGATATGGCCCTCCGGGGCGAGCTTGACGAACAATTCCATGCGGTCGCCGCACATCGGATTGTCACCGCGCGCCGTGCGATCCGCGTCATCGAGTCGCTTGAAGTTGCGCGGCTTGCGGCCGTGATCGAGGATCACTTCCTGGTACAGGTCGCGCAGGTCATCGAACAAGCCACCACTCATCGGAAGAACTCCCGCGCCTGGTGCAGCGCATCGGCCAGCAGATCGACCTCCGCCGGCGTGGTGTAGAGGCCGAAGGAGGCGCGGCAGGTGCTTTCCACGCCGAAGCGTTCATGCAGCGGCTCCGCGCAATGGCGGCCGGAACGCACAGCAATGCCGGCGCGGTCCAGCAGCGTCGCCACGTCATGCGCATGGGCCGTGTCGAGGGCGAAGGCGAAGACGCCGCCGCGGTCCTGCGCGCGGCCGAGCAGGGTCACGCCCTCGATCTGCGGCAGGCGGGCCATGGCGCGATCGACCAAGGCGCGCTCATGCGCCTCGATCGCGGCCATGCCGATAGATTCGACATAGTCGATGGCGGCGTGCAGGCCGATGGCCTCGATGATCGGCGGGGTGCCGGCCTCAAACTTTGCGGGGTAAGGCGCCCAGACGGAGCGTTCGAAGGACACTTCCGCGATCATGTCGCCGCCGCCCAGGAAGGGCGGCATCGCCTCCTGCAACGCGCCCTTGGCGTAGAGCACGCCGATCCCGGTCGGGCCGTAGAGCTTGTGGCCGGTGAAGACGTAGAAATCCGCATCGATCTCCCGCACATCGACGCGGCGATGCACGGCGGCCTGGCTGCCATCGAACAGCACCTTGGCCCCGGCCTCATGCGCCATGCGCGCGATCTGCGCGGCAGGCGTGACCGTGCCGAGCACATTGGACATGTGGGTGACGGCAACAAGCCCGACCTTGCCATCGGCAAGCTTCGCTGCGAGATCGTCGAGGTCCAGCTCGCCGGCATCGGTGATGCGGCAGACACGCAGCTCAATGCCATGCGCGTCGCGCGCCATCTGCCAGGGCACGATGTTGGCGTGGTGCTCCATCTCGGAAATCACCACCGCCTGGCTAGGCTGCATCACGCCGCGGCCGTAGCTGTGCGCCACCAGGTTGATGGCGTTGGTGCTGCTGCCGGTGAAGATGATCTCCCGCACATCGCCGGCGTTCAGGAAGCGCGCCACGGCGGCGCGGGCGGCCTCATAGGCCTCGGTCGCCTGCTCGCTCATATGGTAGGCGCCGCGATGGACGTTGGCATAGGCCGTCTCCATCATCCGCACCATCGCGCCAATCACCTGGCGCGGCTTCTGGGCGGAGGCGCCGCTGTCGAGGAAGGTGAAGGTCTTGCCGCGCACCTTCTCCGACAGGATCGGGAAATCTGCCCGAATCGCGTCCAGGTTCAGCGTGGGTGCGACATGCCCGTCCATCACGCGGCCTCGATCCCGCCCTGGATGCCCTGGCGCTGCCACCAGCCGGTGACGGCGCGCGACAACGCATCGCGGATCGCCTCATCCGCCACGGCTTCCACCGCCTCCGTCAGGAACGCCTCGACCAGGATAGCCTTCGCCTGTTCCAGCGGAATGCCGCGGGAGCGAAGGAAGAAGATCTGCTCGGCATCCAGCTCGCCGACCGTGGCGCCGTGGCTGCACTTCACGTCGTCGGCGTAGATTTCCAGCTGCGGCTTGCTGTCGATCTCGGCATCCGGCGACAGCAGCAGCGCCTGGTTCATCTGGTAGCCATCGGTCTTCTGCGCGATCTGCCGCACCAGGATCTTGCCCTGGAACACGCCACGCGACTTGCCGGACAGCACCGTCTTGTAGGTCTGGCGGGACGAGCAATCCGGCGCCGCATGATCGAGCGCCGTGGTGGTATCCGCATGCTGGCCATCGGCCAGAAGCTGCACGCCATTCATGTGGCATTCGGCCTTGGGGCCGCAGAGCGCCACATGGATCTCGTTGCGCGCCAGGCGCGAGCCGGCGTTCATCGTGAAGTTGTCGTAGGTGCCGCCCGCCTGCACGCGGGCATAGACAGTGGAGAGGAAGAAGGCGTCGCGGCCTTCCTGCTGCAGCCGCCCGTGGTTCATCCGCGCGCCCTCTGCCACCTCGATCTCGAAGACCGGGTTGTGCAGGTAGCGCGCGGTGGCGGGGCCAGCGGCGGTCTCCACCAGGGTCAGCGAGGCACCGGCGCCGAGCCGCACCAGGTGGCGCGGGTGGAAGGCGGGGGCGCGTTCGCTTTCGGTGGCGAAGGAGAACAGCTCCAGCACGCCGGCCTCGACGCTCTCCGGCACCGTCACCACCAGGCCATCCTCGAACAGCATGCCGTTCAGCGCGGCGAGCGACTGCTCCTCCGGCCGCGCCAACGCACCCAGGCGGGATTCCAGGCGCGGCAGCGCGCTGGCCAGATTCTCCACCGTGAAGGGCAGACCTTCCAGCGCGGAGAGATCGGCGCGGAAGCGGCCATCGATGAAGACGGCACGCGGGCCGGCAGCCGGCGGCAGGGCCAGCGCATCATCCACGGCGGTCAGCGGCTCGCCGAAGACCGAGGCGTTCACCACGGCGAGGTCGGTGTATTTCCACGCCTCGACGCGCCGCGTCGGGAAGCCCTGGGCGCGGAAGGCGGCGGCGCTGCGATCGCGCAGCGCCTCCACCCAGGGAAGCTGCGCGCCGGGTAGCCGCCCGCGCAGCCCCTCATGCCGGCCGAGGAAGGCGGCGGGGCCGGTGCTGCTGATCGCCGTCATGCAGCGGCGTCCTGGATGGCGCCGTAGCCGGAGGCTTCCAGCTCATGCGCCAGCTCGGGGCCGCCCGACTTCACGATCCGGCCGGCGGACAGCACATGCACGCGGTCCGGCACGATGTGGGTCAGCAGGCGCTGGTAGTGCGTGATGACGAGCGCGGAAAAGTCGGGGCCACGCAGGCTGTTCACCGTATCCGAGACCAGCTTCAGCGCATCAATGTCGAGCCCGCTATCAGTCTCGTCCAGCAGCGCCAGCTTCGGCGAGAGCAGAGCCATCTGCAGCATCTCGTTGCGCTTCTTCTCGCCGCCGGAGAAGCCGACATTCACTGGGCGCTTGAGCATGTCGTCCGGCATGTTCAGCACCTTCATGCGGGCGCGCGCCAGCTTGAGGAACTGGATGGCGTCGATCTCCGCCTCGCCCTTGGCGCGGCGCACCGCGTTCAGCGCCGTGCGCAGGAAGTTGGCGTTGCCGACGCCGGGCAGTTCGACGGGCGCCTGGAAGGCCAGGAACACGCCGGCCACGGCGCGCTCCTCCGGCTCCATCGCCAGCAGGTCGACCTCGCCGAAGGTGACGGAGCCTTCCGTCACCTCATAGCCCTCGCGCCCCGCCAGGACGTAGGACAGGGTGGACTTGCCGGAGCCGTTCGGCCCCATGATGGCGTGGATCTCGCCCGACGGAATCGTCAGGTTCAGCCCGTTCAGGATCTGCTTGCCGTCGACGGTGGCGTGCAGGTTTTCGATCTTCAGCATCATCAACCTCAAAAAGAGCCGGCCGATTCGGACCTCCGGGGCCTTGCGGCCCCTCCGGTCATCGGACGGCGTTAACCCACCGAACCTTCAAGACTGATCTGCAGCAGCTTCTGTGCTTCCACGGCGAATTCCATCGGCAGTTCCTTCAGCACCTCGCGGCAGAAGCCGTTGACGATCATGCCAACCGCGTCTTCCTGCGTCAGGCCGCGGGAGCGGCAGTAGAAGAGCTGGTCCTCCGCAATGCGGCTGGTGGTGGCTTCGTGTTCCACCTTCGCCGTCATGCAGCGATTCTCGATGTAGGGCACCGTATGCGCGCCGCACTGGTCGCCGATCAGCAGGCTGTCGCACTGCGTGAAGTTGCGCGCGCCGGATGCCTTCGGGCTGATCTTCACCAGGCCGCGATAGGTGTTCTGGCCATGGCCGGCGCTGATGCCCTTGCTGACGATCGTGCTGCGCGTGCGCTGACCGATATGGAACATCTTGGTGCCGGTATCGGCCTGCTGGCGGTTATTGGTAATGGCGACTGAGTAGAACTCACCCACGCTGTCGTCACCGATCAGGATGCACGACGGGTACTTCCAGGTGATGGCGGAACCCGTCTCCACCTGCGTCCAGGACACCTTGCTGCGCTTGCCGCGGCAGGCTGCGCGCTTGGTGACGAAGTTGTAGATGCCGCCCTTGCCCTCCGCATCGCCCGGATACCAGTTCTGCACCGTGCTGTACTTGATGCTGGCATCATCCAGCGCGACCAATTCGACAACGGCCGCATGCAGCTGGTTCTCGTCGCGCATCGGCGCCGTGCAGCCCTCGAGGTAGCTGACCGTGCTGCCCTCATCGGCGATGATCAGCGTCCGCTCGAACTGCCCCGTGCTCTTCGCATTGATGCGGAAATAGGTGGACAGCTCCATCGGGCATTTCACGCCCTTCGGGATGTAAACGAAACTGCCGTCGGTGAAGACAGCGCTGTTCAGCGCGGCGTAGAAGTTGTCGCCCTGCGGCACGACGGAACCGAGATACTGCTGCACCAGCTCGGGATGCGTCTGCACCGCCTCGCTGATCGCGCAGAACACGATGCCGTCCTTCGCCAGGCGCTCCTTGTAGGAGGTGGCGACGGAGACGCTGTCGAAGACCGCATCGACGGCGATCGGCATGCGGCCGCCCTCGGAGGGGCTGTCGCCCGCCCCCTCGACGCCCGCCAGGATGGCCTGTTCCTTCAGCGGAATACCAAGCTTGGCGTAGGTCTTCAGCAGTTCCGGATCGACCTCATCCAGCGACTTCGGGCCCTGCTTCGGGGCAGCGTAGTAGAAGGCGTCCTGGAAATCGATCGGCGGATGGCTGACGGCGGCCCAATGCGGCACTTCCATGGTCAGCCAATGGCGATACGCCTTCAGCCGCCATTCCAGCAGCCAGGCCGGCTCCTTCTTCTTCGCGCTAATGAAGCGAACGATGTCCTCGTTCAGGCCCTTGGGCGCGAAGTCCATCTCAATATCGGTCTCAAAGCCCCACTTGTAGCCGGATTCGGTGACCGACTGGACGGCTTCGATGGTTTCGGTGACGGCGGCCATCTGATCGTTTCCTACTCGGCGGCGTAAGCGGGCATGGGGGTGGCGGCAGCGGTCCGGGGGGCGGCGGGCGGCGAGGCGATTTCGCTGACCATGATGGCGGAGAGCGCACCACGGATCGCGGCATTCACCGGGTCCCACCGCCCGCGGACGGGGCAGGTATGCTCGGCCTCGCACAGGCCGAAGCCGCCATCGACGCAGGCGGTCAGAGCGATCGGACCATCCATCGCCACAATCACCTCCGACAGCGCAACGGAAGCCAGCGGCCGGAGCAGGCGGTAGCCACCCCGGGCCCCACGCAACCCCTCCACCAGCCCGGACTGGGCCAGCATCTTCAATACCTTGGCCACCGTCGGCTCGGCAATGCCGGTGCCGGAAGCCAGGCCGGGCGCGGTCTGCACCCCGCCCTCGGCCTCCAGCCGCGACAGCACCACCACGGCGTAGTCGGTGAATTTCGAGACCCGCAGCACGGCGGTTCACTCTCCTGCCCATTCAAAGGGGACCTTTTGGGTCCGGATTGCAGATGCGCTTGGCCCCCTGCCCTGTCAAGGCGCCCCCCGGCTTGCCGCGCGCGGATTCGGCCGGCACGATCCCGGCCGGGAAACTGGGATACCGACACCATGCCGACGCTGCAGACCGATGACGGGGTGAACCTGCACTACGAGGAGGCCGGCACCGGCACGCCTATGGTCTTCGTGCATGAATATGCAGGCGACCATCGGTCGTGGGAGGCGCAGATGCGCTTCTTCTCGCGCCGCTATCGCTGCATCGCCTATGCCGCGCGCGGCTACACGCCCTCGGACGTGCCGACGGACCCGTCGCAATACAGCCAGGACCGGGCGACGGACGACATCGCGGCCGTGATCATGGGGCTGGGCCTGGGGCCGACCCATGTGGTGGGGCTTTCCATGGGCGGCTTCGCGACGCTGCATTTGGGCCTGCGCCATCCCACGCTGGCCCGCAGCCTGGTCGCCGCCGGCGTCGGCTACGGCGCAGCGCCGGGCAAGACGGCGCAGTTCCATGCGGAGACAGACGCCGCCATCGCCCGCATCCGCGCGGAGGGGATGGACCGCTTCGGCCTGACCTACAGCCGCGGCCCCACCCGCCTAGTCTTCGAGGAGAAGGACCCGCGCGGCTATGCGGAATTCCAGGCCCAACTCTGCGAACACAGCACGGAAGGCTCCGCGCTGACCATGAACGGCGTGCAGCGCCGCCGGCCCAGCCTGTTCGACCTGGAAGCGCAGTTCCGCGCCATGACGGTGCCGACGCTGGTGATTGCCGGCGACGAGGACGACCCGACGCTGGAGGCCAGCCTCTACCTGAAGCGCACCATCCGCAGCAGCGCGCTGCTGGTGATGCCGAAATGCGGGCACACAATGAATCTTGAGGACCCGGACGCCTTCAACCGCGCGGTACTGGAGTTCGTGACCCAGGTGGATTGTGGCCGCTGGACCAACCGCATCCCGGCCAGCCTGGCCGGCGGCATCATCGCGGCGTCGGAGAAGTAGACACGGCGTGACCCCGGCCGAGGCTCACACCGCGCTGAACCGGCTGCCCCTGTTGGAAGGGGTACCGGCGGCGGTGCGCGCCCGCCTGGCCGCCTGCGCCCGGCCAGCGCGCTACGCCACCGGCGCCGTGGTGTTCCGCCGCGGCGACCCGGGCGCGGATGGCATGCTGGTGGTGCTGGACGGTCTGGTGCGGCTGCACCTGGCCACCGGCGCAGGGCGCGAACTGACCCTGGGCTTGGCCGGACCGGGCGAGCCGGTGGGAGAGGTTGCGCTGATCGATGGTGGGCCGCGCAGCGCGGATGCCACGGCGCTGACCCCGGTGCGCGGGCTGATGCTGCGCCATGCGGAGGCAATGGCGGTAGTGGCAGGCGATGCCGCCACGGCGCTCGCCCTGCTGCGGACGCTGGCCGCGCGGCTGCGGCGGACGACCGACCAGGTGGAGGCGGTGGGGCTACAACACCTGCCGCAGCGCCTGGCTTCGGCGCTGCTGGCTCTGGCGGCTGCCGATCCTTCCGGCCTGGTGCGGCTGCCGCAGGGCCAGGTGGCGGCGCTGGTCGTGGCATCCCGCCCCAAGGTGAACGCCGCGCTGAGCGTATTGCGCCTGCGTGGGATGGTGGAGCCGGTGCGCGCCGGGCTGCGCATCACCGACCCCACCGCCCTGCGCTTGGTGGCCGAGGGCGGCTAGATCCGCACGCGATCCGGCGCGACGGCGGCCAGCGGGTCCTTCCAGATCACCTGGGCCGGCGTGACCTCCTTCGACAGCTTGCCCATGCCGCGGAGTTGGTCGATGGCGAGCTGGAAATTGCCGACGCTGTCCGGCGTCAGGTTCATCTTGTACTCAACCTTGGTCATCAGCTCCGCGATGAAGGCGCGATCCTGCCGCAGGAAGCGGGCGACATGGCGGGCGGCTTCCGCCGGGCTGGCCGCGATGAATTCCTGTGCCTGCACCAGGGACCGCATCAGCCGCGTGGTGGCTTCCGCATTCGCCAGGCCCCAGGCCTTGTTCATGTAGACGAAGTTTCGGACGATCTGAATCTGGTCGTTGGAGACCAGGATCTTGGTGTTCGGGATGGCGCGCATGGCGCGCGTCGGCCAGGGCTCCCACACCGCGAAGGCGTCGATGTTGCCGCGCTCCAGCGCCGCCACCATCTCCGGCGCCTCGACATTCACGATGGTGTAGTCGGCCGGGTTCAGGTTGAGCTTGGAGACGACCGACAGCCAGAAGGTCTCGCTGCCGGTGCCGCGGGCAACACCGACGCGCTTGCCCTTCAGCCCTTCCATGTTCTCGATGTTGCGGCCGAGCACGCTGATCCAGCGCAGCAGCGCCGTGCCTTCGCACACCGCGACCACGTTCGGGTCCACGAGATGCGCGGAGACGCCGGCCTGTTCGGCGCCATAGGCCGAGTTGATCTGGTTGCCGATCAGGAAGGCCACCATGGCCGAGCCGGAGGGGCCGGTGTTGACCGTGCAGTCCAGCCCATTGCGCTCGAAGAAGCCGCCTTCCTTGGCGACGTAGTAGGGCGCGAAGGACGGATCCACGCCGGTCGCGATGGTCAGCTTGATCGGCGCGTTCTGGGCGAAGGCGGGCGCGGCCAGGGCGGCGCCACTGGCGGCGAGAAGGGTTCGGCGAAGCATGTTCTGATTCTCCCTGTTTGTCACATGGTCGGGTTGAAGCGGCCCGCGAAGGCGCGGATCAGCAGGCGGAAGGTGCGGTCCGTCGCGAAGCCCAGCAGGCCGAGCGAGATCAGGGCCACGAAGATGTCCTCCACCTGCATGAACAGCCTGGCGTCCCACAGCATCTTGCCGAGGCCGTCATTGCTGGCGACAAGCTCGGCGGCGACGATGGTGACGAAGGCGTTGGACATCGCCAGCCGCATCCCGGTCAGGATGTAGGGCACCGTCGCCGGCAGGGCGACGAGGGCGAAGACCTGAAAGCGGTTGGCGCCGAGGCATTGCGCGGCGCGGATCTTGTCCCGCCCCACCGCGCCGACGCCCGCCGCCGTCGCGATCACCACCACGAAGATGGTGGTGTAGGCGATGAGGAAGATCTTGCTCTCCTCCCCGATGCCGAACCAGATGACGGAGACGGTGATCATCGCCACGGCGGGGATGAAGCGGAAGAACTCCGTCCAGGGTTCCAGCAGCAGCCGCACCGGGCGGAAGCTGCCGATGGCCAGGCCGACCGGAATGCCGATGGCGCTGCCCAGCAGGAAGCCCTGGAGAATGCGGCGCATGGAGGCGATGACTGCTTCCTGCAGCAGCTGGTCCTCGATCAGCGCCCAGCCGCGGATGAAGACCGGGATGGGCGAGGGGAAAAGCACGGACCGCACCAGGTACTGGGAGGCGAGGTGCCAGATGGCGAACAGCAGCGCGAAGCCCAGCACATAGCCGGCGACGGTGGCGGTGCGGCTGTTCATCATGCCATCGTTCATTGGGGGTGGATCTCCGCATGGATCAGCTCATGCACCCGGCGGAAGCTGGCCATGAAGGCGTCGGAGGTGCGTTCGCGCGGGTAGGGCAGGTCGAGCGGCACCACCGCTTTCAGCGTGCCGCCCGGGCCGCGCTTCATCACGCCGACACGGGTGGCCAGCGCGCAGGCTTCCTCGATGTCATGCGTGATGAACAGCACGGTCTTCCGGTTCTCCGACCAGATGCGGGAAAGCTCGCCCTGCAGCACCGCGCGCGTCATCGCGTCCAGCGCGCCGAAGGGCTCGTCCATCAGCAGCATGCGCGGGTCGTTCGCCAGCGCGCGGGCGATCTGGATGCGCTGCTTCATGCCGCCGGAAAGCTCCGAAGGGTGCTTCCCGCCCTGCCCGGCCAGCCCCACCATGTTCAGGAAGCGATCGGCGATGGACCGCCGCTCTGCCCGGCCCATGCCGCGCAGGCGCAGGCCAAAGGCGATGTTGTCGCGCGCCGTCAGCCAGTCATACAGGCTGTCATGCCCCTGGAAGACCACGCCGCGATCCGCGCCGGGGCCGCGCACGGGGCGGCCTTCCAGGCGGATCTGCCCTTCCGTTGGCGCATCGAAGCCGGCCAGCATGTTCATCACCGTGGTCTTGCCACAGCCGGATGTGCCGAGAAGGCAAAAGAATTCGCCCTCGGACAACTCCAGGTTGAAATCCCGAACGGCCTGATAGGCACCGGTGCGGCCACGAAAGGTCATGCCGACCCCGTCCAGCTCCACGAAGGCCACCTCGTCCCCCACTTGTATCCAGGCTTGAGTTTAGGGCACTGCCGTGATGCGGCAACCCGGCTTCACGCCCTGGCGGCACCGGACTAGAACCGGGCTGCGCATTCAGGAGGCAACGGGATGATGCTGGAGGGCAAGGTGGCGATCGTCACCGGGGCCGGCGGCGGGATCGGGCGGGAAATCGCCCTCGCCATGGCGCTGGCCGGCGCGAGGGTGGTGGTGAACGACATCGGCGCAAGCCTGACGGGCGAAGGCCCGACCAGCGCCACGCCCGGCGAGCAGACGGTGGCCATCATCCATCAGCGTGGCGGCCAGGCGGTGGCCAATACCGACAGCGTGGCGGATTGGGCCAGTGCGCAGCGCATCGTGGCGCAGGCGATGGATGCCTTCGGCGGCATCGACATCGTGGTGAACAACGCCGGCATTCTACGCGATCAGATCTTCCACAAGATGACGCCCGAGGAGTGGCTCGCGGTCATCAATGTGCATCTGAACGGCAGCTTCTTCGTCAGCCGCGCCGCCGCCGAGCAGTTCCGCAAGCAGGGCCGTGGTGCCTATGTGCACATGACCTCCACATCGGGGCTGATCGGCAATTTCGGCCAGGCCAATTATTCCGCGGCGAAGCTGGGCGTGGCGGCATTGTCAAAATCCATTGCGCTGGACATGCAGCGCTTCGGCGTGCGGTCCAACTGCATCGCACCCTTCGCCTGGTCGCGCATGACCAGCTCCATCCCCTCCTCCACCGAGGCCGAGAAGGCCCGGGTGGCGCGGCTGCAGCAGATGACGCCGGACAAGAACGCGCCGCTGGCCGTGTTCCTCGCCTCCGGCGCCGCGAAGGACGTGACGGGGCAGATCTTCGCCGCGCGGCACAACGAGTTGTTCCTGTTCAGCCAGCCGCGGCCGATCCGCAGCACGCATCGCGGCGAGGGCTGGACGCCGGAAGCCATTGCCGAGACCGCCCTGCCCGCGCTGCGCAGTCACTTCCTGCCGCTCGATCGCTCCGGCGACGTGTTTTCCTGGGATCCGGTCTGATGGATTTCTCGCTCTCCGAGGAACAGGTCGCGTTCCAGGATTCGGTCCGCCGCTTTGCCGAACAGCACCTGGCGAAGGACGCGCTGGCGCGGGCGCATGATGAGCGCTTCCCCTGGGATGTCGCGAAGCTGATGGCCGAGAACGGTCTGTTCGGCATCATGGTGCCGGAAGCAGATGGTGGTCAGGGCGGCACGCTGTTCGACGCCATCCTGGCGATGGAACAGATCGCCTATGTCTGCCCGCGCAGCGCCGATGTGCTGCAGGCCGGCAATTTCGGTGCCTTCCGTACCTTTGCGGAATACGCCACGCCGGATCAGAAGAAGCGCTTCTTCGAACCGCTGCTGCGCGGCGAGACCATTGCCGCGGTCGGCATGACGGAGCCGGATGCGGGTTCGGCGCTGACCGACCTCAAGACCACCGCCACCAGGGTGCAGGGTGGCTATGTGCTGAACGGCGGCAAGGTGTTCACCTCGAACACGGAAGACGCAAATGTCTTCGTCATCTACTGCCGCTTTGCGCCCGGCGTGAACGGCATCGGCTCGGTCCTGCTGGAACGCGGGATGGAGGGTTTCCGCCTCGGCCAGCCCAGCCGCTACATGAATGGCGAGACCTGGTGCGCGCTGTATTTCGACGATGTCTTCGTGCCGGAGGAGAATCTCCTGCTCGGCGAGGGCGGATTCCGCAAGCAGATCTCGGGCTTCAACGTGGAACGCGCCGGCAACACCACCCGCGCCCTGGCGCTTGGCGAGTATTGCTTCCGCCAGGCCAAGGCGCATGCCGAGCAGAGGAAGCAGTTCGGCCGGCCCTTGATGGAATTCCAGGGCCTGCAATGGAAGTTCTCCGAGATGCGCGTCGCGCTCGATAGCGCGCAGCTGCTGCTCTACCGCGCTGCCGTGCGCGCCAAGGGCGGGCTGCCGGACCCGCAGGACGTTGCACTCGCAAAATACGCCTGCAACCAGGCGGGCTGGATGTGCGCCAATGAATCCATGCAGATCATGGGCGGCACCGGCTACAGCCAGGACCTGCTGATCGAATACTGCGTGCGCAAGACGCGCGGCTGGATGATCGCGGGCGGCAGCCTGGAAATGATGAAGAACCGCATCGCCGAGGGCATCTTCGGCCGCAGTTTCTCGCAGAGGCCGCCGAAGTGACGCCGCTGGCGCAGGCGCTTCTCAACCCGCGCCGCATCGCGCTGATCGGCGCCTCCGCCGATGACCAGCGGCTGACGGCGCGGCCGCAGCGCTATCTGCGCCGTCACGGTTTTGCGGGCGAGTTGTTCCCGGTGAATCCGCGCGCGGCGGAGGTGCTGGGCGAGCGCGCCTTCGGCTCGCTCGTCGACATCCCGGGCGAGATCGATTTTGCCTACATCCTGCTTGGCACCGACAATGTCGAAGCGCAGGTCGCCGCCTGCGCAGCGCGGAAGATTCCCGTGGCCTGCGTGCTGGCCGACGGTTTCGCCGAGGCGGGCCCTGAAGGCGCCGCGCTGCAGGCGCGCATACTGGCTGCCGCGCAGGGCAGCGGGATGCGTTTGCTCGGGCCCAATTCCATGGGCATCGTCAACCTGAATGCTCGCACCGCGCTCACCACCAATGCGGCGCTGGAAGCCGAGAACCTGCCGGCCGGGCGCGTGGCGCTGGTCTCGCAATCCGGCTCCATGATGGGCGCGCTGCTGTCGCGCGGCGCGGCGCGGGGCCTCGGCTTCTCGCATCTCATCGGCACGGGCAACGAGGCAGACCTGACGGCGGGGGAGATCGCATCCCTGCTGCTGGAAGATGCGGATGTGGATGTCGTCGCGCTTTTCCTGGAAGCCATCCGCGCGCCGGCCCAACTGGCGGCGGCGGCAGCCAAGGCGCGGTCGCTGCGCAAACCGATCGTGGCGTTGAAGCTCGGCCGCAGCCCCTTCGGCGCGGAACTGGCGACAAGCCACACCGGCGCACTGGCCGGCAGCGATGCGGCGGCAGATGCGTTCTTCCGGGCGCATGGGATCCTGCGCGTCTCCATGATGGAATCACTGCTGGAACTGCCGCTGCTGGTCGCTGGCCGCAGCCCGCCCGCCCGCGCGCATCGCGCCGTCGGCGTGATGACGACGACGGGCGGCGGCGGCGCGCTGGCGGTCGACGCGCTGGGCGTGCTGGGCATCGAGGCGCGCAAGCCGGATGCGGCAGCCGCGGGCCGGCTGGAAGCGGCGAAGCTGAACGCACATGGCCGGCTGCTGGACATGACGCTGGCCGGCACGCGGCCGGACCGCATCATGGCGGGGCTGGATGCGTTGCGCGCGGCCGAGGATACGGACCTGGTTCTGGCGGTTGTCGGTTCCTCGGCGCAGTTCCGCCCGAAGGATGCGGTGGGCGGGATCATTGAGGGCGCCAAGCTTGCCGGCAAGCCGGTGGCCACCTTCCTGGCGCCGCAGGCCGAGGCATCCCTGCGCCTGCTGGCGGAAGCCGGCATCGCCGCCTTCCGCACGGCCGACACCGCCGCCGACTCCATCGCCGCCTACTGCGCCTGGCGCGCGCCGCGCGAGACAGCGGACATTGCTGCGCCCACCATCGCCCTGCCGGCGCGGCCGGACGAGGCCGATGCGCGCGGCGTCTTCGCGGCACTCGGTCTCGATTCACCCTTTGCCGTGATGCAGGACACACCGCCGGGGGACATGCGCTATCCGGTGGCGTTGAAGATCCTGTCGCCGGACCTGGCGCACAAGACGGAAGTCGGCGGCGTGGCGTTGAACATCGCCGATGCGGCGGCGCTGCGCGAGGCGGCGGCGGCGATGCGCGCGCGCGTTGCCGCCGCCGCACCACAGGCGAAGCTCACCGGCATGCTGGTTCAGCCCATGGCGAAGGGGCTGGCGGAGGCCATTCTCGGCTTCCGGCGGGACCCGGAGGTGGGGCCGGTGGTGCTGCTGGGTGCCGGCGGCGTGCTGTCCGAATTGCACCGCGACATCGCGCTGCGGATGGCGCCCGTCGACCTGGAGACGGCGCGGGAGATGATCGCGGAAGTGCGGGCGCTGAAGCCGCTTTCCGGCTGGCGCAACCTGCCGCTGGGTGACCTGGAGGCGCTGGCGCGGGCGGTGGTCGCGGCGTCGCGCCTCGCCGGCGTGGCGCAGGTGGCGGAGGCGGAGATCAACCCGCTGATCGTCGGCCGGCCCGGCGAGGGCGTGACGGTCGCCGATGCCTGGGTGGTATTGCGGTAAACTGCGTGAGAGGCTGCGGGACATGGACACCGAGACCCTGATCCGCGCCCGCTTCGGCGCGCTGCCCTTCACCCCGCCCGCCGACATCCCCGCCGGCCTGGCGTTGCTGCTGGACCGGCGCGTGACCCGCGCCTACCGGCCCGACCCGGTGCCGGAGGCGCTGCTGGATTTGGTGCTGGCCGGCGCACAATCGGCGCCCGCCAAGTCCGACCTGCAGCAATTCTCCATCCTGGTGACGCGGGACGCGGCGAAGATCGCGCAGGTGGCGGATGCGATCGGCACGATGCCCTGGATCAAGCAGGCGCCGGTGCTGCTGCTGTTCTGCGGCGACATCCGCCGCGGCCGGCAGGTCTGCGCGGCGCAGGGCCGTGCCCACGCCAATGATAGCATCGACACCTTCCTGAACGCTTCCGCCGACGCCGCGCTGGCCATGGGGTTCTGCATCATGGCGGCAGAGGCGGCGGGGCTCGGCACCTGCCCGATTTCCTATGTCCGCAACAATCTGGCGCTGGTGCAGGGGTTGTTCGGGCTGCCGGAGGGGGTGTTCCCGCTGGCCGGGCTGACGCTGGGCTTCCCCGCGAAGCGCAACGAGACCTCGCCACGGCTGCCGCCTTCCGTGGTGGTGCATCGGGAGACCTATGACGACAGCGGCCTCGCCGCCGCCCTGCCCGCCTATGATGCGCTGCGCCCGCCGGGCAAGCCGCGCTACCCCGAGGTGCATGGGCCCAAGCCGGAAGGCTGCACCTGGTCCGAAAATGCGGCACGGCAGCTCTCCGTGCCGGAACGCGCGAATTTCCGCGCCTGGCTGGCGACGAGGGGCATCAACCTTGGCTGACGCAACCGCCGACAACCCCGGCGGCGCCGGCGACCTGGTCCCGGCACCGCGCAAGCGCACGGTGGTGCCACGCCACGCCGCCAGCCTGATCGTCTGGCGACAGGGTGCGGGCGAGCCCGAGATCCTGATGGGCATGCGCCATGCCAAGCACAAATTCATGCCGAGCATCCTGGTGTTCCCGGGCGGCCGCGTGGACCGCGGCGACCACGGCGTGAAGGCGCTGTCCGAGATGAAGCCGGAGACCTTCGGGCTGCTGGCACACCGGGCGAAGCCTTCCCTGGCGCGCGCCTTGGGGGTGGCGGCGGCGCGGGAATTGTATGAGGAAACCGGGCTGCTGTTGGGGGAGATGAAGGGCACGCGGCTGCTCGCCGACCTCGCACCACTGGACTACCTCTGCCGCGCCGTCACGCCGACGACGCGCAGCATGCGCTTTAATGCGCGCTTCCTGATCGCCCCCGCCGAGGCGGTGCGCGGCGAGATCGGCGGGTCGGGCGAGTTGGAAGGGCTGGCCTGGTATCCGCTGAGCCAGGCGCGGGCGGCGAAGCTGGCGGATATCACCGGCAAGATCCTGACCGAATTTTCGGAATGGCTGGAGGTGCCTGCGGCAAGGCGGGCAGAACGGCCGCGGATCGTATTTCGCGGGCAGGACAACCGGATGAGCGATGGGTAGACACCGGATCGTGTTTTGATGGCGCTCTGCTTCGGCTTTACGTCAAGGTAAACGCCGGGGGCAAGGTGCAACGATGGAACCTCTTGAGGCGTTTGAACCTCTTGCTGCGCAGGACCCAGGGCCGATGATCGTGCGCGACCCCATCAGCGGGCTTATCGACTACGAATGGATGCCTTTTTTCGGCGATAACGCGGTTTTTGTCGCTTCTGCCACGGATTATGATCTTGCAGGCGAGCATCCCTGGGCCGCCTACAGCATCAGGAACGATTTTTATGTCAGCGGTACCGTTGACACCTTTCGGCTTTACGACGTCGACATGTTGATGGATGACGGGAGTCGTTTCATCCTGAATTTACGGTACCTCAACGATCGGCTCGATTTCCGTCCCGATCTTCCAAGCAGTGTGACCTACACCCATCTCGATCCTCTTGGCCGCACCCTTTCGATCGACCATACTAACCTGAAAACCATTGCCGAGTTCGTCTTTGAGGAACAATACGACTTCCGCCAGCAGGGCACCGTCTACGATCCCGCCAGCGGCCAGGTCGATTATATCTCGACGCTGCATCACGATGGGCGTCGGGAATCCATCGATTACGATGTGAGCACAGGCCAGCGCGATTACCTGTTCACCCAGTGGGAAGATGGCAGCATGCTGGGCGAGGACTACAACCCGGCCAATGGCGTGCTCGACTACCGGCGATACGTCGGCACGGATGGCAGCAGCCTGGACGAGGATTACGACAGCCAGGGCCGGCTGAACTATGTCGTGGAGCGCCTGGCGGACGGCCAGATGCGGGTGACGGACTACGACCTGCTGAACGAGCACGCCTGGGCCAGCTACAGCATCCTTTACGCCGCCGGCGGCCAGATCGTGTCTGTCGCGGTTCTGTAGCCTCAGCGCGGCTCGAAGCTTTCGCCATCCCGCGCGGCCTGGCCTTCGGCCACCAGCTTCAGCAGATGCGCCAGCAGGCTGCGCGCCGCCGCCGGCACCAGACGCGGCTCCAGCACCGGGCCATAGACCGGCGGCACCAGGGCCAGCGCCGTCGCGCGGCGGGCCGCCCGCAGGGCGTCCAGAACCTTCGCCTCCCGCTCCAGCCGATGCGCGGCCAGCGCCGCGACGAAGGGCGCGGGGTTCGGCAGGGGCGGGCCGTGGCCGGGCAGGTACAGGCTGGCATCCTGTGCCGCCAATTTGGACAGGGAGGCCATGTAGGCCGCCATGTCGCCATCCGGCGGGCTGACCACGGTGGTGGACCAACTCATCACATGGTCGGCGCTGAACACCACGCCGTCGTCGCGCGCGAAGCACAGGTGGTTGGCGCAGTGGCCGGGCGTGTGGATCGCGGTCAGGCGGAATTCATCACCCTCCACCACCGCGCCATCGGCCAGCCTCACATCGGGGGTAAAGGAATGGTCGCCGCCCTCCCCGCCCTGGTCGGGCGGCGTCAGATGCGGGCCGAAGCCATGGCTCCGTGCGCCCGTGGCCGCCTGCAGCGCGGCGACGCCGGGGGAATGGTCGCGATGCGTGTGGCTGACCAGGATATGGGTGATGGTCTCGCCTTCCGTGGCGCGCAGGATGGCGGCGAGCTGCGCCGCATCCGCCGGCCCGGGGTCCAGGACCGCCACCCGGCCCTGGCCGATCAGCCAGGTGTTGGTGCCGCGCCAGGTGAAAGGCCCGGGATTGTCGCACAGGATGCGCCGCACGCCCGGTGCCACCGGCACCGCCTCCCCGGGCTTCACCGGATCGTCGCGCAGGAAGGGGATGCTCATCGTCTCGTCCCTCGGCGCACCATCTCCCGGTGCATGATGTAGAGGCTGGCCAGCACGATGGCGGCAGCGCCTGCCAGCGTCGAGAGGCCGGGCACGTCGCCGAAAACCGCCCAGCCGAACAGCACCGCCCAGAGCAGGGAGGAATAGGAATAGGGCGCGAGGAAGCTGACCTGCGCGCTGGCCCAGGCTTCCGTCAGCAGCACCTGTGCCAGCCCGCCGATCAGGCCGATGGCGATCAGCAGCGCCAGGTCGAAGGGGCCGGGGGTGACCCAGACGAAGGGCAGCCAGAACAGGCTGAACAGTGTCATCAGCAGCGACTGCCACAGCACGATGGTGCCGGAGGATTCGGTGTCCGACAGCGTGCGCACCAGCATGGTGGTGCCGGCCGAGAACATCCCATGCGCCAGCGCCGCCACCATGCCCCAATGCGCCGCACCGCTGTAGTCGCCGGTGAAGGCCCCCTGCCCCAGGGCGATGACCAGGATGCCGAGGAAGCCCGCTACCACCGCGCCGCTGCGGTGGATGCCGACCTTCTCCCCCAGCAGCGGGATCGACAGCAGGGTGACGAACAGCGGCGTGGTGTTGGTCAGCGCCGTGTGCTCGGCCAGCGGCAGCAGGCCCAGCGCGTAGAAGGAACAGCCCTGCGCCGCGGTGCCGGAGAGCGCCCGCAGCACATGGCCGGGGAAGCGCTTCGTGCGCAGCGTGCCGGCCAGGTCGCCGCGCAGGCCGATGCGGCGCAGCACGATCAGCATCACCACCGGCAGGGCAAAGGCGCTGCGGAAGAACATTTGCTCAAGGAAGGAGACGCGGCCGGCCAGCTCCTTCACCAGCACGCCCATGGCGGTGAACAGGGCGCAGGCCGCCAGCATGAAGATCACGCCGCGCTTCGGGTCGTGGCGAAGCGCCATCAGGCACGCCCCGCCGCGGCGCGATCCTCGCGTCGGCGAACCTGCTCGCGGTGCAGGTTGTAGAGGCCCGCGGCGATCACCACGCTGGCGCCGGCCAAGGTGTTCCAGGCCGGCACCTCCGCCCAGACCAGGAACCCGAAGACACCGCCCCACAGCAGCGTGGTGTATTCATAGGGCGCGAGCGCGGAGACCGGCGCGATGGCGAAGGCGCGGGAAAACAGCAGGTGAGCGAAGCCGTTCGCCATGCCCAGGAAGGCCAAGGACAGCACGATGTCCCAGGCCGGCAGCAGCGGCCCCAGCGGCGGGAAAATCGGCAGCAGAAGAAGGCCCACCGGCACATGCGCGGCCAGCAGCCAGAAGGCGATGGTCTGCGGCGTATCCGTGGCCGCCAGCACGCGGGTCCAGATCCGCGTCAGACCGAGCGTCGCCGCGCCGGCCAGCAGCATCCCCGCTTCCCAGCGCCACAACTCGCCGCCCGGCTGCAGGATGATCATCACGCCGGCGAAGCCGACGCAGGTGCTGGTCCAGCGCCGCCAGCCCACCTTCTCCCCCAGCAGGGGAATGGCCAGGATGGTCATGATGAGCGGCGCGGCGGCGCTGACGGCATAGGAGGCGCCGAGTGGGAAGGCGTTGAACCAGGCCAGGTAGAAGGCCACCGTCACCACGCAATGCAGGGCGGAGCGCAGCGCCAGCAGCGGCATGCGCACCGGGCGCAGGCCCTGGAAGCGCACCAACAGCGCGATCGCCAGCATGCCGAAGACGCCGCGCCAGATCATGGCCACCGCGACGCCGACCTCCGGCAGGGCCCATTTCACCGCCGCATCGGCAGCCGAGATCACCGTATAGCCGGTGACGATGATGGCAATGCCGCGCAGCGTGTCCTGCGCCAGAAGCGGGCGCAGCCGCGGGCCTTTTCCCGCCGCCACGCCCTGGGGTTGTTCAGGCAAGGGCGTCGGCCAACTCGGCTTCCGCCTGCATGCAGGTGGCGCCGGACTCGTCACGCGTTTCCAGCTTCACCTGCTCGCCTTCCGCCAGGGCCAGCACTGTCAGCGCCCGGCCGTCGAAGGCGGGGCGGCGGCCGCGGAAGGCGAAGCGGTGCAGGCGCCTGGTGCCGCCGGCCTGGTCCAGCGCCTGCTGCGCCATCAGCGTCGCCTGCAGCGGCCCATGCACCACCAGCCCGGGATAGCCCTCCTCCCCGGTCACATAGGGGTGGTCGTAGTGGATGCGGTGGCCATTGCCCGTTAGGGCGGAGTAGCGGAACAGCATCACCGGGTCCGGCACCAGGGTGGAGGTGGTGGCGCCGGGCCAGGCGGGCGCGGCGGGGGCGGGCTTCACGGCGGCGCCTTCCGCCCCGCGATAGACGATGTCCTGCTCCTCCTCTACCGCCAGGCCCGCAGGGCCGTGCAGCAGGTGGCCAACGGTGACGAAGACCAGCTGGCCGGACCCGCCGGACTTCGCCTCCACCTTCAGGATAGTGCTGGTGCGGGTCACCGTGTCATCGGCGCGCAGCGGCACCGGGTGGAAGCGCAGGCGGCCGCCGGCCCACATCCGGCGCGGCAGGTGGTGCACCGGGGGTAGGAATCCGCCGCGCTTCGGGTGGCCATCAGGGCCGATGCCGTCCGGCATCACCCAGTCCTGGAAGAACATCCAGTGCCACAGCGGCGGCAGGTCCGCCGGCACGGGGCGGCCCAGCGTCGCGGCCATGCCACGCAGCAGGCGGGGGTCCAGCCGGTCCTCGCGGGTTTCGGTGCGGCCGACATAGTCCTGGTACGACATCAATCCTCACGCAGATACAGGAGGTAGGTGTCCATGTGGACCACCCTTGTGTAGTGCCGCCAGCCCTCGGCGAAAGCCGGATGACGGGAGAAATAGGCGATCGGGTCGAAATCCTCCGCCCCGCATCGCGGGATGCCGGAATTCTTCGCCACCAGCACGCCGGCCGGCGGGGCGCGCGCGAAATCCTCCGCCACTGTGCGATAGACCAGGAATTCCGGGCGCGACATCTCCCACGGCTCGCGATAGCGGGGCGCGCCCTCGGGGCAGCCGGGATAGGCGCCCACCAGCAGCCAAAGATTCATCGTCCGCAGGGTGGAGCGTGCACGGGCGTAGTTCAGCGCCGGATAGACCGGGTAGATGTCGGGGGAGAGCACCAGCAGGCGCTCCCCGGCAACTTCCCGCTTGAGCGTCGCGGTCAGCCGGCCCTCGGCCAACACCCCGTACCAAATCTGCCGCCACGGGCTTTCGCCGCGCAGATGCACGGCGGAGACCGCCAGCACCAGGGCCAGCGCGATGCCCGGCGCGGCCGCCGCCGCGCGCCCGGCGGGCAGCATGCGGTCCAGCCAGCGCGCGGCCAGCCAGCCGGCCATCAGCGCGGTGGGCATGGCCATCGGCACCACGTGGTAGGACCAGCCCTTGTGCTGCACCCAGGCGGAGAGGAAGGCGCCGAGGCCCACCGCCCCCAGCATCCGCGGCGCCCAGCCGGCGCCGCGCCAGGCCAGCAGCGGCAGCAGCACAACGAGGGCGAACAGCGCCGGGCCCAGCTGGTTGGTCAGCAGCACGCCGAACAGGCCGATGCCGCCATTGGCCAGGTAGTAGTCCATCACCAGCGGCACGACGAAGCCGAGGTAGTCCGCGAAGAACACCGGCAGGCTGGCCAGATACAGAAGCCAGACGCCCAGCATCACCCACGGCAGGCGGTCCCGCAGCGCCGCCGCCGGCCCGACCCGCAGCAACACCAGCGCCTCCACCAGCGCCGGCACGGCCAGGAAATGCGGCTTCAGCGCGAAGCCCAGCGCCGCGGCGATGGTGACGGCCAGCGCAAGGCCGGTCGGCGTGGCCATGCGTTCGGCCCGCCGTGCCGCCAGCAGGGCATAGGGCAGCGCGAACAGGCCCATCAGGTGTTCCCGCTGGCCGACATCGTAGGCGACCATGACGATCACCAGCGGCACCAGCGCATCCAGCGCCGTGCGTTCCGCCACGCCCTCGCCGAAACCCTCCCGCAGCCGCAGGCACATCCGCCAGGCCAGGGCGCAGCACAGCACCACGCAGAGCAGCCACGCCTGCACGATGTCCAGCGGCGCGACACGGGCGATCAGTGCCGGGATGGCGGCCAGGGCGAAGATCAGCGGCGGGTTGACATCGATCAGTTCGCGGAACAGGGATTCCCCTGCCACCCAGCGCTCGGCGAAGTTCAGGATGGCGGCGACGTCGTGGTTCAGCGGCGGGGTCAGCGCCATCAGCAGAAAGCCCAGCGCCGGCAGCAGCGCCAGCGCCCGCAGCAGCCGCACGCGCAGCGCGGTGCCGGCCGCGGCGCGCGGCAAGGGCTCGGTCTCGGCCATCGGGCGTGCCGGTGGGGGGGCTCGGTGCGGGGTCATGGCGTCGGGGGCATGGCGGGGCGCATCCTCGGCGCGCTGGCTACAGGGTGCAACCGCATTGCGGCGGGGATGCGGCAAGGCTCCGCCCGCGGGCATCCCGCCGGCCCTGCCTTGGCTTCGCCGCAAGCCTGCCTTGCCCTCGCCCCGCGGGTTGTTCACAAGGGCGTGGTGGAACCCGCAGAATACGCATTGATGGACGCTGCCGAGGACGGCATGTGGTGGTTCCGGGCCGCGCATGCCCGGGTGCTGGACGCGTTGCGCGCCCGCCCCGGCGCGGAGGGCCCGGTGCTGGATGCCGGCTGCGGCACCGGTGGCTTCCTGCAACGGCTGGCGCAGGGCCTGCCGGGCCGCGGTGCCGTCGGGTTGGAATATGTGGCGGATGCCGCCCGCCGCGCGGCGCAGAAATCCGGCTGGCCGGTTGCGGCCGGGGATGCCAACCGGCTGCCTTTCGCCGATGCCAGCTTCGGCGCCGCCGTCTCCATCGACGTGATCTGCCATGCCGGGGTGGAACCCGCCCGCGGCATGGCGGAGCTGCAGCGTGTGCTGCGGCCAGGCGGCACCGTGGTGCTGAACCTGCCGGCCTATGAATGGCTGCGCAGCGCGCATGACGCCCGCGTGCACACCGCCCGCCGCTACACCGCGCGCAATGCGCGGCAGATGGCGGAGGCGGCCGGCTTCACCCGCGTCACCGCGCGCTACTGGAACGGCCTGCTGCTGCCGCTGATGGCGCTGCAGCGCAAGGTGCTGCATCGCAAGCCGGACGCACCCAGCGATGTCGGCGACTTCCCCCCCTGGATCGACACCACCCTGCATGCCGTCTCGGAGATCGAGCGGCGGATCGGCCGGGCGGGCATTGCCATGCCCGGCGGCGGATCCGTGCTGCTGATCGCCACGCGGCCCTGACGGAGAACGCGACGTGACCGAACATTTGGCCCGCCAGACCGCGCCCGTCACCGGGTTGGCCAGCTTCCTGCCACAGCCCGGCGGCACCGCCATCGGCCTGTCCATCGTCGTGCCGGTCTATCGCGGCGCCGCGACGGTGGGTGCGCTGGTGCAGGCCCTGTCCGCGCTGCGCCCGGTCGGCGGGCTTGAGATCGTGCTGGTGAACGACGGCAGCCCGGACAATTCGGCCGAGGTCTGCCGCGCCCTGGCCCGCAATGCCACCGTACCGCTGACCTACATCGAGCATGCACGCAACTTCGGCGAGCACAACGCCGTCATGTCCGGCCTGCGCCAGGCCCGCGGCGCCTACGTCATCACCATGGATGACGACCTGCAGAACCCGCCGGAGGAGGTGGTGCGGCTATACGACCATGCGCGCCTCGGCGGGTGGGACGTGGTCTACACACGCTACGCCAAGAAGGAGCATGAGGGCTGGCGCAACCTGGGCAGCCGCTTCGCCAATGGCGTGGCGGATTTGCTGCTGGACAAGCCGAAGGGCCTGTACCTGTCCTCCTTCCGCTGCATGTCGGCGCTGGCGGTGCGGGAAGTGGCGAAGTACAGCGGCCCCTACCCCTATGTGGACGGGCTGCTGATGCAGGTGACGCAGCGGCTGGATTCCATCGAGGTGAAGCACCTGCCGCGTGCCGAGGGCCGGTCCAACTATACGCTGAAGCGCCTGGTGCTGCTGTGGCTGAACCTCGCCACCAACTTCTCCGTGCTGCCGCTGCGCATGGCGATCCTGGCCGGCGCCGCCATGGGCGTGCTGGGCCTGATCGCCGCCGCCGTGGTGGTCTTCGAGGGCCTGAGCGGGGAGACCCCCTCCGGCTGGGCCTCCATGATGACGGTGACGCTGCTGGTCGCGGGCGTGCAATTCCTGATCCTGGGCGTGCTGGGCGAGTATGTCGGCCGCGCCTTCCTCTCTGCCAACGGCAAGCCGCAGGGCGTGGTGCGGGAGGTGGTGACGGCGCGGCCGGATGCCGCCGAGGCCGCGCCGATGCGCGCGGCATCCTGAGCATGATCGCCGCCTGGGTCACGCTGGCCGCCGCCATCACCACCTCGCTCATTGGGCAGATCCTGCTGAAGGCGGGGGCCAGCGGGTCCGTCGCGGCGGAGGCCGGATTCCTGGACCAGCTGTTCCGCTGGCAGACGATCGTGGGGCTCGGCTGCTACGGTGGCGCGGCGCTGCTGTACATCATCGCACTGCGGAAGATCCCGATGTCGGTCGCCTTGCCCTGCACGGCCGCCAGCTACGTGGTGATCGCGCTGATCGGCTGGGGCATGTTCGGCGAGAGCCTGGGCATGGCGAAGATCGCCGCCATCGGGCTGATCTCCGCCGGCGTGGTGCTGCTGGCGACCACCGCCTGAGCGCCAGCCGGAAAGGGGCGGCGCCGCCGCCCTGGCTGGTGCTGGCCGCGCTGGGCATCACCCAGATCCTCGGCTGGGGCACGGCCTATTTCCTGCCCGGCGTGCTGGGCGCGGCGATCGAGGCCGATCTCGGCCTGCCCGCCGGCACCGCCTTCGCCGGCATCGCCATCCTGCTGGGCCTGGCCGGGGCGCTGGCGCCGCGCGTCGGCCGCGCGATCGACCGCCATGGCGCCCGCCCCGCCATGGCCACCGGATCCTGCGCCTTCGCCGCTGGGCTGGTGCTGCTGGCCTTCGCGCAGGGGCCGGCGCAGGCGGTGGCGGCCAGCCTGGTCATGGGCGTGGCCGGTGCGCTGGCGCTGACCGAAGCCGCCAATGCCGCGCTCGCCGCCCTGGGGGCGGAGGGCGCGCGGCGCCGACTGGGCTTCCTCGCCCTGGCTTCCGGCCTGAGTTCCGCCGTCACCTGGCCCGGCCTGGCGGCGCTGGAGGCGCTGTGGGGCTGGCGCGGTGCGGTGCTGGCGGCGGCGGCGATCCACCTGGCGGTGGCGCTGCCGCTGCACCTGCTGTGCATCCCGGCCGCACCGCGCGGCGCCCGCCCTGCGCGGGCGCCGGCCACGGGGCCGCTGCCGGTGCGGCTGCGCTGGCTCTCCGCCGCGCTCACCCTGCAGGTGCTGGTGGGCAGCGCCGTGCTGGCGAACATGGTGGCACTGGTGCAGGCGCTGGGGCTGGAACGCGGCAGCGCCATCTGGTGGGCGGCGCTGATCGGCCCGGCGCAGGTGGCGGCAAGGCTGCTGGACGTGCTGGGCGGTGGGCGGTTCCGGGCGGTGACCACCGCCTCCGCCGCGCTGCTGCTGATGCCGGCGGCGCTGCTGCTGCCGCTGGTCGTCGCCGGCTCGGCGCCGGCCTTCGTCCTCGCCTATGGGCTGGCCTCCGGCGTCATGTCCGTGATGCGGCCGGCCTGCCTGATCGAGTTGCATGGGACAGAGGGCTACGCCACGGTGGCCGGCCGGGTGATGGCGCCGGTGACCACCGCCATGGCCCTGGCGCCGGCCGCCTTCGCGCCGCTGCTGGCGGCGCTGGGGGCGGAGGTGGCGCTGGCGGTCGCCGGCCTGGGGTCGGTGGGCGCCTTCCTGCTGCTTCGCATGGCAGCGCGGTCGACGTAGGCTTGTCGGATGAAGCGCCTCACCATCCTGCTTGCCGCCCTGCTCGCCGCCGGCTGCGCCGCCGGGCCGCCGGATTCGTGCCCGGCCGGGCTGACGCCGGGGGTGCGGGCGGAAGCCTTCTTCGGGCGTAGCGCGGCAGGGGTGCAGGTTGTGGACGATGCCGGCTGGGCTGCCTTCCTGGACCAGGTCGTGACGCCGGCCTTCCCGGATGGGCTGACCGTGCTGGACGCGGCCGGGCAATGGCGCGGCAGCACCGGCCAGGTGGCGCGGGAAGCCGCCAAGCTGCTGGTGGTGGTGCTGCCCGGCGCCGATGCGGCGCAGGCGGCGGACCGCCTGGCGCCGGTGGCGTCCGAGTATCGCGAGCGCTTTGGGCAGGAGAGCGTGCTGTTGCTGGCGGCGCCGACCTGCCTGCGGTTCTAGGCCGCGCCACGCGGCGGGTGGGCACCGGCCTTCATTGCCTCCCCCGACCCTCACCCCCCCTGTGGGTGGAGAGGGTTCTTGGGCGGGGCTATTCCGGCAGGCGTGTGGCGTAGTCCGCCTTCAGGCGCTGCCAGCCGCTCCAGAAATCCGGGGCCGGGCGGCCCGTCGCGCGTGCCTCCAGCATGTCCAGGTGTCGGTGCCAGCCGGCGCTGACGTTCAGCAGGCTGGCGCGGTCCGGCAGGCGCTGGTGCAGGATGGTCAGCAGCACCTGGTCGCCCTGCGCCGCCAGGGTGAAGCGGACGGCGCTGGCCGTGCCCCAGGTGATGTCGAGCCGCCGCGGCGCGTCCACCGCCGTCACCTGGCCGCGCATCCGGTGCTCCGCCGGGAAGCCCTCCGGGCGCTGGCCGGGGGTCTCGTTCAGTTCGTCATTGCGCCAGACCAGTTCGAACCCGGTGCCGGGCTCCAGCACCATCTCGCCGGCCGCCAGCCATTGGCGGCGCAACGCGCTTTCGGTGAGATACGCCCAGACCCGCTCGATCGGGCCGGGCAGCAGCCGGGCGATGCGCAGGGTGTCGGGGCCGGTCAGCTCGCCGTGGTCGGCCAGCATCGTCGCAAGCGCGGTCATGTGTGCTCTCCTCCTTCGGGGGTGGTTGGCGGGTCCGCCTGGCGCAGCAGGCGGTCGAGGACATCGAGGCGGCGGGTCCAGAAGGCCTCGTAGAAGGCCAGCCAGTGATGCGCGCCAGCCAGCGGAGTGGGCTCCAGCCGGCACAGATGGGTGCGGCCGCGCACCTCCCGCCGGATCAGCCCGGCGGCCTCCAGCGTGCGGATGTGCTTGGAGGCGGCGGCCAGCGACATGGCGCAGGGCTCGGCGAGCTGCCCGACACTGCGCGGCCCCTCCGCCAGGCTGCGCAGCATCCGGCGGCGCGTGGCATCGCCAAGCGCATGGAAGACGCTGTCGAGATCGGCGGCCATGCATTGTGATTCAACCATATGGTTGAACATCAGGCGCAGCGGCCGGAATGTCAACTGAAAGGTTAAACATTGGTCCGGGATGCCGAATGGTTGAACCGGCCCGGCGGCGGCTGGCCGCAGCCTGGCCAATCGCGCTAGCGTGGCGTGCCAGGACAAGGGAACGGATCCGCCATGCCGACCACGGTCAAGGAGATGCTCGCCGCCGCCAACGACGCCGTGCCGCGGATTGCGCCGGCCGAGGCGAGGGCGATGGCCGAGCAGCCGCAGGTGGTGCTGCTGGATGTGCGCGACGCGGCGGAGGTGAAGGCCTCGGGCAAGGCCAAGGGCGCCGTCGCCGTCTCTCGCGGCCTGCTGGAGTTCCGCGCCGACCCGGAAAGCCCGCTGCACGACGCCGCCTTCGACCGCGCCAAGACCATCATCGTCTACTGCGCCTCGGGCGGCCGCTCCGCCCTGGCGGGCAAGACGCTGCGGGACATGGGCTACAAGGACGTGCGCAACCTGGGCGGCTTCAAGGACTGGGTTGAGGCGGGCGGCGAGGTGGAGAACGCCTGACGCGGCAAGCCGCGCTCAGGGCATCCGCGGCGGCAGGCCCGGCGCGGATGCCGGGCTCGGGCTGCGCTCGATCTCCGCCACCAGGGCGCGCATCTCGGCGATCTCGCGCAGCTGGGTGGCGATGATCTGGTCCGCCAGGTGGCGCACCCGCTGGTCCTGAAGGGTGGCCCGCGCGCTGGTCAGCACCGCGATGGAGTGGTGCGGGATCATCGCCTTCATCCAGGCCACCTGCCCCACCGTCGCCTGGCTGCGTACCAGCCACAGCGAGCCGCCGAAGACCAGCAGGCTGGCGGCCAGGATGGCGCCGTTGGCACGGCGATTCGGATACATGCCCAGCATGAACAGCATCATGATGAAGGCCATGGTGGCCCCCATCAGCAGCGCCATCCACAGCCTGGTCTGGCTGAAGAACACATGTTCCACCGCCCAGGTGTTCAGGTACATCAGCCCGAACATGACGATCGTGGAGGTGGCGATCATCGCCGCGAAGCGCCCGTAGCCCATGGTCCTGCCCCTTCCGGTCCTGGGCAGAACGGCAGGCAGCGGCGCGGGTTCAGCCGAAGGCGCCGACCTCGTGCACGATCACGGCGGAGCATTCCCGCACCAGGGCGAACAGCCGGGCCATGGGTGTGAACAGCGCCGCGTGCTCGGCGGCGTAGGAAGCCCCGCCGCGGCCCGGCGCGGGTTCGTGGAAATCCAGCCCGGTGGCGGGGTCCGGCCGGGCAGGGAAGACATCGGCCAGCAGCGACAGGGCGCGTTCCACGTCCAGTTGCAGGATGCCGCGCACCAGCGCCTCCCGCGTCGCGCCGTGGCGCGGGCTGAATTCCGGGATCTGCACGGCCAGCAGCCAGATGCGATGGATCAGCGCCAGCCGCAACGCATGCAGCAGCACAAGCCGGTCCGCCATGCGCGGCAGCGCCGGCCAGGCAGCGCGCAGCGCCAAGTGGTCCGCTTGCAGGCGGCGGAACATGCGCCGCACATCCGCTGAAAGGCCCAGCCTTTCCAGCGCCGCGGCCACGTCCATCAGCTCCTCCCGCCGCCCGGGGCGGGTGGTGGCGCCGGCGCGGTCCAGCCAGGGGCCGGGGTCCAGCGTGTCCACCCCCGCGCGCAGCACGCCGAGGTCCGAATACGCCGCGGCGCGGGCGGCCATGGCAACGGCGCGGGCGAAGCGCGGGCTTTTCGCCAGCATGTCGGCGAAGCCGTCCGGATTGGCGGCCACCGCCGCGCCCAGCCCGTGCAGCGTGTTCGCCAGCCAGCCCATCTGGTGCAGGATGGCGTTGTTGGGGATGGCCCGCAGCTGCGACGGGTGGCTGATGCGCGCCGGCCCGCCCATGTCCGACTGCCGTGCCGCGGGGCGCGACCCGGTGCGGTCCAGCAGGCCGGGGCCGAAAGCGCCCAGCAGCGCGGCGTAGCCGGGATCCTCCACCAGCACCTGCATCTCGCGCCGGATGGTGGCGAAGAAGTCGGCGCCGTAGTCGCTTTCGGCATAGATCGGGTCCGGCTCCGCCGGTGGGGCGGCAAAGGCGTGCTCGGCGATGCGGGCGATGGTGGCGATGGCCAGCGCCGGGGTGCCGAACAGCAGGTAGCCGTCGCCGCCCTGGAAGCTGCTCTCCTCCCGCAGCTTCAGCCCGGCACGGCCCAGTGCGGCGCGGGCCTGGGGCGGGGAGAGGTAGGCCAGCCGATCCGCGAGGCTGTCCGGATGCCCGCCGCGGCCGATGCTCTCGCCATGCGTGTCGAACAGCACCAGCTCGATGTCCGAGAGCCCGTGCCGGCGCAGCTGGTCCGCCAGGCGCAGCTTCAGGCGCTCCGCCAGGTAGCTGGCGGGCAGCTGGCCGACATAGCGGCCGGAATCGGAATAGCCGAATTGCAGGCACAACCGGCCATGGGCGCGCAGATAGTCGCGGAAGACGGGGCTGCGCAACGCCTCCTCCACCACCTTGTCGCCGCGCTCCAGCGCTTCTGCCGTCTCGAACAGGGGCGAGATCTCGATGTGCTGGTCGATGCCCAGGCGCTTGGCCAGCCAAAGGGCGCCGAGCAGCGTGTAGCCGCTTTCGGTCTCCGCGATCAGGAAGCGCACGGGCTGGCTGGCATCCACATGCTTGACGATCTGCGCCACTGTCATCATCAGCCGCACGGCGGAAGCCTGTTCCGCCATCAGCGCGCCGAAATCCACCGGCTGCGCCTGCACCTCGCCCAGCGCCGCATTCATCGCCGCCAGCAGGCCGCGGCGGCTGGCCATGTCGTCCGGGCTGGCGGTCAGCCCCAGGCGCTGGCGCAGCGCGTTGTGGATCTGGCTGGCGTTGAGCCGCGTATGCGTATGCGCCAGCGCCAGGCCATGCGCCGCCAGTCCCGCCCGGGCCACGGCCAGCGCCCGGCAGGCGGCCTCGTCCGCCGCCGCCGCCATGGCGGCGGGGAACAGGCCGAGCAGCGGCCCGGGATCGGTCAGCGCCGCCGCCCGTTCGCCGATCAGCACCGCAGCGAAGCCCTGCACCGCCTCCGGAACCGGGGTCTGCGGCAGGGCTTCCAGCTGCCGCGCCACCGCGGCCTCGGCCTCGGCCACCCGGCGGGCAATCGGCGCGGCGCAAGGGCCGATGGCGGCCAGTTGCGCCGCCAGCCGCTGCAATTGCAGACGCTTCATGGTCAGCCGCAGGCCAATCGTGTCCCACCAGCCGATATCGGTGCGGCCATCCGTGTCGTAGCCGACCCAGGAGGTCAGCAGGATCGGCGCCGGCAGCAGCGCCTGCCAGCGGTCGCCCCAGATGCCGCCCGCCGCGCGCAGCAGCGCATCGTTCAGCGCATCCAGGGCATCCCGCCCGCGCTGGATGGCGGAAGCGGCCTGAACGAATTCCTCGGTCAGCGTCGGCGCTGCCGGGCGATGCGACAGGCCGCCGGGGAAATTGGCGCCGGAGGCCGAAGCCGCCACCGCCGCGCCAGTGGCCGGCGGCAGGGAGAAGGTGGGATGCGCGGTGAAGACGGCGGCGAAGCGCGGCCGCTCCACCATCTCCCGGAAGGTGGCGAAGGGCACCGGGCTGTCCTGCGGATCCGGCCGCACCAGCCGCGCCGCAAGCGCTTCCAGCGCCGGGCCGCCGCGGTCCAGCCCGACATAGGCGGCAAGGCGCCGGGCGCGTTCCGCCGCGGCACCATCGGCCAGCCGCGCGAGGATGACGGCGACCGCCTCCGCATCGAGGCGACCATCATCCAGTCGCCGGCTGATCGCCAGCGCGATCAGCAGGACCGGGTCGCCAAAGGGGTCGGTGGCCGCAGCCTCCCGCGCCTCACGCAGGCGCAGCAGCAGCTCGGCGATGGTGTCGCGGGCGGGATCCGCCGGGGGGGCGTCGTTCATGGCCAGCCCATGCTGCATCTGCGAAGGGTGCTTTCGCCAGCGGATTTTGCAGCGCGGCAGACGGCGGCACGAAGGCACCCTCAGCGCGGTTCAGGCGGTGGCTGGCGAGGCCGGGCGCAGCGCCGCGACGATCCAGGCCAGGCCGATCGCCACCAGCCATGCCTCCCACGCCATGAAGGCGATGGGCGCGGCTTCCACAACCGGCAGGGCGGGCAGGCCGGCGGCCAGCGGTTCGCTCAGCCCCAGCAGCCACAGCGGCAGCAGCAGCAGGCCGAAGGCGGCCAGCCAGGGCTGGCGCGGGGCCAGGGCCAGGGAAAGCCGCAGCGTCCAGGCACAGAGCAGCACCTGACCCAGCACCTCCCCCACCCCGGCGCCGGCGAACTGGTGCAGCGCGATATAGGCGGCTGCCATGGCCACCTGCGTCACCTCCGTCGCGCCCGGCGCCTGGTGCGCGGCGGCCAGCACCGGCACGGCGACCACCCAGCGCAGCAGGCCCGCTGCCATGGCCAGGGCGGCGGCGGGGGCGAGCCAGCCCTGGCCCGAAAGGCCGGCGCGGCGTTCTGCCATCGGCCCGATCCAGGCAAAGGCCAAGGCGCCGGCGGCAAAGGCGATCCAGGCCACCACCAGCGCCGGACCGGCGGCGTGGAAGCGGGCCATCACCTCGCCCGGCGGCAGGCGCAGCACGTCGTCATAGCCGAACAGGACGGACAGCACAGTGAAGGCGGCGTTCAGCACCAGGACGAGGAGGATCAGCGCAAGGCCGGGGATCATGGCGCGTCCTCCGGCGCCGGCCCGTAGGCACGGTCCACCAGGAAGGCCAGCGCCGCGTCCAGCCGCGCCTGGCCCTCCGGAGTCGCCAGGTCGAGGCCCGCGAAGCGGCCCATGCTGCGTCTCGCGAGCGTCATGTAATGCAGTGCCGCCAGCAGCACGGCGTTGACGGCCGGCGCGTCGACGCCTGCCGGCGGGCTGCTGCCGCGCAGCATCCCGCCCACCCATTGGCCGAAGGCGGCGCTGCGGGCGGCGTCCAGCTTGCGCAGCGGGGCGCCGGTCTCGGCCAGCTCCCAGGCCAGCAGCCGCTGCAGGGCGAGGTCGCCGCGCAGGCCCTCGGCATAGGCCGAGAGCAGCGTGCCGATGCGGTTGCCGTAGGCAGCGCCTTCCGGCAGTTCGGGCGGCGGGCCGGCGAGCCAGAGGGCAATGTCCTCGCCCAGCGACTCCAGCAGCCCGTCCATGCCGCCGAAATAGCGGTAGATCAGCTTCTTGTCGCAACCGGCCTCGGCGGCGACGGCGTTCGGGCCGAGCGCGGTGAAGCCGTCCCGCGCCAGGACTCGGATTGCGGCCTGCATCAGGCCGCGGGCGGTGGCATCGCGGTCGCGCGACCGCGGGGTGGCGGCGTCGCGCGGCCGCGGGGTGGGTGCCGGGCTCATCGGGCGTCGGCCCAGTTCTGCGGGCGGCGCGGCAGCTGGGCAGCCAGGGCGGCGGCGTGGCGGGCCAGCGCGGCGCGCGCATGGCCATGTGCGCGATAGTAGTTCAGCGGCCCGCCGAGCCAGGGCGTCGCGTTGCCATGGGTGGACAGCGCCGCCAGGCGCTCGCCGGTGGTGGCGTCCACCACCTCGGCCTCGGAAGCCGCGCCGCCGCCGGTGACCGGGCCGATGAGCAGCGTGGTCGCCAGGTTCAGCCTGACATTGGCCCGCTCGTAGCCGGTGATGGCGGCGCGCACGCGCAGCGACTCTGCCGGATTGGCCGGCGCGGCGTCCAGCAGGAGGTAGTTGCGGGCGGCGAAGGCCTCCCGCAGCGCGGCGCGGTAGCTGGCGCGCAGCGCCGCGAGCTCGGCCGCATCCGGGGCCTCCGGCGCGCCGGCGCCGGGGCTGAAGGCGACCTCCTCCACCCAGACGCTGCGATAGCCGCGCAGGCGGTCCGGCACGGCGGTGAAGGCGCGGCTGCCATCCTCGGCCGCGGGCGGCGGGGCGGCGAGGAAGCCGGTGGCGGTGGTCTGCTGGCCGGCGCAGGCGGCGAGGAGCAGCAAGGCGGCCAGGGTGGCGGAACGGCGCGGGATCATCGGGGGTCTCCAGGAATTGTCACTGTGTGGAGACATTCATAAGTCACCGATTGGGGACATGCAAGCCCCTTTTCGCCGCCCGCGGTTCAGGGCAATCAGGTCCGCACAGGATCCGGAGGATGACCCGTGGCTGAGACCGACACCCCGCATGACCGTCAGGTCCATGTCGACCGCAACCTGGCGCTGGAGCTGGTGCGCGTGACCGAGGCGGCGGGGCTGGCGGCCAGCCGCTGGATGGGCCGCGGCGACAAGAACGCCGCCGACGGCGCCGCCGTGGAAGCCATGCGCCGCGCCTTCGACACCGTCGCCATCTCCGGCACCGTGGTGATCGGCGAGGGCGAGATGGATGAGGCGCCGATGCTCTATATCGGCGAGAAGGTCGGCCTCTATGCCAAGGCGGGCGGCGGGCCGGAGGTGGACATCGCGGTGGACCCGCTGGAAGGCACCACCATCACCGCCAAGGGCGGCCCCAACGCCATGGCCTGCGTGGCGCTCGCCCAGAAGGGCGGCTTCCTGCACGCGCCCGACATCTACATGGACAAGATCGCCGTCGGCCCCGGCCTGCCGGACGGCGTGGTGGACCTCGATGCCTCGGTGGAGGAAAACCTCCGGAACCTGGCCCGCGCCAAGGGCCGCAGCGTCACCGATCTCGTCGTCTGCCTGCTGGACCGCGACCGGCACAAGGAGATCGTCAAGCGCTGCCGCGCCGCCGGCGCGCGCATCATGATGATCCCCGATGGCGACGTCTCCGGCGTCGTCGCCGTCTCCCAGATCGATACGGGCGTCGACATCTACCTCGGCTCCGGCGGGGCGCCGGAAGGCGTGCTGGCGGCCGCGGCGCTGCGCTGCATCGGCGGGCAGATGCAGGGCCGCCTGATCTTCGAGAACGAGGACCAGGTGCTGCGCGCCAAGGAAATGGGCATCACCGACCCGCAGCGCGTCTATTCCATGACCGACATGGCCAGGGGCGACGTGATGTTCGCCGCCACCGGCGTCACCACCGGCCCGATGCTGCGCGGCGTGCGCGACTTCGGCAAGGGCGCCATCACCCATTCCATCGTCATGCGCTCCAAGTCCGGCACGGTCCGGTACGTCGAAGGGCACCACAATTTCGCGCTGAAGCCCGCGGCCTTCGCCGGTTGAACGACGCCGCCACCCCACCCGCTGACAACCTCGCGCCCGGCGTCGCCCGCAGCGCCAGGGCGTCGGGCCGCGCCGTGGTGACCGAACGGGCCGTGCTGGCCCGCATGGAGCGCTCGATAGGGTGGTCGAGGCGGCTGCGGTCATTCTCCGCCTCGAACACCTGCAACAGGCGCGCAACCATGTGACGACGGTTGCACGGCGCCGATAGGCCGCGCAGCAAACGCCGCACGGGGCGGCATCCGCCCGTAACGCCGCCGAACGAGATTGCCGTCCGTCATCAGGACGCACGGAGATCCCGCCATGCCCATCATCCTCAACCTCGGCTATTCGAAGCCAAAACTGAACGACACGCTGGACGGCGGCGCGCTCGACGATCTGCTGGATGGCGGGGCCGGCCACGACCTGCTCAACGGCCTTGAAGGGGCTGATACGCTGATCGGCGGCACCGGCCGCGACACGCTCCTCGGCGGCGAGGGCAACGACCGGCTCGACCTCACCCACGCCGCCACCGGCGACACCCTCGAGCGCGCCGAAGGTGGCGCCGGCAACGACCTGCTGATGGGCCATGCGACCGCGGTGGCCACGGCGAACGTGTTCCTGATCGGCGGCGCCGGCAACGACACGATCCAGGGCTTCGGCGTGCGGGACAACATCGCCGACTACGCCGACCGCACGCAGGCCATCAACGCCCGGCTCGGCAATGCCAGCTCCACCAGCGGCACGGCGAAGATCGGCACCGAGACCGACGTGCTCGACAACGTCGTGCGCATCCGCGCCACCGCCTTCAACGACACGCTCTATGGTGGCTGGCAGGACGAGACCTTCATGCCCGGCCACGGCGCGGATACGATCAGCGGCGGCAACGGCCAGGACTGGCTCGACTATTCCGACGAGACCGTCGCCGTCACCGTGAACATCGCCACCGGCAAGGCGGTGGACGGCAGCGGCGCGACCGACGCCTTCAGCGGCATCGACGCCGCCTCCGGCGGCATGGGCAACGACACGCTGACCGGCAATTCTAAGGGCAACGTCTTCCGCGGCCTCGGCGGCAACGACAGCATCGACGGCGGCGGCAGCTGGGACTCCGTCCGCTACGACGGCAGCCACCTCGCGCCGATGGCCGCCACGGGCATCGTTGCCAATCTGCAGACCGGCATCGTCTCCCAGGACGGCTACGGCGGCACCGATACGCTGGCCAATATCGAGGAGATCGCAGGCTCGCGCCTGAACGACGACATCACCGGGCGCGACACCGGCAGCAACACCCACATCAAGGGCCTGGAAGGCAACGACACGCTGCGCGCGCCCTTCGCCGACAGCCGCGTCCTCGCCGACTACCGGGAGAGCCCCGGCGCGATCGAGATCAACCTCTCCGCGGTGGACGCCGTCTCCTCCTTCGGCAACCTGATCGAGGCGGGCACCGGCCGCGACGGGCACGGCTACGTGGACAGCTTCGACAAGATCCAGGGCATCATCGGCACCAACCAGGGCGACTGGATCCAGGGCGGCGACCAGCCCTGGGAATATGGCGAGCGCCTGCTCGGCTGGGCCGGCGACGACACGATCATCGGCGGCTGGGGCGACGACACCATCTTCGGCGGCCAGGGCGTGGACGTGCTGGTCGGCAGCAAGGGCATGGATTTCCTCTCCTTCGCCGCCTATGCGGAGAGCGAGGGCGTGCAGACCCAGGGCGCCGTGGCCAGCCTGCTGACCGGCGTCATCGCCAATGATGGCTGGGGAAATGTCGAATTCCTCGGCATCGGGCCCGACAACGAATTCGAGGTGCTGTTCGGCACCGCCTTCGGCGACGATTTCGAGGGCAAGAAGATCGACGATGCCGGGGTGATCAGCGAGCAGATGGAATGCCAGCTTCGCGGCAGCCAGGGCGCCGACACGCTGCGTGCCGCCGAGGGTGACGAGCGCTGGGTCTCGGCCGACTACCTGACGGACGCGGATCTGGACGGCGACGGCTACGGCGTCACCGTCGACCTGGTTGCCCAGACCGGCATCGATGGCTGGGGCACCACCGACACGCTGGTGAACATCGGCGCCACCCGCGGCAGCCAGTTCCGCGATCTCCTGCTCGGCAACGACGGCGACAACTGGTTCCGCGGCGAAGGCGGCAACGACACCTTCCATGGCGGCGAGGGGGTGGACCTGGCGAGCTGGTTCAGCAGCACGACCGGCGCGGTGGTGGACCTCGCCGCCGGCACGGCGCAGGACGGGCTCGGCGGCACCGACACCTTCACCTCGATCGAGCAGGTGGTCGGCTCGAAGGCGATGTCGGACACGATCTACGGCTCGGATGTCGCGAACCGGATTTCGGGCTATGGCGGGAACGACCTGCTGGACGGCCGGGCCGGGCAGGACACGCTGTATGGCAATGACGGCGCCGACACGCTGATCGGCGGCGACGGCGCCGACAAGCTCACCGGCGGGGCGGGGGCGGACCGCTTCCTCTGGGGCAATGCCTTGCAGGGCGGCGACACCGTGGCCGATTTCACGGCTGGCGACCGCCTCGCCTTCTCCAGCGCCGGCTTCGACCCGACGCTCTCGCTGGGGGCGCTCGACGCATCCCGCTTCGTGGCGGGGAACGGGGCGGTCGGGACCGGCAATCTGGGGCAGTTCGTCTACGACACCGCCAACGGCCAGCTTGCCTGGGACGCGGACGGCGCCGGGGCGGCGGCGGAGGTGCTCATCTGCACGCTCACCGGCGCCCCGGGCCTCGCGGCGAGCGACCTGCTGATCATCGGGTAGGCCCGGGGCATCGCCACCCGTCGGGAACGGCGTGGCGATCCTCCCAGGTGGGACGGCATCCGACCTGATGCTGGCGGCCAGGGGTCGGAGGGGCGGCTCCGGCCGGGGGTGCCCTTCCACCGGTCAGGGTGCTGCTATAAGTCATGGCGAAGGCGTGGAGGATGAGACATGGCCGAGCATGACCGTCAGGTCCATGTCGACCGCAACCTGGCGCTGGAGCTGGTGCGCGTGACCGAGGCGGCGGGGCTGGCGGCCAGCCGTTGGATGGGCCGCGGCGACAAGAACGCCGCCGACGGCGCCGCCGTGGAAGCCATGCGCCGCGCCTTCGACACCGTCGCCATCTCCGGCACCGTGGTGATCGGCGAGGGCGAGATGGACGAGGCGCCGATGCTCTATATCGGCGAGAAGGTCGGCCTCTATGCCAAGGCGGGCGGCGGGCCGGAGGTGGACATCGCGGTGGACCCGCTGGAAGGCACCACCATCACCGCCAAGGGCGGCCCCAACGCCATGGCCTGCGTGGCGCTCGCCCAGAAGGGCGGCTTCCTGCACGCGCCCGACATCTACATGGACAAGATCGCCGTCGGCCCCGGCCTGCCGGACGGCGTGGTGGACCTCGATGCCTCGGTGGAGGAAAATCTCCGGAACCTGGCCCGCGCCAAGGGCCGCAGCGTCACCGATCTCGTCGTCTGCCTGCTGGACCGCGACCGGCACAAGGAGATCGTCAAGCGCTGCCGCGCCGCCGGCGCGCGCATCATGATGATCCCCGATGGCGACGTCTCCGGCGTCGTCGCCGTCTCCCAGATCGATACGGGCGTCGACATCTACCTCGGCTCCGGCGGGGCGCCGGAAGGCGTGCTGGCGGCCGCGGCGCTGCGCTGCATCGGCGGGCAGATGCAGGGCCGCCTGATCTTCGAGAACGATGACCAGGTGCTGCGCGCCAAGGAAATGGGCATCACCGACCCGCAGCGCGTCTATTCCATGACCGACATGGCCAGGGGCGACGTGATGTTCGCCGCCACCGGCGTCACCACCGGCCCGATGCTGCGCGGCGTGCGCGACTTCGGCAAGGGCGCCATCACCCATTCCATCGTCATGCGCTCCAAGTCCGGCACGGTCCGGTACGTCGAAGGGCACCACAATTTCGCGCTGAAGCCCGCGGCCTTCGCCGGTTGAACGACGCCGCCACCCCACCCGCTGACAACCTCGCGCTCGGCGTCGCCCGCAGCGCGCTCGGCCGCCGCTGGACCTGGCGCCAGGGCGATGCGCGCATCGGCCTTGGCATCGCCCAGCGCCTGGGGCTGCCGGAGCTGGTGGGGCGGCTGCTGGCCGCCCGCGGCGTGGGGGTGGAGGCGGCGGCGGATTTCCTGGAACCGACGCTGCGCGCCCTGCTGCCGGACCCCTCCTCGCTGCGCGACATGGATGCCGCCGCCGCCCGGCTGGCCGATGCGGCGCAGGCGCAGGAACAGGTGGTGGTGTTCGGCGACTACGACGTGGACGGCGCCTGTTCCGGCGCGCTGACCGTGCGCTTCCTGCGCGAGATCGGCTGCCGCGTCACCCACTACGTGCCGGACCGGATCAATGAGGGCTACGGCCCCAATACCCGCGCCATCGCCACCATCTGCGACCGCGGCGCGACGCTGATCGTCACGGTGGACTGCGGCATCGCCGCGGCGGTGGCGCTGGAGGCCGCGCGCGGCCGGGCGGACATCGTCATCCTGGACCACCACAAGGCGGAAGGCCCGGTGCCGATGGTGCGCGCCGCGGTCAATCCCAACCGGCTGGATTGCCGCAGCGGCCTTGGCCATCTTTGCGCCGCCGGCGTCGCCTTCCTGGCTGCCGTCGCCACGGTGCGGGAAATGCGGCGCCGCGGCGCCTTCGCCAGCCGGCCGGAACCGCGACTGCTGGACCTGCTGGACCTGGTGGCGCTGGCCACCGTCTGCGACGTGATGCCGCTGACCGGGCTGAACCGCGCCCTGGTGGCGCAGGGTCTGAAGGTGATGGCCCGCCGTGGCCGGGCCGGCATCGCCGCGCTGCTGGATGTGGCATTGGCCAAGGATGCGCCCAGCGCGCACACCCTGGGCTTCCTCCTGGGCCCGCGAATAAATGCCTCCGGCCGCATCGACGAAAGCGACCTCGGCCTGCGGCTGCTGCTGGAGGATGACGCGATCGAGGCCCGTGCCATGGCGGAGCGCCTGGACCTCGTGAACAAGCGGCGGCAGGAGGTGGAGGCGGATGTGCTGGCCGCCGCCATGGCGGAGGCGGAACGCCAGGCCGGCCATGGCCATCCGGTGCTGCTGGTGGTGGGCCAGGGCTGGCACCCCGGCGTGGTGGGCATCGTCGCCGGGCGGATGAAGGAACGCTTCAACCGCCCAGCCTGCGTCGCCGGGCTCAATGAGGGGCTGGCCAAGGGATCCGGCCGTTCCGTCGCCGGGGTGGATCTGGGGGCGGCCATCATCGCCGCGCGCCAGGCCGGGCTGCTGGAGACCGGCGGCGGCCACGCCATGGCCGCGGGCTTCAGCTTTCAGGCAGCGCGGGAGGGGGAGTTCCACGCCTTCCTCGACGAACGCCTTTCCCACGCCGCGGAACTGCCCGGTGCGGCGGACCTGTGGGTGGAAGGGGCGCTGACGGTGCCCGGCGCGACGGTGGAGGTGGCCAGCCAGATCGCGCGCCTGGCCCCCTTCGGCGCCGGGAACGAGGAACCGGTCTTCGTGCTGTCCCGTGCCCGGGTGGTCCGGGCCGACCGCGTCGGCAAGGAGGGCGGGACCATCCGCGCCTTCCTCGAGGGCGAGGGCGGCGGGCCGCGGCTGAAGGCCATCTGCTTTCGGGCGAAGGAGGGTCCGCTGGCCGCCGCGCTGCTTGGTGGCGGTGTGTTGCACCTCGCCGGGCATCTCAGGGCGGAAAGCTGGAACGACACGGTGAGCGTCGGCTTCCATGTGGTGGATGCGGCGCCCGCCGGGTGACGACCGCCGGGGTCGTGACGCGCCGTAACTTTGCCGGACCCTTGAATGGAAACCCGGGCCGGGCAACATCATGGTCCATGGAAACGCACCGAACCCCGCCCGTCCTGGACATGACGCCCGAGGGGGAGTTCCGGCACCCGCCGGCCCCGCCCCAGCCGGGCTGGCTGGACCGCACCCTGGCGCGCGTCGGCGGCGTGGCGCTGCTGATCGCCCTCATTGCCGGCGGCCTCGTTCTGGCGTCGCTGGCCGTGGTCTTCGTCGGCCTGATCCTGCCGGTGCTGCTGGTGGCCGGGCTGATCGGTGCCGGGTCCATCTGGTGGCGGCTGCGCCGTGCCCGCCAGCAGGGCCGGCCGGTCTTCGTGGTGATGCGCCGCTGACGGAGAAGCCGTTCCGGGTCGCCACGGACCGGCTCTATGAGGTTTCCCCCCGCGGCACCCCCTGGACCGAGGGCGATGCCGGCGCGGCCGCGGCAAGGCAGCGGCGGATGCGCTGGCTGTTCGGCATCGGGGTGGCGGTGAATGCGCTGACCTGGACCGGCGCCGGTGCCGCGCTGGTGCTGGGCGGGCCGGCATGGGGCGCGGGGGCTGGCCTGCTGGCGGTGCTGACGGCGCCGCTGCTGGGCCTTCCGGCGCTGGGCGAGGCCGTGGGCCGACACCGCGCGCGGCAACGCCACCGTCGACGCCCGGCCCGCTTCGATGCGCCGCGCGATGCGTCGGGCGATGGCGCCTGACCGGGTGCGGCGCCGGTGCTGTTCAACCTGGCGTGTCGGATTCGCCGGCGAAGGGATTGGCATAGGCCAGGATCACCGCGTCGCCATAGTTGTAGTGCTCGATCTCGCGGTCCACGAAGCGGCCGGTGCGCCGGCCATTGGCGCCGGGGAAGGGAAAATACGGCTCCATCGCGATGACCCTTCCCGGCCCGTTCGGCCAGATCACGTTCATATGGGCGAAGCCGGTCAGGTGCTTGAAGGCGATGCAGACCGGCGTGGGGCCGATCGGCAGGCGGTCCAGCGTGGCGTGGGGGGTCTTGAACACCATGGTGCCCATCTTCAGCCGCTTGTCCCGCGACCAGGCGGTGACGAGGTATTGCGGCTGCATCGCGCCGTTGTCGTCCACGCTGCGCCAGTAGATGTCGATGATCTCGCGCTGCGTCCAGCTCGGCCGGCCGCCGGCCACCGCCTTCAGCCACCAGGCAAGGCAGGCGGCCCAGCAGGAATTCTCATGCAACTGGCCCATGCTGGGCGTGGTGCGATAGCTCATCGGTGGACCTCCGGCCGTCGCCGAGGGGCGCCGGTGGCGCAGCAGGCGCCGGGCGGCGTCGGAGGGTCAATGAGCCGGCACGTGGCGTGAAGCGCCGCGAAACCGTGTTGCGTTCAGGCCGCCTCGGCGACCCGCAATGTTGCAACCGCCGCCGCCAACAGGCGGTAGCTTTCCTGCCGCGCGGCCGCGTCGTGGCAGGGGCTGAGCACGGCGATCTCCTCCACCCCATGCGCCTCGGCCAGCGCGGCCAGGCGTGTCGCCACCTGTTCGGGGGCGCCGACCAGGGCGCGGGCGCGCATCCGGGCCACCCGCGCCGCCTCCTCCGCCGTGTAGGGATAGGCCTCGGCCTCCTCCACGCTGGGCAGCGGGGCGAAAACGCCCTGGTCGCGCCACAGCCGCGACAGGGCGCGGGACTGGAACAGGCGGAACGCCTCCGCCTCCGTGCCCGCGGTCAGGGCGAAGACGGCCAGCGCGCCCTGCGGTCTCGCCAGCCGGCCCGCCACGCCGGGATGCGGGCGGAATCCCTCCCGGTACAGTGCCATGGCGCCCTCACTGCCGCGCCCATCGGTGATGAAATGCGCGAAGCAGTAGGGCAGGCCGAAATAGGCGGCGAGCTGGGCGCCGAAATCCGAGCTGCCGAGGATCCACAGCTCCGGCCGCGTCGGGATCGCCGGGTTGGCGGCGACCATGCGGAAGGGGTGGCTATCCGGCAGCCCGTCGCCGAGCCAGCCCATCAGGTCCTGCACCTGCTGCGGAAAGCGGTCCGCCGCGGCCGCCGCATCCGGGTTCAGCGCATAGGCGGTGCGGCCATCCGAGCCGGGGGCGCGGCCGACACCGAGGTCGATGCGGCCAGGCGCGATCGCCTCCAGCACCCGGAACTGCTCCGCCACCTTCAGGGCGGAATAGTGCGGCAGCATCACGCCGGCGGTGCCGATCCGGATGCGCTGGGTGGTGGCGGCGATGGCCGCGGCCAGCACCTCCGGCGCCGTGCCGGCATGGGCCTCGCTGTTGTGGTGTTCGGCCAGCCAGTAGCGGCGATAGCCCAGGCCATCCGCCAGCCGGGCCAGCGCCAGCGTCTCCCGGATCGCCGCATCGGCGCCGCGGCCGGAGGCGATGGTGGACTGGTCGAGAATGGACAGAGCAAGCGGCATCGGGAACCCTCCACCTTCGCAAGGTGGGGCCTTCGCCCCGCCACGTCGAGGGACCGCCATGACGGACGAGGCAGCGCACGCGGTGACGGACGAGGATTTCATGCGCCAGGCCATCGCCCTGTCGCGGCGCGGCATGGAAGGCGGCGCGGGCGGGCCCTTCGGCGCGCTGGTGGTGGCGGAAGGGCGGGTCGTGGCGGAAGGCTGGAACCAGGTGACCAGCACCAACGACCCCACCGCGCATGCGGAAATCGTCGCGATCCGCCGCGCCTGCACCGCGCTCGGCCGGTTCGACCTGCGCGGCGCCACGGTGTTCACCAGCTGCGAGCCCTGCCCGATGTGTCTGGCCGCGCTGTACTGGTCGCGCTGCGACCGCGTGGTCTACGCCAATGGCCGGGCGCAGGCCGCGGCGATCGGCTTCGACGACGACGTCCTGTACCGCGAGGTGGCGCTGCCCATCGATTCCCGCCACCTGCCGATGCGCCGCCTGCTGGCGGCCGAGGCGCTGGAGGTCTTCGCCGAGTGGGCGGCGAAGCCGGACCGCATTGCCTATTGAGGCTAGTGCCATTTCACCGACGGCGAGGACGGTGAAATGGCTCTACCTTTTTGTTCCGACGCATTTTCCGAGTCGCCTTGCGAAGCCGCAAGGCTCGAAAATGCTTTAAATCACCGATCGCCGGCGCGCAGCCGCCGCATAACGGCGAGGTAGACGCTGTCAATCAGGGCCAGCAGGGGATCGCGGGAGGGTGTGGTCATGTTCCTGTGTTTCCTTGGACGCGAGACCAGGATCATGCAGGTCAATCCCCTATCAGCGACTTAAAGTGGTTTTTGATTTGGACGAGATCCCACGCGATGGAACATGAGTCGCCGCAGTTGACACCCCTGCCGGTTTTGCGGCGAAACGGTAAAGGAATCATTCAGAATCAATAGGGTTCCCGCCTGGCACGGCGGTTGCTGTCTGTCTGCCCGCAGCGCTCCTGCTGCCAGACAAGGGATCGACAGCCATGTTCAAGAACATTCTCGGCGCCGCGGTCGGCGCCATGGCCCTGATGGGCGTTTCCGCGGCACAGGCCGGCCCGGTGAGCTTCAGCATCCTCTCCGGCGGCTTCGATATCGGCTCCGGCTACGGCACGGGCAACGGGCAGCTCGACGCGACCTTCACGGACCTGGTCACCCCGCAATCCTTCAGCCTGAATCTCGGCGAGACGGAGTCCTTCCTGTTCGGCCGCGTGACGCTGAACGAGACCTGCATCAACCCGACGCTGTTCTGCGGCAGCTTCCCGTCGAACCTGCTCTCCAACGAGACCAACAATCTCGACGTCGTCGCCAACCTGACCTTCACCAGCCCGCTGTCGGAACTGGTGCAGGTGGTGGCCGCCACCGGCGCCTTCAGCGGCCCGGTCGATGACCTGCTGGAGAACATCCCCGGCGTCAGCATCACCGACTTCTTCATCGACTTCGATCCGGTGGCGGTGAACTTCGGCGATGGCGGCAGCTTCGTGGTCGATGTCGGCGACATGTACTTCGCGGAGAACGGCTCCATCACCAACGGCGCCAATGTGACGCTGACGGCGGTGCCGGTGCCGGAGCCCGCCTCCCTCGCCCTGTTCGGTGCCGGCCTGCTGGGCCTGGGCATGGTGCGTCGGCGGCAGAACCGCGCCGCCTGAGCGATGCGGCTGAAGCGGCCGAACCCCGTGGTCCCGGGTTCGGCCGCGCTCCGTTTCCGCTACACGGCGACGCGGCCGAACAGGGCCGTCAGCAGGGCGAACAGGGTGCCGCCGACCAGGAAGCCCACCAGCGTCCCGTTCATCCGCACATATTGCAGGTCGCGCCCGACGCGCAGTTCGATGCGCTCCGTCACCGTCGCGGTGTCCCAGCCCCGCACCACGCTGGCGATGAACTCCGAAAGCTGGGTTCGGGCGCGCGGCAGCAGGGCGATCAGGGCGCGCTCCGCCGCGCGATTCAGCCTTTCCCGCGCCGCCGGGTCCTCGGCCAGCATGGTGCCGAGATTGCCCAGCGCCCCGGCCAGCGCCTGCACGGTGCGGCCTTCCGGATTGGTGGCATCGGCCTCCAGCGCCGCGCGCAGCCGACCCCAGATATCGCCCAGCCAGGCGGCGACGGCGGGATGCGCCAGGGCGTCGCGCAACGCGCGGCCGACGGCGGCGGCGCGTTCCGGATCCGTCTCCAGCCGCGCGATCTCGCCACGGATCCAGGCCTCGAAGGCGGCGCGCAGGTCGCTGTCGCCGGGCTGCACCCGGTCCAGCTCCGCATTCAGGGCCGACAGCACGCGCCGCGCAATGCCGGCGCCGGCGATCCAGCCAACCAGCGCGCCGCCTTCCGCCCGCACCCGCGCGGCGATCGCGGCCTGCAACTGGTCCTCCTTCGCCACCAGAACGGTCTTGAGCTGGCCGATCGCCAGGTCGAACACCTCCTGGTGCCGGCCGCCCTCGATCAGCGCGGTCAGCGCGCGGGCCAGGACGCGGGCGGCCCCGGGGCCGCCGGCGATGCGCGGCAGCAGCCGGCCGAGCAGGCGGCGCGCGCGGCCATCCTCCAGGCTCGCCAGGATGCGCGGCATGGCACGGGACAGGGCCGCGGCGGCCGGTTGCACCGCATCGGGGTCAGAGAACCAGTCGCGCAGCACGCTGGCGAGATCCAGCCGCGCCAGCACCCGCGCCACCTCGGCCTCGGTGAAGACATGGTTGGCAACGAAGCGGCCGAGCCCGGCGCCCAGCCTTTCCTTCTGCATCGGGATGATGGCGGTGTGCGGGATGGGCAGGCCGAGCGGGTGGCGGAACAGCGCCGTCACCGCAAACCAGTCGGCGATGCCGCCCACCACGCCGGCCTTGGCGGCCGCCTGCAGCAGGTCCGTGGCATAGGAGGGCGGCAGCGCGTAGCTGCCCAGCAGCAACCCGCCCATGCCGGCCAGCAGGCCGGTGGCGGCCGCGCGATGCCGGCGCAGGCCGCGCCGCAGCGCGATCTCGGGGTCCTCGGCTTGGGGAAGGCGGGGCGGATGTGGCAAATGGGCGGGTCTGTCCTGCATCGCCTGCGCAGGTAGTCCGCCGCAGGGGCTTTGCCCAGGGCGACGCCGAACGCTATAGAGGGTGTGACGTTATAAGGTAACCATGCGCCTCCCCCTCCCCCAGTTGCCGCGCGACCCGCTCGACCTGTCCTCCGGCGCCGCTGCGCGGCTGCTGCTGGCGGCCGGCGTGCTGGCGGCGCTGTGGGCCGCGGTAGCCTGGGCCTTCGCCGCATGAGCGCCGCGCCGCGCGGGCCGGCGGTGGAGCTGGCCAACCTGACGGCGACGCATCAGCGCCACCCGGCGGTGCATCACGTCACCGCGCGCTTCGCGCCGGGGTCTCTGGCGGCGATCGTCGGGCCGAACGGGGCGGGCAAGACCACTCTGCTGCGCAGCATCGCCGGGCTGCACCGGGTGGATGAGGGGCGTGTGGTGCTCTCGGGCAGCCGGGCGCGTGTCGCCCTGCTGCCGCAGCAATCCGGCATGGACCGCAGCTTTCCCATCCTGTGCCTGGACGTGGTGCTGCAGGGGTTGTGGTCGCGGCTGGGTGCCTTCCGTGCCGCCGGCGGGGCGGAGCGCGACCGCGCCCAGGCGGCGCTGGAGGCCGTGGGGCTTGGCGGCTTCGCCAGGCGCCCGGTCGCCGCGATGTCCGCCGGCCAGTTCCAGCGCCTGCTGTTTGCCCGGCTGCTGGTGCAGGATGCCGACCTGATCCTGCTGGATGAGCCGTTCAACGCCGTGGATGCCCGCACCGCCGCCGACCTCCTGGCCGTGCTGCGCCGCTGGCATGGCGAGGGCCGGACCGTGCTGGCGGTGCTGCACGACCTGGACCTGGTGCAGCGTGAATTCCCCGATTGCCTGCTGCTGGCGCGGGAGGCGATTGCCTGCGGCCCGACGGCCGAGGTGCTGTCCGCCGCCAACCGCCTGCGCGCGCGGCGGATGGCGGAAGCCTGGGACGAGGCGGCGCCGGCCTGCGCGGCCTGACGCGGTGGAGTTCCTGTTCGGCCCCTTCCTAGAATTCGGCTTCATGCGCCGCGCCCTGGTGGGATGCCTGGCGCTGGCCGTGGCGGCGCCGCTGCTCGGCGTGTTCCTCATGTTGCGGCGCACCAGCCTGACGGCCGAAGTGCTGGCGCATGGCGTGACGCCGGGCATCGCCGCCGGATTCCTGATCGCCGGCCTGTCGGTGCCGGCCATGTCGCTGGGCGGGCTGGTGGCGGGATTGCTGGTGGCGGTCGGCGCCGGCGCGCTGTCCCGCGCCACGGGGGGGCGGGAGGATGCGGCGCTGACGGCGCTGTACCTGATTGCGCTGGCGCTCGGCGTCACCCTGGTGTCGCTGCGCGGCGGGGCGGGGGATCTGACGCATCTGCTGTTCGGCCAGGTGCTCGGGGTGGATGACCAGGCCCTGCTGCTGATGGCCGGCGTCGCCACCCTGACCCTTCCGGCCCTGGCGCTCGCCTGGCGGCCCCTGGCGCTGGAGTGCTTCGACCCCGGCTTCGCCCAGGCCGAGGGCGTGCGCGGCGGGCTGTGGCACGGGCTGTTCCTGGTGCTGGTGGTGCTGAACGTCCTGGCCGCCTTCCAGGCCATGGGCACGCTGATGGCGGTGGGGCTGATGATGCTGCCGGCCGTCGCCGCGCGGCACTGGTCGCGCGAATTGTCCGGCATGGCCTATGCCGCGGTGGGGCTGGCGGTGGCCGCCGCCGGCGCCGGGCTGCTGGCCAGCTTCCACCTGGACCTGCCCTCCGGCCCCGCCATCGTGCTGGCGGCCGGGCTGTTCTGGGCGGTGTCCGTGGTGGCGGGCCCGGTGGACGGGCTTTGGGCGCGGCTGGCGCGGCGGCCGCACCTGGCGGGCTGATCACGTCGGCCAATCAGGTTGGGCGGATCTCGAACCAGGTCTTGGCGTCGCGGGTGAAGCCGGCGGATTCGTAGAAGCGCAATGTCGATTCCTGCCGCGAGCCGGTCGCGAGGCCGATCCTGTAGCAGCCTGCCGCCCGCGCCTGCGCCACCGCCGCATCCAGCACGGCGCGGCCCAGCCCCTGACGGCGGTGCGCCTCATGCGTCACCACATTCTCGATCAGCGCATAGGGCCGCGCGCCCCGCGTCAGGTTCGGCACGATCACCAGGGTGCAGCTGGCGACCAGCGCCCCCGCCTGCTCCGCCACCAGGATGTGGATCAGCTCCGAGGCCAGCAAGGCCGCCCACGCCGCCTCCGCCGCTGCCGGCGCCGGGGTCGGGTCCGCCGGGCTCAGATGGCGGAGGAGCGCCAGAAGGCCAGGCAGATCCTCCGCGCATGCGGCTCTGACGATAGCCATGCTCACGCCCTCTTCGTCAGCCGGTCCAGCACGCCCAGCGCCACGGCGCCGGCCACGAACATGCCATGGATGGCCAAGCCCCAGGCCACCTGCCGGTCCTCGTAATTCTGCACCTCCATGAAGATCTGCAGCAGGTGGATGGAGGAGATGGCGATCAGCGCCGAGGCCAGCTTGATCTTCAGGTTTCCGGCATCGACCTTGGCCGCCCGGCCGCCACCCTCCGGCTCCTCCGACCGGTCGAGGCGGGAGACGAGGCTATCGTAGGAGGAGATGGCGACGGTGACGACCAGGGAAGCCACCAGCGCCGCGTCCAGCAGGTGCAACAGGTCCAGCAATTGCTGCGTGTCCCGCCCGGCCAGGGAATTCGAGGCGAAGCTCCACAGTTTCTTCAGGAATCCCACGGCATAGGCCGCCAGGGCCACGGCCATGCCAAGGAAGAACACCACCAGCAGCCAACGGCTGGCCAGGACGGCTTTGTCGATCAGGGCCTGCATGTCACCCTCCGCGCAGGCCCCGGTCATGCCCGGTGCCGCGTCGGTTTGGAAGGGGAAGGATCGCGCATGATCACGCGGATGGCGGAGGAACAGCGGCTTTCGGGCGCGGTGGCGGGGGGCGGCCTGGTGTGGCTGGCCGGCCAGGTGGCGGATGACGCCAGCCTGGATGCGGAAGGCCAGACGGCGGATATCCTGGCGCAGATCGACGCATTGCTGGCGGAAGCCGGCACCGACAAGCGGGCGCTGCTGAGCGTGACCGTGGTGCTGGCCGATATCCGGGACGCCCCGGCGATGAACCGCGCCTGGGATGCCTGGATGGACCCCGCCGCCAAGCCGGCGCGCATGACCATCCAGGCCGCTCTGGTCGATCCGCGCTGGAAGGTGGAGATCACCGGGGTGGCGCTGGCGCCGGGCTGAACGCTTCATTCGCCGGGTCCCGCGACGGTCGATTTTCACCATTCGCCATCGCGGGGCCTGGACGGGGCCGCCGGACTGCCGCAATCCGGCGCGACAACGCCACAGACGGCTCGGGACTGGGACGCAGGAAGATGGATGGCTGGCGCGGCAAGCGCGTTTTGGTGACCGGCGGCGCCGGCTTCCTGGGCAGCGGGCTGTGCCACGCCCTGGCGGCGGAGGGGGCGCGCGTCGTCGCCCTCGATGCGATGGAGCCGGATGGCGGCGCCAATCCGCTCAACCTCGAAGGCAGCAACGTGATGCTGGTGCGCGGCGATATCCGCGACGCCGAGCTGCATAGCCTGTGCAACGGCATTGACGTGCTGTTCAACATGGCGGCGCAGACCAGCCACATGGGCGGCCAACGCGACCCGGTCTCCGACATCGCCATCAACGCGGTGGCGCAGGTGCGGCTGATCGGCGTGATGCGCGAAGCGGCGCCGAAGGCGACCGTGGTGCACGCCTCCACCCGGCAATTCTACGGCCGCCCGCAATACCTGCCGGTGGATGAGAAGCACACGGTGAACCCGCCGGATGCCAACGGCGTCTCCAAATGGGCGGGGGAGCAGTACTGGCTGCTGGAAAGCCGGGTGCATCACCGGCCGGTTGTCTCCCTGCGCCTGACCAATTGCTACGGCCCGCGGCTGCGCATCAAGGATGCCAAGCAGACCTTCCTCGGCATCTGGATCCGCCGGGTGCTGGAGGGCGAGCCCTTCGAGGTGTGGGGCGGGGAGCAGCTGCGCGACCTGACCTATCTGGACGACGTGACGGACGCCTTCCTGCGCGCCGGGCTGCAGGCGGCGCGGCCGGAGGTGAATGGCCGTGTCTTCAACCTGGGCGGCCCGCCACCGCTGTCCCTGAAGGAGCTGGCGGAGCGGCTGATCGCCGCCAATGGCGGCCAGGGCAGCTATGTGAACAAGACCTTCCCCGCCGACCGGGCGCAGATCGACATCGGCAGCTACGCCGCCGACGACCGCGCCTTCCGCGCCGCCACCGGCTGGTGGCCGCGGGTGGATGTGGATGAAGGGCTGCGACGCTCACTGGACTGGTATCGCCCGCGACTCGCCGAATATATCGCCTGACACGCGCCAGAGAATTGTTTGCCTGAGCAGGAGGCATGTCCATGAACGCCACCACCATCACCGTGCCCCAGGCCGACCCGGGCGCCGGCTACCGCGCCCAGAAGGCCGAGATCGACGCCGCCGTGGCGCGCGCCCTGTCCTCCGGCTGGTACATCCTGGGCCAGGAAGGCGCGAGCTTCGAGAAGGAGTTCGCCGCCTGGCAGGGCGCGGGTCGCGCCCCCGGCGCGCGGGACATGCGCGCCGTGGGCTGCGCCAATGGCACGGATGCGCTGATGCTGACGCTGCGCGGCATGGGCATCGGCGCCGGCTGCACCGTGGTCACCGTCTCCCACACTGCCGTGGCCACCGTCGCCGCGATCGAGATGGTGGGTGCGACGCCGCTGCTGGTCGATATCGACCCGGATACCTTCACCATGGATGCGGAGGAGCTGGTGGCGGTGCTGGCGGACCCGCCGCCGGGCCTGCCGCCGATCCGCGCCATCATCCCGGTGCATCTCTACGGCCAGGCCTGCGACATGGACCCGATGCTGGCCGCCTGCCGCGAACACGGCGTGATGGTGATCGAAGATTGCAGCCAGGCGCATGGCGCGACGCTGGGCGGCCGCAAGGTGGGCACCATGGGCGATGCTGCCTGCTTCTCGCTGTACCCGACCAAGAACCTGGGTGCGCTGGGCGATGCCGGGGTGATGAGCACGGAAGACGCGGCGCTGGCCGACCGCATCGGCGCCATCCGGCAATATGGCTGGAAGGAACGCTACATCAGCGACGGCGTCGGCGTGAACAGCCGGCTGGACGAGGTGCAGGCGGCGATCCTGCGGGTGCGGCTGCCGCTGCTGGACGCGGCCAATGCCCGGCGCGGCCAGGTGGCCGCGGCCTATGACGCGGCGCTGACCCAGGGCGGGCGCATCGCCCCGCCGGCGCGGCGGATCGATGCCGGCCATGTCTTCCACCAATATGTGCTGCGGGTGCCGGATCGGGCGGCGCTGATGGCGCGGCTGCGGGCGGAGGGCATCGCCAGCGCCATCCACTACCCGGCACCGGTGCATCTGCAGCCGGCCTATCGCGGCCGCACCCCGCTGGGCCCGGCCGGCTGCGCCGAGACCGCCCGCGCCGTGGGCGAGGTGATGAGCCTGCCGATGTTCCCCGAGCTGACGGACCAGCAGGTGGAACATGTCTGCGGCGTGCTGCGCCGGCTGTAGCCCCCTCGCCCCGGCCCACTCCCCGGGGGGGAGTGGGCCATGCAGGTCTACAGGGTTTCAATCCGGATCATCGCCGGCTTTTCCAGCACCGCTTCCAGCGCCTCGATCCGCGCGATGGCCGCCAGCATCTGCGATTCCTGGCAATCATGGGTGGTCACCACCACCGGCACCGCCTCGCCGGGCGCACGGCCGCGTTGCAGCATGCTCTCCAGGCTGATGGCGTGGTCGCGCAGCGCGGCGGTCACGTCGGCGATGACGCCGGGGCGGTCCAGCACCATCAGCCGCAGGTAGTAGGCACCCACCCGGCTGTCCATCGGGACGGAGGGCGCCTGCGAGAGGTCGCGCCCGGCCACGCCCCAGACCGGCGTGGCCCGGCCGCGGGCGATGTCGATCAGGTCCGCGGCGATGGCGCTCGCCGTCGGGCCGGCGCCGGCGCCGCGGCCTTCCAGCACCACCCGGCCGACGAAATCGCCTTCCGCCACCACGGCATTGAACACGCCGTCGACGCGCGCGATGGGATGCGCCACCGGCACCATGCAGGGATGCATCCGCGCCTCGATCCCCGCTTCGGTGCGCCGGGCGATGCCGAGCAGCTTGATGCGGTAGCCGAGTTCCTCGGCCAGCCGGATGTCGAGGGCGGAGACGCTGCGGATGCCTTCCACATGCACGGCGGCAAAATCCACCGGCCGGCCGAAGGCCAGCGCCGCCAGAATGGCCAGCTTGTGCGCGGCATCGATGCCGTCCACGTCGAAGGCCGGGTCGGCCTCCGCATAGCCCAGCTTCTGCGCCTCGCTCAGCGCCTGGGCGAATTCGATCCCGCGCTCCCGCATCTGCGTCAGGATGTAGTTGCAGGTGCCGTTCAGGATGCCCATCACGCGGCTGATGTCGTTCGCCGCCAGGCCTTCCCGCAGCGCCTTGATGGCGGGGATCCCGCCGGCCACCGCGGCCTCGTAGGACAAGACGACGCCCTTGGCCTCGGCCAGTTGCGCCAGCGCCGCGCCGTGCACCGCGAGCAGCGCCTTGTTGGCGGTGACCACGGGCTTGCCGGCGGCAAGCGCCGCGCGCACGAGGTCGGCAGCCTGGCCCTCGGTGCCGCCGATCGCCTCCACCACCACATCCACATGCGGGTCGTGGGCCAGCGCCACCGGGTCGTCGTACCAGCGCAGCCCGGCGATGGAGACGCCGCGGTCGCGGTTGCGGTCGCGCGCGGAAACGGCGGTGACGGCGATGGGCCGGCCGGCGCGGGCCGCGATGGTCGCCGCATTGTCGCGCAGCAGCGTCAACAGGCCGGCGCCGACCGTGCCGAGGCCGGCGACCGCGACGGAAAGCGGCTTGGTCATGTGCGAGATTCCAATCAAGCGATCAGGCCGCGTCGGGGGTCTCGATGGGGACCTCGACGGGGCCGGCATTGTCGGCGGTGAGGAAGCTGCGGATGCCGCGCATCGCCTGGCGGATGCGCTGGCTGTTCTCCACCAGGGCGATGCGGACATGGCCGTCGCCATGCTCGCCGAAGCCGATGCCGGGGGCGACCGCGACCTTTGCCTTGGCCAGCAGCAGCTTGGAGAAATCGACGCTGCCCAGGTGGCGGAAGCGATCGGGGATCGGTGCCCAGAGGAACATGGAACCGTCCGGAGAGGGCACCTTCCAGCCGGCCGAGGCCAGGCCCTTCACCATCACGTCGCGGCGTTCGCGGTAGAGTTCGCGCATCTCCGCCACGCAGTCCTGCGGGCCGTTCAGCGCCGCGGCGGCGGCGATCTGGATGGGGGCGAAGGCGCCGTAGTCCAGGTAGGACTTCACCCGCGTCAGCGCCGAGATCAGCCGCGGATTGCCGGCGGCGAAGCCCATGCGCCAGCCGGGCATGTTGTAGGTCTTGGACATGGAGGTGAATTCCACCGCCACATCCTTCGCCCCCGGCACTTCCAGGATGGAAGGCGGCACCAGCGTGCCGAAATAGATCTCGGAATAGGCCAGATCCGAGAGAATGAAGATCTCATGCTTGCGGGCGAAATCGACGATCTGCCGGTAGAAATACAGATCCGCCAGCATCGCCGTGGGATTCGACGGAAAATTCACGATCAGCGCGGTCGGCTTCGGCACGGAATGGCGCACGGCGCGGTCCAGCGCCGCCAGCATCTCGTCATCCGGGGTGCAGGGGATGGAGCGAACCGAAGCGCCGGCCAGCACGAAGCCGAACTGGTGGATGGGATAGGACGGGTTGGGCACCAGGATGGTGTCGCCCGGGCTGGTGATGGCGGCAGCCAGATTGGCCAGGCCTTCCTTGCTGCCCAGCGTCGCCACCACCTCCGTCTCCGGGTCCAGCTTCACGTTGAAGCGGCGGGCATAATAGCCGGCCAGCGCCTTGCGCAGGCCGGGGATGCCCTTGGAGGCGGAGTAGCGATGGGTGCGCGGGTCGGCCACCGCTTCGACCAGCTTGGCCACGATATGCGGCGGCGTCGGGCTGTCCGGGTTGCCCATGCCGAGATCCACGATGTCCTCGGCGGCTGCGCGGGCCTTGGCCTTGGCCGAGTTCACCTCGGCGAAGACATAGGGCGGCAGGCGCCGGATGCGGTGGAACTCCTCGGTCATCTTCGTACGGGTCCGTGGGTGGTCGGTTGGCCAGGATAGCGGAAGGGTTCAGTCCGCGCGAGGCGCAAGCAGGTCGGCGGGGGGCGGCGCCGGGGGGGCCAGCAGGTCCGGCGTCGGTGCCGCCGGCGGGCCGGAAAGCGGCGGCGGCGCAGCCTGGGAGGCGGCAAGCGGCGTGGCTGGAGCGGCAGCAGGCGGGGCAGCAGCAGGCGGAGCGGCCGGCGGCCTTGCGGCGGCGGGTTCGGCCGGCGGCAGCGGGCGTGGCTCGGCCATCAGCGCGCCCCCCACCCCCACCACCCTCCCCTCCCCCCCCGACAGCGCCCCGGCCCCATTGCCCACCACCCGCGCCACCTTCAGCCGCGCCGCCACGGCCT
>NZ_JAAVNE010000019.1 GCF_012103215.1 Falsiroseomonas selenitidurans
GCTTGGCCTTGGGGAGCTTCGGCTTGGCCGCCTCGGCCTTGGCGGCACGGGCCGCCAGCGTCTTGGCACTCGGCGCCCGCTTGCGGCGCGGCGCCGGCGCGGCGGTCTCGGCGGGGGGCGCGGTCTCGGCCGATGCCTCCGCCGTCACCGCCGCGGGGGCGGCGTCCGTCGGAGCCTCGGTGTGTTCGGTCTCGGCCGCGCGCGGGGCGGTCGCGTCGCTATGATCGCTCAACGTGCTTGGTTCTCTGCATGCCTCGGACCAGCCCGCCACCTGCTTGCCCCCCGGATGAACCGGGACGCGTACTCGGCGGGGGCGCCCCACAGGCGCGGCAACAGGCGCTTGGCGGGGCCGGGCGGGATGCAGGCCATATGCGCCGCAATGCGCCGGAAATCAAGGCAAGACGGCCTGGACGCCGCCGCCGCCCCGCCATAGGGACGGCGCATGACCGCTCCGCCCGTGCTGCTGCTGCTTCCCGGACTGCTTTGCGATTCCAGGCTCTGGCGCGACCAGGTCGCGGCCTTCTCCCCTTCCTTGCGCTGCGTCGTCGCCGACCTGGCGCTGGATGACAATCTCGGGTCGATGGCGGCCCGCGCGCTGGATGCCGTGCCGGGTGACGCGCCCATCTGCCTCCTCGGCCTGTCCATGGGCGGCTATGTGGCGCTGGAGGTGATGCGCCGCGCGCCGTCGCGCATCGCCCGCCTGGCGCTGATGGACACCTCCGCCCGGCCGGACACGCCGGAACAGGCGCGGCGCCGGCGCGGCCTGCTGGCGCTGTCGCGGTCCGGCCAGTTCCGCGGCGTCACCCCCCGCCTGCTGCCGCAGCTGCTGCACCCGGAGCACTTGGCGGGCCCGCTGGGCGAGGAGGTGCGGGCGATGGCGGAGCGCCTGGGCCGCGAGGCCTTCGCCCGCCAGCAGCGCGCCATCCTGGCGCGCCCGGACAGCCGCCCGGGCCTCTGCGCGATCCGCGTGCCCACCCTGGTCGCGGTGGGCGAGGCCGATGTGCTGACGCCGCCCGAACTGGCGGCGGAGATCGCCGCCGGCATCCCCGGCGCCAGCCTGCACCGCATCCCGCGCACCGCCCACCTGCCGCCGATGGAGGATCCTCCGGCGGTGAACGCTCTGCTGCACGCTTGGCTTGCCCCCGCCCTGGCGGCGCCGCAGCATGACCCTGCCTGAGGAGATGGCGATGGCCGAGACCGATATCCTGGTGACCCGCGAATCCCGCCGATCCTTCGGCCTGCTGCGCGGTGGGCTGGCCCTGCTGATGCTCGGTCTGCCCTTCCTCGGCCGCCAGCGCATCCGCGTGACGTCGGAGCGCGTGATCGTGGAGGAAGGCTTCTGGACCAAGGTGCGCGACGATGTGGAGGTCTTCCGCATCCGCGACGTGGTCTCGAAGCAGGCGATCTGGCACCGGCTGCTGGGCATCGGCGACGTCGTCATCAAGGCGACCGAAGGCAGGGCGGAGGAGACGCACACGCTGCGCGGCGTGCCTGACCCGGTCGCGGTCAGCGAGGCGATCCGCGCCGCCTGGAACGCCAGCGCCCGCCCCCGCGGCAGCACCAACCTGGACTGAAAGCCCCCTCCGCCCAATGGGGGGAGAGGGCCGGGTGAAGGCGCCGCGCCGTCACACCACCTGGTTGACCAGCGCCTGCCCGGCCCGCAGCCGCGGCAGGTTGGCTTCCAGCAGGTCGAGCACATTGCCCTCATAGGCCCGCGTCTCGCCGCCGGTATGCGGCGTGATGAGGACGTTGGGCAGGCTCCAGAGCGGGCTCGATTCGGCCAGCGGTTCCTCCGCCGTCACGTCCAGCGCCGCCTGGCCGAGCTGGCCGGAGGCCAGCGCCGCGACCAGCGCCGCCTCGTCGCACACCGCCCCGCGCGCCACATTCACCAGGCTTGCCCCCGGCTTCATCGCGCCCAGCGCCGCGGCGCCGATCAGGCCGCGCGTCTCCGGCGTCAGCGCGCAGGTCAGCGCGACGATGTCGGCCCGCGGCAGCTGTGCCATCAGCGCCTCCATGCCGTGGATCTCATCCGCCCCTTCCGCCCCCTTGGCCGGGTCCTGGCGCAGCCCGATCACGTTCATCCCGAAGGCCTTGGCCAGGCGCGCCAGCCGCCCGCCGATGCGGCCGATGCCCACCACCAGCAGCGTCTTGCCGCCGAGTTCATCCTCGCGCTGCGTCAGGTCGCCGATCATGCCGCGCCAATGCTTCCGCACCTGGTTGTCGCGCGCCTGCGGCAGCAGCCGGGCCTGCGCCAGGATCAGCGCCATGGCGTGTTCCGACACCGCATTGGCGTTGGCACCCTGCGCGGAGGCCAGGCGGATGCCGGCGCTGCCCAGCACGGCCCTGTCGTACTGGTCCACGCCGGCGCTGATGGACTGGATGAATTGCAGCCGCGGCGCCTTCGCCGCCAGGTGGTTGCGCCACATGCCGGAGACCAGCAGCACATCCGCCTCGCCGATCCGCGCTTCCAGCTCGTCCAGGCTGCGCACCTCGAAATGCTGCAGCCGGCCGCCGCGCTGCGCGTACCGCTCGGCGAAGCGGTAGGCGACATGGGCGAAGCAGAGGGTGAGCTGGTCGTCCGGCGGCAGCATCGGTCAATCTCCGGGTTGGGCAGGCGACAAGACAGCCAGCCGCGCCGTCAGGCAACCCCGTCGGCGGCCTCGCGGGCCAGCAGGGCGCGGGCCAGGCGGTCGAACTCCGCGATCGTCAGCGTCTCCGCCCGCCGCTCCCCATCGATGCCGGCGGCGTCCAGCAGCGCCTCCGCCTGGCCGAGCTGCTTCAAGGACCCGCGCAGCATCTTGCGCCGCTGCCCGAAGGCGGCGGCGGTGGTGCGTTCCATCGCGGCAAACAGCGCCGGCCCCGGGTCTTCGGCGTGCGGCGTCAGGCCGACCATGGCCGAGAAGACCTTGGGCGGCGGGCTGAAGGCGCCGGGCGGCAGGCTCAGCAGGAATTGCGCGCGGCACCGCCATTGCGCCAGCACGCCGAGCCGGCCGTAGGCGTCGCTGCCCGGGGCGGCACAGATCCGCTCCGCCACCTCCTGCTGGAACATCAGGGTCATGCCCTCGATGCCCGCAGCCTGGCGCAGCCAGGCGACCAGCAGCGGCGTCGCCACATTGTAGGGCAGGTTGGCGATGATGCGGCGCGGGGCCGGCAGGGCCGCCAGCGGGTCCAGTTCCAGCGCGTCGCCTTCCAGCACCGTCAGGCGCCCGGGGTGGTGGGCGGCCAGCGCCTGCTGCGCCGCGATCGCCCGCCGGTCCAGCTCCACCGCCAGCACCTGCGCGGCCGGCGTCGCCAGCAGGGCACGCGTCAGCCCGCCGGGTCCGGGCCCCACCTCCAGCACATGCCGGCCCGTCAGATCCCCGGCGAGCGCTGCGATCCGGGTGCAGATGGCCGTGTCCAGCAGGAAATGCTGGCCGAGCGACTTGCGCGCATCCAGCCCGTATTCGCGAACCGTGTCGCGGAGCGAGGGCAGCGGGGGAAGCTCAGACATGCCGGCCCACGCCCGCCCTCGCGGCAGCCATGGACGGCCCTGCGGCGGCCATGGGCCGCCGGGGCGCCGAACGGCGCCCGCCGCCAGGGCGGCGAGCCAGGCGGCCGGAGGCGGCGCCCGGCGCCCGAGGGTCTGGAAAGGCTGATCCAGGCAGAAGCCTCAACTACGCATCTCGATCTGGGCGCGTCGCCGCAGGTCGCGCTGCAACTGGCGCGACAGCAATTCCACGCGGTCCCGCACCAGCTGCTGGCGCGCCGCGTCCGGCGTCAGCTCCGCCTGGTTCCGGGTTTCCCGCGTGCAGACCATGATGACGGCCACGCCGTCCGGCGCGATCACCGGCTGGCTGGCGCGCCCGGGGGTCAGGCCGGCGATCAGCTGGCGCAGCGGCGGCGGCTGGATCGCTTCCAGCCGGACCTCGCCCGGATTCGGGTCCCGGCCGCTGCCGGCGGCGCGCGCCGCGGCCTCCACCGCCTCGCAGCCCCGCGCCGAACCGGCGAGGTTGCGGGCGCGTTCCACCGTCTGGACCTGCTGCGGCGTCGGGCTGTTCGGGTTCAGCGGCTGGCTGAACGGGAAGAAGGCCTGGCGCAGCGTCAGGATCGTCGCCATGTCGCGCCCCACTTCCCGCCGCTGGCGCAGCGCCACGATCTGGAAGCCGCCGGGCACGCGGATGGCATTGCTGACGGCGCCGGGCGGCATCTGGGTGACGATGGCCGCCACCTCCTGGTCCAGCGCCTCCGCCCCCACCCAGCCCAGGTCGCCGCCCTGCAGCGCGGTCTGGGCCTGGCTGAACTGGGTCGCCGCCACGGGGAAGGGCACGCCGCGGCGCAGCTGGCTGACCACCTCGTCCACGAAGCTGCGGACCTCCGCCTCCTCGCCCGGGTCGTCGACGGGGATGAAGATCTCGCTGACCAGGAATTCCGGCTGCCCGGTGCGGGCGCGCTGGCTGGCGATCAGCTCCGCCACCGCGGCCTCCGCCGGGTTCGCCTGCGGGCCCAGCAGCTGGCGGATCAGCCGCGCCCAGCCGATCTGCACGCGGATCTGGTCATACAGCACCCGCGGTTCCACCCCGGCGCGGCGCAGCTGCGCCACCAGCCCGCCGGCGGGCAGGCCGTTGCGGCGTTCCAGCTCCTCCACCGCCTGGGCGATATCGGCGTCCCGCACGGGAATCCGGCGGCGCTGGATCTCCTGCATGCGCAGGCGTTCATCCACCAGCAGGCGGGTCACCTGCGGGGTCAGGCGCTGCAGCACCTCCGGCGTGATGGTCAGCCCGGCATTGAGGGCAAACAGCCGGCGCCGGCCATCGACATCGGCGCGGGTGACGATGTCCCCGTTCACCACGGCGACGATCGAATTCACCCAGGGGGCGTTCGCCCCGGCGGCGCCCTGCACGGCCGGGCGCGCGCTGCCCTGGGCCAGGGCCGGCGGGGTGGCGAGGGCGCTGCCGGCCAGGGCGGACAGCAGCAGCAGGGCACGGGCGGGATGACGCATCGCGCTTTCCTAGAGCAAAGCCGGCCGGGGCGAAATCACCCGGCCGCCGGCAATCGCGGCGCGCAACGGATTTGCCCGCGTCACAGCGCCCGCAGCCCGAAATCGCCGATGGTCTTCAGCCCGATGCGGAACAGCAGCAGCGTGCCGCCGGTGTAGTCCGCCAGCGTGGTGGGGTCTTCCGCCCAGCTGCGCACGAAGCGGGTCTCGAAGATGAAGCACTCATCCTCGTAGGTGGCGGAAAGCTGGGCGGAAACCGGGCGGTCCAGGCCGATGTCGTAGCGGCCGAACAGGCCGACGCGCCAGTATTCGTTTACCCGGACATTGGCGCCGAGCGAATACTCCTCCCGCTTCCTGGTGGTGACGTTGGGCGCCGGGTTGGTCAGCAGATAGCCGCCCGAAAGGCTGAACGGCCCGCCATAGACGGTGGCGGTGCCGTCCCACAGACGGCCCTCGCCGGATTCCTTGTCCAGCCGCGCCCGCCCGACCATCTCGAACCACGGCACCGGCGCCAGCCGCAGCCGGCCGACATAGTCCGAACGACGGCCTTCCAGGCCGGACCCCTCGGCGAAGGTCTCGTCGGTGGCCATGCGAACGGACTGGCCGACCAGCCCTTCCACCTGCCCGCCATTCGGGAACAGCCAGGCGCTGCGCATCGCGTAGTCCACCCGCGTGCCGCCTTCCAGCCGGTCCCGGCCGGGGAAGCGGTTCAGGCTGAACAGGTTGGCGTCGGTGAACTCGAAATCCAGGCTGTCCTCGTTCGGGAACCGCACCTGGGACCCGGTGGAGGGCCCGGTGACGAACTGCACCCGTGGCTCGATCAACTGCGATCCGTATTCGCCGGCGCCACGCACCAGCGGCAGCCGCCAGTCCAGCGCGCTGCGGAGATGCGCGCGGCCGTAGAAGCCGTCGCCGGCCGCATCGCCATAGGTCGGCGCCAGGGCCAGCCCGTCCACCCAGCCGCCGATCAGGTCGGCATGGGTGCGGAAGGTCCAGATCTCGCCCAGGTCGCCCACCAGCGGCAATTCATAGGCGGCACGGGTTCCGGCGCGCCGCGTATCCGTGCCGGCGCTGCGGAACAGGCTGTAGGCCGAGGCGTCGATGCTGAAGCGCCCGCCCAGGCTGTCATTCGGGAAAACGTAGTCGGCGAAGAAGCGCGGCAGCACGAAGGGCGTCAGCGCCGTGGAATTGGCCGCGTCGAGGCCCTGGTACAGCAGCGTGTCGATCCGCGCATAGCCCTCCGGCCCCCAGAACCCCTCGGCATAGGCGGTGCTGGTCAGCACCCGCGGCGCCCCGTAGCGCCAGGCCTGGACGTATTCGCGCGATGAAGCGCGGTTCAGCGCGAAGCCGGCGCGCCAGTTCTCATCCAGCGTGAACCGGCCGCGGGAGAAGATGTGGCCGCCGAAGCCGTCCGCGTCGGTCCCCTCCAGGCTGCCCAGCGAGCCCTCGAAGCTGACCTCGCCATTGTTGAAGCGCCGGCGATAGACGCCACCCAGGTTCGGCACCTGCTCGGAGGAGGCGGTGACGCTGATGGTCGCATCCGAATGGTCGTCGATCGCCCAGTAATAGGGTACCTCCAGGAAGGCGCCGAGGAAGCGGGTGGTGCCGAAGGTGGGCGACAGGAAGCCGGAGGCGCGTGGCGCATCCGGCGAGGCATGGCTGAAATAGGGCGTGTAGAGCAGCGGCCAGCCGCCGAATTCGACGGCCGCGTCACGGTAGCGCACCCGCTGCTCGACGCTGTCGAGCGTGGCGATGCGGGCGCGCAACTGCCACAGCGGCGGCCGCGTCGGGTCCTCGGCGCAAAGGTCGCAGGAGGAATAGACCACCCGCGCCAGGTCGGTGACGGTGCCGCCGGTACGCCTTGCGCCGGCTGCGGCCAGCCTGGCGTTGGAGGTCAGCAGCCCGCGCAGCCCCTCGATCGCCGCGTCACGCATGCCGCCGGCCAGCTCCACCCGGTCAGCGAACAGCGTCTGCCCATCGGGCTCGATCAGCGCGACATTGCCGGTGGCGGTGGCGATGCCGGTATCGCGATCATAGGTGAACTCATCGGCGCGCAGCACCCGGTCGCCCTGCCAGGCCTCCACCCGGCCACGGGCCGTGACGACATTGCTGCGCTGGTCGTATTCCACCTCCTCCGCCGTGAAGGTCACCGGCCCGTCGCCCACGGCGCGGTTGCCGAGGCCGGGCAGACCCTGCTGGGCGCTGGTCCCGGCCGGGGCCAGCACCAGGACGCCGGCGGCCAGCGCCAGCAGCAGCGCCAGCGCGCCGTGGCGGGCGCGCCGGGGCCTGGCCGGGGCCAGGGCGACGGGCTGCAGCACCGGCCGCAGGGCCGGCGGCAGCTTGCCGCGCGGCCGCGGCGGCGGCAGGGTCCCGGGCCGGGACGGCGCGGTCGGCGGCATCAGCCATCCTCCAGGTGCAGCAGCAGGGCCAGCGCCAGCAGGAGCCCGGCGAGCGTCGGCGCCCAGGCCGCCAGGATCACCGGCAGCGAGCCGGCTTCGCCCATTTCATTGCTGACCTTGTCGAGGACGAACAGGGCGAATCCCGCCGCCACGCCGCCGCCGATCATCTGCGCCACGCCGCCGCGCCGCGTCTGGCGCATGGAAAATCCGGCGGCCAGCAGCGCCATGCCGAGTGCCAGCGCCGGCAGGGCCAGCAGCGACTGGAACTGGATGCGGTGCCGCACGGCGGAGAAGCCGGCTTCCTCCAGCACCGCGATGAAGCGCGGCAGCGCCCAGAAATCCAGGGTTTCGGGGGAGGCGAAGCTGTCCTGGATGCGGTCCGGCGTGAGCTCCGTCGGCAGCGCCAGGCGCATCGGCGGGCGGGCCAGGCGGTCGGCGCCGAAGCTGACGGCGGCCTCCATCACCCATTGCCCATCGACCAGCCGTGCCACCGGCGCCTCGATCCGCGCCAGCGGCCGGTCATCGGCGGAAAGCCGCCAGACCGTCACCTCCTGCAGCTCGAATCGGGGGGCGCCGCGCAGCACCGGCTCGCTGTCGCGCATCGCGACGGGGCGGCCGGAGATGATGGCCACCCCCTGCGGGTCCAACGCCCGGTCCGCCTGGCGCAGCCAAAGCCGCCCACCGGCCAGGGAGGAAAGCCCGCCGCCGGTGCGCAGGAAATTCTGGTCCATCCGTTCCGCCCGCGCCAGCAGGGCGGAGGAGATGGGCGAGATGCCGAAGGTGCCCAGCATGCCGAGCAGCACGGCCACCGTCAGCGGCCCGGTCAGGAACCCCCAGGCGGAGATTCCGGCGGCCCGCGCCACGATCAGCTCGGAGGACCGGGTCAACCGCCAGAAGGCGACGATGCCGCCCAGCAGGATGGCGAAGGGCAGGATCTGCAGCGCCACGAAGGGCAGCCGCATCGCCGCGATCTCCAGCGGGATGGAAAAGCCGACATTGGGGCGGGTGGCGGCGCGGCGCAGCAGCTCGATGAAGTCGAACAGCGCCACCAGCCCGATCAGCCCGGCCATGACGATCAGCGTGCTCGCCAGGAAGTTGCGCGCCACATACAGCGTCAGGGTGGGGGTGACGACCATGCGCCTCAGGGCCTGTGAAAGGATCGGGCTTGGGAATCAAGACCCGTCGGCATGATCGGGATGGTAGGGGGATTCGGGCCCTTCGGGGCAATCATCCGCACGGGCTCAGCCCGCCGCGGCGGGGCTGTGGGCGCGGAAGCGCGGCAGGCCCGGCGCGCCCACCAGCCACCAGGCCGCCACCACGCCGGGCAGGGTGGCATGCAGCCAGATCAGCCAGACGAAGCTGTTGTCGCGCGTCGCCAGGTTGCCGATGGTCAGCCCCACCGCCAGCAGACCCACCACCAGCCCGACGCCGGAGGCCAGCCGCAGCCCGCCGCCATGCCGGCGGAACTGGCCGGTCAGCGCCACCGCCAGACCGACCAGGGCGAAGGTCATCGCCGTCAGCGGCGCCGACAGGCGCTGATGCGCCTCGCCCACGAAGCGGGCGATCTCCCGCGGCCGCAAATGCTCCTCAGGGTCCGGATGCAGCAGCTCCGCCACGCTGCGTTCGCGGGAATCGCGGAACCGCACCTCCTCCTGCCGCGTGGCGCGGGCCAGGTCGACGCTGTTTTCCTGGAAGCTCAGCACCGAAAGCCGCATCCGCGGGGGCGTGCCCGGCGGCGCATCGGCCGGCGGCGGCACCCGCTCCATCTGCTGGCGCACGCCGTTCTGCAGCGTCACGCGCGGGCCGTGCGGGCCGTTGGTGATGCGGCCGACCTCGGCCAGGATGGTGGCCGGCGCCCCGCGTTCGCGCGCATCATGCACCAGGATCCCGCGCAGCGTGCCGTCCCGGTCGCGCAGCCGCGCATAGACCGTCAGATCCCCGCCGACCGAGGAGAAGACGCCTTCCTGCACCAGGATGGCCGCCATCTCGTTGCGGATCTCGTATTGCCAGATGCGGAAGGCGGTGTGCGACATCGGCACCAGCCACAGGTTCAGCAGGTAGCCGATGCCGACCGAGGCCAGGGCCAGCAGGAAGGCCGGGCGGCCGAGGCGGAGCTGGGACAGGCCGGCCGCGCGCATCACCACCAGCTCCCGATCCGTGTTCATCCGCACATAGACGAACAGCACCACGACGAAGGTGGTGATCGGCAGGATCACGGCGAAGAAGCCCGGCAGCATCAACCCGGTAAGCTGCACGAAGACGGCCAGCGACAGGCCGCGGTCCAGCACCAGCTCGATGAAGCGCAGCGACTGCGTCAGCCAGACCAGGGCCGCCAGGCCGAAGGTCACGGCCAGCAGCCCACCGATCAATTGGCGCAGGATGTAGCGGTCGATGCGGGTCATCCGCTGGCTTCTACCAGCCCGGGGGCATCCCCTGCAAAGCGGCCCACCCTCATGGCCCCACAATGGCGGCAAGGAAGCGGGCAATGACGGGGGCGGGCACCAGCCGCGTTCGCGCCGGCCCCGGCCCCTCATCCCGGTGGCTGACCAGCCCGGCCAGGCAGCCCGACCCTGCCTCGAACACCGCGCCGCCCGATTCGCCGGGCATCAGCCTCTCCGGAATCTCCAGATAGGCGCCGAATCGGGCATCGGGGTCCGCCACCGGGGCCAGGATGCGGGTGCGCAGCGAGCGCCGCGGCGTCACCAGCAGGGCCGGCGTGCCGGGCGGCGGCAGGGCAGGGCACAGCGCCGCCGCGCCCAGCCGGGGCAGGGCGCGGGCCGGGCGCAGCAGCGCCACATCTTCCCCGCCCAGATAGCGTTGGCCGATGCCGCGATCGATGCGGTCCTGCCCGGCGCGCACCAGCCGGGCCGGCGCCGGGCTGCCGGCCACCGCCAGCACCAGCGGCCCCGCCCCCGCAGGGCAGACGCCGCGGGACAGCTGGACGGAGCCATCCACCACATGCGCCGCCGTCACGAAGCGCCCGCCACCCAGATGCACCGCGCCCCCGGTGGCCCGGCAGCGCACCGATTCGCCGGACTGCACCGCTGCCACCGCGCCGGCCGCGGCCAGCGCCGGGTCCACGGCGCGCGGCCGCGGCGCGGCGCAGCCGGCCAGCGCCAGCAGCGCCGCGAGGGCCAGGCCGGCCTTCAAGCGCGGTGGTTGCCGCCCGCGGGGAAGACCTTGCCCGGGTTCATCAGCCCCCAGGGGTCGAGCGCCGCCTTGATGCGCTGCATCGCATCCAGCTCCGCCCCGCCGCGCCATGCCGGCATCATGTCGGTCTTCAGCCGGCCGATGCCGTGTTCCGCGCTGAACGACCCGTCCATCTCACGGACGATGTCGTTCACGCAGTCCATGATATCGTGGCTGCGCGCCAGGAAGGCGCCAGCGTCCATGCCCGGTGGCTGTTCCAGGTTCATGTGGATGTTGCCGTCGCCGATATGCCCGAAGGGCACCGGCCGGCTGCCCGGGATCATCCGCACCAGGGCCTCGGAACAGCGCCGGATCATCTCCGGCACGCGGGAGACGGGAACGGAGACGTCGTTCTTCACCGAGGCCCCCTCCCGCTTCTGTGCTTCCGGATGTTCCTCCCGGATCTTCCACAGCTTCTGCGCCTGGGCCTCGGATTCGGCCAGCACGGCGTCCAGCACCTCGCCCGCCTCCATCGCCTCTGCCAGCAGCGCCTCCGCCATGTCGCGCAGCGCCGCGTCGGGGCGGGGGGAGGCGAGGTCCACCAGCACGTAGTGGTCGGCGCGGGTGGAGACCGGCAGGGTCACCCCCTCGATGTGCCGCAGGCAGAAATCCACGCCGGTGCCGGACATGTACTCGAAGGCGCGCACCGCGCTCTCGTCGCGGTCGCGGAAGCGGCGGAACAGGGCCAGCGCCGAATCCTCGTCGGCCACGGCGCAGAAGGCCAGCGCAGTGTCGCGCGGGCGCGGATACATCCGCAGCACGGCGGCGGTGATGAAGCCCAGCGTGCCCTCCGCGCCCACGAACAGGTGGCGCAGCGCATAGCCGGTATTGTCCTTGCGCAGCCGGCGCAGCCCGTCCCACACCTGCCCGTCCGGCAGCACCACCTCCAGCCCCAGCATCAATTCGCGGGCATTGCCGTAGCGCACCGTGGTGTTGCCGCCGGCATTGGTGGACAGCACGCCGCCGATGGTGGCGGTGCCTTCCGCGCCGAGGCTCAGCGGGAACAGGCAGCCGGCCTCTGCCGCCGCCACCTGCGCCGCCTTCAGCACCACGCCGGCTTCCGCCGTCATGGTCAGGTCCACCGGATCCAGCGCGCGGATGCGGTTCAGCCGGGCCAGGCTGACCACCACCTGCCGCCCCGTCTCGTCCGGCACCGCGCCGCCGACCATGGAGGTATTGCCCCCCTGCGGCACCATGGCGACGCCGGCGGCGGCGCACAGCTTCACCGCCGCGGCGAGTTCCGCCGTATCCGCCGGGCGCACCACGCAGGGCGTCGCCCCGCGGTACAGCGCCCGCCAGTCGGACAGGTGCGGCGCCAGATCCTCCGGCGCCGTCAGCAGGCCACGCGGGCCGAGCAGGTTGCCCAGCGCCTCGATCAGGCCGGGGGAGGGGGTGGCGGAGGTGTCAGGCATGGTCCCGCTTCACGAACAAGGTTGCTACACTACAGGAAGAGCGCCCCCAGCACCGCCCCCACCCCCAGCACCCAGAGCGGCGAGGCTTCGGTGCGCCAGACGAACAGGGTGGAGCCGACGGAGACCACCACCGCCAGCCAACGCACCGCCGCCGCCTGCGCCAGGATGATGCCGGAGGAGAAGATGAGGCCGACGGCCACCGGCACCAGCCCCCGCTCCACCACCCGCAGCCAGGCAGCCCCCGCCAGCCGCGTGCGCAGCCGCGCGAAGCCGTAGGCCAGCAGCCCGGCCGGGCCGCACATCGCCAGCACCGCCGCCAGCATGCCGGCCAGCCCCGCCACATGCCACCCGATCAGCCCCACCACCAGCACATTCGGCCCCGGCGCCGCCTGGGCCAGGGCGAACAGCTGCGCGAAGCGCGCATCGGTCATCCAGCCATGCACGTCCACCACCAGCCGGTTCATCTCCGGCACCACGGCGATGCCGCCGCCGATGGCGATCATGGAGATGCCGGCAAAGCCCACCGCGAGCTGCCAGAGCGGATCCTCGCTCATCGCCGCGTCCACCAGGCGGCGGCGATGCCGAAGGGGGCGAGGCCGAGCACGATGGCCGGCAGCGGCAGCCGCAATACGGCCCCCGCCAGCAGCGCCGCCAGCCCGACGGCCAGGATCGGCCAGGCCGGGCGCAGCTTTTCCGTGATCTTGGCCGCGGTGCCGAGGATCATCCCGGCGGCGGCGGCGGCGATGCCGGCCAGCACGGCCTTCACCACCGGCACCTCCCCATACTGGTCGTGCAGCATGGCCAGGCCCAGCAGCACCAGCATCGGCCCGCCGAACAGCCCGACGCTGGCGGCCAGCGCGCCGGGGCCGCCGCGGAAGCGCTCGCCCAGGTGGATGGCGACGTTCAGCGCGTTCGGGCCCGGCAGCACCTGGCCGAGGCCCAGCACCTCGGCATATTCCTGCTCCGTCACCCAGCGCTTCTCCTCCACCAGCACCCGCCGCGCCCAGGCATTGACGCCGCCGAAGCCGATCAGGCCGATCCTGAGGTAGGTGAGGAACAGCGCCGCCACCCCGGGCCGCGGGCGCGCGGGCGGGGCCGGTTCCGACTCCTGGGGCGGATTGTCTGCCATTCCCGCATAGGGGCCACGCCGGCGCGGCGGATCAAGCCCCCGTTCCCGCCGTGGCAGCCCCGCCGGATTCGCCGCTTGTGCGGCGGCCCCGGCGGCGGGAGAAGGCGCGGACCCAGCCACCGGACTTGCCGCATGACACATCGCCGCACCCTGATCGCCGCGGGCCTCGCCGCCCCGCTGCTCGCCCACCGCCCCGCCCGGGCGCAGGAAGCCTACCCGCAGCGCCCGGTGCGCCTGGTGCTGGCCTTCGCCCCCGGCGGCGGCACCGACCTCATCGCCCGCACCCTGGCCGCGGCCATGACCCAGCCACTGGGCCAGACCGTGGTGGTGGAAAACCGGCCCGGCGCCGGCGGCAACATTGCGACGGAGGTCGTGGCCGGCGCCCGGGCCGATGGCTACACCCTGCTGATGGGCAATCACGGCCCGATGAGCGTCAATGTCTCCCTGTTCCGCAACATGCGCGTGAACCCGGAGACGGCGCTGGAGCCGATCGGCCTGGTCGCGGATGCGCCGCTGATCGTCGTCGTCGGCCCGCGCTCCAAGGCCACCACCCTGCCGGAACTGCTGGCCGAGATCCGCGCCGCGCGCGGCGACATCACCTATGCCAGCGCCTCCAACGGCTCCGCCAGCCACCTGGCGGCGGCGCTGATGCTGCAGATGGCCGGGCTGCAGGCGGAACACGTGCCGTTCCGTGGCGCCGCCCCGGCGCTGACCGACGTGGTCGCCGGCCACCTGCACTTCATGGTCACCACCCTGCCTTCCGTGGTCGGGCTGATGACCAGCAATGCGGTGCGGCCGCTGGCGGTGACCGGCGAGGCGCGCATGGCGCTGTTCCCCGCCATCCCGACGGTGGCGGAGACGATCCCGACCTACAAGGCAACCGCCTGGTACGGCGTCCTGGCGCCGAAGGGCACGCCGGAGCCGGTGCGCGCGCGCATCTTCGCCGCCATGCGCGCCGCGCTGTCCAACCCCGACGTGGTGCGCCGCCTGCGCGACGAGGGCGCCGAGCCCTCCAGCCTCGACGGCGCCGGCTTCGCCGCGCTGATCAAGTGGGAGCGCGAGCGCTGGGCCACCGTGGTGCGCCAGGCCGGCATCACGGTGGACTGACAGCCGCCGGCTCCGGCCCGACCGGCGGTTCAACTCTGGTCGGGCTGGAGGATGTAGCGCACCGCCGGATTGCCGTTCCAGGCCTCCGCGATCCGGTCCAGCGGCAGGCTGATGAAGGCCGGCGTGAAGCCGGCTTCCGGGGCGGCGGCCAGCAATTCGCCGGCCCCGGCCACCAGCGCCGCCAGGGCGAGGCTGCCGAGGCCGCTGCCCATCAGCTCCAGCCCCGAGCCGCGCAGGAGGTCGCCGCGCAGCGGGATCTCCTCGCCCGCCACGGTGCCGATCTGCACGTAGCGCAGCCGCGGCTCGCCCGTCCGCGCGCCCCGGTTGGCGGCCGCCGCCCGCAGGATGCGCCCGGCCGGCGGGCCCCAGACGAAATCGAGGACGATATCGACGCCACGGTCGAAGGCCGCGCGCAGGTCGGTGTCCCCGTCCTCGTCCAGCGCGATCCTTGCATCTGCCGCGATGCCCTCCAGCTTCGCCCGGCTCCGGGCGACCGCGATGGTCCGGGCGGCGCCCAGGTGGCGGGCGACCTGCAGGGCCATCCGCCCCGCGGCGCCATTCGCGCCGGTCACCAGCACCGTCTCCCCGGCCCGCAGCCTCGCCCGCCGCGTCAGCGCGACCCAGGCGGCGAGCCCGGCGGTCGCGATCGCGGCGGCGAGGTCGTCCGGGATTGCCTCGGGCACCGGCACCGTCGAGCCGTGCGCGGCGACCGATTGCTGCGCCATGGAACCGAAGGGCGCCCGGGGAAACAGGAAATAGACGCGGCGGCCATCCGCCGTGCGGCCCACGCCATCCACCCCCGGCACGAAGCCCGCCGTGCCGCCGCTCGTGTAGTGCCGGCCGGCGGCCAGCATCCTCACGATCGGGCTCAGCGGCGCCGCGGTCACCGTCACGAGGGTCTCGCCCTCGGCCGCCTCGGGCTCCCGGAACCTGCCCAGCGCCGGCGCCTGGCCGAAAGCCTGTATGATCGCTGCCTTCATCCGACTTCTCCGCCTGCCAGGCCGGTCCCGCCGCGAGACCGGCCGGGGCGCGGGATAGACCCGGGGGCGGGGATGATCTATGCGCGATCATCCCGAATTCCTCCGTGATCGTCCGGGGTGCCCATGGACCCGCTCTCCGAGATCCTGGCGCTGCTCAAGCCGCGCAGCGCCATCACCGCGGGGTTCGATGCCGGCGGCGCCTGGGCGCTGGCCTTGGACGACCTTGCCGGCCGCATCAAATGCTACGCGGTCATCCGCGGCGCCTGCTGGCTCTGGCTCGAGGGTGGCGCGGCGCCGGTCCGGCTGCAGGCGGGCGACTGCTTCGTGCTGCCGAGCGGCCGGCCCGTCTGCATCGGCAGCGATCCCGCCGTGCCGGCGCGACCGGCGCGGGAGGTGCTGGATCCGAACCGAAGCGGCGCGGTCGTCACCTGCAATGGCGGCGGCGATGTCTACCTGGCGGGCAGCCGCTTCGACGTCGATGGCCGCCACGCCGGGGCGCTGCTGCGGAGCCTGCCGCCGATCATCAAGGTCGAAACCTCCGGCGACCAGGCGCGGCTGCGCTGGTCCATCGAATTGATGATGCAGGAGATGCGGGAGGCACGGCCCGGTGCCTTCCTGATCGCGCAGCAGCTGTCGCACATGATGCTGGTGCAGGCGCTGCGCCTGCACCTGGCGTCCGGGGCGCAGAGGGAGATCGGCTGGCTGGCCGCGCTGGCCGATCCGCAGATCAGTGCCGCGATCGTCGCGATTCACGCGGCCCCCGCCTTCGCCTGGACCCTGCCGGATCTGGCCCGGCGGGCGGGCATGTCGCGCTCGGTCTTCGCCCGGCGGTTCCGCGACAGGGTCGGCGAGACGCCCATCGGCTACCTGACCCGCTGGCGCATGACCCTGGCCGCGGAGCGCCTGGTGCAGGACCGCCGCAGCGTGGCGGAGGTGGCCCTGTCGCTCGGCTATACCTCGGAGAATGCCTTCAGCACGGCCTTCGCCCGCCGCATGGGATGCGCGCCGGGGCGCTATGTGCGGGAGGCGACGCGGCCCGCCGGGCCGTGAGTCCGCCCGAAGCGGCACCCTGCCATGTCGGGCCGGCACATGGTGCGACGCCGCGCCGCATGATCCACTCCCGCACCCGGCACGACCGGGACTCGAGGGAGAGAAAACCATGCACAAGACCATCCTCGCCATGGCGCTCGCCGCCGTGGTGGCGGGGCCATCCATGCCGGCCTCCGCCCAGCCATCCGCCCCCACCCCGCCGCCCGTCAGCCTGCAGAGCTGGGGCAGCTTCCATGTCGGGGGGCGGGAGGTGGTGATCTCCGGCCAGCCGGTGCGGGAAGTGCTGTTCACCCCCGGCGGCGTGCCCGCCCGCGTCGATCCCAACGGCACCTACCTGATGGGCGGCATGTATGCCCAGTACATGATCCCCGCGAATCCGCGCGGCCAGGCGCCGCTGCTGCTGTGGCACGGCGGCGGCCTGACCGGCGTGACCTGGGAGACGACGCCGGATGGCCGCGAAGGCTGGCAGAACTTCTTCCTGCGCCAGGGCTGGCCCACCTATGTCTCGGACGCGGTGGAGCGCGGCCGCGCCGGCTGGACCATGATCCCGGAGCAGACCGGCGGCCAGCCCCTGCTGCTGACGGTGGACAACCCCTTCGAGCGTTTCCGCATCGGCGCCGGCCAGGGCAGCTTCCAGCGGAATGAGGTGCTGCCGGGCAACCAGTTCCCCGCCGAACGCGACAGCTACATGAACTTCATGCGGCAGATCGTGCCGCGCTTCACCACCACGGACGGGCTGACGCTGGAAGCCTACCTCGCCCTGCTCGACCGCGTCGGCCCCTCGGTCGTCGTCGCCCACAGCCAGGCCGGGCTGTTCGGCTGGCGCGCGGCGCAGGAACGCCCGGACAAGGTGCGCGCCCTGGTGCTGATCGAGCCCGCCGCGATCGGCGACATCGCCAAGGTGGCGGCGCTGCGCAACATCCCGGTGCTGATGGTCTATGGCGACTACATCGCCCAGGACAGCCGCTGGCCGACCATCCGCGGCAATGGCGTGCGCTTCGCGGAGGCGGTGCGGGCGGCCGGCGGCAGCGTCGATGTGGTGGACCTGCCGGAGCGCGGCATCCGCGGCAACAGCCACATGGTCATGATGGACCGCAACAGCGACCGGGTCGCCCAGCTGGTGCAGGACTGGCTGGCCGCCAAGGGCCTGCATCGGTAATCCCGGCGCCGGTCGTCCAGGCTGGCGCCGTCCAGGCAGTCGGCAAGGCCCTCTCCGCCGGTCGGGCGGAGAGGGTGGCCCGGCGGCGCCTCAGCCCAGCCGGATCCGCTCCACCTCGGAAAAGCGCAGGGTCTCGCCGCCGAAGGTCACGGTGCCGCTCAGCGTCGCCGGGTTGCCCGCCGCATCCACGAAGCTGACGATGTTGTCGCTGACCTGCATCTGCAGGCCCTGGGCGTCCAGCGCCAGCGACGCCACCAGCTGCTCCATGCTCATCCCGACGACCTGCAGCGTGTCCGTCCCGTCGCCGCCGCGGAACTCGTCATTGCCGTCGCCCGGCCCCCAGATGAAGTTGTCGCTGCCGGCGCCGCCCAGGGCAAGATCGGCCGCGCCATCGCCCGCGCCGCCATCCAGGTGGTCATTGCCGTCTTCCCCGTGCAGCTGGTCGCTGCCCGCGCCGCCGTACAGCGTGTCCTGCCCGGTGCCGCCGTAGACGAAGTCGTTCCCGGACCCGGCCTGGATGTAGTCGTTGCCGCCCTCGCTGTAGATCTGGTCGTTGCCCGCGCCGGCGGCGACCTGGTCGTTGCCGCCGCCCGCGAAGATGACATCGGCATTCGTGCTGCCACCGAGCGTGTCGTTGCCGGCCGTGCCCTGCTGGAAGGCGCCGCCTGTCACCTTGGTGAGGGCGGATTCGTCGAGAGGCATCATCTTGCTGTCGGCCATGGGCATCCTCCTTCTGGTCCGCCCGCAGTAGCAGCATTGCGACAGGGGCAGGGACAAGATCCTGCCTCTGGTCCTCATAGCGCCAGCCTTGCGCCCGGCGAGGGGCGGCCGCCGCCGCGGCACACCGCTTGAACGGGCCGCCGCACCGCCGGCAATCCCGCCGGCGGGCGGACAACCCGTCCGGCGCTATGCCGGCGGGCGGATAGGGACTCCATGATGGAGATGTCAGGGGCAGGCGGCGCTGGCAACGCCGCCCTGCCGCAACCATGGCGGGACAGGCTGATGTCCCGCGCCGAAACAGCCTCTCGCGCCGGCCCGGCGCAGGAGGAGGAGGGGCCGGCCGGCCCGGCAGCCCCTGCCGGAGGCCCGGCAGACCTTGCCGGGCAGGGGGCGGTTTCTGCCGAGCGGGCGGGCCGCCCGCCCGGTCCGCCGCCGGGTGGACCACCGCCTGGACCACAGGCTGGGCCACAGCCGGCCGGCAGCCTGAGCGACGCGATGCTGGGCGTCCTGTTCGCCGCCCAGGATTCCGCCGGTGGCGCGACGCCACTGCAAGGGGAGCAGGCCGCGGATGTCGCCGGCCAGCTCAGCGCCATGCTGGAACGGGCGCTGAAGGCGTATAGCAGCAGCACCGCCTGACCGCGTGCGGCGGCGCATCCATGGGCGCGCAACGGCGCGCGACAGGATGTCAGCCCCGCGGCGCCGCCGCCCGCAACAGCCGGTCCTGCACCGCCTCGCCCAGCCCCTCCGCGGGCACGTCCATCGCCGCGATGCCGCGCAGCCCCAGCCGCCGGCCCGCCGCATCCAGCCAGCGCAGGCCGGCAAACAGCCGCGCCGCCGCTTCCGCCACATCCCCCGCAGGCGAGAGGTTCCACAGCGCCCCCGCGCCCGGCAGCGGTCGCGGCCCGAAGGCCAGCAGCGCCTCATCCGCCCGCACCGCCTGCGCCGCCAGCCGCAGCGGCAGGTCGGGCGCGTAGTGGGACAGCATCATCCCGGGGCTGCGCAGGCTTTGCGTCGCCGCCGCGGCAGCCAGCGGCACCGGCCGGCCGAGGCGGCCGACAACCGCCTCGATCGCCGCCGCCGGCACGCCGCCCGGGCGCAGCAGCACGGCCCCCGGCCCGGTCAGGTCCAGCACCGTGCTCTCCACCCCCACCGGGCAGTCGCCACCCTCCAGCACCGCCGCGATCCGACCTTCCAGCCCCGCCAGCACATGCGCCGCGCTGGTCGGGCTCACCTGCCCCGATCGGTTGGCGGAAGGGCCGGCGATGGGCCGGCCGGCCAGGCCCAGCATCGCCAGCGTGCGCGGATGCGCCGGCACCCGCACCGCAAGCGTATCCAGCCCCGCGCCTGCCAGCAGATTCACCCGGCATTCCGGCCGGCGCGGCAGCACCAGCGTCAGCGGCCCCGGCCAGAACCGCTCTGCCAGCGCCTGCGCCCGCGCATCCGCCACCACCTCGGCGAAGGCGGAATCGGCACTCGCGAAGTGGCAGATCAGCGGGTTGAAATGCGGCCGCCCCTTGGCCGCGAACACGGCAGCCACCGCCGCGCCGTTCCAGGCATCGGCGCCCAGGCCGTAGACCGTTTCGCTGGGGAAGGCGACCAGCGCGCCATCGCGCAGCAGCGCCGCGGCTTCCGCCGGATCATCGAGCAGCCGGGTCATGCGCGCCCCGTCGCCAGGAAGCCCGGGTTGCGCCAGCCCGCCTTGCCGTAGCGCAGCGGCGCGCCCTCCCAATCCGCCATCGCGCCGCCGGCCGCCCGCAGCACCGCCTCCGGCGCCGCGGTGTCCCATTCCATGGTCGGGCCGCGGCTCGGATAGAGATCCGCCGCGCCCTCCGCCACCCGGCACAGCTTCTCCGCCGAGCCCAGCGACACCACCCGCGCCACGCCGCGCGCGGCCAGGAAATCGCCGATGCGCGGGTCCCGGTCATGCTGCCGGCTGACCATCGCCACCGCGCCCGAGGCCGGCACCGGCCGCACCGCGATCGGCCGGCGACCGGCGGCATCGGATTTCCAGGCACCGCGGCCGACGATTCCGGCAAAGACCTCGCCATGCGCCGGCAGCGCCACCGCCCCCAGCACAGGCCGGCCCTCCGCCACCAGGCCGATATTGACCGCGAAGCTGTCATGCCCCGCGGCGAAGTCGCGCGTGCCGTCCAGCGGGTCCACCAGCCAGAACATCCCGGCCGGCACCGCGAGGGCACCAGCCTCATGCGCTTCCTCCGCCACCACGGGAATGGCGGGCGCCGCCTGGCGCAGCCCCTCGACGATCAGCGCCTCCGCCACCCGGTCGGCCACCGTCACCGGCGAATGGTCGCGCTTGCGCTCCACCACGAAGCCGGCCGCGCGCACGGCGAGGATCGCCGCCGCCGCCGCCCCTGCCAGCCGCTCCGCCAGCGCCATCAGCGCATCCTGGTCCATGCCCCGGGCATAGCGTCTGCACCCCCGGGAGGCGAGGCCCCCGGCCGCGCCGGGCGCGCCGCAGTTGCGGCGCCGGCCATCGCGGGTGATAGGCTGGCAGGCCAGCAACACGGATCACGCGCCCCATGCCCGACATCGCCTTCGTGAAGCCCGCCCTGCCGCGCAACGGCACGCTGGTCCTGCCGCTTCCCGAAGCCGATTCGCCCTGGGCCGGCCTGTTCGCCGAGGCCGATGCCGCGACCGGCGGCGCCCTGGCCCGGGCACTGGAGGCGGCGGGCTTCAAGGGCCGCAAGGGCCAGGCCACCACGCTTTGGGCGCCCGGCGGCGGCTTCACCAAGATCGTCGCGATCGGCCTCGGCAAGCCCGTCGACCTCACCGCGCTCGCCGCCGAGGCCGCCGGCGGCGCCATGATCCCCACCTTGGCGCAGGACCGCGAAGCCACCGTCGCCGCCGATACCCTGGCCCCGGCGCTGGTCGCCTCCCTCGCCATGGGCGCCCTGCTGCGCGCCTGGCGCTTCGACCGCTACCGGACGAAGGAAAAGGAGGAAGACAAGCCGAAGCTGGAACGCCTGGCCTTCGCCACCGCCGAGCCGACCGCCGCCAAGCAGGCCTTCGCGCCGCTGCGCGCCATCGCCGACGGCGTCTTCCTGACCCGCGAACTGGTCAGCGAGCCGGCCAACATCCTGCACCCCGCCGAATTCGCCGAACGCTGCCGGGGGCTGGAAAAGCTGGGGGTGGAGGTGGAAGTCCTCGGCCCGAAGGAAATGAAGCGGCTGGGCTTCGGCGCCCTGCTCGGCGTCGCCCAGGGCAGCGCCCAGGAACCGCGCATGGTGGTGCTGCAGTGGAAGGGCGCGCCGAAGCCGCGCAAGGGCGAAGCGGCGCGCAAGCCGCTGGCCTTCATCGGCAAGGGCGTCACCTTCGACACCGGCGGCATCTCCATCAAGCCGGCCGGCGGCATGGAGGACATGAAATGGGACATGGCCGGCGCCGGCACCGTCGCCGGGCTGATGGCGGCGCTGGCCGGGCGCCGCGCCAAGGTGGATGCCATCGGCCTGCTCGGCCTGGTGGAGAACATGCCCTCCGCCACCGCCCAGCGCCCCGGCGACGTGGTGAAGACCTATTCCGGCCAGACCGTCGAGGTGATCAACACCGACGCCGAAGGCCGCCTCGTCCTCGCCGACCTGCTCTGGTACTGCCAGGAACGCTTCGAACCGCGCTGCATGATCGACCTGGCGACGCTGACCGGCGCCATCATCGTGGCGCTCGGCCACGAACATGCCGGCCTCTTCGCCAATGACGAGGACCTGGCGCAGCGCATCCTCGCCGCCGGCCAGATGGTCGGCGAGGCCGCCTGGCGCATGCCGCTCGGCGACGCCTACGACAAGGCGCTGCGCTCCGAGATCGCGGACATGAAGAATGTCGGCGGCCGCCCCGGCGGCGCCGTCACCGCCGCGCAGTTCATCCAGCGCTTCGTCAACATCAAGAACGGGCCCATGCCCTGGGCCCACCTCGACATCGCCGGCACGGCCTGGACCAGCAAGGACCACCCCACGATCCCGAAGGGCGCCACCGCCTGGGGCGTTCGCCTGCTCGACCGGCTGGTGGCGGATTGGGACGAGGCCTGAGCATGAAGGTGGCGCGGGTGGCTTGCAGGGGGACGCTGTCCCCCTGCACCCCCTGCCAAAGGGCGGCGGCCCTTTGGAAACCCGGTCAGGGGCGGGAGGGAGGAGGGGCACCGCGCGCGCGCTGGTCCGGCGGTGCGGCTATGCCCCTCCTCCCTCCCACCCCTCAATGCCTGGGTTCCGCGGGCCCGCTGGCCCTTGGCGGGAGGGTGCGGGCAGGGCGGCGCCCTCCCGGCGGGCCACTCGCACCCCCCCCATGCTGAAGCCACGCTTCAAGCGCCCCCCGGCCGATCCGGCGCTGCCCCAGGTCTGGCCGGTGCCGGGTGAGGTGCCGGAGGTCTGGCGCGGGGTGGCGGAGGCGGCCGGGTTCCGGGCGCGGCCAGCGGAGGTGTTGCGGCTGGGGCCGGACCGGCTGCTGGTGGGGCTCGGCGTGCCGGAGGAGGCCGGGGCGGCGGCCGTGGCGGCGCTGGGGTCGGGCCCGGGCGCTGTGCCGCATGTGGTGGTGATGGCGGAGGGTCTGGCGCCGGCGGTGGTGGCGGGGTTCATCGCCGGCATGGCGCTGCGCGCCTGGCGGTTCGACGCGCATCGCACCCAGGGTGTGGCGCCGGGGCTGGAGCGGGTGACGCTGCTGGTGGCGGATCCGGCGGCCTGCCGTGCGGCCTGGGCAATGGCGGAGCCGGCGGTCCGCGGCTGCCTGTTCGCCCGTGACCTGGTGGCGGAGCCGGCGAACCACCTGACGACGCGCAACTTCGCCAGGCGGCTGGAGGGCCTGGCCGAGTTCGGCATCCATGTCGATGTGCTGGGCCGCAAGCGCCTGGCGCGGGCGGGGTATGGGGCGCTGCTGGCGGTGGGTGGCGGGGCGGCGCATCCGCCGCGGCTGGCGGTGCTGCGCTGGCGCGGCAGTTTCGATGCGCCGCCGGTGGTCTTCGTCGGCAAGGGGCTGGTGTTCGACACCGGCGGCATCTCGATCAAGCCGGCCAAGGGCATGGAGGCGATGCGCGCGGACATGGCGGGCGCGGCGGCCTGTGCCGGGGCACTGCTGGCGCTGGCGCTGCGGGGCTCGCCGGCGCCGGCGGCGGCGGTGCTGGCGATTGCCGAGAATGCCACGGGGGCGGACTCCTATCGTCCGGGCGATGTGCTGCGCACCGGCTCGGGCCGCACGGTGGAGGTGGTGGACACGGATGCGGAGGGGCGGCTGGTGCTGGCCGATGCGCTGCACCATGCGGTGCGGGTGTTGCGGCCGCGGGCGGTGGTGGATGCGGCGACGCTGACGGGCGCGATCGTCACCGCGCTCGGGCATCACCGGGCCGGGCTGTTCGGCCGCGATGCGGCGCTGCTGGCCGCCGTGGCCGCGGCGGGGGAGGCGGTGGGCGAGCGGGTCTGGCCGATGCCGATCGGCGCCGCCCATCGGGCGGACCTGGCCTCCGACATCGCCGACATCCGGCAATGCGTGCCGGCCGGCACCGGGCGGCTGCAGCCGGATGCCAGCCATGCCGCGGCCTTCCTGGCGGAATTCGTGCCGGAGGCGGTGCCCTGGGCGCATCTGGACATTGCCGGCGTGGACACGCAGGCGCGGCCGCATGCGCTGGGTCCGGCCGGGGCCACCGGTTTCGGCGCGAGGCTGCTGGACCGGCTGGTGGCGACCCAGTTCGAGGAACCGCCGGAGCCGCCGGCGGGGCGCGCCTGATGGCGGAATACGGCTTCTACCACCTGACGCGCACGCCGCTGGAACAGGCGCTGCCGAAGCTGCTGGGCCGGGTGCTGGCCGGCGGCGGCAGGGCGATGGTGCGGGTGGCGGAGCCGGCGCGGCTGGAGGCGCTGGATGCCGCGCTGTGGACCTGCCCGGACCCGGACTGGCTGCCGCATGGCACGCCGCGCAGCGGCCACGCCGCCCTGCAGCCGATCTGGCTGACCACGGAGGATGCCGGGCCGGAGGGCGCGCCGAACGGGGCGCGCTTCCTGTTCCTGCTGGAGAACACGCAGAGCGCACAGCTGGCGGCCTTCGACCGCGTGCTGGACCTTTTCGATGGCGGCGACGCCGAGGCCGTGGCGAAGGCGCGGGAGCGCTGGCGCCAGGCGAAGGCCGCCGGCCATGCCCTGACCTATTGGCAACAGGGCGCGCGGGGTTGGGAGAAGAAGGCCTGACGGGGAAAATCCTTGCCGTGTGCGGATAATGTTCCTATTGTGTTCGGGTCCTGCGGAGGAACCGGACAATGCACATCACGGATCATCGGCTCGATGACGTGCCTTTCGACGCCAGCCCGCATCTGGGTGGCGTCATCATCCCGCGCTTCCTGGTCATGCACTACACGGCGGGCGGCGCCGCGCTGAATTCGGTGCGGGCGATCCGCGACCGCGGCCTTTCGGCGCATTTCTTCGTCGACCGCGACGGCACCATCATCCAGACGGTGCCCTGCGACCGCCTGGCGCATCATGCCGGGCCGTCGCAATGGCGCGGCCATGTCGGGTTGAACACCTGCTCCATCGGCGTCGAGATCGCCAATCTCGGCTGGCTGGACCGGCGTGAGGCCGGCGGCTGGACCCGGGCCGGGCTCGGCCGCAGCCTGGCGGAAGACCAGGTGCTGGTCTGCGCCCACCGCCAGGGCGGCCCGGTGATGGGTTGGGAAGCCTATCCGGAGGCGCAGTTGCAGGCGGTGGCGGCGCTGACCCTGGCGATCCGCGCCGCCTATCCGACGATCCAGGAGGTGGTGGGCCATGACGACATCGCGCCGCGCCGCAAGCAGGACCCCGGCCCGGCCTTCCCCGTCGCCCGCTTCCAGCAGCTGGGCGGCGCGGCCGGCTCCGGCACGCTGGCGGACAACGACCTCGGCCTGTTCGAGGTGGTGGCGCGGGACGGCCTGAACCTGCGCGGCGGGCCCGGCCCGGGCTTCGAGGTGAAGGCGACGCTGCCGCCGCGGACCAGGCTGCGCGTGCTGTGGGAGGATGGGGCCTGGCGCCAGGTGGATCTGCAGGGCGACGCGGTGCCGGACGGCTTCGTCCACGGCGCCTATCTGCGGCGCATCGCCGCGTGACCCGGCGCCGTCCCAGCTCAGGCGGAACCGCCTGACGACCCGGGAAACGCCTCGGAACAAAGGCCCTCTCCCGCTTCGGCGGGAGAGGGCTGGCGGAAGGGGGGCGCGGCCGCCTCAGCCTTCCAGCTTCACCCCGGTCAGGTCCACCATCTCCGCCCAGCGGGCCACTTCCGCCCGCTGGAAGGCGGCGAAGGCCTCCGGGCCCAGCGGGTCCAGCGTGAAGGCGGCGGCGGCCAGGCGGCGCTGCGCCTCCGCATCGCGCAGCGCGCCCAGGAACGCATCGGCGATGCGCTGCGCCATCGGCGCCGGCAGGCCGGCCGGGGCGAACAGGCCGAACCAGGCATCCACCGCCATGAAGGGCACGCCCGCCTCCGCCGAGGTCGGCAGGTCCGGGAAGCCCGCCAGCCGCGCCGGGGCGCCCACCTGCAAGGCCCGCAGTCGCCCGTCGCGGATCAGCCCGGCCACGGTCGGGAAGGTGGAGGTGTAGAAATCCACCACCCCCGCCACCGTGTCCGTCGCCGCCGGCGCGGCGCCGCGATAGGGCACATGCGTGGCGCTCATGCCGGAGCGCCGCACGAAGGTCTCCGAGATCACATGGCTGGCCGAACCGGCGCCGGAGGAGGCATAGCTCAGCCGCCCGCCGTCGCGGCCCAGCGCCACCAGCTCCGCCATGGTGCGGGCCCGCGAACCGGCCGGCACCACCGTCGCATGGTGCACCGTCGCCAGCTTCGCCACCGGGGTGAAGCTGTTGACCACATGATAGGGCAGGCGCGGCATCATCGCCTGGTTCGAGGCATGGGTCTGGTTGTGGCCGAGGATCAGGGTCAGCCCGTCCGGCGCGCCGCGCATCGCCGCCTCCGCCCCGATCACCCCGCCGGCGCCGGCGCGGTTGTCCACCACCACCGGCTGGCCCAGCGCGGCGGCGGCGCGTTCGCCGGTGACGCGGGCCAGGATGTCGGTCGGCCCGCCGGGCGGCGCCGGCACCACCAGGCGGATCGGCCGGTCGGACTGCGCCAGGGCCGGGGCGGCGAGCAGGGCGGGCAGGGCGGCGGCAAGGCTGCGGCGACGGATCATCTTGGTTTCCCCCTTGGTCCGGCAGGTGTCGCAACGGCTTCCGGGGCCGTCAAGCGATCACCTCTGCGGCACCGCGACGGAAGGCTTTTGCATCCCGGGGGCGCCCCGGTCCAGGGTACCTCCGGTTGAAGCCCACCCACCCCGGAATCCCTTCAGGTCAAGATCATGCCTGCCGAAGTTCAGACCGCATCCGAAAGGACGACCATGGAGCCGGGCACCGCGCGCGCGCTCTGGCCGACCTTCCTGCGCCGGACGCTGGCCGAGGAAACGCTGGCGCCGCCGCCTGGCACGGCTATGCCGCGTCCAACTGCTCCGACAGTTGCAGCCATTCCTCCTCCAGCGCCGCGGTCTGGCGGCCGATGACCACCTGGCGGGTGGTGGCCCAGGCGATGTCCTCCGCCTTGCGCCTGGCGTAGGTCTCCGGATCGGCCAGCCGCTTCTCGATCAGCTTCGCCTCCAGCGCCAGCTTCTCGATCTGCTTCTCGATCTCCTTCAGCCGGGTGCGCATCGGCGCCAGCGCGGCGCGGGATGCCGCGGTGCGGCGGCGTTCCGGCGGGCCCTTGCCGCCGCCGGCATCCGCTTCCGCCGCCCGTCCCGGGGCGCGGGCGCGGTCCGCCAGCAGGGTGCGGTATTCATCCATGTCGCCGTCGAAGCTGCGCACCCGGCCATCCGCCACCAGCCAAAGCCGGTCCGCCACCAGCTCCACCAGATGCGGGTCGTGGGTGATCAGCAGCACGGCCCCCTGGTAGTCCGCCAGCGCGCGCACCAGCGCCTCCCGCGCATCGATGTCCAGGTGGTTGGTCGGCTCGTCCAGGATCAGCAATTGCGGCGCGTCCCGCGTGCACAGCGCCAGCAGCAGCCGCGCCTTCTCGCCGCCCGAGCAATTGGCGATGCGCGTCTCGGCGCGTTCCACCGTCAGGCCGAAGCGCGCCAGCTGGCTGCGGCACTGGCTGACGGTGGCATTGGGCAGCGCCGCCTGCATATGCGTCAGCGGCGTGCCGGAGGCGTCCAGATCCTCCGACTGGTGCTGCGCGAAGAAGCCGACGCGCAGCCGCGGCGCCCGCTTCACCGTGCCGCGAGAGGGACCAAGCCGGCCGGCCAGCAGCTTGGCCAGGGTCGACTTGCCGTTGCCATTGGCGCCGAGCAGCGCGATGCGGTCGTCCTGGTCGATCCGCAGGTCCAGGCCCCTGAGGATCGGCGCGCCGCCATAGCCCACATCCACCTGCTCCAGCGCCAGCACGGGCGGCGCCAGCTCCTCCGGCTCCGGGAAGGCGAAGGTGGTGGAGGCATCCTCGATCACCGCATCCAGCACCGGCAGCTTCTCCAGCGCCTTGATGCGGGACTGCGCCTGCTTCGCCTTGCTGGCCTTGGCGCGGAAGCGGTCGACGAAGGCCTGCATGTGGGCGCGCTGGGCGGCGATCTTGCCGCGCTGCGCCTCCACCTGCGCCGCGCGTTCGGTCCGCACGCGGACGAAGCGCTCGTAATTGCCCGGGTAGTACAGGATCTTGCCGCGATCGAGATGCGCGATGCCGTCCACCGCCCGGTCCAGCAGCCCGCGATCATGGCTGACGATGATGGCGGCGCCGGCGAAGCGGGAAAGCCAGCCCTCCAGCCACAGCGTGGCTTCCAGGTCGAGGTGGTTGGTCGGCTCGTCCAGCAGCAGCAGGTCCGGCTCCAGGAACAGCGCCCGGGCCAGCGCCACGCGCATCCGCCAGCCGCCGGAGTAGGAGGATAGCGGCCGCGCCTGCGCCTCCGCATCGAAGCCGAGGCCGGCGAGGACCGTCGCCGCGCGGGCCGGCGCGGCATCGGCCTGGATCGCCATCAGCCGCTCATGGATCTCCGCCGCGCGATGCGCCTGGTCGTCGCGCTCCAGCGCCGCCAGCAGCTGGGCGCGTTCCGTATCCGCCTCCAGCACCGCCTCCAGCAGGCTGGACTCGCCGCCCGGCGCCTCCTGCGCGACCACGCCCATGCGGGCGCGGGCGGCCAGGCGGATCTCCCCGCCATCCGGGATCAGTTCCCTGGTGATCGCCTTGAGCAGGGTGGACTTGCCCGCGCCGTTGCGCCCCACCAGGCCAAGCTTGTGGCCGGTGTCGAGCGTCAGCTCGGCGCCGTTGAGAAGCTCCCGCCCGCCGAAGCGGATGGTGAGGTCGCGGATGAGGAGGACCGTCATGGAGAGCTTCATAGCCGGGCTTTCCCCGGCGGCGTAGGGGCCTCACTCTGTGCGGGTGCTCACGCCTGGAGGCGAGACCCCCATGGAGAACCCGATGGACGACGAAACCTTCATGCGCCGCGCGATCGCGCTCTCGGCCCAGGCCGCCGCCACCCCCGGCGCGCAGCCCTTCGGCGCCGTGGTGGTGAAGGATGGCGCGGTGGTGGGGGAGGGGTTCAACCAGGCGCTCGGCAAGCTCGACCCCACCTCGCATGGCGAGACGGAAGCGATGCGCGATGCCTGCAACCGGCTTGGCACGCTGGACCTCAGCGGCTGCACCGTCTTCACCTCCTGCGAGCCCTGCGCGCTGTGTGTGGCCGCGATGCAGATCGCGAAGGTGGACTCGGTGGTCTATGCCGCGGCCATGGCCGACAGCGCCCGCGTGCTGGCCGGGGTCGGGCCGGCGCGCCGCGTGCGGGTGGACAGCGCGGCGCTGCGGCTGGAGACCTCCGCGCCCATCGGCACGCATCGGATGAAGGCGCGCCGCGCGCTGGTGGCGGAAGCGGTGGGGGTGCTGGAGGCCTGGGCGGCACGGCCCTGAACCGGCGCGCCACCGCGCCGTAACCGGCGCGACCCTTGCGCCACGGCCCATCCCCGCCTATCCGGCGCGCCATCAACCAAGGATCATGCCCATGGCCATCGAGCGCACCTTCAGCATCCTCAAGCCGGACGCCACGCGGCGCAACCTGACCGGCAAGATCAACGCCGTGTTCGAGGATGCCGGCCTGCGCATCGTCGCGCAGAAGCGCATCCAGATGTCCCGCGCCCAGGCCGAGGCCTTCTACGGCGTGCACCGTGAGCGCGGCTTCTTCAACGACCTGGTCAGCTTCATGATCTCCGGCCCGGTCGTCGTGCAGGTGCTGGAAGGCGAGAATGCCGTGGCCAGGCACCGCGAAGTCATGGGCGCCACCAACCCGGCCAATGCCGCGGAAGGCACCGTGCGCAAGATGTTCGCCGAGAGCATCGAGGCCAACAGCGTCCACGGCTCCGACAGCCCGGAGAACGCCGCGATCGAGATCGCCTACTTCTTCGCCGGCACCGAGATCGTCGGCTGAACTGACGAAGGCCGACCGCCACGGAGGGGCGAACCCCTTCCGCGGCGGGATGAAGCCGGGGCAGGGGGCCGGGCGCCCCCCGCGCCGTGCTCAGACCAGGAAGATCGCCATCAGCGCCAGAAGCGCCGCGGTCACCCCGATCGCCCATTTCGTGGCGCCCATGAAGCCGGCGTAGAGCGCCTGGCGCTCCGCCATGATGTCCTCGGCCTTCACTTCCACCATTTCGTAGGTCGGCGCCTGCTCGGCCATGGCTGTTCCATCCGCATCCAAACTCAGTCGCCGCTTGTAGAAAGCGGCGCGGCCAGCGGCAAGGGGTTGGCCAGCGCGCCGGCCGCCGCCGGCGCCGCAATCCGCGCCACCTCGCCCTCCACCGCCACCTGCCCGGCGGCCAGCCAGGCCAGCGCGGCGGGATACAGGCGGTGTTCCTGCGCCAGCACCCGCGCGGCGAGGCTGCCGGCATCGTCACCCGGCAGCACCGGCACGGCGGCCTGGGCCAGGATCGGCCCCTCATCCACCCCCGGCCGCACCAGGTGCACCGTGCAGCCATGCAGCCGCACGCCTGCCGCCAGCGCCCGCGCATGGGTGTCCAGCCCGCGGAAGGACGGCAGCAGGGAAGGGTGGACGTTGATCATCCGGTCCCGCCAGGCCGCGCAGAAGCCTTCCGTCAGCACCCGCATGAAGCCGGCCAGCGCCACCAGGCCGATCTCGTGGCGCACCAGCTCCGCCATCATCGCCGCCTCGAACGCCGCCCGGTCGCCCTTGAAGGCGCGGCTTTCCACCACGGCGGTGGGCACCCCGGCGGCCCGGGCCACCGCCAGCCCCGCGGCATCGGCGCGATTCGACAGCACCAGCGCCACCTCGGCCGGATAGGCCGGGTCGGCGGCGGCGTGCAGCAGCGCCGCCATGTTGCTGCCGCGGCCGGAAATCAGGATGGCGGTGCGCGGCTTCATCCCGGCCAGCCGGCGCCGATTCCGTCGACCCGCACCGCGGCGCGGCCCTCGCCGGCTTCCAGCGTGCCGATGCGGAACACCGTCTCGCCATCCGCCTCCAGCATCGCCGTCGCCGCCTCCGCCTGCGCCGGGTCCACCACCAGCACCATGCCGAGCCCGCAATTGAACACCCGCAGCATCTCCTCGGCCGCCACGTTGCCGTGGCGCGCCAGCCAGGCGAAGACCGGCGGCAGGGTCCAGGCCCCGGCATCCAGCGCCGCCACCACGCCATCCGGCAGCACGCGCGGCAGGTTGCCGGGCAGGCCGCCGCCGGTGATGTGGGCCGCCGCCTTCACCAGCCCCGCCTTGTGCAGCGCCAGCACCGGCTTGACGTAAATGCGCGTCGGTACCAGCAGCGCCTCCGCCACGGACTGGCCCTGGGCGAAGGGCGCGGGCGCGGCCAGGCTCAGGTTGGTGCCTTCCAGGATGCGCCGCACCAGGGAGAAGCCGTTGGAGTGCACGCCGGAACTGGCCAGCCCCAGCAGCACGTCGCCGGGGCCCACATCCGGTCGCGGCAGCAGCGCGTCGCGTTCCGCCGCGCCCACGGTGAAGCCGGCCAGGTCGTAGTCGCCGCCCCTGTAGAGCCCCGGCATCTCCGCCGTCTCGCCACCCACCAGGGCGCAGCCGGCGATCCGGCAGCCTTCCGCGATGCCCCCCACCACGGAAGCGGCCTGCGCCACCTCCAGCTTGCCGGTGGCGAAGTAGTCCAGGAAGAACAGCGGCTCCGCCCCCTGCACCACCAGGTCGTTCACGCACATCGCCACCAGGTCCTGGCCGACGAAGCCGTGGATGCCGGAATCGATGGCGAGCTTCAGCTTGGTGCCGACGCCATCGGTGGAGGAGACCAGGATGGGGTCGCGGAAGCCCGCGGCCTTGAGGTCGAACAGCGCGCCGAAACCGCCGAGCCCGCCCATCGTTCCGGTCCGGTCGGTGCGGCGTGCCAGCGGCTTGATGGCCTCCACCAGCGCATCGCCGGCTTCGATATCCACCCCCGCGTCACGGTAGGTCAGGCTGGTCATGGCGGCCCCCGATCGGGTATTCGGCTGAGAATGGAAAAGGATGGTGCGATGCCGGTCAGCCTGCGGCCCGCCCCCATGTGCGGCATGATGAGGCGCGGAAACAACCACGCGGCCGGGTTCGCGGCAATGCGTGCCCTGGCGCTCGCGCTGATGCTGGCCTGCTCCGCCGCCGCCCTTGCGCAGACCGGCGAGGATCCGCTGGTGCAGCGCGGCGTGCCGGCCGAAGCCACGGCGGAGAGCGCGGTGCTGGCGCGCGAGCAGGCGCTGAACGCCGGGCAGCGCCTGGCCTATGAGCGCATGGCCGCGACCCTCGGGCTCAACCCCAACGCCTCCGCCGCGCAGATCGAATCCCTGGTGCGCTCCCTGGTCATCGAGTCGGAGCGGATCACCGCCCGCGCCTACACCGCCCGCATCACGGTGAACTTCAACCCGCAGCGGGTCGCCGCCGCCGGCGGCCGGCTGCCCGCCGCGCCCGATGCCGCGCCGGCGGCCCCTGGCGCGCCGGCCCCGCCGGCTGCCGCCACCGGCCCGGCGGTCACCACCGTGGACGCGATGGCCAGCTACCGCAGCTTTGGCGAATGGGTGGAGATCACCCGCCGCCTGGGCTCTGCGGCGCCGGTGGCGCGGGTGGATGTGCTGACCGTGGCCGGCGACCGCGCCCGGCTGCGCCTGGCGCTGCGCAGCCCGGCGCCGGATGCGGCGCAGGAACTGGCGGCCGGCGGCCTGTCTCTCAGCCCTGCCCAGCCGGGCCCGCCCGACCCGCGCTTCGGCACGCCCCGTCCTGGCGAAGGATGGCGCCTCAGCCTTGCCGGGGCGCGCTGACCCGAAGCCGGCCGGTGACGGGGGCGGGGATACGCCGCCCGATGCCGGCCTGTTCACCCTGCCCAACGCCATCACCTTCGCCCGGCTCTGCGCCGTGCCGGGGGCGATCTGGCTGATGCTGCAGGCGCGGCTCGACCTCGCCTTCTGGGTCTTCGTCGCCGCCGGCATCTCGGACGGGCTGGATGGCTGGCTGGCGCGGGTGCGCAACAGCCGCTCCGCCCTCGGGGCGCTGATGGACCCGGCGGCGGACAAGGCGCTGCTGGTGTCCGTCTACATCACGCTGGCCGTGCTCGGCGTGCTGCCGGACTGGCTGGCCATCCTGGTGGTGTTCCGCGACCTGGTGATCGTCGGCGGGGTGCTGGTGCTGTACATGCTGGGGCTGCGGCCCTTCCTGCAGCCGCTGTTCATCTCCAAGCTCAACACCGCGGCGCAGATCGTGCTGGCGGCAGGCGCGCTGCTGCAGGCGGGCTACGGGCTGGGCCCGGCCTGGGCGCTGCAGGCCGGCATCGCGGTCGTCACCGCCACCACGCTCGCCTCCGGCGGGCTGTATGTCGTGCAGGCGGCGCGGCGGCGATGAGCGGCCGGCCACCCGCCCTGCCGCCCGCGGTGCCGCCGCCGAAGGGCCCGCTGCCGCCGCCGCGCCCGCCCGCCATCCAGCCGCTGCCGCCGCCGGTGCAGCCCGGCCGGCGTGCGACGCGCGGGGAGCGCTGGGCGCTGGTGGCCGGCGGGCTGGCCACGCTGCTGTTCTGCATCTGGCTGTTCTCCGCCATCCTGACGCCCTTCGTCCTGGCTGCCTGCATCGCCTATTTCCTGGACCCGCCGACCACCCGCCTGGCGCGGCTGGGCGTGCCGCGGGCGGTGGCCGCCTTCCTGCTGGTGCTGGGGCTGACGGCGCTGGCGCTGCTCGCCATGCTGCTGCTGTACCCGCTGCTGGTGGCGCAGATCGGCGTGCTGGTGGTGCGCACCCCGGCCTATGTCACCGGCATCGGCCAGGCGGTGCGCCAGGCGCTGGAAGCCGCGCAGAACGCCTTCGGGCCGGAGGTGGTGGACGCCCAGCTGCGCGACCTGGTGATCGGCCAGGCGGGGCAGGTGGTCACCTTCCTCGGCACCGCCGTGGCCCGGCTGATCGGCGGCGGCGTGGCGCTGTTCAATGTCTTCGCGCTGCTGGTGGTGACGCCGATCGTCGGCTTCTACCTGCTGCGCGACTGGCAGCGGATGATGGCGCGGATCGAAAGCTGGCTGCCGCGGCGTTCCGCCCAGGTGCTGCGGCAACTGGCACATGACACGGACCGCGTGCTGTCCGCCTGGCTGCGCGGCCAGCTGCTGTGCTGCGCCATCCTGGCCGCCTTCTATGCCGCGGGGCTGTCGGCGGTGGGGCTGGAGCTGGGGCTGACGGTGGGGCTGATGGCCGGGCTGCTCTCCTTCATCCCCTATGTCGGCTCCATGACCGGCTTCGTCACCGCCGTGGTGCTGGCCATGGCGCAGTTCGGCACCTGGAACGAGGTCGGGCTGGTGGTTGCCGTCTTCGTGGTGGGGCAGGTGGTGGAGGGCTACGTCATCTACCCCCGCCTGCTGGGCGACAGGGTGGAGCTGCATGCGGTGTGGGTGATCTTCGCCCTGTTCGCCGGCGGCGTCGCCTTCGGCTTCCTCGGCGTGCTGCTGGCGGTGCCGATGGCCGCCGCCATCGGCGTGCTGGCCCGCTTCTGGCTGCGCCGCTACCTGGAAAGCCCGCTCTACCTGGACCCGCCGCGGACGGGGAGCGGCAGCTGAGCCGGGCGGGCCGAACCGCCGGGACCCGGCCGCCGGAGACGGCCCGGGGGAGCAGGCCCGGCGGATCAGCCCCGCCGTCGCGTCCCGGCATTCGCGCTGCCGCCGGGCTTCCGCTATGCCGGGGCGGCCATGTCGCCGCACCCCGTCCAGCTGTCCCTGCCGCTGCCGCCGCTGCCCTCCGCGGATGCCGCGGATCTGGTGCCGGATGCCTCCAACGCCGCGGCGCTCGCCTGGCTGGAGAGGCCGGGCGACTGGCCGCAGCGCCGCCTGGCGCTGCATGGGCCGGAGGGGGTGGGCAAGTCGCACATGCTGCACGCCACCGCGAAGCGCCATGGCTGGCGCCTGTTGCAGGGGCCGGGGCTGGTGATGGAGGCGGCGCTGGCCGAAGCCGCCGGCACCGCGCTGGACCGCGCCGATGCGGCGCCGGAGGTGGCGCTGTTCCACCTGATCAACCAGGCCGCCGCCAGCGGCGCGCCGCTGCTGCTGGCCGCCCGCGCGCCGCCCGCCCGCTGGGCCACGGCGCTGCCCGACCTCGCCAGCCGCCTGCGCGCCACCCAGGCGGTGGCCATCGCCCGGCCGGAGGCGCCGCTGCTGGCGGCGCTGCTGGCCAAGCACATCGCCGACCGGCAGTTGCGGGTGGAGCCCGGGGTGCAGGCCTTCCTGCTGGCCCGCCTGCCGCGTGAGGCCGCGGCCATCGCCGCGGCGGTGGCCGCGCTCGATGCCGCCTCGCTCGCCGGCGGCGGCGCCATCACCCGGCCTTTCGCCCGCCAGGTCCTGGCCCTGCAGGTCCGGGAGGATCCCGGCGCGGATGATCCTTCGGCGACGGCGCCGCAAACCGCCTCCCCCACCCGGCCCGCGCCGGGCTAGGCTGCGCGGATGGAAACGTTGCCCCCGCCCCAGGAAGCGCCCGCCCCGCCCGTGCCGAAGCCCGCCCGTCCGGAGCCACCGCGCCCGCCCGCCATCGCGCCGGACAGCCCGGCGCGCTTCATCAACCGCGAACTATCCTGGCTCGCCTTCAACACCCGCGTGCTGGAGGAAGCCGCCAACCGCCGCCACCCGCTGCTGGAGCGGCTGCGCTTCGTGGCGATCTCCGCCTCCAACCTGGATGAGTTCTATTCGGTGCGCGTGGCGGGCCTGATCGGCCAGGAACGCGCCGGCATCACCGCCGCCTCGCCCGATGGCCTGACCCCGAGCCAGCAGCTCGCCGCCGTGAACACCGCCGCGCAGGCGCTGATCGAGGGCCAGCAGGCCGCCTGGCACGAGCTGCGCGGGCTGCTGGACGGCGCCGGCGTGACGGTGTGCGACATCAAGGACCTGACGGAAGCCGACCGCAGCTGGCTGGAAGGCTGGTTCATGGACCGGGTCTTCGCCGTGCTCACCCCGCTGGCGGTGGACCCGGCGCACCCCTTCCCCTTCATCGCCAACCTGGCGCTGTGCATGGTCCTGAAACTGGTGCGGGAGGAGGATGGCGGCACCATGCGCGCCCTGCTGCCCCTGCCGCCCCAGATCGAGCGCTTCATCCGCCTGCCGGCAGACCCAGACCAGCGCGGCCGCATCCGCTTCGTGATGCTGGAGGACCTGATCGTCCTGTTCCTGCACCGCCTGTTCCCCGGCTTCATCGCCGCCGAACACGGCCTGTTCCGCCTGATCCGCGACACCGACGTGGAGTTCGAGGAGGAGGCGGAGGACCTCGTCCGCTCCTATGAGACCGCATTGAAGCGCCGCCGCCGCGGCCGCGCCATCCTGCTGACCGTCGATGTGCGCATGGCCGCGGACATGGTGGATCTGGTGGCGGAGGAGCTGGATTCGGACCGCGCCGGGGTGGTGAAGGTGGACGGGCTGCTCGGCATCGCCGACATCCGCCAGCTGATCGTGGATGACCGGCCCGACCTGCTGTTCACCCCCTACACGCCGCGTTTCCCCGAACGCATCCTGGATTTCGGCGGCGACTGCTTCGCCGCCATCGCCGCCAAGGACATCGTCGTCCACCACCCGTATGAGAGCTTCGACGTGGTGGTGCAGTTCCTGCGCCAGGCGGCGCGCGACCCGAACGTGGTCGCCATCAAGCAGACGCTGTACCGCACCTCCCGCGACAGCCCGATCGCCCGCGCCCTGATCGAGGCGGCGGAGGCCGGAAAATCCGTCACCGGCATCGTCGAGATCAAGGCCCGCTTCGACGAGGAACGGAACATCGCCTTGGCGCGGGAGCTGGAGGCCGCTGGCGTGCAGGTGGTGTTCGGCTTCGTCGAGCTGAAGACCCACGCCAAGGTATCCCTGGTGGTCCGTCGCGAACGCGACATCCTGCGCAGCTACGCGCATTTCGGCACCGGCAACTACCACCCGATCACGGCCCGCATCTACACCGACCTCTCCTTCTTCACCGCCGATCCGGCGCTGACCCGCGATGCCGCCAAGCTGTTCAACTACATGACCGGCTATGCCCGGCCGGAGACGATGGAAGGCCTGGCCTTCGCCCCGCTCACCATCCGCCCCGCCCTGCTCGGCCTGATCGAGCGCGAGATCGCCTTCGCGCAGGAAGGCAAACCGGCCGGCATCTGGCTCAAGATGAACTCCCTGGTGGATGAGCAGATCATCGACGCGCTCTATCGCGCCAGCCAGGCCGGGGTGCGGGTGGAATGCGTGGTGCGCGGCATCTGCTGCCTGCGCCCCGGCATCCCCGGCCTGTCCGAGCACATCCGGGTGAAGTCCATCGTCGGCCGCTTCCTGGAGCACAGCCGCGTCTATGTCTTCGGCAACGGCCACCGCCTGCCATCCCGCCGCGCCCGCGTCTTCATCAGCAGCGCCGACCTGATGGCGCGCAACATGGACTGGCGGGTGGAGACGATGGTGCCGATCGAGAATCCCACCGTGCACACCCAGATCCTGGACCAGGTGATGGCGGTGAACCTGCAGGACACGCTGCAAAGCTGGCACCTGAAGCCCGATGGCACCTATCGCCGCCACGCGACCGGTGGCAAATCAGGCGCCACGAAGCCGGTCTCGGCGCATGAGTACTTCATGACCAACCCCTCGCTCTCCGGCCGCGGCAGTGCGCTGCAGCGGCAGGCGGGCCCTGCCCGGCGCCGGCAGGACCGCGTGTTGCAGGACTAGCCCCCCGTTTTGGACCTCCCCCTTTCCTCCATGCCCCGCACCCGCATCACCGAGCCGCCGCCGCGCCTGGCGGTGGTCGACCTCGGCTCCAACTCCGTCCGGCTGGTGGTGTTCGAGGGCCTGTCCCGCAACCCGCTGACCATCTTCAATGAGAAGGCGGTGCTCGGCCTCGGTCGCGGCCTGCAGAACACCGGCCTGCTGAACGAGGCCGCGATCGGCCCGGCGCTCACCGTGATGGGCCGCTACGCCGCCGTCGCCCGCGCCATGGGGGCGGAGACGGTGGAGGTGGTGGCCACCGCCGCGGCGCGGGATGCGGAGAACGGCCCGGACTTCATCGCCGCCCTGCGGGACCGCCACCCGGACATGCCGGTGCGCGTGCTGACGGGGGAGGAGGAGGCCAACCTCTCCGCCGATGGCGTGCTGCTGGGCTTCCCGGACGCCGACGGCATCCTGGGCGACCTCGGCGGCGGCTCGCTGGAGGTGGTGGAACTGGACCGCGGCCGCGCCGGGGCCGCCGCCTCGCTGCCCATCGGCGCCATCCGCCTGGCCGACCGCGCCGGCGGCGACCCGGCGCGCGCCCGCGCCATCGTCGAGGCGGACCTGGCCCGCGTGCCCTGGCTGAAGCGCGGCGAGGGGCGGGACCTCTACCTGGTGGGCGGCGCCTGGCGGGCCCTGGCGCGGATGCACATCGCCCAGACCGACTACCCGCTCTCCATCGTCCACCACTACGTGCTGCGGCGGGAGGAGGCGCGGGACCTCGCCGGGGTCGTGGCGAAATCCGAACGGCGGATGCTGGAACGCATGCCCGGCGCCCCGGCCAAGCGGCTGGGGGACATGCCCTTTGCCGCCGTGGTGCTGCGCCGCCTGCTGCGCGCCACCGGCGCCCGCCGCGTGGTGTTTTCCGCCAACGGGCTGCGGGAGGGCTGGTATGCCCGCCTGCTGCCGGAAGCGGTGCGCCGCGCCGACCCGATGCTGGAAGCCGGCCGCGACCTGGCGCTGCGCTGGGGCCGCGACCCGGACCTGCCCACGGCCCTGCAGGCCTGGACCGCCCCGCTGTTCGAGGCCGAGCCCCCGGACCAGGCGGCGCTGCGGGAGGCGTGCTGCTGGATCGCCGATATCGGCAGCCACGACCACCCGGACTACCGCGCCGAACAGGCCTTTTTCCGGGTTCTGCGCCAGCCCGGCGTGGGGCTGGACCACCACCAGCGCGCCTTCCTGGCCCTGGTGGTGGCGCTGCGCTACGAGGCCGAGCCGCTCGCCCCCTGCCTGGCCACGGCGCGATCCCTGCTGGACGCCACGGCGGTGAAGCGGGCGGAGGCACTCGGCGCCGCGCTGCGCCTGGCCTTCACCCTCTCGGGCGGCACCCCCATCCTGCTGGCCGGCACCGCGCTGCACCGGCGGGGGGAGGAGCTGGTGCTGCGCCTGGTGGAAGGCAGCGGCGTCTTCGCCGGCGAAAGCGTGCAGCGGCGGCTCGACGTGCTGGCGGCCGCGCTGGGGCTGGTGGCGAGTGTGGAGGTGGCGGCGGTCTGAGGCCAAAAGCCCTCTCCCCCCAGCGGGGGGAGAGGGTTGGGGGAGGGTGGCGACGCTGCCGGCCCAGGGAATGTCGCGCCCCAGAACCCCATGCCGCCTCAGCCCACTCTGGTTGCCTGACCCTCTTCCCACCGGACGGCGCTGTGGCGCCGCCCGGCCGGGTTCGGGCTCGATCGATATCGGAAATGGCCCCGCGCCGCACAGGGCGCCGCGGGGCGGGGCGGCATCTCAGACCGGGTTGATCGGCGTGATCTTCGTCCCGTTGATGGACAGCGACGCCATCAGCCCCTGCTGCCCGAAGGTCACCGCATAGACCGGCTCGCGCAGCGTCGTGCTCGTCACATTCGCCTGCAGGCCGCGGTCCAGCGCCACCACGGAAGGCCCGGTGCCGATCTCCCAGCCATTGGCGGCCTGCAGCGCGCGCAGCGCCTCGTCCGTCATGAAGAACATCGCCAGCCCCGCCACCTGCGCCCCGGCCAGCAGGCCGAAGGACGCGCCGGCGATCTGGTAGAACCCCTGGCGTTCATTGCCGCGGAACAGGATGCCCTCGCCATACTGCCCGCCGACGATCAGCCCGCCGCTGACGATGCGGGGGAAGATCAGCATGGCCTTGGCGTTGTCGAACAGCGGCGCCAGGCCCGGCTGGCTGCGCAGCAGCCCCAGCGCGGACTCCACATTGGCGGCGATCTCGGCCCGCGTCGCGGCATGGGCGACGACGGGCAGGGTGGACAGCAGGCTGCCCCCGGTCATGGCCAGGGCGGCGTGGCGGGCGAGGGTCCGGCGATCGATCGGCATGGTCTGGTGTCTCCGCATCGGTGGATGCGGCCGGAACGCGGCGTCGCCACCGCGGTTGCAGACTGCCACGCGGCTTTCACGCCGCCGCCTTGCCCTGGGCGCGTTCAGGCCTGGATCAGCCGCACCCGCCGCCCATCGACGCCCAGCGCCACGCGCCCGGCGCGCAGATCCAGCGCCGCGGCGCCGAACACCTCCCGCCGCCAGCCCTGCAGCGCGGCCAGTTCCGTCTCCCCGGCCGCCAGCCGCTCCAACTCCTCGGCATTGGCCAGCAGGCGGGGCGCCACCTGGTGTTCCTCGCTCTTCGCCGCCAGCAGCACCTTCAGCAGCGCCACCAGGGCGGGGGAGGGGTTGGCGCCGTTCGCACGCTCCTTCGGCGCGTCCGGCAGCGCCTCCTCCGGCAGTGCCTTCGCCGCCTCGATGGCCGCGAGGAGGGAGACGCCGGACTTGCCCTTGGCGAAGCCCTCGCTGATGCCGCGGGCGCGCGCCAGCTCGGTGATGCTGTCCGGCGCGGTGGCGGCAATCTCCAGCAGCGTCTCGTCCTTCACCAGCCGCTGGCGGGGGATGTTCACCCGCTGCGCCTCGCGCTCCCGCCACGCCGCGGCGGCGCGCAGCAGGCTGAGGAAGCGGCGGTTGCTGGTGCGCGGGCGCAACCGTTCCCAGGCGGTCTCGGGGTCCTGGCGATAGGTCGCGGGCTCGGCCAGCGCCGCCATCTCCTCCGCCACCCAGGCGCCGCGGCCTTCGCGTTCCAGCTTCCCGGTCAGCGCGGTGTAGATGCGGCGCAGATGCGTCACATCCGCCGCCGCATAGGCGATCTGCGCCGGGGACAGCGGCCGCGCCGCCCAGTCGCTGAAGCGGTGCGCCTTGTCGATCTGCGCATTGGCCAGCGACCGCGCCAGCTGGTCGTAGCTCACCTGATCGCCGAAGCCGGCAACCGTCGCGGCAATCTGCGTGTCGTAGATCGGCGTCGGCACCGCGCCGAAGCGCAGCAGGAAGATTTCCACATCCTGCCGGGCGGCGTGGAACACCTTCATCACCGCGGTGTCGGCCAGCAATTCGCCCAGCGAGTCCAGCTCGATCCCCGGGGCGAGCGCGTCCACCACCGCCACCTCGCGCTCCCCGGCCAGCTGCACCACGCACAGCTCCGGCCAGTAGGTGCGCTCCCGCATGAACTCCGTATCGACGGTGACGAAGCGCTCCGCGCGCAGCCGCGTGCACAGCGCGGCCAGGGCCTCGGTGTCGGTGATCAGGTAGGGCACCGCTTCGGCGCCCGCGTTGCGGCGGCTCATGCCCCGTCTGTAGCGCCCGGCGGGATTTGGCGAAAGGCGCGGCCTTGACATCGGGCGCCGGCTCGGGCGGTTTGACCCCTCTCAGAACCCCCGCAGGCCCTATATCATGCACGCCTACCGCACCCACCATTGCGGCGCGCTCCGCGCCGCCGACGCCGGCAAGACCGTTCGCCTCTCGGGCTGGGTGCACCGCAAGCGCGACCATGGCGGGCTGCTTTTCGTCGATCTGCGCGACCATCACGGGCTGACGCAATGCGTTGTCGCCCAGGGTTCGCCGAGTTTCGCGACACTGGACGGCGCCCGCCCCGAATCGGTGGTGACCGTGACCGGGGAGGTGGTGCCGCGCGAAGGGGCGACCATCAACCCGAAGCTGCCGACCGGCGCGATCGAGCTGCGGGTGCAGGCCGTCACCGTGCAATCCGCCGCCGAGGTGCTGCCCATCCAGGTGGCCGGGGAGCAGGAATTCCCCGAGGATCTGCGCCTGCGCTACCGCTTCATCGACCTGCGGCGCGAACGCCAGCACCGCAACCTGATGCTGCGCAGCGCGGTCATCGCCAGCATCCGCCGCCGCATGATCGACCAGGGATTCACCGAGTTCCAGACCCCGATCCTGACGGCCAGCAGCCCGGAAGGCGCGCGGGACTTCCTGGTGCCGGCGCGCAACCATCCCGGCAAGTTCTACGCCCTGCCGCAGGCGCCGCAGCAGTTCAAGCAGCTGGCGATGGTGGCCGGCTTCGACCGCTATTTCCAGATCGCCCCCTGCTTCCGCGACGAAGCCTCCCGCGCCGACCGCTCGCCCGGCGAATTTTACCAGCTCGACTTCGAGATGAGCTTCGTCACCCAGGAAGATGTCTTCGCCGCCATCGAGCCGGTCCTGGCCGGCGTCTTCGAGGAATTCGCCGATTTCTCCGGCACCAGGCGGTCGGTCACCCCGGCGCCCTTCCCGCGCATCCCCTATGACCAGTCCATGCTGGAATTCGGCTCCGACAAGCCGGATCTGCGCAACCCGATCCGCATCGCGGACGTGACCGAGCATTTCGCCGGCGGCGGCTTCGGGCTGTTCGCGCGCGCGGTGGACAAGGGCGCGGTGGTCCGCGCCATCCCGGCGCCGGGTGCCGCCGGCAACCCGCGCAGCTTCTTCGACAAGATGAACGAATGGGCCCGCGAACAGGGCGCCGGCGGCCTGGGCTACATCACCTTCGCCAACGGGGAGGCCGGCGGCCCGATCGCCAAGAACCTGCAGCCGGAGCGCGTGGCCGCGATCAAGGCCGCCTGCAGCCTGGCGGACGGCGACGCCGTGTTCTTCGCCGCCGACAAGGTGGACGCCGCCGCCAAGCTGGCCGGCCAGGCCCGCACGCGGCTCGGCCATGAACTCGGCCTGATCGAGAAGGATTCCTACCGGTTCTGCTGGGTCACCGACTTCCCCATGTATGAATTGAACGAGGATACCGGCCAGATCGACTTCAGCCACAACCCCTTCTCCATGCCGCAGGGGGAGCTGGAGGCGCTGAACACCATGGATCCGCTGCAGATCAAGGCCTACCAGTACGACATCGTCTGCAACGGCATCGAGCTTTCTTCCGGCGCCATCCGCAACCACCGCCCGGACATCATGCTCCGCGCCTTCGAGATCGCGGGCTACGGCGCCGATGTGGTGGAAGCGCGCTTCGGCGGCATGCTGAACGCCTTCCGCTACGGCGCCCCGCCCCATGGCGGCTCCGCCCCCGGCATCGACCGCATCGTCATGCTGCTTGCCGATGAGCCGAATATTCGTGAAGTCATTTTGTTTCCCATGAATCAGCAGGCGGAAGACCTGATGATGGGGGCGCCGGCGCCGGTGGACGCGGCGCGGCTCAAGGAACTTTCGATCAAGCTGGACCTGCCGCCGCCGAAAGGTGGTGCAGGTGGCGCCAAGGCTTCCTAGATGGGTCTGATCCCTGGGACCGGAGCCTTCATGCAGCCGAACCGTCGCCTGATCCAGTTTGCCGCCGCCTTCGCCCTGTTCGCGCTGCCGGCCGCGGCGGCGGAGCCGGTGACCGCGGGGCCGCGCGCCGGCCTGCCGGAGGCGGCGCTTTCGGCCGGCATCGCCCGCATGGCGTCGCACCGCGCGGCCTATCGGCTGGACCTGGGCGAGGCGCGGAATTCGGGCATCGGCGCGGTGCGCGGCGCCATGGTGTTCGACATCGCCGATGCCTGCGAGGGCTGGGCCACCCGCCAGCGCATGACCATGACGGTGACGGACCGCGAGGGGCAGGAGATCGAGACCGTCTCCGACTATGCGACCTATGAGGCGAAGGACAATTCCAGCCTCCGCTTCTCCCTGACCCAATCCACCCAGGGCGCCGTCAGCCAGCGCGTCTCGGGCGAGGCGTCGCTGCAGCCGGATGGGTCCGGCACGGTCCGCTTCTCCGAACCGGCGGGGCAGGAGGAGACGCTGCCCCCCGGCACGCTGCTGCCGATGCGCCACACCGTGCTGGCGGTGGAAGCCGCCCGCGCCGGCCGCCGCATCCTGGCGGCGCCGCTGTTCGACGGCACGACGGATGAGGGCGCGCAGGACACCACCACGGTGGTGACGGCCTGGACCGCCGGGGCCCCCAATCCGCGCTTCCCGTTGCTGGACGGCCAGGCCGCCGGCCAGATGCGCATCGCCTTCTTCGAGCGCGGCGCAGCGGCCTCCGGCGGCGCCTCGCAGCCGGAATACGAGGTGGGGCTGCGCTATTTCGACAATGGCGTGGCGGATGAGATCGTGATGGATTTCGGCGACTTCTCCGTCACCGGCCAGGCCCTGGAACTGACGCCGCTGCCCGGGGGCTGCTGAGCCCCCGGCCTTCTGGCGGGCACGGGCGCTGAGGCCCCCGCTTCAGGCGGTGCGGAACAACCCGGCAATCTCCGCCCGGTCCCGGGTGCGGGTCAGCGCCAGCATCAGCAGGATGCGCGCCTTCTGCGGGTTCAGGTTGTCGGCATTGATGAAGCCTTCCTCGCCATAGCGGCGGGTCGGGAAGGTGCGGCCGGATCCGGCGCGGGAGGACAGCACCACGGCGCAGCCATGCACGATCGCCTCCGCCATCGCCGTGCGCTCCGCCGGGGTGACGAAGCCCGGGGCCAGGCCGGCCGCCACCAGCCCGGCCGCGCCGGCGGCCAGGAAGGCATGCACCGCGACGCCATCGCCCCCCGCCACGGAATAGACCACGTCGACTCGCGGCGCGCGCTCCTGCCCCAGGATGTCGAAGCGGCCTGCCACCGGCAGCAGGCGCGTCGGGCGGCGCCAATGGCTGATGCGGTCGGCATCCACATGCCCCAGCACGCCGACATCCGGGCTGCGGAAGGTCTGCAGCCGCCCGGTGGAGGTCTTCGTCACCTCCCGCGCCGCATGCACCTCGTCATTCAGCACCACCAGCACGCCCAGCCCGCGGGAAGCCGGGTCGCCCGCCACGCGCACCGCCGCCACCAGGTTCATCGCCGCGTCGCTGGACAGGCCGGTGAAGGGCCGCTGCGCGCCGGTGACCACCACGGGCAGGTCGGTGGGCAGGGTCAGCGACAGCAGGTAGGCGGTTTCCTCCAGCGTCGCCGTGCCATGCGTCACCACCACCCCGGCCAGGTCGGGGTGCTGCGCCTCCAGCTCGACGATCTTCGCCACCAGGGCGCGCCATTCCGCCCAGCCGATGGCGGTGGAGGGGATGGCGGTGAAGGGCACCGCGATCACCTCCGCCACCCGCGCCAGATCCGGCACCCCGGCCACCAGCTCGTCCGCCGTCAGGATCGGACGGCCGGAGGAGGCGTAGTCCTGCGTGTCCAGCGGGTGGAGCCCCTGGGAGGCGATGGTGCCGCCGGTGCCGATCACCGCGACTTTCGGCTTGGTCATGGTCGGATCTTCTTCCCGGAAATCAGGCGTCCACCACCGCGCAGGTGAGGCGGGAGACGCAGGCGAGCTTGCCATCGGCGCGGCGGATCTCGGTCTGCCAGACATGGGTACGGGCGCCGGTGTGCAGCGGGCGGCAGATGGCGGTGACCGACTGGCCCTGCTTCACGCCCGCCATGTGGTTGGCGTTCACCTCAATGCCCACGGCGCGCTGGTGTTCCGGCAGGGTCATGATGCAGGCCAGCGTGCCCAGCGTCTCGCTCAGCACCACGCTGGCGCCGCCATGCAGCAGGCCGAAGGGCTGGGCGTGGCGGGCATCCACCGGCATGGTCGCGTGCAGCGCCTCCGCGCCGATCTCCGTCACCGCGATGCCGAGCAGCCCGGCCATGTTGTCCGCCATGCGGGCGTTGATCTGCGCCGGCGTCCAGTCGCGCTTCCACAGCCCCATGCCCGACCCCTTCCTGCCGTGAGGATCATCCCAGGCGGCGGCGCAGCGTCAACCCGCCGCTGGCCGAAAGCCGCACCCAGCGCGCCAGCATCAGACCCGCCACCAGGAACAGCCCGGTGGCCAGCCCGACCCAGAGGCCGATGGGGCCGAACCCGCCTGGCAGCGCCAGCGCCAGGCCCAGCGGCAACCCGATGACCCAGTAGCCGAAGCCGGCCAGGAGCATCGGCACCGTGGTGTCCTTCAGCCCGCGCAGCGCGCCGGACGCCACCGCCTGCACGCCATCCGCCAGCTGGAACAGGCCGGCCACGACCAGCATGGTCGCGGCCAGCGCCGCCGTCTCCGCCGCCCCCGCATTGCCGGGCGCCAGGAACAGCCAGGCGAGGGAGCCGGAGAGCAGCACCAGCGCGCCGGCGGAGGCAGCCATGAAGCCGGCGCCGAGCGCGATGCCGATCCACCCGGCCCGTGCCGCCGCGGTCACCCGGCCTGCCCCGGTCATCAGCCCGACGCGCGCCGTGGCCGCCTGGGCGATGCCCATGGGCACCATGAAGGTGGCGGAGGCGATCTGCACCGCGATGGCGTGCGCCGCCACGGCGATGGCGCCGAACCAGCCCATGGCGATGGCGGCGAAGGCGAACACGGCGATCTCCAGCGCCATGGAGCCGGCGATCGGCAGGCCGATCTGCGCCACCTCCCGCAGCCGGGCCAGATCGTAGCGCCAGAGCCGGCCGAACAGATGGTAGCGGCGCAGATGCCGGTCCCGCGCGATCACCCCCACCAGCCCTGCGAACATCGCCAGGTTGCAGAGCGAGGAGGCGATGCCGGCGCCCACCGCGCCCAGCGCCGGCACGCCCAGCCCGCCATGGATCAGCCAGTAGTTCAGCGGCACGTTCAGCGCGACGCCGGCAAACGACACCACCAGGGCGGAAAGCGGCCGCTGTTCGGCGGCCAGGAAGCCGCGCAGCACCACGAAGCCGCAGAACAGCGGCATCCCCCACATCAGCGCCCGCACATACTGGCCGGCCAGCGCCGCCAGCGCCGGCTCCTGCCCCAGCAGGCCGAGCAACGCCTGGGTGTGCCACAGCAGCAGCCAGATCGGCACGGTGGCCGCCGCCACCGCCCAGAAGGCCGCCCGCACGTCCCGCCGCATGCCGCGCAGGTGCCCGCGCCCGCGGCCGCGGGTCTGCGCGCACATCGGCCCCGCCGCCAGCGCCAGACCGAAGGCCGGGGCCAGGGTGGCGAAGAACAGGTTGCCGCCCAGCGTCGCCGCCGCCAGCGCCTCGGTCGAGACGCGGCCGAGGAACAGGGCATCGGTCAGGGACAGCGCGAACTGGCTGAGATTGGTCAGCACCAGCGGCCAGGCGAGCGCCAGCGTGGTCCGGATTTCCGGCCCCCATTCGGCGCGCAGCGTGATTCTTCCGGTGGCGGCGGTTCCCATGGCGGGCAGGCCTTAGCGCGGATCGGCGGCGCCGTCGCATGACCATCCGGCGCGGCTGTTCCGCCCTCACAAGGGCGGGAGGCAAGGAGACCCTTGGGCCGCGCCCCTGGCGCCGCTATCTTCCGCCGGAAGCTCCGGAGTTCCGCCCATGCTGCGACGCCATCTCCTCGCCGCCCCCGCGCTGGTCGCCGCCACGGCGGCGCTGCCGGCGCCGGCGCGGGCCCAGGCCGCCATCGTGACCGAGGAGTTCTCGGTGCCGAGCGCGGAGGGGGTGGAGGTCTTCCTGCGCAACAAGCGGCCGGAAGGCGCGACGACGGGCCCCTCCCGCACCCTGCTGATGGTGCATGGCGCCGGCTTCGGCGCGAGCACCACCTTCGACCTGCCCTTCGCCGGCCTGTCCTGGATGGACTACATCGCCGGCCGCGGCTTCGATGTCTGGACGCTGGACATCCGCGGCTTCGGCCGCGCCACCCGCCCGCCGGCCCTGTCCCAGCCCGCCGACCAGAACCCGCCGGTGGCCCGCGGGGCGGAGGCGATGGTGGACCTGGCGGCGGCGGTGGCCTTCATCCGCCAGCAGCGAAGCCTCGAGAAGCTGGTGCTGCTGGGCCATAGCTGGGGCACCAAGCTGGTCGGCCGCTTCGCCGCAGAACAGCCGGGCCAGGTGGAACGCCTGGTGCTGTACGCGCCGCCCTGGCTGCGCGAGGGGCCGAGCCGCACCGACCCCGGCGGCGGTCCGCTGGGCGCCTGGCGGCCGCTGGTGCAGCGCGCGGTGCGCGACTCCATCCTCAGCCAGGCGCCGGAGGGCAAGCGCGCCGGGCTGATCCCGCCCGGCTGGTTCGAGCATTTCGCCGGCGTGACCTGGGCGCTGGACCCGGTGGGGATCCGCAGCTCGCCCTCCCAGCTCCGGGTGCCGAACGGGCCGGTGGCGGATGGGCGGGAGTTCTGGAATGCCGGCAAGCCCTGGTGGGCGCCGGCGCAGGTGACGGCGCCTTCGCTGGTGGTGCTGGGCGAATGGGACCGCACGACGCCGCCCGCGCTGGGCTTCGCGGTGTTCGAGGCGCTGTCCCAGTCACCGGGCAAGCGCATGGTGGTGCTGGCGGAAGGCACCCACAACATGTGGATGGAGCGCAACCGCGGCGCCCTGTTCCAGGCGGTGCAGGTGTTCCTGGAGGAAGCGGCGGGCTGACCGGGGCGGGGTGGGGGCGACGCGGGTTGGCCGCAGCCAGCCCGCGAGCCCCCATGGGCGCGGCTTTCAGGGCGCCTTGAAGACAACCCCAAAGCCGAGGCCCCTGGCCCAGGCTGTGGCTACCGACCCGGTCCCGCCACTGGCAGTCGCACGACGAAGGCTGCGCCGCCGCCGGGCGCCGCTTCCACCGCGATGCTGCCGCCATGCGCCTTGGCGATGGTCCGGCACAGCGCGAGGCCGATCCCGGTGCCCCCCCCATCCTGGCGGGTGGTGAAGAAGGGGTCGAAGATGCGTTCCCGCAGGGCCGGCGGCACGCCGGGGCCGTTATCCTCCACCCGCAATTCCAGCCCCTTCGCCACCTCCTGCAGCCGCACCCGGATCGCCGGCGGCGCATCCCGGGCCTGGCCGGCCAGCGCGGCGCGGGCATTGCCCACCAGATTGCCCACCAGATGCGCCAGCTGGTCGGCATCGCCGCGGATCGGCGGCAGGCCGGGGGCGATCTCGGTCGTCACCAGGATGCCGGCCGCCTGCGCCACCTCCGCCACCAGGTCCAGCCCCGCCTCCACGGCATCGGCCATGTCCACCCGGTCCCGCTTCGGCGGCTTCTGCCGGGCGGAGGCGAGCAGGCTGGCGACGATGCGGCCACAGCGTTCCGCCGCCAGCCGCACCTTCTCCGCCCTTGCGGCCATCGGCGTGCCCTCCGCCTCCTCGGCCAGCAGCAGGGATTGCGCGGCGACGACGGCGAGCGGGTTGTTGATCTCATGCGCCACGCCGCCGAGCAGCGAGGCGATGGCGGAAAGCCGCTCGTGGCGCCGCAGCGCGTCGCGGCTGGCGCGGCGGGCGCGCTCCGCCTCCCGCCGCAGGGTCAGGTCGCTGTAGGTGTTCACCAGCGTGCCGTCGGGCAGCCGTTCGGTGCGGCCCTCGATCACCCTGCCATCCGGCCGCGCTTCCTCCCACCGCCCCGGCGGGCGGGCCATGATCGCGGCGACCCGGGCCTGCACCAGCGCTTCCTCCGCCGCGGCGGGGTCCTCGTCCGGGCGCAGGTCGGCGCGGTGCAGGCGGTTGCGGACGAAATCGGCCAGCGGCGTGCCGGGGCGGCCAAGCTCGGGCGGGAAGTCGTACATCCGCAGGAATCCGGCATTGGCCAGCACCAGCCTGGCATCGGCGCCGACGATGTTCACCCCGTCCGCGACGCCTTCCAGGATGGCGCGCAGCCGGTCGCGATTGGCCGCCGCCTCCTCCTCCCGCTGCTTCGATTCCGTCAGATCGCGCATGAACAGGATGAAGGCCCCATGCGGCTGCTCCGGCCCCCGGCCGGCTTCTGCCAGGGCGGCGCCCAGGGGGCCGGCGAAGGGGGTGAAGGTCCAGGCGATGAAGCGGCGGCCGTTGCGGCGGTAGTCGATCCAGCCCTCGATCGTCACCACCTCGCCCGCCAGGGCACGGTCGGCATGCGGGTCGAGCTGCGCCGCCACCGCTTCCCCCACCAGCTCCCGCGTCGTCAGGCCCAGGATGGTCTCGGCCGGGCGGCCGGCGAAGTCGGCGAAGTCCCGGTTCACATAGAGGTAGCGGCGATCGCGGGAGACGACGCAGACGCGCGTCGGCGCCGCGTCCAGCACGCCGCGCAGCAGCGCCAGGTCGGCCTCGGCCGAGCCGGCGTCAGCCCTCGGCGGCGGGATCGAAGACATAGCCGGAGCCGCGGACGGTGCGGATGACCGCGGGGCGGTCCGGCACTGCCTCCACCTTGCGACGGATGCGGGCGATCCGCACGTCGATGGAGCGGTCGAAATGCTCCTCGCCCCGCGGATGCGCCAGTTCCAGCAGCGCCTCCCGCGTCAGCACACGGCCGGGGCGCTCGGCGAAGGCGCGCAGCAGGGCGAATTCCGAGGGACCCAGCGGAATCTCCCGCCCATCCGCGCCGGTCAGGCGGCGGGCATCGAGGTCGAGCCAGGTGCCGCCCATGCGGATGCGCCGGCCGGGCGCGGCCGTGGGGGCGGCGGCCGGCGGCGCGGCCGGGGCCGCGCCCAGCGCGGCGGCGGTGGCTTCGCGCCGGCGCAGCACGGCGCGCAGCCGGGCCAGCAACTCGCGCAGATCCACCGGCTTGGCGATGTAGTCATCCGCGCCAACCTCCAGCCCCACCACGCGGTCCACCACATCCCCGGCGGCGGACAGCATGACGATGCCGATGTCGGATTCGGCCCGCAGGGCGCGGGCGAGCGAAAGGCCGTCCTCGGCCGGCAGGGCGATGTCCAGCACCACGAGGTCGGCCATCCGCTCCGCCAGCAGGCGGCGCAACTCGGCGCCGTCGCCGGCCTGGCGCACGTCGAAGCCGCGGCGCGTCAGGTATTCGGCGACCGCTTCGCGCAGATCGGTCTCGTCATCGCAGACGATGATGGCGGGTTGGTCCGCCATGGGCGGTGCGACTCGCGGCTGTTGCAGAACCAGCATGGCGACGACCGGTGATGAAATGAAGCACAACGCGGCGCATCCGGCGCGAAACCGGCGCGAAACCCGGCCGCGGCAAAAGCGGGGGGCGCTGCCGAGGAACCCGCCATGCCCCGCCCCGCCCCCCGGCCCCCCGAAGCCAGCCTGTGGCTGCGGCTGTGCCGCCTCTGGCTGGCGCCGGACCCGGCCCAGGCGGCCGCGCCCGCCCCGGCCCCCGCCACCTGGCTGAACCCCGTGGCGCTGGGATTCCCGCCGCTGCGCGACCCCGCCGGGCCGGGGAGAGGTTGACGAAAGGGCGCGGCGGCGCCTCACTCCCTCCAACGGCGGCAGCCGGGGGAGGGTGCCATGGACGATCACGACCAGACGAAGAAGCCATTCCGTCTGCGCAGCCAGCGCTGGTTCGACGATCCCCAGGATCCGGGGATGACCTCGCTGTATATCGAGCGACAGCTGAATTTCGGGATGACGCGGGCCGAGCTGCAGTCCGGCCGGCCGATGATCGGCATCGCCCAGACCGGTTCCGACATCTCGCCCTGCAACCGCCACCACCTGGCGCTGGCGGAGCGGGTGAAGGCGGGCATCCGCGATGCCGGCGGCGTGCCGCTGGAATTCCCGGTTCACCCGATCCAGGAAACGCTGAAGCGGCCGACCGCCTCGCTCGACCGCAATCTCCAGTACCTGTCGCTCGTGGAAATCCTGCACGGCTACCCGATCGACGGCGTCGTGCTGACCACGGGCTGCGACAAGACCACGCCGGCCATGCTGATGGGCGCGGCCACCATGAACATCCCCGCCGTGGCGCTGCCCGGCGGGCCGATGCTGGATGGATGGTGGCATGGCCGCCTGGCGGGTTCCGGCACCATCGTCTGGGAGGCGCGGAAGAAGCTCGCCGCCGGTGAGATTGATTACGAGGGTTTCATCGAGATGGTGGCGGCCAGCTCCACCTCGGTCGGGCATTGCTCGACCATGGGCACGGCGCTGTCGATGAACTCACTGGCGGAAGCGGTGGGCATGACGCTCACCGGCTCCGCCGCCATCCCCGGGCCGTACCGGCAGCGGGCGCAGATGGCCTACATGACCGGCGTGCGGGCGGTGGAGATGGTGAAGGCCAATCTCCGCCCCTCCGATGTCATGACCAAGAAGGCCTTCGAGAATGCGGTGATGGTGGCGAGCGCGATCGGCGCTTCCTCCAACTGCCCGATCCACATGGTGGCCATCGCGCGGCACATGGGCGTGGAGCACGACCTGTCCGACTGGCAGCGCATGGGCGCGGCGGTCCCGCTGCTGGTCGATTGCCAGCCGGCCGGCCGCTTCCTGGGCGAGGCCTTCTACCGTGCCGGCGGCGTGCCGGCGGTGATGAAGGAATTGCTCGATGCCGGGATCCTGCATGGCGATGTCATGACCGTCACCGGCAAGACCGTGGCGGAGAACCTGGAAGGGCTCGGTGCGCCGGACCGGGAAGTGATCCGCAGCTTCGGCAAGCCGATGAAGGAACATGCCGGCTTCATCGTGCTGAACGGCAATCTGTTCGACAGCGCCGTGATGAAGATCAGCGTCATCGACAAGGCCTTCCGGGACCGCTTCCTGTCGGAGAACCCGGACGTGTTCGAGGGCAAGGTGGCGGTGTTCGAGGGGCCGGAGGACTATCACGCCCGCATCGAAGACCCCTCGCTCGGCATCGACGACAGGACCGTGCTGGTGGTGCGCAACTGCGGCGCCGTGGGCTACCCCGGCGCGGCGGAGGTGGTGAACATGCAGCCGCCGGCGGCCCTCATCAAGCAGGGCATCATGGCGCTGCCGACCATGGGCGACGGGCGGCAATCCGGCACCTCCGGCAGCCCCTCCATCCTCAACGTCACGCCGGAAGCGGCGGTGGGCGGGGGGCTGGCGCTGCTGAAGCATGGCGACCCCATCCGCATCGACCTGAAGACCCGGCGCGTGGACGTGCTGATCCCGGCGGCGGAGCTGGAAGCCCGCCGCGCCGCCTGGAAGGCGCCCGACCTGGTGCACAAGACGCCGTGGGAGGAGATCTACCGCAGCATGGTCGGCCAGCTCGGCACCGGCGGCTGCCTGGAGCCGGCGACGCTGTTCCTCAACATCCTGGAGACGCGCGGCGAGAGCCGGCACAACCATTGAGGAGCGGCGAAATGGCAGGACGTCTGGCGGGCAAGCGCTGCCTGGTGACGGCGGCGGCGCAGGGCATCGGGCGCGCCACCGCGCTCGCCTTCGCCGCCGAAGGGGCGGAGGTGATCGCCACCGACCGCGACGTGGCGAAGCTGGCGGACCTGGCGGCGCCGGGCCTGACCACGCGCGGCCTCGATGTGCTGGACGATGCCGCCATCGCGGCCGCGGTCGCGGCGGCCGGGCCGGTGGACATCCTGTTCAACTGCGCCGGCTTCGTGCACCAGAATACGGTGCTGACGGCCACCGACGCCGAATGGGATTTCGGCTTCGCGCTGAACGTCCGCGCCATGTGGAAGATGGTGCAGGCGGTTCTGCCCGGCATGCTGGAACGCAAGCGCGGCACCATCGTGAACATGTCCTCCGCCTGTTCCTCGATCAAGGGCGCGCCGAATCGCTTCGTCTACGGCACCACCAAGGCCGCGGTGATCGGGCTGACCAAGTCGGTGGCGACCGAATACGTCTCCCAGGGCATCCGCTGCAACGCCATCTGCCCCGGCACGGTGGACACGCCGAGCCTGGGCGAGCGCATCGCCGCCAATGCGGCCGCCGCCGGCAGCGAGGCCGCGGCGCGCGCCGCCTTCGTCGCCCGCCAGGCGATGGGAAGGCTGGCGACGGCGGAGGAGATGGCGGCGCTGGCGCTCTACCTCGCAAGCGACGAAAGCGCCTTCGTCACCGGCCAGGCCATCGTCATCGACGGCGGCTGGACACTGTAGGCGCGGCGCCCCCCTTCGCGTATCAGTGAACATCTACTAAAGGCAGTCCCCATGAAGCTGTTGCGCTATGGCCCCCCGGGCCAGGAGAAACCCGGCCTGCTGGACGCCTCCGGCACCATTCGCGACCTGTCCGGCGTGGTGCCGGACCTGGCCGGCGTGGCGCTGTCGGCCGCCGGGCTGGCGCAGATCGCGGCGCTGGATCCGGCGAGCCTGCCGGCCGTGACCGGCACGCCGCGCCTCGGCCCGCCGGTGACGGGCATGAAGAACTTCGTCTGCATCGGCCTGAACTACGCCGACCACGCGGCGGAAACCGGTGCTGCGATCCCGAAGGAGCCGATCGTGTTCCTGAAGTCGCTCGGCGCCCTGTGCGGCCCGAATGACGAGGTGATGATCCCGAAGGATTCGGTGAAGACCGACTGGGAAGTCGAACTGGCCGTCATCATCGGCAGCACCGCGAAATGCGTCTCCGAAGACACGGCGATGGAGCATGTGGCCGGCTACGCGATCTGCAACGACGTCTCCGAGCGCGAATGGCAGATCGAGCGCGGCGGCACCTGGGACAAGGGCAAGGGCTGCGACACCTTCGGCCCGCTCGGCCCCTGGCTGGTCACCAAGGATGAGGTAGCGGACCCGCAGGACCTGGCGATGACGTTGGATGTGGACGGCCAGCGCATGCAGGACGGCTCCACCCGCACCATGATCTTCGGCGTGCGGCACCTGGTTTCCTACGTCTCGCATTTCATCACGCTGCATCCGGGCGACGTGATTTCCACCGGCACCCCGCCGGGCGTCGGCCTGGGCCAGAAGCCGCCGGTCTTCCTCAAGGCCGGGCAGACGATGAAGCTTTCGATCCAGGGGCTGGGCGAGCAGGTGCAGCGCACCATTGCCCATGTCTGAGCCAGAACAGGAGACTACCTTCATGTCCGAGACCAATGACAAGGGCCGTTATCAGGTTGTGGCCTGCCCGGTGGGCACGGGCATGTTCGTGGTGCTGGTGGACAGCACCAATGGCCGTTCCTGGAAGCTGAGCTTCGAGGCCAACAACGTCTCCGGCTGGCGCCCGCTGAAGTTCCTCGACCTGAACGCCCCGGCCGCCCCGCCGGCGCCCTGAGCCATGGCCCAGGACCTCACCGTCCTGGTCTTCGACTTCCCGAACGGCGCCTTCGGTCCGGAGCGGACCGAGGCGCTGAAGCCGCTGGCGGAGGACATCGCCGGCCAGGCCGGGCTGATCTGGAAGATCTGGACGGAAGAACCCGCCGCCGGGCGTGCCGGCGGCGTCTACCTGTTCGAGACCCGCGCGGCGGCGGAAGCCTACCACGCGATGCATGCGCGCCGCCTGGCGGCCCGCGGCGTGACGGATATCGAGGCGACCTATCGCGGCGTGAACCAGGCGCTGAGCCTGATCGACCGGGCGCCGATCCCCGCCGGCTGAAACGCGCCTCCCCGCCGGAGCGGGGAGGGCGATCCATCCTTCCTCAGTTGCCCGTCGGCAGGCGGCCGAGGCGCAGGAACTGCGTCTCCCCGGCCGTGCCCTGCACGCCGTCATTGTCCGTCACCGCGAAGGCGTTGCCGGCGGCGTCGATGGCGAAGCCCTCCAGCTTCTCCTGAACCGTGCCCTGCGCGGCGGCGAGGTCCGGCACCATGTCGCGCAGCAGGCTGCGGGCAACCACCGGCACCTCGGCCGCGCCCGGCGCGGCCGGCGTCAGGCCAGCCACGGAGACCAGCAGCAGGCGCTTGATCGCCGCCTCGCCCCACTGGTTGTTGCGCTCGATCACCACGAAGCGGTCCGGCGCCACGGCGGTGATCTCGGAAAGGCCCATCCAGCCGGCCGGCGAACGGTCCAGCGCGATGTGCAGCACGCCCCAGGCGCGGGTCGCCGGCAGGTAGCGCAGGATCATGGCATGGCCGGCCGGCGCGCCGGTCCAGGGCCGCTGCACGGCGATCCACACCGCCTCATCCGGGCCGGCGCCGGTCACCGTCACGCCCTCGAAGCCGAAGCGCAGCGCGGTGCCGGCGATCGCCTCCGGCAGGGCGATCTCCTCCTCGATCGCGCCGCTGGCGGAAACCCGCAGCAGCAGGTTCGCGGTCTTGTTCTGCGCGCGCTCCGGATTGCCTTCCGAGGCCAGCCAGAAGCTGCCATCGGCGCGCATGGCGATGCCCTCGATATCGAGGTTGGCGGCCGGGCTGCCATTGCGGGTCACCGTCACGCTGGCGGTGATGCGCGCCGGCGTGGCGGTGGCGTCGATGGCCAGGATCTGCGCCTCGGCATAGACGCTGTCGGTGACGGCATGGAGATGGCCGGGGCGGCTGCGGTCGGCGGTCAGGCCGGACAACGCGCCCCAGGGGATCGGCGTGCCGGCCGGGCCGTTGTCCGAAACCAGCGTCGGGTAGGCCGCCGGGCCCGCGCCGAGGCGGTAGAGCGTGAGGGTGGAGCGCAGGCCGGTGCGGGGATTGTCGGCCTCCCCGGCCACCACCAGCAGGTTGCGCGCGGGGATCGCCAGCAGCCCTTCCGGCGCCACGCCGGTGGGCAGTGCCTGCAGGAATTCCGGCGCCTGGCCCGGGCCGCGGTCCAGCCAGACGCTGAGCAGCGAGGCGCGCTCGCTGCCCACGAAGATCAGCCGGCGATCACCGAAGCGCGCCACCTCCACGCCCTCCGGCTCATTGCCGCGGGAGCCGGAGCGCGCCTCGGGGTAGTGGCCCAGGCGGATGGCGAGGTGGTCCAGCAGGTTGCCCGAATCCCATTCCACCGTGCCGTCGCGGCGGAAGATGGTAAAGCCGCGGGAGCCGGTGACCAGGTCGCCTTCATTGGCGGTGACGAAGCGCTCGTCATCCAGCCAGCGCACCGCATCCGGCTCCCGCACCAGGCCTGCCAGGCGCTGGGTGGGGCGGATGACGTTGTCGCGGCGGCCATCCACCTGGTCGAGGTCCACCGTGCCGGCGCTGAAATGCGTCACCACCCGGCCCTCGGCCAGATTCACGATGGCCAGGTGGTTGTTCTCCTGCAGCGTCACCACGGCTTCACCGCGGCTGTTCACGTCGACGAATTCCGGCTCCGGGTCGGTCGGCGCGACGCCGGCCAGGCCGGTGAGGTCCACCCGGCGCAGCGCGGCGCAATCCAGCCCCGCCTCGGTGATCGGGATCAGGGTCAGGTTACCGGCCGGCAACTGCGGGATGCGGCCGCGGTCCAGGCGCTCGTCGCGCTCATTCTCGATGACGATGGCCAGGGTGCGGCCATCCGGGCTGATCGCGGTGGCATCCGGCTGGCCGCCGAGTTCGCAGCGCTGCGCGATGCGGCGGTCCGCGATATCCACCACCACCACCTGGCCGCTGGGGGCAACCTTGTTCGGCGAGGTGTCCAGCACCGCATAGGCACGGGCGCCGCGGCTGGTGACGGAGGTGGGGTCGCCGCCCAGCGGCAGCAGGCCGGCCGGGCGCGGCGCCGCCGGGTCCGTGATGTCCACGAAGCCCAGCGCGTGCTGGCCACCATCCACATAGATCAGCGTGTTGCCATCGGCGGAAGCGGTGACGATCTCAGCCAGGGACCGGACGTTGCGCGGCTGCCCGGCGGGCAGCATCTGCACCGCCTCGATGGTGGCGATGCGGTTGAACACCGGTGCCTCCTGCGCCAGGGCGGGCAGGGCCGTGAACAGCATGGTGAGAAGGAGGGCGCGGCGGGTGAGGCGCATGGGGCGGGCTTCCTGGCTCGGGCCGCGTCAGGTCGCGGCGGTAGGGCAGGTGCCATCCACACCGGCGCGCCGGCAAGACCGTGCCAGGGCCGACATGAAAGGTTCACATGGTATCGCCCGCCGGCGCCGGCCAATAGGTGCCGAAGGACCAGACATGGCCTTCCGGGTCGCGGACGGAGAAGGCGCGGCTGCCATAATCCGTGTTCTCCAGCGGCCGCACCACCACGGCGCCGGCGCCGACGGCCCTGGCATGGGCGGCGTCGGCATCCGCGGTGCGGACGTAAAGGCTGCCGGTGACGTTGCCGAGTTGGCCGGGCGACTGGCCGAAGTCATCCGGGCGCACGGAGCCCAGCATCACCAGCCCGGCGCCGTCCAGATGCAGCTCCGCATGGGCGATGCCGCCCGCCCCATCCGGCACCACCAGGCCGCGGCGGAAGCCGAAGGCACGTTCCAGCCAGTCGATCGCGGCGGGCGCGTCCTGGTAGCGCAGGCAGGGGCAGAGCGTGCCGGGGGCGGGGCCTTCCATGGCCGGTCTCTCCGAGTGGTTGCGGCGGAAGGCTAGCGCCGTCTCACCGCAAGCGAAGACGGTGGAACGGCTCCAGCTCATTGTTTCGACGCATTTTCCGAGTCGCCTTGCGAAGCCGCAAGGCTAGAAAATGCTCCAGAACAATTCGCGCCTGGTCGGCGAAGCCTGCTTCCGCCGCCAGCCGAGGTCGCGCGCCAGCGCCGCCACCCCGGTGCGCCCGCGAGGGACCTCGCTCCGCCGCCAGGCTTCCGCCACCGCAGCGGCCGCTCCGCGCCGAGCGGCGTCAGCATCACCAGCGCGTCCCGGCGGCCGGGTCGGGCCTGGCGACGCCGATGAGTGGCCCGCGGTTGATCGGCTGCACCGCCTCCGCGCAGGGCATCTTCCGCCGATGCTGCGGCGCCGCGCGGGCTTCGTCGTCGTGCCGGAGGCCGCCCGCCAGCCCGCGCAGCGCCGGGTGCGGCCTGCGCAAGTGGAAGCGGCACCTCACATCGTCGCGCCGATCACCCAGGGGGCGAATTCGGCGCCGCCGAAATCATAGCTCTCGCTCTTCGTCCGCTCGCCGCTGGCGACGCGCAGCATGAGCTCGAAGATGCGCTGGCCGGCCTGCTCGATGGTCTCCTCGCCGGTGACGATGGTGCCGCAATTCACGTCCATGTCCTCCGCCATGCGCTCATACATCAGCGTGTTGGTGGCGAGCTTGATGGAGGGGGCGGGCTTGGCGCCGAAGACGCTGCCGCGGCCGGTGGTGAAGCAGACCAGGTTGGCGCCACCGGCGACCTGGCCGGTGGCGGCGACCGGGTCGTAGCCGGGCGTGTCCATGAAGACGAAGCCCTTCGCCGTGACGGATTCGGCGTAGCGATAGACCTCCACCAGGTTGGTGGTGCCCGCCTTGGCCATGGCGCCGAGCGACTTTTCCAGGATGGTGGTCAGCCCGCCGGCCTTGTTGCCGGGGGAGGGGTTGGCGTTCATCTCCGCCCCCTCCTTCGCCGTGTAATCCTCCCACCAGCGCATCAGGTCCACCAGCTTCTCCCCCACTTCGCGGGAGACGGCGCGGCGGGTCAGCAGGTGTTCGGCGCCGTAGGTCTCCGGGGTCTCGGAGAGGATCACGGTGCCGCCATGGCGCACCACCAGGTCGGACGCATAGCCCAGCGCCGGGTTCGCGGTGATGCCGGAATAGCCGTCGCTGCCGCCGCATTGCAGGGCCACCACCAGCTCGCTGGCCGGGATGGGTTCGCGCCGCGCGGCATTGGCCTCGGCCAGCACCTCCTTCACGAAGGCGATGCCGGCTTCCACGGTCTTCCGCGTGCCGCCCATCTCCTGGATGTCCATGCTGCGCAGCCGACCGGCCAGGCGCTGTTCCTCCAGCAACCCGCCGAGCTGGTTCACCTCGCAGCCCAGGCCGATGGCGATGACGTGGCTGAAATTGGCGTGCCGCGCATAGCCCGCCAGCGTCCGGCGCAGCAGGCGCAGCGGCTCGCCCTCCGTCATGCCGCAGCCGGTCTTGTGCGTCAGCGCCACCACGCCATCCACATTCGGGTAGTCGGCCAGCGGGTCGGTGCCGGTGAAGGGGTTGCGCTTGAAGGCATCGGCGACGAGGTCCGCGACATGGGCGGAGCAGTTCACCGAGGTGATGATGCCGATGTAGTTGCGCGTCGCCGCGCGGCCATCCGGGCGCCGGAAGCCCATGAAGCTTGCGGGGGTATTGGTGTAGGCGGTCGCCTTCACTTCCCGGCTGTAGGCATAATCCTTGGCGAAATCGCCCATGGCGCAGTTGTGGGTATGCACCCAGTCGCCGGGCGCGATGGGGGCGGTGGCGAAGCCGATGATCTGGCCGTAGCGGCGGATCTCCTCGCCGGCGGCATGCGGGCGGATCGCCACCTTGTGGCCGGGCGGGATGCGCTTTTCGCCGACGGTCACGCCCGGCGCCACGGTGGTGCCGGGCGGCAGCGCGATGCGGGCGATCAGCACGCCGTCATCAGGGGCCAGGCGGAGCACCGGCGGCAGCGTGGTGGCGTCCATGGTTGTCTTCCTCCGTTTGGTGGAGCCTACGCCGTGTGGGCCTCAGCTTGGAAGCGGGGGGCCTGGAAGCGGGGGGCTTGAAAGCCGGGCATCTCCCGCACCACCACGCCGGGCTGCCGCGCGGCGAGGTCGGCCAGATGCGCGTGGTGGGTGAACAGGATGGTCTGGGTGGTCGCGCCGAGGCGCGCCAGAAGGGCGAGCGCGGCGGTCGCCCTTGCATCGTCGAAGCTGGCCAGCAGGTCGTCGGCGATGAAGGGCAGCGGCTCCGCCGCCGCCGCCTGCGCCTCCACCGCGGCCACGCGCAGCGCCAGGAACAGCTGGTCCCGCGTGCCCTCGCTGAGGGCCTCGACCGGGCATTCGGTGCGGTCATCGCGCACGGCGCGCAGCAGGGTGCGGCCGGCCTCGTCCTCATCGGTCGCCAGCCGCGTGTAGCGGCCATGCGTCAGCAGGGCGAAATGCGCGCCGGCGCGGCGCAGCAACGGGCCCTGGCGTTCCTGGCGGATGCGCTCGATCCCTGCCTGCAGCAGGGTGCGAGCCAGGTGCAGCCGGGCAAAGCGTTCCGCCGCGGCGCCGGCTTCGGCCAGGTGGTGACGGGCCTGCTGGGCATGGGCGGCGGCATCCCGGCCCCGCTGCATGGCGGCGAGGCGCGCCTCCGCATCCTGGCGCTGCGCACCGAGGGTGGTCAGGCGTTCGCGCAGCGCGGCCTGCTCCGCCTCGATGCGGTGCAGCCGGGCGGTGGCCTGGTCGGGGTCCGTGCCTTCGGCCTCCGCGCGCAGCGCGGCTTCGGCATGGCCATCGCCCTGGGCGCGCAGCGCGGCTTCCGCCCCGGCGATCGCGGCGCGGCGCTCGGTGCGGGCGGCGGCGCGGCGGATGGCCTCCTCCAGCGCCGGCAGGCTGTCGGTGCCGGCCAGCGCCTGCAGGGCGCCGATCCGGCGCTCGGCCTCCGCCAGCCGGGCGCCGGCGGCGGCGGCTTCCTGCCGGCGCTGCTGCAGGCGCTTCGCCAGCGTCGCGTCGTCCTTCGCCGCCTGCCGGGCTGCCTCCAGCCGGCGGCCGAGCCGGGCGACCCAGGCGGGCGCGGGGTCTTCGCCGGGCGGGAGGCCGAGGCGGTCCAGCACCGCCCCTGTGTCCTGCGCGAAACGGGCGATGGCCTGGGCCATGTCGGCGACCCGCGCCGCGTCGCCGCGCCAGGCCTTGGCGGCCTCCGCCACGCGGGTCCAGGCGCCGAGGGCACGTTCCACCGCCTCCGCCGAGGCGTCCGCCGGCAGGCCGAGCGCCTGGGTCGCCGCGCGCCATTGCGGGGCGAAATCCGCCAGCGCCGCGGCGGCGCCGGCCTGGGCCTGCCGCGCCGCCGCCTGTCGCTCCGCCGCATCCGTGGCAGCCTTGGTCAGGTCGCGGTGCCGCTGCTGCGCCGCCTCGGTGGCATCCAGCTGGTCCTGCGCGCGGTCCAGCAGGGGGGTGAGGGTGGCCATCCGCGTGTCGGCTGCGGGCAGCACGGTGTGCAGCGTGGCCAGGGCCGTGGCGCGCCGTTCCGCCAGCGCGTCCCGCTGCCGGCGCGCGGCGGCTTCCTGTTCCGCCAGGCGCAGCACCTCGGCACGGCCGCGGCGCCATTCGGCCATGGTGGCGGCATCCTGGGGCACCAGGCCGGCGGGCTGCCACAGCGCGGCCCAGGCGGAAACGGCCGCCGCTTCCGCCGCCTCCGCCCGCAGGCTCGTCTCCCGAGCCAGCGGCTGCCGGGCGCGCAGCAGGTCGAGCCGGGCGCCCTTCGCGGCGTAATCGTTGACGCGGGCGGCATCGTCGGCGCGGGCATCGGCCAGGCGGTCGGCCTCGTCGCGCTGGGCCTCGAAGCGGTCGGGCAGGGCAGGGTCGGCGGCGCTGCCGGCATCGAGATGTTCGCGCAGTTCGGCCCAGGCCGCATCCCGGCGGGCGCGCGCGGCAGCGATGAGCGCGGCGGTCGGCACCTTCTCCCCCCGGGCCAGGTCCTGCATCGCCTCCGCCAGCGCCGCGATCTCCTCGGCCAGCGCGGCTTCGGCCTGGCGGGCGGCCGTGATGTCGGCGGTGGCTTCGGCCAGGCGCCTGGCGGCGGCATCGCATGCCGGCGGCAAGGGCAGCTTCAGCGCGGCAAGGCCGGCGGCGTCGCCGCACCACAGGGGCAGGGCGGCCAGCGCGGTGGACACCTGCCGGGAGGCTTCCGCCAGGGCGCGTTCCGCCGCTGCCAGTTCCCGGTCCAATGGCCCCTCGCCGCGCGCCGCATCAATGGCGCGGCGCAGCGGCGCGGTGGCGGGCGGCGTGGGGCAGGCGCCGAGGCGGGCCTCCGCCGCCTCCCGCTGCCGGGTCGCCTCGGCCAAGGCGGATTGGGCGCTGGCCAGGGCGGTGGCGCGTTCCGTGCGCTGGCGGATCAGCGCCTGCGCGGCCTGGCGATCCGCGGCACGGGGCAGGGATTCGCGCAGCGCTTCCGCCGTCGCGCCACTGCCGAGCAGGGCGGCGGCTTCCTCCACCTCCGCCCGGTAGGCCTCCACCTTGCGCTGGACCCCGGGCAGGTCCCGCGCTGCGTCCAGCGCGCCGGCGCGCTGTTCCGCCAGCAGGTCGATGGCATCCTGTTCCGCCAGCACCGCCGGGTCCTGCGGCAGGGCGGCGGCCTCGGCCTCCAGCGCCTGCGCCTCCGCGGCTTCGCGCCGCCGGTCCTCGGCGGCCAGGCGGTGATCTTCCAGAAGCCGCCGCAGCGTCGCGGCGGCCTCCGCCGGCAGGCTGGGTGCATCGGCCAGGGCCTCGGCGTCCTGGCGCAGCGCATCCAGGCTGGCGAGCAGGGGCAGGATGCGCCGGGCGCGGTTCAGCAGGGCGGCCTCGGCGGCCAGCGCGTCGCCCTGCGCCGTGGCCTCCTCGATCGCGGTGCAGAGCGTGTCGTATTCCGCCTTGGTCGCCTGCCATTCGCGTGGCCGGATCGCGGCTTCCTCCGCCGCGCGGCGCTGCTCGGCCCAGGCATCGGCCGCGGCGGCCAGGGCGCGGCGGCCGCGGCCATCGCCGTGCAGGGCCTTGGCTTCCGCATCCAGCCTCTCCAGCGCCTTGCGCAGATGCGGCAGGCCCATGCCGGCCAGCAGGCTCTCCCCGGCCTCGCCGCCGCTGGCCAGCAGGGACAGCGCGCCGTCGCGCAGCGTGGCGCCGTTCAGCCCGTAGGTGGTCTCGAACAGCCCCCGGCTGGCGCCGCCCAGCAGCCGCAGCAGGGCGGCTTCAGGCACCGGGTTTTCCGCCATGTCGAGCAGCGTGTTCCTGTTGCCCTTGCGCCGCAGGAAGGCGGCGCGGCTGCCATCGTGCCCCAGCACCTCGAACCCCAGGCGCAGCGCGCTGGTCTCGTGCAGGAAGGCATGGGGGCTGCGCAGCGGAAAGCCCCACAGTGCATCGCCGATGGCGGACAGGGTGGTGGACTTGCCGGCCTCGTTGGGGCCGAGCACCACCACCAGCGGGGCGGCTTCCGGGAAATCCAGCCGCGTATCCGTCAGATGGCCGTAGCGCAGCAGGTCGAGCCGCAGCAGCCTCATCCCGGCTGTTCCGCGGCGATGGCGGCGGCGGCCAGCGCCCAGGCTTCCTCGCCCAGCCGCGCCAGGCCTTCCGCATCCTGCGGCAGGTCCAGCGCCTCCCGTGCCGGGGCGGGCACCTTGGCGCGCAGGGTGGCGAGGTCCGCCAGCAGGGCGGCGCTGCGCGCCGGGTCGGCCAGACCGGCCTCGAAGGCGGCGCGCAGCGGGTCCAGCGCGGCGGCTTCCAGGCCGCGGCGCGGGCGGGTGCGCAGGCGCACGGCCTCGATGAACAGGGTGCCGCCGGCCTCGATGGCGGCGTTGCGGCATTCGGCGGCCAGGCGCTCGGCATCCGTGGCGAGGCCGGGCAACGCCTCCCCGGTCAGCAGCAGCCGGGCCAGCACGGGGCGGTCCTCGGCCTCCGCCAGCGCCCGGCCGACCGCCTCGGCGAGGCGGCTGGCGAGCGGCGCCTCCTCCGCCGCCTCCACCTCCAGCAGCGCCCAGCGGAGGTTGTCCACGGCGCGGTGTTCCACCGCCACCACCTGGCCCTCCTCCACTGTCACCAGGCTGCAGCCCTTGGCGCCGGTCTCGCGGATATGGCGGCCCTGGGTGTTGCCGGGGAAGACGATCCACGGGCGCTCGGCCAGCACCTGGCGCCGGTGGATATGGCCCAGCGCCCAGTAGTCGTAGCCCTTCAGCCGCAGCAGGCCGGGGTCGCAGGGGGCGTAGGTCTCGTGCTCGCCGGGGTCGTTGCCGGAGGTGTGCAGCACGCCGATGTTCAGCCAGCCGCGGCGCGGTTCGGGATAGCCGGGCGTGAGATCCTCCGGCACGGCGCGGTTGGGGAAGGAATGGCCGTGCAGGACGACGGAAAGCCCACCCACCTCATGCGTCTGGCAGGTGCGGGTGGAGAATTCGAAGACGTTCGCCGGCAGCGCCAGGTCGCGGGTGATGACGCTGCGCGCGTCGTGGTTGCCGCGCAGCAGGAAGCAGGGGCGCCCGAGGCGCTTCATCTGCGCCGCCACGAACAGGCCGGTGGAGAAATCCTTCCAGTCGCCGTCATACAGGTCGCCGGCGATGATGACGAAGGCCACCTCCTCGGCGATCGCCAGGTCGATCATGGCGGCGAAGGCGCGGCGGGTGCAGTCGCGCAGCAGGTCGGGCGGCAGGTCGGCGCGCGATTGCAGGCCGGACAGCGGGCTGTCCAGATGGATATCGGCCGCGTGCAGGAACTTCATGGCATCTGTGTCATGCGCGAAGCGCTGAGGATCGGCCGGCTTGGCGCCCGTCGCAACCCCGCTATCGTGGGAGGGTCGGAGGCGGGGGATCGTGGATGTACAGGCTGGACGTGCTGGTGCAGGGCTATCCCGGCAAATCGGTCTGCCATGGTGCGCTGGGCTGGAGCACGATCGCCCTGCTGCGCGGCCAGGGGCGGGTCGCGCTGGTGGATGTCGGGTCCTTCAACATCCGCCTGGAACTGGCGAAGCAGCTGGCGGCGCGCGATGTGAAGCGGGAGGATGTGACCGACATCCTGCTGACCCACGCGCATTGGGACCACAGTGTGAACGCGCCGTTGTTCCCCAACGCCACGGTCTGGATCGGCGCGGCGGAGATGGCGTGGGCCGAGGCCGAACCCTGGGATTTCAACGCCCTGCCTGAGCTGCACGTGCGCGAACTGGCGGCCAGCCCGCGCACCCGGCGGATTGTGGCGGGGGATGAGCCGCTGCCCGGCATCCATGTGATCGCCGCGCCGGGTCACACGCCGGGCTGCCTGGTCTACTACTTGGCCGGCAGCAGCCCGCCGGTGATCTTCAGCGGCGACGCGGCGAAGAACCGGGCGGAGATGCTCTCCCGCCAGGCGGACATGACCATGGATGCGGCGGCCTCCGAATCCTCCATGGCCGGGATCTGGTCGCTGTGGCAGGCGGTGCCGGGCACGCTGCTGGTCCCCGGGCACGACCTGACCATGCAACTGGATGCGGATGGCCGCCCGGAATATTGCGGCCAGCGCCAGGCCGGCATCTGGTCCTGGTTCAGCGAGGATCTGGCGGTGACCGCCGAATTCGACCTGACGGCGCCTTGAGCGGCCGCGCCGCCGCACCGGCGCGCGCCTGGATCCGCCTGCCTTCCGGCCGGCGGCTCGACCTGCTGGCGCCGACGCCGCTGGACTGGACCGATGAGGACCTGGCCATCGGCCTGTCCCGCACCTTCCGCTGGGGCGGCCATTCCATCTGGCCCGGCGCGCCGCTGTCCGTGGCGCAGCATTCGCTGGCGGTGATGGCGCTGCGCCGGCGGGCGCGGCCGGCGCCCGGGCCGGGCGAGCTGCTGCGCGAATTGCTGCATGATGCGGAGGAGGGGCTGGTCAATTTCGACTGCATCTCGCCGCTCAAGCCCTTTCTCGGCCCGGGGTTCCTGGCGCTGCAGGACCGGCTGGCGGCGGTGGTGGCGCAGCGCTACGGGCTGCGCGCCTGGGAGGTGGAGGCCCATAAGCGCCACAAGCGGCTGGATGTGGCGATGGCGGCGGCGGAGGCGGTGCATGTCGCCGGCTGGTCGAGGGCGGAGGTGCGGGACACGCTGGGCATCCGCGCCGCGGTGATGGAGGCGGACCCGCTGGTGGCGGAGCATGGCGGCACGCCCTGGCAGCCCTGGCCGCCGGAACAGGCGGCGGCGCGCTTCCTGGCGGCGCTGCGCCGGCTGCTGCCGCCGGAAGCCGGGGCCTTGTCCAGGCCGGCCGGGCCGACTACCAACCCGGCATGAGCGACAACGCCCCCGAAACCCTGCCCGACCGCCTCTCCGTCGACCCGCGCAGCCCGCATCACAACGAGGCGCTGCTGGCCCGCGGCGTCGGCATCCGCTTCAACGGCCAGGAAAAGACCAATGTCGAGGAATACTGCGTCAGCGAAGGCTGGGTGCGGGTCTCCGTCGGCAAGGCGGTGGACCGCCGCGGCCAGCCGCTGACGCTGAAGCTGAAGGGCACCGTCGAGCCCTATCTCAGGGACCCGGCGCCGGAAGCCTGAGGCAGGCCTCGGCCGGCTGCGGCCGGCACAGCGCCGCGCGCAGCGCCCGCAGGCGGCTGCGGTCATCCGGCTGGGTGGGTTGCAGCCAGCCGCCCTCGTCATGCTCGTTCCAGGCATAGGCCAGCGCCAGCCGCAGCGGCTGGGTGGCGGCGAAAGCCACGGCCCGGCGCAGATGCGCGGTGAGCTCGGCCGGGCGCGGCGCGGCGTAGTGGCGATCCGCGCCCAGGCCCGGGCGCTGCAAATCCTCCCACGGCACCGGGTTCGCCACGCGCGGCCGGCGGTCCCAGCCGGACATGGCGGTGGGGATCACCGGCATGCCCAGCGCCGCCTGCCGCGACCAGCCCCGCTCCGCCAGGCGGGCCAGGGCGGCATAGGGCGCCTGGCGGGCGCCATCCTGCCAAGCATAGGCGGACAGCGCATCGAAGCCGAGCGTTGGCGCCCAGCGCCGGGCCTGGCCGATATCGGGCGTCATCAGCACCAGGCAGGGGTTGGCGGCGCCGGCCGTCCGGACCCGGCGGCGGAAGGCGTCCAGCGCCGCGCGCAGCGGCGCGATGCCGCCCCAGCCGGCGATCAGCGCCTCGGACAGGAAGCCGATCAGGTAGATCGGCCGGCCATCGGCGGTGCCTTGGTAGTCCGGGTCGGCCAGCAAAGGCGGGTGCTCGTGCAGCGGGCCGCCCTCCGGCCGCAGGCGGCGCGCCTCCGTGATCAGGCAGAAGCGCGGGCGCGGGCGCAGCGTGCTGGCGCGATACAGGCGGAAGGCCTCGGTCAGGCCGCTGCCGGGCGGGTAGGTGACGAAGGCCCAGAAATCCAGCCCGGCGCCGCTGGCCAGCGCGATCTCCCGGTCCATCGCCGCCTGGCTGGCGGCGGGGAAGCGGAGCGGCGCGGCGCCGGGCGGCACCTCGGCGAAGAAGGGGGCACGGTGGCGGAATTCGGGCGGCGACAGGCTGCGCACCATCGCCTCCGTCGGGATGGAGCCCGGCGCGTACCAGGCATCCCAGCGGATGGCACCCAGCGCCGGGGGCGAACGGGCGGCCTTCGCCGGGGAGGCGAAGGCCGCGGCGAGGCCGGCGAGCAGGGCGCGGCGGGTGAGGCGGGGCATGGCAGGGCATGGCCGGCTCCTGCGCGGCGCGTCAAGCTCGCCTGCGCGGCGCGGCCTTGTCATGCGGCTGTCAGCTTGTAGGTTGCCGCTGATGACAGAGCCTGAGCCCTTCTGGCGGAGCAAGACGCTCGGCGCGATGACGCGCGCGGAGTGGGAAAGCCTGTGCGATGGCTGCGGCCGCTGCTGCCTGCACAAACTGCGGGAGGAGGAGACGGGCGACCTGGTGTGGACCAATGTCGCCTGCCGGCTGCTGGACGGCGACAGCTGCCGCTGCCGCAACTACCCCGCCCGCAAGACCTATGTGCCGGATTGCGTGAAGCTGACCGCGCACAAGGTGGCGACGATCGACTGGCTGCCGCCGACCTGCGCCTATCGCCTGGTGGCCGAGGGCCGCGACCTGCCCTGGTGGCATCCGCTGGTATCCGGCGATGCCGAGAGCGTGCATCGCGCCGGCGTCTCCGTCCGTGGCCGGGTGGTGACGGAACGCGATGCCGGGGCGCTGGAGGACCACACCGCTGCCTGGCCGGGCACCTGGCCGCGCACGGCGAGGCCCCTGCCGCGGCAGCGGCGTACTTGAGACAGGCGCCGCGGCAGCGGCGTACCTGAGACAGGCGCCGCGGCAGCGGCGTGTTTGAGACAGGCGCCGCGGCAGCGGCGTGTTTGAGACAGGCGCCGCGGCAGCGGCGTGCCTGAGCCGTGGAGATTGCCCCGGGGCCGCCGAAGGGCGGGCCTGGAGGACATGAGAGAGGGGAAGGACCCGACCCGATGAAAGACGCGCTTTTCGGCGGCATCAATGCGGCGGCGCTGACCGCCATGACCGCGGACTTCACGCCCGACCTCGACCGCTACGCGGCGCATTGCAACTGGCTGCTGGCCAATGGCTGCAACGGGTTGGGCATCCTCGGCACGACCGGGGAGGCGAACAGCTTCGGCTTCGAGGAGCGCAAGGCCATCCTGGAAGGCATCCTGGCGCGCGGCGTGCCGGCGGCGAAGCTGATGCCCGGCACCGGCTGCGCCAGCCTGGCCGATACGGTGGAGCTGACGAAGCACGCCAAGGCGCAGGGCTGCCGCGGCGTGCTGGTCCTGCCGCCCTTCTACTACAAGGCGCCGTCCGATGATGGGCTGTTCGCCTATTTCTCCGAAGTGGTGAACCGCGTCGGCGGCGGCATCGCCATCTACCTGTATCACTTCCCGCAGCAGAGCGCGGTGCCCTTCAGCCTGGACCTGATCGGCCGGCTGCTGAAGGCCTTCCCGGGCCAGATCAAGGGCGTGAAGGACAGCTCCGGCGACTACGCCAACATGAAGGCGATGATCGACCACTTCGCCGCCGACGGGTTCGAGGTCTATTCAGGCTCCGACGAATACGTGCAGAAGATCCTGGCCGAGGGCGGCGCGGGCTGCATCACCGCCGCCGGCAACGTCAACGCCCGCTTCGGCGCCATCGTCTACAAGCACCGCACGGGCCCGGAGGCCGATGCCGCGCAGGCGGTGCTGAACGCGACCCGCAAGGCGGCCACCGCCTCCCCGCTCATCCCTGGGCTGCGGGAGATCATCGCGCGGTCCACCGGCGATGCCGCCTGGCGCAACATCCGCCCGCCGCACCTGCCGCTTTCGGCCGAGGCGGGGCAGAAGGCCTGGGACGCGATGCAGGCGACGGGCGCGCTGCCGCTGCCGGGCCTCGGGCTGAAGGCGGCGGCGGCGTGACCGCTTCGGACGACCAGGGGGCGGAGGGGCCGCAGGCCGCGGGCACCGGAGGTTCGGCTTCGCTGCGCCAGCCGCCGCTCACCTGCCGCGCTCCGGCGATCGGCACCGTGCAGCAGGATGATGCCATGGTCCGCGTCACGCGCTGGGATTTCGATCCCGGCGCGGAGACCGGCTGGCACCGCCATGGCTGGGGCTATGTGGTGATCCCGGTGACCGACGGGACGCTGCTGCTGGAACTGCCGGGCGGCGCCAGCGCCCAGGCCACGCTGACCGCCGGCGTCTCCTACACCCGCGACCCGGGGGTGGAGCACAATGTGGTCAATGCCGGGGCGCAGAAGCTGTCCTTCGTGGAAGTGGAGCTGAAGGCCCTGCCGGGCTGAAGGAGGCCAGCGCCAGCCCGCCGAAGATCAACCCCACGGCCGGCACCGTCAGCCAGCCGGGGGTCTCGGCAAAGACCAGCCAGCCATAGAACAGGCCGCACAGCGTGATGGTCATGGAGGTCTGGCTGGTGACCACGCCGCCGGCGCCGACCAGCAGGCGGAAATACACCAGGTAGCCCAGCGCGTTCACCAGCCCATGCGCCAGCAGCACCGCGGCGGCCTGCGGCGTGCCCGGCAGGCCGAACTGGCCGATCGCCAGCGCCAGCAGCAGCGAGGTGACGGCCGCCCCCATCACCGTGCCCGCCGCCTGCGACAGGGCGGAACTGCCCGGCACGGCCAGCTTCACGGCGATGAGGTTGGAGGCCGCGTAGCAGACCGGCGTCAGCAGCATGATCGCCGCCCAGGGCAGCAGCGCCGGGTCCGGCAGGGCGGCGCCTGGCGCCATCGCCAGCGCCACCCCCGCCAGGCCCAGCAGCGTGGCGAGCAGGCGCCGCGGCGTCGCCCGTTCCAGGCCCGCCATGGCGAAGAACACCACGCTGAACAGGGCTGCCAGCGGCACCAGCAGCGCGAACAGCCCGGCCGGGGCGCGCTGCAGCCCGGTGAAGGCGAAGAAATTGGCCAGCCCCATGCCGACCAGCCCGCCCAGCAGGTAGTGGCGCAGATGCGCCGGCGTCATGCGCGGCAGGTCACGCCGCCAGGCCGCCACCAGGAACAGCACCATCGTGCTGATGCTGGCGGCGATGGCGGCGATGCCTAGCGGCCGCATGCCCTGCGCCAGGGCCAGCTTGCCCAGCGTCGGCGTCATCCCCCAGGCAAGCCCGATGGTCAGCAGGGCCGCGAGAATCCGGAGGGGGCTGGGCATCGGCGCCACAGGGAAGCGCTGCGCCGGGCCTGTCAAGCGGCAGGGTGTTGGACCGGCGGGCGGCGGCGCGCCATGATGGGACAATGGATCTGCCCGATTCGGAACTCATCACCCTGTGCGGAGCGTCGTCGGCGGAGGCCACCTGCCTGGTCCTGTGGCGGCCTTCCAGCCGCGCGCGGCGCGTCTCGCTGCGGATCTGCCCGCGCGACGGCGCGGTGGTGGTGATCCTGCCGCCCCGGGTCGGGCGGCGTGCCGGCCTTGCCCTGCTGCGCGACAATGGCGCCTGGGTGCTGGACCACCTGGCGGCCCTGGCCCCGGCGCTGCCCTTCGTCGATGGCGCGGAACTGCCGATCGGCGGCCAGCCGCATCGCATCCGCCACGACCCCGCCCGGTACGGCGGCGCCTTCGTGGAGGACCAGCGCCTGGTGGTGGCCGGCCAGGCGCCCTTCCTCGCCCGGCGCGTGCGGGACTTCCTGCACGCGGAGGCCAGGCGGCGCATCCTCCGCCTGGTCCGGCCGCATGCCGGCTCCCTCGGCGTGGCGGCGCGCGCGGTGCGGGTGAAGGACACCCGCACCCGCTGGGGCAGCTGCGCCCCGGACGGCACGCTCGCCTTCTCCTGGCGCCTGGTGATGGCGCCGGGCTGGGTGCTGGACTACGTGGTGGCGCATGAGGTGGCGCATCTGCGGGAGATGAACCATTCCCCGCGGTTCTGGGAGAATGTGGCCCGGCTGACGCCGCATCGCGCCGCCGCGGTGGAATGGCTGCGGGCGCAGGGACCAACGCTGCTGAGAGCCGGATGAGGACCTCCATGACCGATCGCACCGCCTTCGTCACCGGCGCCACCGCCGGCTTCGGCCTGGCCATCGCCCGGCGCTTCGCCGCCGATGGCTGGCGCATCGTCGCCGCCGGGCGGCGCCAGGCGCGGCTGGCGGAGCTGGTGGCCGAGCTGGGCGCGGCGCGCTGCCACCCGGTGGAACTGGATGTGCGCGACCGCGCCGCCGTGGAGGCCGCGGTGGCCGGCCTGCCGGCGGCCTTCGGCGCGATCGACCTGCTGGTGAACAATGCCGGGCTGGCGCTGGGCCTCGCCCCGGCCCAGGGCGCCGACCTCGATGACTGGGACGCGATGGTGGACACCAACTGCAAGGGGCTGATGTATGTCACCCGCGCGGTGCTGCCGGGCATGGTGGCGCGTGACCGTGGGCATGTGGTGAATATCGGCTCCACCGCCGGCGAATGGCCCTACCCCGGGGGCAATGTGTATGGCGCCAGCAAGGCCTTCGTCCGCCAGTTCAGCCTGAACCTGCGCGCCGACCTGTTCGGCACCGCCGTGCGGGTGACGGACATCGAGCCCGGCCTGGTCGCGGGCACGGAATTCAGCGCGGTGCGCTTCAAGGGCGATGCGGACAAGGCCGCCGCCCCCTATGCCGGCACCGACCCGTTGCTGCCCGAGGATATCGCCGACGCGGTCCATTGGGCGGCGACGCGGCCGGCGCGGGTCAATGTGAACACGCTGCAGGTCATGCCGGTGGCGCAGAGCTTCGGGCCGCTGCGCGTCCACAAGCCGTGACGGAGCCCAGGACCGGGGCCATGACCGGTACCATGGCCGGGGAAGGCTCGCGCGCCCTGCGCCGGGTGGTGCGGGGCTTCCTGGCGGCGTCGGTGCTGTCCATGGCGGCGGGCATCTGGCTCAGCCTCGGCACCGGGGACTGGACGTGGTTCGCGCGCTCCGGCGCCATCCTCACCACGCTCGGCCTGGTGCTGGCCAGCCGCAAGGTGCTGATCGCGCGGGCCGACCTGCTGGCCCTTCTGGCGGATATGGAAAAGGTGGACGGCGCGGAACGCACCGCCAGGCTGGCCAGCTTCAAGCGCCTGCAGCGCGACATCGACCGGCAGGTGATGGAGCGCGCCGGCTTCGCGCTGCTGGTGCTGGGCACGCTGGTCTGGGGGTTCGGGGACCTGGTGGGGCGGATCTGACCCCCGAACCCGTCCGGATCAGCCCAGGCGTTCGGCCTTCGCTACCATCGCCTCCGCCTGGCGGATGGAGGCGATGTCCAGCAGCTTGCCGTCCAGCGCCACCGCGGCGCGGCCTTCCAGGCGCGCCGCTTCCATCGCCGCGAGCACGCGCCGCGCCTGCGCCACCTCCCGCTCATCCGGCTGGAAGGCGGCGTTGAGCGCCGCCACCTGGCCGGGGTGGATCGCCATCTTGCCCTCCGCCCCCAGGGCGCGGCCGCGGCGGGCGGCGGCTTCCAGCCCCTCGGCGTCGCGGAAATCGCCATAGGGGCCGTCGATCGGCCGCAGCCCCGCGGCGCGGGCGGCGGTGATGACGCGGGCGACGGCGAAGTGCCAGGGGTCCAGCATGCCGCCCGGCCCGGCGTAATCCGGATTCAGCCCGCCGATCGCGGTGGTCCGCATGCCGAGGCTGGCGGCGAGGTCCGCCACGCCGAGATGCATGGATTCGGTCCGCGGGGAGGCGGTGGCGATGGCTTCCACATGCGCCAGGCCCTTCGCCGTCTCGATCACCAGGCCGAGTCCGACGCGCCGGGCGCGGCCGGCGGCGGCCTCCACCTGGCTGCACAGCAGGTCGGCCGCGAAGACCTCCCGCGCATCGCCGACCTTGGGGATCATGATGACGTCCAACCGGTCCCCGGGCGCTTCCAGCAGGGCGATGACATCCTTGTAGAAATGCGGCGTGTCCTGGCCGTTCACCCGCACCGCCAGGATCTTGCGGCCCCAGTCGATGCCGCCCAGCGCGGCGACGGCATTGGCCCGCGCCCGGTCCTTCTCCGCCTCCGGCACGCTGTCCTCCAGGTCCAGGAACACCGCATCGGCGGCGCCGGCGGCGGCCTTCGGGAACAGCTCCGGCCGGATCGCCGGCACGGCGAGCTCGCTGCGGTGCAGGCGGGCGATGGCGGTCATGCGGCGTGGTCCTTGGCGGCGAGCGGGTGGTGGTCCTCGACCAGGCGTTGCAGCCTTTCCTCGAGCACCTTGGTGTAGATCTGCGTGGTGGCGATGTCCGCATGCCCCAGCAGCATCTGCAGGCTGCGCAGATCCGCGCCGTGGCCCAGCAGGTGGGAGGCGAAGGAATGCCGCAGCACATGCGGGCTGACCCGCGCCGGGTCCAGCCCGGCCGCCAGCGCCGCATCCTTCAGCACCAGCCCGATGGTCTGCCGCGTGACATGGCCCCCCGCGGCGCGGGAGGGAAACAGCCAGCGCGATGGCGGCGCCGGCCGCCCCGCCTCCTCCGGCTTCGCGCGGGCGGCGAGGGCGGCCAGCACGGCGGCGCGGGCGCGGGCGGAAATCGGCACCAGCCTGTCCTTGTTGCCCTTGCCGCGCACCGTGATCATCGGCTGGTCGGGGCGCAGCGCATTGGCCGGCAGCGCCGCCAGCTCGCTGACCCGCAGCCCGCTGCAATACAGCAGCTCCACCAGCGCCACGGCAAAGGGGCCGCGGCCGCCATTCAGCCTTGCGGCGCCTTCCAGCAGGGCCTGCATCGCCGATTCGGACAGCGGATGCGGCAGGCCGGCGGGCAGGCGGGGGCTTTCCTGCAACAGGGTGGGGTCGTCCGGCCGCAGCGCCTGCTGCACCAGGAAGCGGAAGAACTGCCGCAGGGCGGAAAGCCGGCGCGCCGCGGTGCGGGCGGCGAAGCCGGCATCGGCCAGGCCGCGCAGATAGCCCTGCACCACCGCCGCATCCACCGTCAGCGGCGTCAGGCCGCGCGCCGTGCAATGGCCGGCGAAATCGGCGAGATCCGCGGCATAGGCCGCGATGGTGTTGCGCGCCGCGCCGCGCTCGGCCGCCAGCATTTCCAGGAAGGCTTCCGCATGGCGGTCCATCGGCCGCTCAGCGGGTGCCGAAACGCTCCGCCGGCACGGTACGCTCCACCGGCTGCGGCGCGACCGAGGGCGGAAACGCGCCGATCCCCAGAAGGCCGAGCACCACCACCGCGACGATCAGGCTGAGCAGCAGGAGAAGCGGGTGTCGGAACATCGTGGGGAGCGGATCCTCGCGCGCGTCGTGCTGTGCTAGCCTCCGGCATCGTGTCACGCAACACTGCCCTTTCGGCCTGGCCCGCGCCGGATGCCCCCTTGCCCGAGCCGGCTTCGCCCGCCCCGCCGACGCGCAGCGTCGTGCTGGTCGGCATGCCGGGCTGCGGCAAATCCTCCATCGGGCGCCGCCTGGCGGCCCGGCTCGGCCTGCCCTTCGTCGATGCAGATACCGAGATCGAGGCCGCCGCCGGCCTGCCGATCACGGAAATCTTCACCCGCTACGGGGAGCCGCATTTCCGCGACGGCGAACGCCGGGTGATCGCCCGGCTGCTGGCCGGCCCGCCTTTGGTGCTGGCCACCGGCGGCGGCGCCTTCACCGATGCGCGGACACGCGCGGCCGTGGCGCGGTCCGGCGCCGTCGCCGTCTGGCTACGCTGCACCCTGCCGGTGCTGCTGCGTCGCGTCGCGGGGCGGGAACATCGGCCGCTGTTTCTCAACCGGGACCCGCGCGAGGTGCTGGAGCGCCTGATGACGGCGCGCCACCCGACCTTCGCAGAGGCCAATGTGACCGTGGACTGCACCGATGAACCGCCGGAGACGACGACCCGCAAGGTGATGGAGGCGCTGGCCGCGCATCGCGAACCGGCCCGCCTGCCGGTGCGCCTCGGCGCGCGCAGCTACGATGTGCTGGTGGGGCAGGGGCTGCTGGCCCGCGCCGGGGCGCTGCTGGCGCCGGTGTTGCCGGCCCGCCGCCTGGTGGTGGTGACCGATGCCGCGGTGGCGCCGCTGCACCTGCCGCGCCTGCTGGCCGGGCTGGCCGAGGCCGGGATCGCCGTGGCCGCCACCATCACCGTGCCGCCGGGCGAGGCCAGCAAATGCTTCGCGGAGCTGGAGCGGGTGGTGACGGAAGCCCTGGCCGCCGGGGCGGATCGCCGCACCGCGGTGCTGGCGCTGGGCGGCGGCGTGGTGGGGGACCTCGCCGGCTTCGCCGCCGCGGTCGCGCTGCGCGGCCTGCCCTTCATCCAGGTGCCGACCACGCTGCTGGCGCAGGTGGACAGTTCCGTCGGCGGCAAGACCGGCATCAACCTGGCGCTGGGCAAGAACCTGGTGGGCGCCTTCCACCAGCCGCAGATCGTGCTGGCCGATACCGACGTGCTGGCCACCCTGCCACCCCGGGAATTGCGCGCCGGCTATGCGGAGGTGGCCAAGCACGGCCTGCTGCAGGGCGCGCTGTGGTCCTGGTGCGAGGCCGAGGGCGCCCGCGCCGTGGCCGGCGACCCGGCGGCGCTGGCCCATGCGGTGCTGGAATCCTGCCGGCTCAAGGCCGGGGTGGTGGCGGCGGATGAGCGGGAGGAAAGCGCCGAGGGCGGCCGCGCCCTGCTCAACCTGGGTCACACCTTCGGCCACGCGCTGGAGGCGGAGCGCGGCTTCGACGGCACGCTGCTGCATGGGGAGGCGGTGGCCGTGGGCCTCGGCCTGGCGGCGGCGCTTTCCGCCCGGCTCGGGCATTCTTCGCAGGAACTGCCGGGGCGGGTGATCTCCCACCTGCAGGAATGCGGGCTGCCGGCGCGGATCGGCGACATTCCGGGCGGCTTTTCGGCGGCGCGGCTGCTGGCGCGGATGCGCAAGGACAAGAAGGTGCGCGACGGCGCCATGCGCTTCGTGCTGCTGCGTGGCCCGGGCGATGCCTTCACCACGGCGGAGGTGCCGGCCGCGGCGGTGGAGTCGCTGTTGCGCGACGAGGGCTGCGGGGCCTGAGGCTGCGGGGTCTCAAGGCTTCCACCCTGGCAGGCCGGCGGGGCGCGTGCGATACCGGCACGCTGCACCGCACCATCCGGGGATCCCTGCCCGATGCCGCTCTCCGAGCCCGAGGTTCCGCGCCAGCCGCTGCACCGCCGCCAGATCACGCTGGACGGCTACCAGCGCACGGATGGCCTGTTCGACATCGAGGCGCATCTCGTCGACACCAAATCCTATCCCTTCGACAACATGGACCGTGGCACGCTGGCGCCGGGCGATGCGCTGCACGGCATGTGGGTGCGGATGACGGTGGACGAGGCGCTGGTGATCCAGCGCTGCGAGGCGGTGTCCGACTTCACGCCCTACGACATCTGCCCGCGGGCGGCGGATGGTTTCAGCCGCCTGGCCGGGGTGGCCATCGGGCCGGGCTTCAACCGGGCGGTGAAGGAACGGGTCGGCGGCGTGCTGGGCTGCACCCATCTGCGGGAGGTGATGGCCCAGATGGCGACCGTGGCCTACCAGACCGTGGGCCCGGTGAAGTGGCGCCGGGCGCGGCTGGCGCGGGAGGCGGCGATCGCCGCTGGTGACACCAGCGCCCCGCCGCCGCGGCAACTGCCGATCAACAGTTGCTACGCCTATGCCGAGGACAGCCCGGTGGTAAGGCGGCACCGGGCCGGCGGGGCGGAGTAGCCGCGGCCGCTTGCCGCTTCAGCCCCGCGCCGCTTCCTCCGGCGTCAGCAGGCGCAGCGAGAGGGCGTGCAGCCCGGTCTCGAACTCCCCGGCCAGTGCCTCATGGGCGGCACGGGACCGGGCGAGGCGGGACTGGCCGGCGAAGGCGGGGGAGACCACGCGGACCGAATAGTGGGTTTCCCCGCCCGGGCGGGCGCCGGAATGGCCCGCATGCTGGGCGCTGTCGTCCTGCACCGCGACCTCGGCCGGGGCGAAACGATCCTGCAGGCAGGTGGCGATGCGGTCGGCGCGGCTGTTCATCATATCTCCTTGTATATGGGGGTGGTTTCGCGCGGCGCCATGCCCCGCCGGCACATGGCTCGCCCGCCCGGCCGCGCCTTGCGCGGCGCGATTGTGGCGACCATAAGGGCAGGATGGCGCGACGTGGCGACCGCATCGGACTGGCGACCGCGGAGCCGGAGGCCCCGTTGCGGGCGTGCGAGCAACCGGGATGCCCGGAGGCCGGCGCCTATCGCGCGCCGCGCGACCGCAAGACCCTGAACGAATACCGCTGGTTCTGCCTGGACCATGTGCGCGCCTACAACCGCGCCTGGGACTACTACAAGGGCATGAGCCCGGGCGAGATCGAGGCGCATCTGCGCGCCGATTCCGGCTGGCAGCGGCCGACCTGGCCGCTGGGCCGCCTCGGCGGCGCCAACCCCTTCGACCCCGACGTGCTGCGCGACCCGCTCGGCGTGCTCGGCGCCACGCCGCTGCACGCGCAGCGCAAGGCGCGGCCGCCGCGGGCGGATGAGCCGCCGGCCGAACTGCGGGCGGCGCTGGACGTTCTTGGCCTGACCTGGCCGCTGGACGCGCTGGCGCTGCGCACGCGCTACAAGGAACTCGCCAAGCGCTTCCACCCCGATGCCAATGGCGGCGACCGCCAGGCGGAGGAGCGGCTGAAGGACATCAACCGCGCCTACAGCCTGCTTCGCCGCAAACTGCCGGCGAAAGCGCCGGCCGCCGCCGCACCAGCCGGGTAGCCGTGTCCGCCGCGGCGCCCTAGGATCACCCCGATGTCACAGCCGGACCGACAGATGAACAAGGCCGCCAGCCTCGCCGAGATCAGCCCCACCTCCGCCATCAGCATGCCGGACACGCAGGCCAGCGTGCGCGATGTCTTCGGCATCGATTCCGACATGGTGGTGCCGGCCTTCAGCCGGCGCACGGAACACGTGCCGGAACTGGACGATACCTACCGTTTCGACCGCGACACCACGCTCGCCATCCTCGCGGGCTTCGCCTTCAACCGGCGGGTGATGGTCCAGGGCTACCACGGCACGGGCAAATCGACCCATATCGAGCAGGTGGCGGCGCGGCTGAACTGGCCCTGCATCCGCGTGAACCTGGACAGCCACATCAGCCGCATCGACCTGATCGGCAAGGATGCGATCGTCCTGAAGGACGGCAAGCAGATCACGGAATTCCGCGAGGGCATCCTGCCCTGGGCGCTGCAGCACCCCTGCGCGCTGGTGTTCGACGAATACGATGCCGGCCGCCCGGACGTGATGTTCGTGATCCAGCGGGTTCTGGAAGTGGAGGGCAAGCTGACGCTGCTCGACCAGAACAAGGTCATCCGGCCGCACCCGATGTTCCGCCTGTTCGCCACCGCCAACACGGTGGGCCTGGGCGACACGACCGGCCTCTATCACGGCACGCAGCAGATCAACCAGGGCCAGATGGACCGCTGGAACATCGTGGCCACGCTGAACTACCTGCCGCATGCGCAGGAAACCGCGATCGTCATGGCCAAGCTGGGCTGGGACCCGAAGGACGCGAAGCAGAAGCGCCAGACCGAAGCCATGGTGGCGCTGGCCGACCTGACGCGCGCCGGCTTCATCGCCGGCGACATCTCCACCGTCATGTCGCCGCGCACCGTCATCACCTGGGCCGAGAATGCCCGGATCTTCGGCGATATCGGCTTCGCCTTCCGCATGACCTTCCTCAACAAGTGCGACGAGGCGGAGCGCGGCACGGTGGCCGAATACTATCAGCGCTGCTTCAACGAGGAGCTGTCCTCCGGCAGCCTGCTGCGCAAGGCGGGCTGATGGCCGGGCCGCGCTTCCTCCTGCACCATGCCGCCGGGTCACGCTCCGTCAGCGTCGCTTGGCTGCTGGAGGAAGCCGGCGCGGGCTACGAGCTGCACTGGCACGACCTGCAGGCGGGCAGCCAGAAGGATCCCGGCTTCCTGGCGCTGAACCCGGCCGGCAAGCTGCCGGTCCTGGTCGACCGCGGGCCGGATGGCAGCTGGCAGGTGGTGGTGACGGAAGGGGCGGCGATCGCAGCCTATGTCGCCGATCTGCTGCCGGAGGCCGGCCTTTCGCCGCCGATCGGCACGCCGGAACGCGCCGCCTGGCAGTTCTGGATGACCTACGGCCCCGCCGTCGCGGAACCCGCGATGGCGGACCTGGCCTTCCCGCGCGCCCGGCCGGCACCGGCCTCCGCGCTCGGCTGGCCGGCCTTTGCCGCGGTGCAGGACCGCGTCGAGACGGCCTTGGCCGGGCACAGCTGGCTGGTGGGTGCGCGTTTCACCACCGCCGACCTGGTGGTGGGCGGGCTGCTCGGCTTCATGCAATCATTCGGCATGCTCAGGCCCGGACCGGAGATCGCGCGCTATCTCGGCGCCATCGAGGCCCGGCCGGCGCGGCAGCGTGCCCAGGCGCTCCAGCCCCCCGGGGCGTGAGGAACAAGATGGCGAACCCCAAGGACCAGACCCGGCAGGAAGAGTTCAAGCGCGCCACCGCCGGCGCGGTGCGCGCCATCGCGCGCCAGCCGGAAGTGCAGGTGGCCTACCAGCCGGGGCCGTCCGGCCTCGCCGGCAAGCGCGCCCGCCTGCCGCTGCCGACCCGCGCCCTGCCGCCGGCGGAGATGGCCAAGCTGCGCGGCGCGGCGGATGCCATCGCGCTGAAGCTGCGCCACCATGATGAGGGCGTGCACGCCAACCGCCTGCCCGCCCGCCGCGAAGCCCGCGAGGTGTTCGACGCGCTGGAGGATGTGCGGGTCGAGGTGGTGGGCAGCCAGCACATGTCCGGCGTCGCGGCCAACCTCCGCGCCCGCCTGTCCGACCAGTGCGAGTCGGAAGGCTATGACCGCATGACGCGGAAGGACCAGCTGCCGATGGCCGCCGCGCTCGGCCTGCTGGCGCGGGAACGCCTCTCCGGCGAGAAGGCGCCGGAAGCGGCGCGGCGCGTGCTGGACATGTGGCGCGATACGCTGGGTGAATCCGCCGAGACGGCGCTGGCCGAGATGGCGGAGCGCAGCGCGGACCAGGACGCCTTCGGCCGCGCCGCCCGCAAGCTGCTGGCGGCGCTGGACCTGGCCGAGGCGGAGGTGGAGACCGAGGCCGAGCAGGATGAGGAGGAAGGCGAGGGCGGCGAGACCTCCTCCCAGCAGGACCAGTCCGGCGAGGGCGAAAGCCAGGCGCAGGACACGGAGAGCATGCTGGGCGCGCAGCCCGAGACCATGCAGGGCGATTCCGCCGAGGACGATACCGACCAGGGCGAGGAGGAAGGCGCCGCCGCGGAGGGCGACGACCGCCCCGGCGGGCCGCAGCAGCGCAAGGAGGTGCCGGCCACCGACGACGCCTCGCTCTACCGCGCCTTCAACAAATCCTTCGACGAGGTGGTGGAGGCCGAGGATCTCTGCGACGCGGATGAGCTCGCCCGGCTGCGCCAGCAGCTCGACCAGCAGCTTTCGCACCTGCAGGGCGTGGTCTCCAAGCTGGCCAACCGCCTGCAGCGCCGGCTGATGGCGCAGCAGCAGCGGGCCTGGGAATTCGACCTGGAGGAGGGGATCCTCGACGTCTCCCGCCTCGCCCGGGTGGTGGTGAACCCGATGCTGTCGCTGTCCTACAAGCGGGAACGCGAGGCCGATTTCCGCGACACGGTGGTGACGCTGCTGATCGACAATTCGGGATCGATGCGCGGCCGGCCGATCACCGTCGCCGCCATGTGCTGCGACATCCTGGCCCGCACGCTGGAACGCTGCTCCGTCAAGGTGGAGATCCTGGGCTTCACCACGCGCGCCTGGAAGGGCGGGCAGAGCCGCGAACGCTGGGTGCAGGAAGGCAAGCCGCGCAACCCGGGCCGGCTGAACGATCTGCGCCACGTCGTCTACAAATCCGCCGACGCGCCCTGGCGCCGCGCCCGCAAGAACCTCGGCCTGATGCTGCGCGAGGGGCTGCTGAAGGAGAATATCGACGGCGAGGCGCTGGAATGGGCGTATCGCCGCCTGCTGGCGCGCAGCGAGCACCGGCGCATCATGATGGTGATCTCGGACGGCGCGCCGGTGGATGACAGCACGCTGAGCGTGAACCCGGGCAACTACCTGGAACGCCACCTGCGCAAGGTGATCGGCGAGATCGAGGGGCGGAACGCCGTGGAGCTGATCGCCATCGGCATCGGCCACGACGTGACCCGCTACTACCGCCGCGCCGTCACCATCGTGGATGCCGAGGAGCTGGGCGGCACCATGATGAAGAAGCTGGCCGAGCTGTTCGACGAGGATGCGGCGCTGGCCTGGCAGCGCGCCGCCGCCGAGCGGGCGCCGCTGGTCGCCTGATCCGTCGTCGCGCCCTTCTGGCGGCGGCGCTCGCCGGGCTGCCGGCCTGTGCCGGCGGGGCGGAAGGGCCGCCGGCCGGATCGCCCCTCGGCCGGGCCATGGCGCTGGCGCAGCCGGCGGGTCCGCTGCGCCTGCTGGGCGGGCTGGCGCTGAACACCGGGATTCTGGGCTTCGGCGGGCTGTCCGGGCTGCACATGGCGCCCGGGCCGGTGCTGACCGCGATCAGCGACCGTGGCCGCTTCGTCGAGATGCGGCTGGACCTCGATGCCGGGCTGCGCCCCATGGGGCTGACGCTGCGCCGCAGCGGGCGGCTGCGCGATGCGGCCGGGCGGCCGCTGCCGCCGGGGCCGGCCGGGGATGCCGAGGCGCTGGCCCGCCAGGCGGACGGCACCTGGCTGCTGGCCTTCGAGCGCCGCCACCGGATCCAGGCCCATGCCAGGCTGGAAGGCCCCGGCCGGACCATCGCCGCGCCGCCAGGGCTGGACCGCGCCCCGCGCAATGCCGGTCTGGAATCGCTGGCGGTGCTGGCCGATGGGCGCTGGCTGGCCCTGGCCGAGGGGCTGGAGGCCGGGCCGGGCCTGGTCCGCGGCTGGCTCGGCCGCCCCGGGCGCTGGCGGCGCCTTGCCTACCGGCCGCAGCCGGGGATGGTGCCGGTGGATGCGGCGGCGCTGCCGGAGGGTGGCGCGCTGGTGCTGGAGCGCGGATTCAGCCTGCTGGGCGGCTTCACCGGGCGGCTGGCCCGCCTGCCGGCCGCGGCGCTGGCCGACCCGGCGGTGGATGCGGTGCTGGAGCCGGTGGCGCTGCTGGACCTTGCGCCACCCCTGCCGGTGGACAATTACGAGGGCCTGGCCGTGCTGGACCATCAGGGAAGGCGGCTGGTGGCGATCGTCTCGGACGATAATGAGCGCCTGTTGCAGCGCAGCCTGCTGCTGCTGTTCGAGATGCCGCCCGGGATGCTGCCCAGGAGCGATAGGCGTTGAGATGGAATCATCTGAACGCAATTCTTGTTTTAGAATCAACGGCTTCCAGAGCATGAGCAGCGTTCAGGCGAACGCAGCCTGCTCCAGGAAGGGCGGTCAGGCGACTTCCAGCAGCCGACTGCGGGGCAGGGTGAGCCAGGCGCGGGCGCCGATTCCGGGCGCGCTTTCCAGACGGATGTCGCCACCATGGGCGGCGGCGAGGGAGCGGGCGAGGCTGAGGCCGAGGTCCAGACCGCGCGTGCCACCGCCGGCCTGGCCCCCCGGCATGAGGCCCGCCGTCTCCACCACCAGATCCTGCGCCGGCAACCCGTCCCCCTCATCCTCCACCACGATGGCGAGGGTCTCGGTGCCCACCACGTAGCGCAGCGCCACCACGTCCCCATCGCGCGAATGCCGCGCGGCGCGGCGAAGCAGGGCGGAGAGCGCGCCTTCCAGGGCCCGGCTGTCGGCCCGCACGCGCAGCCCGCCCAGATCCGGCTCGATCTTCCAGTGGCGGCGCCCCGGGCGAAGCTGGGCCGAGACATTGGCGATCGCGGCATCGACAATGGGGCCGAGCAGGGCCGGCGCCTCATGCAGCGCGCGGGGCGAGGGCTCGGTGGCGAAATCCGCCAGGTCGTCGGCCAGGCGCAGAAGCTGCTGCGCCACCGCCTCGACCTGCGCTTCCGATTCGGTCAGGCGGTGGGATGGGCTGGCGCTGGCGGCCTGGGCCATGAGCGCTAGGCCGGGTCCGCGCAATTCCTGCGCGGCCAGCGACAGGCAGCGTCCGCGTGCGGCGGCCAGCCTTTCCGCGGCGGCGACGCGTTGTCGCGCCCGCTCCAGCATGTTGTGCGACGTGATCCCGATCGCCATCAGGATGATGGCGCTCAGGAGGGCGACGGCAAGGAGCGGCGTCTCGGTCCACATGCAGGGCAGGGTGACCGGTCGCCGGTTACCAGTGGGTTAAGCCTGGGCCGTCAAATCGGGAAAAGTGACGGGTCGGCTTGTCAGTCAACCGGATTTTGTCAGGCTGTATTGACAACACGCCCTGGAATCGGGCGTCTCCCCCCGAAAGGGGGGAGAAACTGTCAAGCGGCGACGGCGGCCTTCTTGTCCCGCGCCCGCTCCAGCCGGCGCTTCAGCACCAGGGCCTCGCTCGGCAGGCGGCGGTCCGGGGTGCCGAGCAGGAAGGAGTCGAGACCCCCGTTATGCTCCACCGTGCGAATGCCGTTCGTCGTCAGCCGCATCCGCACGGGCGTGCCGAGGATGTCGGAGAAGAAGGACGTCTCCTGCATGTTCGGCAGGAAGCGCCGGCGGGTCTTGTTGTTGGCGTGGCTGACGTTGTTACCCGTCAGCACGCCCTTGCCGGTGATACCGCAGCGGCGGGCCATGACACATCTAATCCCGAAAAGCGCACGCGCGGGTCCTGGGCCGAATGGTCCAGGCTGCCGCGCGCGGAGGTGGTCCGGAGCAGGGGCGTATCGCGGATCGGACCCGGCCCGTCAAGGGCCGGGGCGTTGATCCGGCCGCTGCATCTCAGGGGTTGGCGGGCTGGTCCGCCGCCGCGGCGCGGCGCATTTCCGCCAGTTCGCCGGCTTCCACCGAGGCCAGCGCGCTGCGCAGCACGCCGGCCACCGCCCGGTCGTCCAGGCTGCGCGCCAGCATGCCGAGCGAGCCGCCCAGCAGCGCGGAGGCGATGGAGATCGGCTGGATCCCCTGCTCCAACATGTATTCGATGGCCTTGTCCACGACCGAGCCGGCGTGGCTCAGGTCTTCCGGGGCCTCGCCCTGGGGGTCGAATTGCATAGGCGGCCTCCTCAATGACAGGGACATAAGCAGGCGGGCGGGGCATGGGAACCCCCCGCCCGCCCGCCGGCAGGGTCAGGCCGGCCGCCCCGGGGCCGGAAGCCCCGCGGCGGCCTGGGCCGCGGCCGCGGCCTCCGCCGCCGCCACTGCCTCCGACTGGCGGCGCCACATGGCGGCATAGAGGCCATCGGCGGCGATCAGCTCGGCGTGCGCGCCGCGTTCCGCCACCTGGCCTTCCTGCAGCACCAGGATCTCGTCCGCCTCCACCACGGTGGACAGGCGATGGGCGATGACCAGCGTGGTGCGGCCGCGCGCGGCATCGCGCAACGCCGCCTGGATGTCCTGTTCCGTGCGGGTGTCGAGCGCGCTGGTCGCCTCGTCCAGGATGACGATGCGCGGGTTCTTCAGCAGGGTGCGGGCGATCGCCACGCGCTGCTTCTCGCCGCCCGACAGCTTCAGCCCGCGCTCCCCCACCCGGGTGTCGTAGCCATCCGGCAGGCGCAGCACGAAGTCGTGCACCTGGGCGGCGCGGGCCGCGGCCTCGATCTCCTCCTGGCTGGCGCCGGGGCGGCCATAGGCGATGTTGTAGCGGATGGTGTCGTTGAACAGCACGGTGTCCTGCGGCACCACCCCGATGGCCGCGCGCACGCTGTCCTGCTGCACGTCCCGCACATCCTGCCCATCGATCAGCACGCGCCCGCCGGTGGCATCGTAGAAGCGGAACAGCAGGCGGCTGATGGTGGATTTGCCGGCCCCGGTGGGCCCGACGATGGCCAGCGTCCGGCCCGGCGGCACGGTGAAGCTGACGCCCTTCAGGATCGCCCGGTCGGGGCGGTAGCCGAAGCGCACATCCTCGAAGCGGATCTCCCCGGCCGCGGCATCCAGCGGCGGCGCGCCGGGGCGGTCGGCCACCTCCCGGTCCTCCCGCATCAGGCTGAACATGGCTTCCATGTCCACCAGCCCCTGCTTGATCTCGCGATAGGCGAAGCCGAGGAAGTTCAGCGGCTGGAACAGCTGGATCATGTAGGTGTTGACCAGCACGAAGTCGCCCACCGTCATCCCGCCCGGGGTTGCCTCGCCCTGCGAAACGCGGCCGGCGGCCATCATCATCACCACCGTCAGCCCGACCGCGATGACCGCCTGCTGGCCGAAGTTCAGCGCGTTCAGGCTGACCTCGGAGCGCACATAGGCGGTCTCGTAGCGGCCCAGGCTCGCGTCGTAGCGCCGCGCCTCATGCGTCTCGTTGCCGAAATACTTCACCGTCTCGTAGTTCAGCAGGCTGTCCACGGCGCGCGTGTTCGCTTCCGTGTCGGTGTCGTTCATCGCCCGGCGGAAGCGCAGGCGCCATTCGGTGAAGGCCAGGGTGAAGGCGATGTAGACGCCCACCGTCACCACGATCACCGCGCTGAAGGTGATGTCGAACATCCCCCACAGGATCAGCGCCACCAGGATGATCTCGAAGATCGTCGGGATGATGTTGAACAGCAGGAAGTCCAGCACGAAGGTCATGCCGCGCGTGCCGCGTTCCAGCACGCGGGACAGGCCGCCGGTCTGCCGGTCCAGGTGGAAGCGCAGCGACAGGGCGTGCAGGTGGCGGAACACCTGCAGCGCGATGCGCCGGCTGGCGCGGCCCTGCACCTTCACGAAGATGGCGTCGCGCGCCTCGTTGAAGGCGCTGCTGGTCAGGCGCAGCAGGCCATAGGCCAGCACAAGCGCCACCGGGACCGCGGCGATGGACGCGGCGGCGCCGGCTTCCGGCGCCAGCGCGTCCACCGCGCGGGCGAAGGCGATGGGGACCACCACATTGGCAGCCTTGGCCAGTACCAGCAGGACCAGGCTGGCCACGACGCGGAAGCGCAGCCCGGGCTCCCCCTTCGGCCACAGATAGGGTGCAAGCGTGAGAAGCGTGCGCAGATGGCCGCGCTCGCTGGTCTGGGTGGTCGACAAGGGGAAGGCTCCGGAACCGTTGCCCCTAAGGTGGTGCCTGCAGCGTCCGGAGCAAACAGGGCGGCGGGCTTTCGTGCCATGCGCCCGGCGCGCTACAGGGGCGCATGCCCGACCAGAGCCTTGCCGGATTCGAACGGCACGTCGCCGCCTGCAACAACATCGCCTCCCCGGCCACGCTGCTGCGCTTCCGCATCGGCGAGGAACAGGTGGGCTGGGTCGGCGCGGAGACCGCCCGCGCCCTGGCCTTCTACCCACGCGACGTGCATTTCGAGCCGCAGGGCGTGGCCCTGGCCGGCAAGCTGCGGGCACCGGGGGCGCGCAGCGAGGCGCTGGCCCTGCTCGCCAGGGGCCTTGCCGCGCGCGGCCACCTGACCCTGCGGCATGAATTGTTCGACGTGCGCCCGGGGACGGAGGGGCCGGTGCTGGCCCGCCTGGACCGCGGTGCGCTGCCGGTCTTCGGCATCATCGCCCATGGCGTGCATGTGAACGGCTTCGTCCGCCGCCCGGACGGGCTGCATCTCTGGGTCGGCTGGCGGTCCCGCACCAAGGCGGTGGCGCCGGGGCAGATCGACAACATCGTCGCCGGCGGCGTGCCCTCCGGCCTTTCGCCGGCCGAGACCCTGGTGAAGGAGGCGGCGGAGGAAGCCTCCATCCCGCCGGAACTGGCGGCGCTGGCCCGGCCGGTGGGCCGCGTTTCCTATGTGATGGCGGCGCCGGAGGGGCTGCGGCGGGACGTGCTGCACTGCCATGACCTCGAACTGCCGGAAAGCTTCGTGCCGCGCCCGCATGACGACGAGGTGGAGCGCTTCGAGCTGCGCCCGGCAGCCTGGCTGCTGGAGGAAGTGCGCGACCGCAACCGGGTGAAGTTCAACGTCAACCTGGTGCTGATCGACTTCTTCCTGCGCCACGGGCTGATCGAGGCCGGCGCGCCGGGCGCGGAGGCCCTGCGCGCCGGCCTCGATCAGGTGGCCTGAACCTCGCGCTGGGCCTCGGCCGGCGCCTCCATCCGGGCGCGCAGCTCGGCCAGGGTGACGCTGGCGAGGTCGGCTTCCATCGCGGCCTCGGCCGAATCGAACACCTCCCGCAGCAGGGTGGGGATGGCGGCGGCCGGTGCGGCCTCGGCCCGGTTCGGGCCGCGATGCACCGGCAGCAGCGGCAGGCCCTTGCGGCGCATGGCCTGCCAGATCTGCCCCAGGGTGATCAGCTCCGCCGCCTTCGCCAGCTCCGCGCCGCCGGGGCCGCGGCGGATGCGGATCAGCCCGGCCCGGGCCAATTGCCCGGCCAGGCGGCGGATCACGACGGGGTTGGTGCCGACGCTCTCGGCGAGGCGTCCGCTGGTGAGCTGCCCACCTGGCGCGGTGGCCAGCAGCAGCAGGATATGCACGGCAACAGCGAAGCGGGTTGCGACCATAAATGCCTACACGCCTGGCGCGGCGAATGGTTCCGCCCCGCGGGCGAGGCTTGACGCGGCTGCGAACACAAAGTGAACCTCTGCCGCATGGCCCTCTCCATGCCCCCGCCTGTGCTTCCGCCCACCGCGTCGGCGCGCACGCTCGCCGTCTGCCGCGCGGCGGCGCGCTTCTGCGCCCAGCGCGGCTGGGCCCCGGTGCGGGAGATGCCGCTGCCGAATGGCCGCCGGGCGGACCTGCTGGCGCTGCTGCCGGATGGCGGCTTCGTGGTGGTGGAGGTGAAGTCCTGCGCGCGGGATTTCCTCGCCGACGCGAAATGGCCGGAATACCGCGACTTCTGCGACCGGCTGTATTTCGCCGTGGACCTCGATTTCCCGGCGGAACTGCTGCCGGCGGAGGTCGGCCTGCTGGTGGCGGAGGGGCCGGAGGCGACGATGGTGCGCGAGGCCCCCTGCCACAAGCTGGCGCCTTCCCGGCGCCGGGCCTTGCTGCAGCGCTATGCGGTGGTGGCCGCCGCGCGCCTGGCGGCGCTGCAGGACCCGGCGGGCCAGGCAGAGATCCGCGCCGCCCTCAGGGCCGACTGAGCCCCTGTGGATGAATGCCCGAAAGCCCCAGGGGCGCGGGGCAGGGCCCGAGAAGCGGGCGTCGTGGACCCCGATCCTTCGCCGATCCTGCGCGGCGCGCTTCGCCTCAGCGGCGGATGCGCGCCACCGTGGCGGTCGTGCTCTGCCCCGGCAGCAGGGCGGCGAGGCGGACCTGGCCGCCCCAATCGGTGACGAGGTCGGCGCCCACCACCTTGTCCACCGTGTAGTCCGCGCCCTTCACCAGCACTTCCGGCCGCAGCAGGCGCAGCAATTCGAGCGGGGTGTCCTCCTCGAACACCGAGACCAGATCGACCGAGGCGAGGGAGGCGAGCACGGCGGCGCGGGCGGCGTCACCCTGGATCGGCCGGGTCTCGCCCTTCAGCCGCCGCACGCTGGCGTCGGAATTCAGCCCGACCACCAGGCGGTCGCACCAGGACCGCGCCTGTTCCAGCAGGTGGACATGGCCGGGATGCAGCAGGTCGAAGCAGCCATTGGTGAAACCCACGCGCCAGCCGCGGCGGCGCCAGCGTTCCACCTGCTCCACCGCCTGGGCGCGGGAGACCACCTTGCGCAGCGCGCCGCGCTCCGGCGTCAGCGCCTCCAGCAGGTCGCCTTCGCGGGCGACGGCGGTGCCGACCTTGCCCACCACGATCCCGGCGGCGATGTTGGCCAGGCGGGCGGAGACGGCGGCGCCGAGGCCGGCGGCAAGCCCCGCGGCGGCCACCGCCACCACGGTGTCCCCGGCGCCCGAGACATCGTGCACCTCCGGCGCCTCGGCCGGGAAGTGGCGGACACCCTCGGCATCGACCAGGGTCATGCCATCCTCGCTGCGGGTCACCAGCACGGCGCCGAAGCCGTGGTCCGCCCGCAGGCGCTGCGCGGCGGCGACCAGCGCGGCTTCGGTGTCCACCGGCATCCCGGTGGCCAGCTTCAACTCGGCGCGATTCGGCGTGATGAGGTCGGCGCCGGCATAGCGGGCGTAGTCGATGCCCTTGGGGTCCACCACCACCCGGCGCCCGGCGGTGCGGGCCGCGGCGATCAGGCGCTGCGCCGTATCGCCGGAGAGCACGCCCTTGTTGTAGTCCGACAGCACCATCACCGTGGTGGCGGCCACCGCATCGGCGGCGATGCGCACCAGGCGCTCCGCCAGCCGGGGATGGATGGGGCCAGCCATCTCGTGGTCGGCGCGCAGCAATTGCTGGCCGGCGGCGATGAAGCGGGTTTTCGTGGTGGTGGCGCGCCCCCCCTGCACCAGTAGCCAGGGCTCCACATTCGGCTGGCCGCCGATCAGGCCGGTGAGGTCGCTGCCCGCCTGGTCGTCGCCGACGACGGAGACGAAGGCCACCGCCGCGCCCAGCGCCGTCAGGTTGCGCACTACATTGCCGGCGCCGCCGGGCATCGCCACCTCGCGCTCCACCGCCAGGACGGCGACGGGGGCCTCGGGGCTCACCCGTTCCACCTGGCCATAGACGTAGCGATCGAGCATGGCGTCGCCGACGACGAGGACGGAGGCGCGCTTGAGCTGGCGCACCGCCTCGGTCAGCTCGCCGACCGGGATTTCTGGTGTGGGAAGGTCGGCGGGCGCGGGGCCTTGCATACGACCGGCGTAGCGCAATCGTCGTATCCGACGCAAGGTACGGTCCCGCGCGCGGAGAAAACATCCTTTTGTGGAACGGCGATTCAGGCCTGGAGGAAGCCGATCGTCCTGCCCTCCAGGACACCGCAGGTCAGGCTGCCGCCGAACACCGCGCCGGTGTCGAGCCCGATTCGGTGCGGGCGCAGCTGCGGCGTCTCGGACGGGGTGTGGCCATGCACCACCACGGCGGGCAAGCGGCCGCGCCAGGACAGGAAGGGCTCGCGGATCCACAGCAGGTCCTGCGGCCTCTGGTCGTCCAGCGCCCGGTGCGGGGCGATGCCGGCATGCACGAACAGGTAGCCGCCGGCGGCGTGGCGCAGCGGGCGGGCGCCGAGCCAGGCAAGGTCCGCCGCCGGCACCGCGCCCGGCGCCAGGCCGGGGCCGGCGGCGGCGCCATAGCTGGCCAGCGCCGCGCCGCCGCCATTCATCAGCCAGAGGTCGAGCGCCGCGCCGGAGGCGCCCGGGGCCAGCGCGTCCAGCATCATCTGGTCGTGATTGCCGCGCAGCTGCAGGCCGGGCAGGCCGGGTGGCAGGCTGCCGCGCAGCAGCGCCAGCACGCCGGCGCTGTCCGGGCCGCGATCCACATAATCGCCGAGATGCAGCAGGAACGGCCGCGGCACCGGGCGCGCCGCCAGGTCCTCCCGCACCAGCGCATGCAGCGCGGCCAGCCGCCCGGCGCAGCCATGGACGTCGCCGATGGCGTAGATCCGTTCCCCCGGCGGCAGCCAGCCGGGTGCGGGCAACTGGGCGGTTAAGGGATTGGCAGGCATTGCGGGCCGATCCTACCCCCCCCCGGAGGCGCCATCGCCACCGGCTTTGGTCCCATGCCCATGCCCGATGGTTTCCCGACCGCCGAAGGTTTCCCGACCAAGGATGCCGCGAGCCCGGCGCCACCGCTTCTGGCCCTGGTGCGGGAGGCGCTGCGCAGCCCGGGCAGCCGGGTGGCGCTGCGGGTGCCGGCGATGCCGCCGCACCGGCGCCGCGTGGCACGCGCCCTGCTGTAGGAAGGCGCGCTGGTCGCCGGCGGCGTGGTGCTGGACGGGCCGCAGGAGGAATTGCTGCTGCTGGGGGCGGAGGCCGGGCGCACCGAGCGGCTGCGCGGGCTGCTCGACCGGCTGCTCGGCGCCCAGCGCACCGCCATCTGGTCCCTGCAAGGCGACGCCGCCGCGCTGCTGGCCTATGCCGCCGGCGCCGAGACGGCGACCGCGGAAGGGCCCGGCCTGGCCGGGCTGGATGCCTGGCTGCGCGGCCTGGGGCTGGCGCCGCTGGTGCAGCGGGTGCTGGGCCGGCGGATCGCCGATCCGCCGCGCCCGGCCTTCCTGCGGCTGGGTATCAACCGCGTCCTGCTGGCCGGGCTGATGGGCCCGCTGGGCCGCGATGCGGATCTGCTGGAACATGCGCAGCGCGCCCTCTCGGCCCGGCTGCTGCTGGCGGTGGGCGATCCGGCGCAGGGCAGGACGTTGATCCGCGGCCCCCTGCCGGGGCGGCTGCACCTGCCGGTGCCGCCGGCGCCGATCCGCGGCGGCGATGGCGGTGTTGGCGGCGGGATGCTGGTGGCGACGCTGGGGCTGGAGACGGTGGCGGACCCGGCCGCTTTGGCGGCGCGCCGCGCCGGGCTGGCGGCGCAGGGCTGGTCGGTGGAGATCGACGGGCTGGACGCCGCCGCGCTGCGCCTGCTGGCGCCGGAGGCGCTGGGCGCGGACTGGCTGCGGCTGCGCTGGTCGCCGGAGCTTCCCGCCGCCGCCCAGGCCGGGGCGCTGCAACGGGTGGAGCCGGCGCGGCTGATCCTGGCGGCGGCGGAGACGCCGCAGGCGGTCGAATGGGCCCGCGCCATGGGGATCGGGCTTGTCGAGGGCGCCGGGCTGGAAGCCCCGCTGGCCCCGGCCGCCCCGGTGCCGTCCAGCCTGCTGGCACGGCTGGGCCAGGAACCGGCCGGCGTGCCCGCCTGATGCCACCGGCATGAGGAGCGAGGCGGAGGAGGCACGCCCCGGCGGCGTGCGGGCGGCGCTGGACCTGGCCGCGCTGGTGCGCGACTGCGTCGCCGCCGATGTGGTGCGCCAGGTGCTGCATCTGCGCCTGGCCGGGCTGGGTCCCGGCGCCGCGCCGCGCCACCAGCGCCTGCTGCGGGAGGCGCTGGAGCCGGTGATGGCGGCGGCGCGGACCCGGGTCTTCGAACTGCCGAATGGCGATGTGGTGGCGGTGGCGCCGCCGCCGGCCCTGGCCCTGGACCATGCCCGCCAGGCGCTGCTCGGCACGCTGGATGCCGGGGCCGCGGCGGCGGTGCAGGCGTTCCGGCTGCCGGATTGCGCCGCGCACCTGCTGGCGGTGACGGCGGAAAGCCTGGGCCTTGCGGAAATCCCGCCACCGCCGCCGGCCGGCATCGCCGGGCCGCCGATCGGCAGCTACGACCTGGCGATGGCGGAGCGCGCCCTGGCGCAGGCCGATCTCGGTGCGATGACCACGGCGCAGGCGGTGTGCCGGCTGGACCCGGAGGGTGAGCCGGCGGAGGCGCAGTGGGAGGATCGGCGCATCGCCTGGGGCAGCCTGGCGGAGGCGGTGCTGCCCGGCATCGACATCGGTGCCTCCTCCGCCCTGCAACGGCGCCTGGCGCGGCTGGCGGAGACGCGGCTGCTGGCGGATATCGGCCGGCCGGCAGCGCAGCTTGACTGGCGGCCGGTGGGCCTGCCGGTGGTGCCGGCGACGCTGGCGACCCCGACCTTCCAGCGCTTCGATGCCGGCCTGCCGGCGGGCCGCCGCCGGGAGATCACGCTCGGCTTCCGGCCGGCCGACATCCTGGCCGACCCGGCCGGCTTCGCGCAGGCCCGGGATTCGGCGCGGATGCTGGGCTACCGGCTGGCGTTGGACGATGCGGCGGTGGCGGTGGCCGCGGTGCTGCGGCCCGACCGCCTGGGCCTCGACCTGCTGCGGCTGCGCTGGAGCGCCGACCTGCCGCTGGCCGGGGCGGCGCTGCAGCCCTGGCTGGCGCAGCCGGACGCGGTGGTGCTGGTGGGCGTCGACCGGCCGGCCGCGATCGCCTGGGGCTGGGAGGCGGGGATCAGCCTGTTCCAGGGCCCGCTGGTGGAACGCCGCCGCAGCCATTGAGCGCAACGCCTGGTGAGCGATCACCGCCTCAATCGCCGGCCTGGCGGCGCGCCATGGGGCGCGGCGGCCGCTCGGGTGCCTTCGCCGGGCAGAGGTTCCGATCAAGCGAACCTGGCAGGAGGCGGCCCGGTGGGGTGGCGTGGCAGGCGCGCGCCAACCGCGGCGGTGCTGCCGCGTTGGCGATGCCATGCAGACACCGCCCGCCTTCCTGTTCGCGACCGGCATCGAGAACAGCATCCCCCGAATCCAGGGCGGCCGCATCCGGGTGGATGAGATGGAGCGCTGCGGCCACTACCAGCGGTGGCGGGAGGATTTCGGCCTGGTGCAGGAACTCGGCCTCAGCTTCCTGCGCTACGGCCCGCCGCTGCACACCACGCTGCGCGGCGCCGGCCGGCATGACTGGGACTTCGCGGACGCCACCTTCGGCGAATTGCAGCGGCGCGACATCGTGCCGATCGTGGATCTCTGCCATTTCGGCGTGCCGGACTGGATCGGCGATTTCCAGAACCCGGATTTCCCGGACCTGTTTGCCGCCTATGCCGGCGCCTTCGCCCGGCGGTTTCCCTGGGTTCAGCTCTATACGCCGGTGAACGAGATGTATATCGGCGCCCTGTTCTCCGCGCGCTATGGCTGGTGGAACGAACAGCTCGCCACGGACCGGTCCTTCGTCACCGCGCTGAAGCACATCGTCGCGGCGAATGTGCTGGCGATGCGGGCGATCCTGGCGGTGCGGCCGGATGCGATCTTCATCCAGAGCGAAAGCACGGAATACTTCCACGCCGAATCGCCGGCCGCCATCGGCCCGGCGGAGGTGCGCAACCAGGAACGCTTCCTGTCGCTGGACCTGAACTACGGCCGCCGGGTGGACAGCGGCATGTACGAATACCTGATGGACAACGGCATGACGCGGCAGGAATACCACTTCTTCCTGTCGCACAGCCCGCTGAAGCGCCATTGCATCATGGGCAACGACTACTACTGGACCAATGAGCACCTGGTGATGGCGGATGGCCACACACGCGCCTCGGGCGAGGTGTTCGGCTACTCCGTGCTGACCCACCAGTACCACCAGCGCTACGGCCTGCCGGTGATGCACACCGAGACCAACCTGCGCGACGACGGGGAGGGCGCGGCGGAACGCTGGCTGTGGAAGCAATGGGCGAATGTGCTGCGGGTGCGTAACGACGGCGTGCCGGTGATCGGCTTCACCTGGTATTCGCTGACCGACCAGATGGACTGGGACACGGCGCTGCGCGAGGTGAACGGGCATGTGGACGCGGTGGGGCTGTACGACCTGGACCGCCGCATCCGCCCCGTGGGCCGCGCCTTTCAGCGGCTGGTGGCGCAGTGGAAGGACGTGTTGCCGGCGCAGTCGCTGTGCCTGCAGGTGCCGGTGGTGATGCCGAGCGCGCAGGGGGGGGATGGGTTGCCGGAGGCGTATTGGGTGGGCCAAGCGGCGCGTCGCGCCGCGCGCTGAATTGGCACCGGCGCGTCGCGCCGCGCGTTGAATTGGCACCGGCGCGTCGCGCCGCGCGCTGATGCGGTCGCCAGGGCGGCGCCCTTCCGGCGCGGCGGGCGCGGGGCTACAGGGATGGCGTGCAGATCACCCGTCTCTTCCTCGTCCGGCATGCGCTGGTCGAACCCTCCGCCCGTGCGCTGGTCTATGGCAGCATGGATGTCGGCCTGTGCGAATTGGCGCTGGCGCAGGAAGCCGCCGCCTATCGCTGGCTTGCCGCGCGCCTGCCGGAAGCCGCGCATTGGGTGGTCACGCCGCTGTCGCGCACCCGCGCCACCGCCGCCGCCATCTTCGCCGCCGGCCATGCGCCGGCGCCCCTGGCGGTGGAGCCGGACCTGGCGGAACAGCATCTGGGCGAATGGCAGGGCCTGTCGCATGAACGCTTCTCGGCGCTGATCCGCCATCCGCCGCACCCCTTCTGGCCCCATGGCGCGGAGGAAAAACCCCCGGGCGGCGAAAGCTTCGCCGAGGTGGTGGTGCGCGTGGCCGCGGCGCTGGAGAGGCTGGTGGCGGCGCAGGAAGGCCGCGACATCGTCATCGTCGCGCATGGCGGCTCGATTCGCGCGGCCATCGCCCAGGCCATGGGGCTGACCCCGCACCAGGCGCTGATCTTCTCCATCCGCAACCTGTCGCTGACAAGGCTGGAACGCCATGGCGCGGCCTGGCGGGTGGCGGCGGTGAACGAGGAACCCTTCACCCTGCCCACGATGGCTTGACCGCAACCCCCCTGGTTTCGCCGCTTCGCCTTGGACACCCGAGTCGTGACTTGATAGAGTGTGCCGCGACATAGGGTTGCGGGGGATCTTTCATGTTCCGTGGGATGCTTCTGGCCTTTGGCCTCTGCTTCGCCCTGCCGGCGGCCGCGCAGCAGGAACAACAGGCGCTTGTCGACCGTGCGACGCTGACCGTGCAGGAGCTGATGTCGACCGGCGACCATACCGGCGACGCGGTGGCGTTCCTCCAGCGCGCCAGGGCGGTGATGATCTGCCCGCGCGTCTTCCGCGCCAGCTTCATCCTGGGCGGTGAGGGCGGGTCCTGCGTCCTCGTCGGGCGGGATGGCGCCGGGTCCTGGTCCTCGCCGGCCTTCTACGGCCTGGGCTCCGGCAGCTTCGGGCTGCAGGTGGGCGTGCAGGATTCGATGGTCGCCATGATGATCATGACCGACCGCGGCCTGCAGGCGGTGATGGACAGCCAGTTCAAGATCGGCGCGGATGCCTCGCTGACGCTGGCCACCATCGGTGGCGGGATCGAGGGCAGCACCACCGCGGCGGCGGGCGCCGACATCGTCGCCATCGCCAAGTCCCGCGGGTTGTTCGCCGGCATCTCCCTGTCCGGCTCGATCCTGGCCTATCGGCCGGACTCCGCCACCGCCTATTACGGCCGCGGCTATGGGGCGCGGCAGATCGTGGTGGCGATGGAGGCGCACAACCCGGGCTCCGACCCGCTGCGCGCCATGCTGCTGCGCTACGGGGCGCGCGCCGGAAGCTGACCGAAGCCGCGCCGTCGCGCCACCCGCGCGTTCAGGCGCGGCGGGCCCGGCGTGGGGCGCAGCGGCCCAGCGCCTGCAGCAGCCGGGCAGCGCGCCGTTCGGCGGTGTGCTGCGCCAGCACCTGGTCGCGCGCCGCGCGGCCGAACAGCAGCCGTTGATCCTCCGGCATCAGGCTGAGCCAGCGCAGCCCGCGCGCCAGGGGCTGCGGCTGCCCCGGCGGCAGCAGATGGCCGAAGCCGGGCAGGACGATGTCGGCCAGATCCTCGCCCACGGCCAGCACCGGCAGTTGCAGCGCCATGCCGTGCAGGAGGCCGGGGATGGCGGCCGCGGCTTCCGGCACCAGCAGCCCGAGCCATGCCGGCGCGGCCTGCGCCAGCTCCTCCGCCTCCAGCCGCGGATCCAGCCAGGGCGCCAGGCCCAGCGCCGCGGCCTGCTGCATCAGCGGCACCAGGCCGTGGACCTGGCGCGGCAGGTCGATCACCGGCCGCTGCGCCGCGGGCAGCAGCGCCAGCGCCTGCAGCAGCGTGGCGCGGCCTTCCGGCGTGCCGGGCGGCGCCAGGCACAGCAGCCGGCCGTTGCGCGGGCCCGGCCGGCGCGGCCGCAGCCAGCGCAGGCCCAGCGCCGGCGGCAGGGCGATGACGCGGGTGCGCGGCGCCAGCTGCTGCGCCGGCTCCACCGCCGCCGGGCGGCCGACGCAGGCAAGGTCCGCTGCGTTCAGCTTCAGCGCCAGGTCCGCATCGCGCGCGCGGCCTGGGTCCTCCCCTGGGTCCTCGCCTGGCT
>NZ_JAAVNE010000002.1 GCF_012103215.1 Falsiroseomonas selenitidurans
CGCCGTCCCCGGCGCGCGAGACGGCGCAGCCCGCAAGGCGCCCCGCGGCCAGCGCGACGAGGGCGGCGGAATCGGCCGAGGTGGCGTGGATCGCGTCGCAGCCGTGGCGGTGCGCAATCGCCGCCACCTGCCGGCCGAGCCGCAGCACCAGCCGGGCGGGCAGGGCGCCCTGCGCCAGGGCCAGCCGTGCCGCCCGTGCCTCGCCCAGCGCGCGGCGGGCGGCCGATTGACGGGCCGGCGGCCGGATCGGGGCCAGGCTGGGGGGCAGCGGGCCATCGGGCAGGTCGAGCCGCGCCGCCTCCGTTGCGAGCAGCAGGCGGAGCACCGGGCGGCCCAGGCCGCGCAGCGCCTCGGCTTCCTCCTGCGCCGCGGCGCCGGGCGGCGGGAAGCGGTCTTCGCCGGCCATGGCCAGCAGCAGCAGCGGCGGGGCGCCTGGCTGCAGCGCGGGGAATGCGGCGGGGGTCGTGGCGTCGAACGGCATGGTCCGGTCTCCCGGGTGCGGGGGCACCCGGCCGCCACAACGCATCCGCTGTGCCAGCCATGCGGCGGCATTCTGCGACGAATGCGGCATGCGCCGCCCCATCCCGGCCGCATCCGCCTGCCATTCAGGCCGGCACGGGGCAATTCCTTCACCGCGCTCTTGCAGAATGCGAGGCGGATTGCCGGCCCGCCGCATGCAGAGGAGCGGGGGCGGCTTCCCCCGGGGCCGCAGGTTGCAGATCGAGAGGCATTCCGTGTCACCCCAACCCAGGCTCAGCGTCGTCATTCCGGCCCGCAACGCGCTGCGGTGGCTGCCCGGTGCCATCGCTTCCATCGGCTCCATGGCGGCGATGGAGGTGCTGGTGGTCGATGACGGGTCGGAGGATGGCACGGCCGACTACCTGCGCGGCATCGCCGCCGGCGACCGCCGCATCCGCCCGCTTTCCACCGCGCGCATCGGCCCGGCAGCGGCGCGCAATGCCGGCCTGGCCGTGGCGCAGGCGCCGCTGGTGGCCTTCCTGGACGCCGATGACCGCTGGCGGCGCGGCAAGCTGGCGGCGCAGATGGAACTGCACCGGCTGTTCCCCGAGATCGGCTTCTCCTTCACCGACCACCGCCGCTTCTCGGAAGACGGCGCGGAGCTGGCGCAGGGCTTCGCCCGCTGCGGCCAGTTCGCCGCACGCCACGTCATGCGCCGGGAAGGCTTCGTGCTGGAAGCGGACGCCCAGGCGGCGATCTATGCCGAGCCGGTGGTCGCCACCTCCACCGTCATGGCACGGACCGCCCTGCTGCGGGCGGTGGGCGGCTTCAACCAGCAGCTCGACCGGTCCGAGGATTGGGATCTGTGGCTGCATCTGGCCGCCTGCGCGCCGGTGGGCTGCCTGCCGAAGCCGCTGACCGACCGCCTGGTGCGGGCCGTGGCGCCGGAGGGGCCGGAAGGCCTGGCCCGGCGTGCCGCGCGGCGCCGGGTGGCGGAAGCCTATGCGCCGTCCGTCAGCCTGCTGGACGAGGAGGCGCTGCGGCTGTGCCGCACCAGCCAGCTGGCGCTGGAAGCCGATGGCGCGGCGCTGGCCGGGCGGCGGGTGCGCGCGGCGATGCTGCGGCTGTCCGCCTTCGCCCAGCAGCCCAGCCGCACCATGGTGCGCGCCGCCGCCTGGGACCTGTTCGGCATGCGTGGCCGCCCGGCGGCCGAAATGGCCTCCCCCCGGGTCGCCGAACTGCCGTTCCGCGCCCCATGATCGGGCAGCCCGAAGCTGCCGATGCGGCGACCGGTCGATGGCCGTTCGGATGCGTTGACCCCGTGGCCCTGCAATGCGAGAGGTGCAAGGTGAGTGCCATCGACCCAGAGATCGCCGGACAGCTGGCGTCGGATCTGCCGCGCGAGGATTTCGTGCGTATTCTGCGCACCTTCGAGGATGACCTCGGGCGGCTGGCGCGGATGCTGGAGGCTGCGGTCGCGGCGGGCGACCAGGATGGCTATCGCCGCGCCGCGCACAGCCTGGCGGGGGCCGCCGCCGCGGTCGGTGCGCGCCGGCTGGAACAGGTGGCGCGGGTGGCGATGGATCACCGCAGCAATGCCGATCCGCGCGCCCTGGCGGTGCAGGTCCGTCACGAGGCCGGAGCGGCGCTGGCGGAACTTTCCGCCCTCGCGGCCGACCCGCCCGGGTCCCACTAGGGTCGCATGGCAGGGCCGGCGGCGCGGGTCCTGATCGTCGAGGACACGCCGACCCAGGCCGAGGTGGCCCGTGCCCTGCTGCGCGACCTCGGCCACGAGATCCGCATCGCGGAGACCGGCGGCGCGGCGCTGGAAATCGGCCTCGCCTGGCGGCCCGACGCCATCCTGATGGACCTGGAACTGCCGGATTTCTCCGGCTTCGAGACCATGCGCCGGCTGCGCGCCCAGGGGGTGGAGGCGGCGATCATCGTCGTCACCGTGCATGGCAGCGTGAACCATGCGGTGGAGGCGATGCGCGAGGGCGCCGTCGACTTCATCGTCAAGCCCTTCGCCAAGACCCGGCTGACCGTGACGCTGGAGAACGCGCTGGAGAAGCGCGCCCTGGCGACCGAACTGCGCGAGGTGAAGGCGCAGCTCAGCCGCGACCGCTTCTTCAGCTTCATCGGTGCCTCGCCGGCCATGCAGGCGGTCTACCGCACCATCGAAAGCGTGGCGGCGAGCAAGGCGAATGTGTTCATCACCGGCGAAAGCGGCACGGGCAAGGAATTGGCGGCGGATGCCGTGCACCGCGCCAGCCCGCGCCGGGCGCGGCCCTTCGTCGCGCTGAACTGCGGCGCCATCCCGCGCGACCTGCTGGAATCGGAAATCTTCGGCCATGTGAAGGGCGCCTTCACCGGCGCCACGGACACCCGCCTGGGCGCGGCGAAGCTGGCCGATGGCGGCACGCTGTTCCTCGACGAGATCGGTGAGATGCCACTCGAGATGCAGGTGAAGCTGCTGCGCTTCGTGCAGACCGGCGCCTTCCAGCCGGTCGGCGCCTCGCGGCCCGAGAAGGTGGATGTGCGCATCGTCTCCGCCACCAACCGCGACCCCTGGGCCGAGGTGGAGGCCGGTCGGTTCCGCGAGGATCTGTACTACCGGCTGTATGTCGTGCCGCTGGACCTGCCGCCGCTGCGCGATCGCGGCCCCGACGCGCTGCTGATCGCGCGCCATTTCCTGGCCGCCTATGCGCAGGAGGAAGGCAAGCGCTTCCGCGGCTTCGCGCGGGAGGCGGAGCAGGCGCTGGCGGCCTATGGCTGGCCCGGCAATGTGCGGCAATTGCAGAATGTGGTGCGCAACATCGTCGTGCTGCATGACGGGGAGCGGGTGGAGCGCTTCATGCTGCCGCCGATGCTGCTGCGCGGCGCGGCCCCCCGCCCGCCGCCGGCCGAGCCCGTCCCGCCCGAGGTGACGCCCCAGCCCACGCACGGGCCCGCGCCCGCCCCGCCCTGGCCGGCCGAGGCTGCGCTGCCCTGGCCGGACCCGGCGCCGGTCGCCCAGCCGCCCGCTGCGGCGGCGGAGCCTGCGCCGCCGCCGCCCTTGGCCTCCCCTTGGGCCTCCCCTTGGGCCTCCCCTGGGGCCTCGCCCGGGGCCTCCCCCTGGGCCCCGCCGCAGGAGGCAGAGGCCTTCCAGCCGCTGGCCGAGATCGAGAAGCGCTACATCCTGGCGGCGCTGGACCATGTGGCGCAGGACGTGCCGCGCGCCGCGGCGCTGCTCGGGATCAACCCTTCGACCATCTATCGCAAGCTACAAGCGTGGCGGGCACAGGAAACTTCCGCCCCCCGTTGAACTTCGGGCAGGATGCCCGCCCGCCATGGCGGACAGCGCAAGGAGATGTGCATGGATATGATGCGGACCCTGGCGGACCATTCGATCCGCCGGGCGCTGAGCTTCGCCGGCCTGGGCGTGGTCACGCTGATGCTGGCGCTTTCCTACGACCTGCCGCTGGCGCTGCGCACCGGCGGCAACCTTCTGGCCCTGGTCTGCCTGGGCCTGCTGTTCGCCGCCTGGCGGGCGCCGCGCCGCAACCTGCGGCGCAGCGAGTTGTGGTCGCTGCTGCTGGAACATGCCGCGCCGCTGGCCCGCAGCCTGCCGGCGGCCGAGGCGCAGCGCCTGATGTCGTCGACGCTGCGCCAGCGCCTGGTCTGGCACGCGGATTCCGTGGGCCGCGTGGCGCTGGCGCTGTGGGTGGTGGCCATGCTGCTGGCGCTGGTCAACGGCTGAAGCCAGGGCGGCCTGCCGGGGGCGCGCTTCAGGCCGGCGTGGTGCGGTCGCCCTCGCCCAGCGCGCGCTGCATGAACACCACATCCACCCAGCGGCCGAACTTCATGCCCGCGGCCTTCAGCACGCCCGCCTGGCGGAAGCCGAGCGAAACGTGCAGGCCGATGGAACCCACATTCTCGGAATCGCCGATCACCGCCAGCATCTGCCGGAAGCCGCAGGCTGTGGCGCGCTGCAGAAGCACCTCCACCAGCGCCTTGCCGACGCCCTGGCCGCGCACGTCGTCGCGCACATAGATCGCGTTCTCGGCACAGAAGCGGTAGGCGGAGCGGTCGCGGAACTGGGCGAAATAGGCGTAGCCGATGACCTTCCCCTCCTGCTCCGCCACCAGCCAGGACCAGCCGGCATCCTGCACCCGCGCCATGCGCGCGGCCATCTCCGCTGTGTCGGGCGGCACCTCCTCGAAGGTGCCGGTGCCCACCTGCACATGATGGGCGTAGATCGCCGTGATGGCCGGCAGATCGGCAGCGGTGGCGTCGCGGATCAACATCGGGCCTCGGCTTCCAGGCAGCACTATTCCCACGATTAGAGCATTTCGGCGCGGGGCGGTATGGCCCGCGCCGGCTGAAATTTCGGCAACCGACGCGTCAGGCGGCGAGGCCGGCGGGGAGCCGCCGCAGGCGGCCCAGCAGCAGATCCACCTCCGCCGCCGTGTGGTAAAGGCCGAAGCCGAAGCGCAGGCGGCTGCCGCGGCGGTCCGTCACGATGCCGGCCTCCGCCAGGCGGCGCTGCCAGGCTTCCGCATCCGCCAAGTCGAAGACCAGGAAGTTGCCGCGGCGCGGATCCTCCAGCGGCACCACCAGGCGGTCCGCCGGCAGCGCGGTGCCGGCCAGCCCTGCCACGAAACGCTGTTGCAGCGCCAGGGCGTGGCGGTGGATCTCGGCCGGGCCGATGCCCAGCCCCTCCAGCCAGCGCATCACCGCCGCCAGCCGGTACAGGCCGGAAGGGTCGAAGGTGGCACCCATGAAGCGCCAGCCATCCGCCGCGTAGGGCACGCCGCCCTGCGGGCCGGCCAGGCTGCCGAAGGCGGCATACCAGCCGGTGGCGCGCGGCCGCGGCAGCCAGCCGGGCGGGCAGTGCAGGAAGGCCGCGCCCTCGCCGGCCATGGCGTATTTGTAGCCCCCGGCGGTGTAGAAGGCGCGCCCGGCCAGCGGGCCGAGATCGACGGGGCGGGCCATGAAGGCGTGGTAGCCATCGATCACCAGCGCGGCCTCCCCGGCCGCTTCGGCGAGCGCGACCAGGCCTTCCAGCGCCTGGCCGGAGGCGAAGAACACCTCGCTGACCCAGATCAGGTCGAACCCTGCCGTGGCGGCCGCCACCAGCCGGGGCAGGCAGGCGGCCCCCGGTTCGCTGGGCACCCGGGTCACCGCCACCAGCCCCTCCTCCTCCAGCCGGGCCAATTGGCGGGCCAGGGAGTGGAATTCGCCATCCGTGGTCAGGATGCGCGGCGGCCGCCCGGTGGGCAGGGCCGAGAGGATGCGCAGGATGAAGTCATGCGTGTTGCCGGCGAAGACGATGCTGGCCGGGTCCGGCAGGCCGAGATGCCGCGCCACATGGCCGCGGCAGCGTTCCAGCAGCTGGCCCAGCACCGCGTCCCACTTGTCGTCCTGCAGGCGGGCGGCCTCGTCCCAGGCGGCCAGCTGCGCGTCCCGGCTCACATCCGGCCAGGGGTGGTGGCTGTGCGCCGCGAAATGCAGGCGGTGCGGGTCGGCGCCCAGGAAACGGGCGAAATGCGGGCGCAGGTCGAGCATGCGCTTTCATGTGGCCGGCGCCGGGCCGCCGTCTAGACTGGCGCGCCGGATCGGAGGTCGGGATGGTCGAGGGCGCGGAGACGGATTTCAGCCGGAAGATGAGCTACGCCGACTATCTCGGGCTGGATCGCCTGCTGGCGGCGCAGAACCCGCGCAGCGGCCAGCATGACGAGATGCTGTTCATCGTCATCCACCAGGTGCAGGAGCTGTGGCTGAAGCTGATGGCGCATGAGCTGGACCTGGCGATGGCGCATCTCCGCGCCGACGACCTCGCCCCTGCCTTCAAGGCCATGGCCCGGATCAGCCGCATCCAGCGCCAGCTGGTGGAGGCGTGGGACGTGCTGACCACGCTGACGCCGCATGACTACCTGGCGTTCCGGGAGAGCCTCGGCGCTTCCTCCGGCTTCCAATCCTGGCAGTACCGGCTGATCGAGTACCGGCTGGGCAGCCGGGAGGGCTTCATGATGCGCCCGCACGCGCATCGGCCCGAGATCATGGCGACGCTCCGCGCGGCCTTCGAGGCGCCTTCCCTGTATGACGAGGCGCTGCGTCTGCTGCACCGGCGCGGCCTGCCGGTGCCGGCGGCGGTGGTGGCGCGGGACGTTCAGGCGGCGCATGTGGCGGACCCGGCGGTGGAGGCGGCCTGGGCCAGGGTCTACCGCGACGCGGCGGCGCATTTCGACCTGTACGAGCTGGCCGAGGAGCTGGTGGACCTGGAGGATGCCTTCCAGACTTGGCGCTTCCGCCACATGCGGACGGTGGAGCGCATCATCGGCCACCGCGCCGGCACCGGCGGCAGTGCCGGCGTCTCCTACCTCAAGGGGGTGCTGGAGCGCCGCTTCTTCCCGGAACTGTGGTCGGTGCGGACCAGCCTGTGACGCGCCGGCTTGACCTGGCGCAAGGACGGCGGGGGGCGGGGGCGCTACAGGCCGGGACATGCTCGCGAATTGTCTGCACGACCTGACGGCGCTGGGCCCGGACGGGCTCGGCGCCATGATGCTCACCATGCTGCTGGCCGGGCTGGCCGGCGGGCTGACCCATTGCGCCGGCATGTGCGCCCCCTTCGTCATGGCCCAGGCCAGCACCGGGGTCGGTGCCGGGGCGGGCATGGTGGCGCGGCTGGCCGGGGCGGCGCTGCTGCCCTACCAGGCCGGGCGGATGCTGGGCTACGGGCTGCTGGGCGCGGTGGCGGGCGCCAGCGCGGGGGCGATCAGCCAGGTCACGGGCCTGCGCCAGGTGCTGGCGGCGCTGCTGCTGCTGGCGGCGCTGCTGATGGCCCGCCAGGCGCTGGCCCGGCTGCCGGCGGGCTGGCGCGCCCGGCTGCCCTGGGCCGGGCGCGGCGACCCGGCCCGGCCACGGCCCCCGGCGGAACCCTCGCTCCTCATGCGGTCGGTGGCCCGGCTGCTGGCGCGGCCGGGCGGCTGGAATGGCGTCGGGCTGGGGCTGCTGCTCTCCGGCCTGCCCTGCGGGCTCCTTTATGCCGCGCTGGCCGGGGCGGGGGCGACCGGCAGCGCCCTGGCCGGTGGCCTGGCCATGCTGGCCTTCACGCTCGGCACGGTGCCGGCGCTGGTCGGCGTGGCGCTGCTGGGCCGGCTGTTCCTGCGCGGCCGCGGCCCGATGACCCAGGCGGTGGGCGGCGTGCTGTTCCTGGTGAACGCAGCCCTGCTGGCGGCGATGGCGGTGCGCCTGGCCGCCTGAGGCGATGCGCCGGACGGTTTCGCCTTCCTGCCCCGGCGTCGCCGGGCGGTTCCGGTGGCGATCGCGCGCCAGCAGCAGGAGAGGCCGGAAAGGCCGGGCACCGAACCGCGCCGGCATTGACGCGATCTCAACCGGGACCTGCGCCTGCTGTCGCCGCACCAGGATGGGCAATGCGCATGTCTGTGTCGGTCAGCGGCACGGTCCCGGACACGATCTTCGAGAATGCGGCACCGGGCGACTGGGTCGGCCATGTCGCCTTTCCGGTGGGCGTGCTGGGCGCCGGCATCGCCGGGCCGGATTCCGCCTATTTCACCGCCAGCTTCAACTTCGCGCTGCGCATCCTGACCATCCGTCCGGCCATCGTCTTCGACGCCGAGGCCTTCCCGCCCGGCCACACCTTCCGGCTGGACCTGATCGTCCGCGTCGGCAGCAGCTGGAGCGTGCTGAAGACCGCCTACCCGATCACCCTCCTCGACCTGGATGACACGCCGCCGCAGGATCTGCGCTTCGCCGCCGGCGGCGTGGTGCTGGCCAATGATGTGGGGGGGGAGATCGGCGAGCTGGCGGCGGAGGACCCGGACAGCCCGGGGCCGCTGACCTTCCGCGTCGCCTGGCCGGATTCCGCCTTCTTCGAGGTGGCGGGCCGGACGCTGCGCCTGCGCCAGGGCGTGGACCTGCAGGGCCAGGCCGGGGTGCGGGAGGTGGCGATCGAGGTCTCGGACGGCCGCAACGACGCCGCCTTCCTGCTGCCGGTCACCATCCTGCAGCCCGGGCCGGCCGCGCCCTATGCGGTGCAGGATGGCAGCATCCTTGCCGATACGCTGACCGGCAGCGCCGCGGCGGATGCGATCTTCGCCCATGCCGGGGCGGATCTGGTCCTGGGCCTGGCGGGGGCGGACAGCCTTTCCGCCGGCGCCGGCGACGACACGATGGAGGGCGGGGAGGGTGCCGACACCCTCCGGGGCCAGGACGGCCGCGACCGGCTGCAGGGCGCCGCCGGCGCGGACCGGCTGTATGGCGACGCTGGCGACGACTGGCTGACCGGCGGGGAGGGCGATGACCGCGTCGATGGCGGGGAAGGCGCGGATACGCTGGATGGCGGCGCCGGCAATGACTGGCTCATCGGCTGGCGGGGCGACGACGTCTATCTGCTGCGCAGCGCCGGCCAGGTGGCGATCGAGCAGCCGGGCCATGGGATCGACGAGGTGGTGGTGAGCTGGAGCCTGGCCATGCCGGCGGCGGTGGAGCGTATCCGCTTCCGCTACGGGGCCGGCGACCTGGTGGGCGTGGGCGGCGCGGGCGCCGACACCATCCTGGGCAATGACGGCCACAACACGCTGAGCGGCGGGGCGGGGGTGGACCGGCTGGAAGGCGGACCCGGCCATGACCTGCTGCTGGGCGAGGCGGGCGCCGACTCGCTGCTGGGCGGCGACGGCAACGACACGCTGCACGGCGGTGAGGGCGCGGAGGCCGGCTACCTGTCCGGCGAGGCGGGGCACGACAGGCTGGAGGGCGGGGCGGGGGCGGACACGCTGCTGGGCGGCGCCGGCGCCGATGTGCTGCTGGGCGCCGCCGCGGCCGACAGCCTGGACGGCGGCGCCGAGGACGATCTGCTGGCCGGCGGGGAGGGCGATGACAGGCTCTCCGGGGCGGAGGGCAACGACCTGCTGACCGGCGGCGCAGGCGCCGACCGCCTTGCCGGCGATGCCGGGGCCGACACGCTGCTGGGCGGGGAGGGTTCGGACCTGCTGCAGGGCGGCACCGGGGCGGACCTGCTGGAGGGCGGGGCGGGGGCGGACACGCTGGAGGGCGGGCCGGGCACGGACCGCCTGCAGGGCGGCGCGGGGGACGACCTGCTGCGCGGCGGCGGCGGCACGGGCGACGTGCTGCGCGGCGACGACGGCGCGGACACGCTGGACGGCGCGGCCGGCGACCGCCTGCCCGCCCTGCTGCTCGGCGGGCCGGGGGACGACCTGTTCTGGATCGATTCCCGCGCCGACCAGGTGGTGGAGGCGGCGGGGTCCGGCCAGGACACGGTCTGGGCGATCCTCAGCGGCGGCGGCACCGAGCTGCCGGCGCAGGTGGAGGACCTGGTGCTGATGGGCGCCGCCCTGTTCGGCCGCGGCAACGGGCTGGGCAACCGGCTCACCGGCAACGGGCAGGACAATCTGCTGCTGGGGGAGGCGGGGTCCGATACGCTGCAGGGCGGCCTGGGCGACGATACGCTGGGCGGCGGGGCGGGCGCGGACCGCTTCATCCTGGATTCCAGCGCCGGCATCGACACGGTGCTGGACTTCACCCCCGGGCTGGACCGCCTTCTGGTGCCGGCCACGGGCTTCCCCGGCCGGGCGGACGCCCTGGCGGCGCTGCGGGCTGTCTCGGTGGGCAGCTTCCTGCCGCTGGGCAGTGGTGGCGTGGTGCTGCCCGGCCTGGACCCCGCGGCCTTCCGGGCGAGCGATTTCGACCTGTTCTGATCAGCGCACCAGGTCGCGATAGGCATGCCAGGTGGCATGGCCCACCAGCGGCAGCACCAGCGCCAGGCCCAGGAAGAAGGGAACCAGCGCCATGGCAGTGAACACCACGATCAGCCCGGCCCACAGCGCCATCGCCCGCCAGTTCAGCAGCGTGACGCGGAAGGAGGTGACGATCGCCTCCACCACCGAGATGTCGCGGTCCACGATCATCGGGATGGCGACGACGGACATGGCGAAGGCGACGCAGGCAAGCGCGAAGCCGAAGCCGGTGCCGACGATCAGGAAGGGCAGCAGCTGGTCCGACCGCAGCAGGGCCATGGGCAGCATCTCGATCGCCGGGGAGAAGCCCAGGCCGAAGAAGACGGCGAAGAGCAGCCCGGCAATGCGCACCCAGAACAGGTGCAGCAGCAGCAGCGCCGCCCCCATCAGGGCAAGCTGGGCGCCGTTGCGGCGGAAGCCGCCCAGGCACAGCAGGAAGCTCACCGGCTCCCCGGCCTCACGCCGCCGGCTGGCCTCGTACAGCCCGGCGCCGATCAGGGGGGCCACCAGAAAGAACCCGGCGGTGGCCGGCAGCACCGCCCAGGCCACGCCGGCCGACAGCAGCAGGCCGGTCAGCAGCCAGCCGGCGGCGACCACGGCGGCACCGTAGAGGAAGCCGATATGCGGCAGCGCCATCAGGTCCAGCCAGCCGGCCGCCAGCCAGACCCAGGGCCGGTCCGGCGGGACGGGGCCCACCAGCGCCGGGCTCGTCGCAGGCACGGGGGATGCGGACACGTCTTGCATGCGGCTTCGCTTCGTTTCCGGGGTGTTTCCTCGGGCCAGAATACGCGCGGCGGCGACCGCGGCAATTGATCCGCATCAAGGACGCGAAGCCTCCAAGCGCGTCATCTGCGGCCTGCACACCGGCCAGATTCCGCGACCCCGGTGTGGCGAGGGGAGAGTATTGCCATGGCTGCAGCAGGCTACGCCGCGAACCTGGCCGGACCGGCCGTGGTGCCGCGGTCCGAGCCCTATGTGGAGGCCCCTGTCAGGGCCTTCGCGATCGCAACCGTCTTCTGGGGGGTGGCCGGATTCCTGGTGGGCGTGCTGATCGCATCGCAGCTCGCCTGGCCGCTGCTCAACCTCGATCTCGAATGGACGACCTTCGGCCGGCTGCGGCCGGTGCACACCTCCGCCGTGATCTTCGCCTTCGGCGGCAATGCGCTGATCTGCACCAGCCTCTACGTGGTGCAGCGCACCTGCCGGGCGCGCCTGTTCGGCGGCGACCAGATGGGCTGGTTCCTGTTCTGGGGCTACCAGTTCTTCATCGTCGCGGCCGCGCTGGGCTACGTCTTCGGCGTGACGCAGGGCAAGGAATATGCCGAGCCCGAGTGGTTCGTGGACCTGTGGCTGACCGTGGTCTGGGTGCACTACCTGGTGGCCTTCGGCGGCACGATCCTGAAGCGCGAGGAGCCGCACATCTATGTGGCGAACTGGTTCTACCTCGCCTTCATCGTCACCGTGGCGATGCTGCACATCGTCAACAACCTGGCGCTGCCGGTCACGCTGGGCCATGCGAAGAGCTACGGCCTCGCCTCCGGCGTGCAGGATGCGATGATCCAGTGGTGGTACGGCCACAACGCGGTGGGCTTCTTCCTGACCGCCGGCTTCCTCGGCATGATGTACTACTTCATCCCGAAGCAGGCGGACCGGCCGGTCTATTCCTACCGGCTGTCCATCGTGCACTTCTGGTCGCTGATCTTCCTCTACATCTGGGCCGGCCCGCACCACCTGCACTACACCGCGCTGCCCGACTGGGCGCAGACGCTCGGCATGGTGTTCAGCGTGATGCTGTGGATGCCGTCCTGGGGCGGCATGATCAACGGGCTGATGACGCTGTCCGGCGCCTGGGACAAGCTGCGCACCGACCCCGGCCTGCGCTTCTCCGTCACCGCCGTCGGCTTCTACGGCATGTCCACCTTCGAAGGGCCGGTGATGTCGATCAAGGCCGTGAACGGCCTGTCGCACTACACCGACTGGACCATCGGCCATGTGCATTCCGGCGCCATGGGCTGGGTCGGCTTCATCACCTTCGGCGCGCTGTACTGGCTGTTCCCGAAGCTGTGGAACAAGCGGGCGCTGTACAGCCAGAAGCTGGTGTCCTGGCACTTCTGGATCGCGACCATGGGCATCGTGCTCTACATCACCGCGATGTGGGTCTCGGGCATCCTGCAGGGCCTGATGTGGCGCGCCTATGACGAGCTGGGCTTCCTGCAATACGCCTTCATCGAGAGCGTGGCGGCGATGCACCCCTACTACGTGATCCGCATGATGGGCGGCGTGCTTTACCTGACCGGTGCGCTGATCATGGTCTTCAACCTGTGGATGACGGTGACCCGCACCGAAGCGGCGGATGCGCTGCCGGTGCCGGCCCAGGGCGGCGCCGCCCCCATCCCCGCCCCGGCCGAGTAAGGAGAGCCACGATGCGCTGGTTCAATCACGGAACGATCGAGCGAAACCTGATCCTGATGGGCGTGCTCACGCTCATCACCGTCTCCATCGGCGGCCTGGCGCAGATCGTGCCGCTGTTCACGGTGGAAAGCACGATCGAGCGCGTGGAGGGCGTGCGGCCCTACACGCCGCTCGAGCTCAGCGGGCGCGACATCTATGTCCGCGAAGGCTGCTACCTGTGCCACAGCCAGATGGTGCGGCCCTTCCGCGACGAGCTGGAACGCTACGGCCACTACAGCCTGGCGGCGGAGAGCATGTACGACCACCCGTTCCAGTGGGGCTCGAAGCGCACCGGGCCGGATCTGGCGCGCGTCGGCGGCCGCTACTCGGATGACTGGCAGGCGGCGCATCTGCGCAGCCCGCGCGCCGTGGTGCCGGAAAGCGTCATGCCGCCCTACGCCTTCCTCGACCGGCCGCTGAACTACACGGACATCGCCGAGCGGCTGCGGGCGCAGGCGGCGGTCGGCGTGCCCTACACGCCGGAGATGATCGCCCATGCGCGCGCCGACCTGGAAGCCCAGGCGCGGCCGGAGGCGGACCCCACCGGCTTCGCCGGCCGCTACGCCCGTGCCCGCCAGGGCGCCTTCGACGGCGATGCGGGCGTGGTGACGGAGATGGATGCGCTGGTCGCCTATCTGCAGATGCTCGGCACGCTCGTCCGCTTCAGCGACGTGACGCCCGAACAGCTGCGTCAGCAGTGAGGAGCACGGTGATGGACCTGGTCTCTCTGCAACCTGTCTTCTCCACCCTCTGGGTGGTCTGGTTCTTCGTTCTCTTCATCGGAATCCTGCTGCGTGTCCTGGCGCCCAGGCGGCGCCAGGAATTCGAGCAGGCCGGGCAGATCCCGTTCCGTGAAGACCTACCCGCCCGCCGGCGCTGAGGAGTCCCAGCAAATGCCTACCAAGATCGAGAAGGACAGCCTCACCGGCCAGGAGACCACCGGGCATGAGTGGGACGGGCTGAAGGAGCTGAACACGCCGCTGCCGAAGTGGTGGCTGTACACCTTCTATGCCTGCATCGCCTTCGCCGCCGTCTGGGTCGTCATCTATCCCGCCTTCCCGTTCCAGGGCGCCACCGGCCTGTCCGGCTGGATCGCCCGCGAAGCGGTGGTGGAACAGCAGCAGGCGGCGCAGGCGCGCATGGCGCCGATGATGGACCGCGTGCGGGAGGCGACGCCGGAGCAGATCGCGGCAGACCCGGAACTGCGCGCCTTCGCGGTGGCCGGCGGGCGCATCGCCTTCGCCAACAACTGCGCCGCTTGCCATGGCGCGGGCGGCCAGGGCGCGGTGGGCGGCTTCCCCTCGCTGGCCGATGACGAATGGATCTGGGGCGGCACGCATGACGCGATCCGCGCCACCATCACCCACGGCATCCGCGCCGGCGAAAGCGAGGAGGAGCGCGTCAGCATGATGCCGCGCTTCCTGGCGGACGGCGTGCTGACCGCGGCGCAGGTGGGCGACGTGGCGGAACACGTGCTGTCGCTGTCCGGCCGCGCCACCGATGCGGCGTCCGCCGCGCGCGGCGTGGAGCTGTTCGCCGAGAACTGCGCCGCCTGCCATGGCGAGCGGGGCGAGGGCAACCGGGATGTCGGCGCGCCCAACCTGTCCGACCGCATCTGGCTGTATGGCGGCGAGAAGCGCGACATCATGCGCAGTGTCTCCTACAGCCGCGGCGGCGTGATGCCGGCCTGGGGCCCGCGCCTGGATCCCGCCGTGGTCAACATGCTGACCATCTACGTCCACGCCCTCGGCGGCGGCGAGAACTGACGGCGACGGAGTGAAAGCCGGGTCATGAGCACCATCCAGCCCCCCAACCGCCTGCGCCCCGCCCCCGCGGCGCCGGCTGCGGCCCAGCCGCTCTACGCCAGCCGCCAGAAGGTCTATCCGAAGGCGGTGGGCGGCACGGTGCGCCGTGCCAAATGGGCGGTGCTCATCCTGTGCCTGGCGGCCTACTACATCGTGCCCTGGCTGCGCTGGGACCGCGGGCCGGGGGCGCCGGACCAGGCGGTGCTGGTGGATCTGGCGCATGGCCGGCTGTTCTTCTTCTTCATCGAGATCTGGCCGCAGGAGGTGTACTTCCTGACTGGCCTGCTGGTGCTGGGCGCCATCGGGCTGTTCGTGGCCACCAGCCTCTTCGGCCGCGTCTGGTGCGGCTTCGCCTGCCCGCAGACGGTCTGGACCGACCTGTTCATGTGGGTGGAACGGCTGATCCAGGGCGACCGGAACGAGCGCATGCGGCTCGACAAGGCGCCGTGGTCCTGGGCGAAGGCGCGCAAGAAGGGGCTGACCCATGCCGCCTGGCTGCTGATCGCGGCGGCCACCGGCGGCGCCTGGATCATGTATTTCAACGACGCGCCGACGGTGACGGTGGACTTGCTGACCGGTGGCGCCTCCACCGAGGTGTATTTCTTCTTCGCCCTGTTCTCCGGCACCACCTATCTGCTGGCCGGCTGGGCGCGGGAACAGGTCTGCACCTACATGTGCCCCTGGCCGCGCTTTCAGGCCGCGATGCTGGATGAGAACTCGCTTGTCGTCACCTATCGCGACTGGCGCGGGGAGCCGCGGGGCAAGGCCAAGGAAGATGGCGTCGGCGACTGCGTCGACTGCCATGCCTGCGTCAATGTCTGCCCGACCGGGATCGACATCCGCGATGGCCAGCAGCTGGAATGCATCGGCTGCGGCCTCTGCATCGATGCCTGCGACGACATCATGAAGCGGCTGGATCGCCCGAAGGGGCTGATCGCCTTCGAGACGCTGGCCAACCTGGCGGCTTCCACCGCCGCCACGCGCGCGCTGCCGCCGGCGCCCACGCGCTGTGGTGCCGGCATGGCGGTGCGCCGCACGCCGCGCTTCATCCGCCCGCGCACGCTGCTCTACGCGGCGATGCTGACGGCAGTGGCCGGGGTGATGCTGGGGGCGATGGTGCTGCGGCAGACCGTGACGCTGTCCGTGCTGCGCGACCGCGCGCCGCTGTTCGTCGCGCTGTCCGATGGCGCGGTGCGCAACGCCTTCACGCTGAAGATCGCCAACAAGGACCGCGAGAGCCCGGCGCTGGTGCTGGACCTGGTCTCTCCCCAGCCCCTGCAGGTGCAGGTGCAGGAGGCCGCGCCGCTGGGCGGGAACCGCTTCCGCGTCACCACGCGCGCCGACGGCATCACGCAATGGCGGGTGCTGGCGACCCGGCCGGCGGATGCGGCCCCGCGCGAGACCATGGACATCACCTTCCGCCTGCTGGACGCGCAGGGCAGGGTGGTGGTCACCGAACACAGCGTCTTCCTGGGGCCAAGGCGATGAGCGACATTCTGGCGAACGAGGCGGCGCGGCGCAGCCGGTGGATCCCCTGGGTCTTCGTCGGCGGGATGGCGCTGGTGGTGGTGGTGAATGCGGGGCTGATCTTCGCCTCCATCTCCACCTTCACCGGGGTCACCGTGGGCCATTCCTACGACCGGGGCCGCACCTACAACCATGTGCTGGATGCCGCCGCGCGGCAGGCGGCACTGGGCTGGCAGGGGCGCGTCACGCTGCGCGACGGCGTGCTGGACGTGCAGGTGGTGGACCGCGCCGGCGCGCCGGTGGCCGGGCAGATGACCGGCCTGCTGCTGCGCCCGCTGCAGGGCACGGAACTGCCGCTGGTGTTCCGCGCCACCGGCCCGGGCCATTTCGAGGCCCAGGCCGCGCCGCCTTTGCCCGGGCAGTGGGAGGCGCGGCTGCGCCTGACAGCCGCGGGCGGCGCGGTGTTCGACCTCCGCCAGCGGGTCCAGGCGCCATGACCAGCCAGGCCGCCGCGCCCGCGCGCTTCGTGCCGGAGCCCGTCGGCCTGTCGCGCGCCGAATGCGCGCATTGCGGCGCGGGCCTGGCGCCGGGCCAGGGCGCCTTCTGCTGCCATGGCTGCGCCGGCGCGCATGCGCTGGTGCGCGGCCTGGGGCTGGATGCCTTCTACCGCCGCCGCGACATGGCGGCCGGCACGCTGCGCCCGCCGGAAAGCCCGCCCGCCTTCGATGCCGAATCCCTGGCGGTGGCGCTGCCGGACGGCACGCACCGGCTGGAACTGATGCTGAGCGGGCTGAGCTGCGGCGCCTGCGTCTGGCTGGTGGAACAGGCCCTGGCGGCGGAATCCGATGTGCTGCGCGCCCGCGCCAGCCTCTCCGCCCGCCGGCTGACCATCGTCTGGCGCGGGCCGGCGGCGCGGGGGCGCGACCTCGCGGCGCTGGTCGCCCGGCTGGGCTTCCGCGTCGCCCCCTGGTCCCCGGCCTGCCTGCGCGCGGCGGAGGATGCGGAAGGCCAGGCGCTGGTTCGTGCCCTGGGCATCGCCGCCTTCGGCGCGATGAACGTGATGCTGGTCTCCGTCGCCGTCTGGGTCGGCGGCGACATGGGGGAGCAGACGCGCGCCCTGATGCACTGGCTGGCGGCGCTGATCGGCCTGCCCACCGTGCTGGTCGCCGGCATGCCCTTCTACCGTTCCGCCTGGCAGGCGGTGCGGGCAGGGCGGGCGAACATGGATCTCGCCGTGTCGCTCGGCGTGGTGGCGACCACGGCGATGAGCCTGAGCGAGGCGTTCCGCAACGGCCCCTACACCTGGTTCGACGGCGCGACCGCGCTGCTGGCGCTGCTGCTGGCCGGAAGGGTGCTGGACCGCGGCATGCGGCGCCGCGCGCGCCAGGCGGTGGCGGAGCTGCTGGCGCTGCAGGAGGGCAGCGTGGCGCTGCTCTGCGCGGATGGCACCACCCGCGCCGTGCCGGCCGAAAGCGTGCAGGCCGGCGACCGCATCCTGCTGGCAGCCGGCGAACGCCTGCGGCTGGACGGGCGGTCGGCGGAGCCGGTGGTGCTCGACCTCAGCGCCACCACGGGCGAATCCGTGCCGCGCCATTTGCCGGCGGGGGAGGTGCTGCCGGCCGGCGCGGTGAACATGGGCCCGGCCTTCACGCTGCAGGTGACCGCGGCGCTGCGCGACGGCTCGCTGGCCGCGCTGGGGCGGCTGCTGGAACGGGCGGAGCAGGGCAAGGGGCGCTTCGTCTCCATCGCCGACCGCGCCGCCCGGCTCTATGTGCCGGTGGTGCATGCGGTGGCGGTGGCGACCTTCCTCGGCTGGTGGCTGGGCGTCGGCGTGGAATGGCAGGTGGCGCTGGTGCCGGCGGTAGCCGCGCTGATCGTCACCTGCCCCTGCGGCCTGGCCATCGCCGTGCCGGCGGTGCAGGTGGCGGCCGTCGGCGCGCTGTTCCGGCGCGGCGTGCTGGTGGCCTCCTCCACGGCGCTGGAGCGGCTGGCCAGCGCGGACCATGTGGTGCTGGACAAGACCGGCACCCTGTCCGAAGGCCATCCGGAGCTGGTGCCGAACCCGCTGCGCGACCCGGCGCTGCTGCGCCAGGCGGCGGGGATGGCGCGCGGCAGCCGGCACCCGCTCGCCCAGGCGCTGCTGCGCGCCTGCCCGGATGCGCCGGTTGAGGACGGGGTGGAGGAGGTGGCCGGCTACGGCCTGCGCAAGGGCGCGCTGCGCCTGGGCAGCGCGGTGTTCTGCGAGGTGGCGGAGCCGCTCGATTCGGGCATGAGCCTGTACCTGGCCCGCCCGGGGGAGGCGCCCGTCGCCTTCCACTTCACCGATCGCCTGCGGGCGGACGCCGCGGCGGTGGTGGCCGGGCTGCAGGCGCTGGGCCTGGAGACGGAGCTGCTCTCCGGCGATGCGCCCGGCAGCGTGGAGGCGGCGGCGCTGGCCACCCGGATCGGCCCCTGGCAGGCCCGCGCCACGCCGGCGGACAAGGCGGCGCGGGTGGAGGCGCTGCGCGCCGCCGGCAGCCGGCCGCTGATGGTGGGGGATGGCATCAACGACGCCGCGGCGCTGGCGCTGGCGCATGTCTCCGCCAGCCCGGCCAACGGCACGGACATCGCCCAGGCCACCTCCGACATCGTGCTGCGCGGCGACGGGCTTTCGGCCCTGCCCTATGCCATCACCGTGGCGCGGCGGGCGCAGCGGCTGGCGCGGCAGAACATCGCCTTCAGCCTGGCCTACAACATCGTCGCCGTGCCGGCCGCGGTGCTCGGGCTGGTGACGCCGCTGATCGCCGCGGTGGTGATGGCCAGCAGTTCCATCATCGTCATCCTCAACGCCCTGCGTGCGGGGAAGGAGGCTGCATCATGAATGCGCTGATCGTGCTGGTGCCGATGGCCCTGCTGCTCGGCCTGCTGGGGCTGGCGCTGTTCCTGTGGACGCTGCGCAGCCGCCAATACGAGGATCTGGACGGCGCCGCCGCCCGGATCCTGTTCGACGACCCACCCAAACACGGCCTGCCTGGAAAGGGAAAGCACCCATGATCTATTTCACCGGCCTCTCGGCCCTCATCGCCCTCATTGGCCTGGCCGCCGCCGCCGCGGCGCAGGACCCGGTGCTGTCCACCTTCGGCCTGGCGCTGTTCGGCTTCGGCGTGCTGTTCGGCCTGTTCCTGGTGAAGCAGCATTTCGACGCGCGGGACGCGGCGCGGCACTGAGACAACCGGCCCGGCGTCACGCCGGGACCGGCGACAATTCCTGCTTCAGCCGCCGCAGCGCGAAGCTGCTGCGGGTGTGGCGGATGCCGGGCAGGCGGTACAGGCGGTCGCGCAGCAGGCGTTCATAGCCCAGCGTGCCGCCGACCGCGGCCTTGATCATGTAGTCGTACTCGCCCGTCACCAGGTGGCATTCCAGCACCTCCGGAATGGCCTGCACCGCCTCCTCGAACCGGCGCAGGCTGTCCTCGTCGTGGCGTTCCATCATCACCTCGATGAACACCGTGTCCGGCAGGCCGAGCGCCGCCTGGTCCAGGATGGCGGCATAGCCCTGGATGATTCCGGCCTGTTCCAGCCGCTTCACCCGCGTCCAGCAGGGGGAGGCGGAAAGCCCCACCTCCTCCGCCAGTTCCGCATTGGTCAGCCGCCCCTTGCGCGCCAGGGTGCGGAGGATCCGTTTGTCGATCGCGTCCATGGCGGCAGTTTCTTCCGTTCTTTCGGCGATGCACAACAGAATTCGGAAAAGCTCCCTTGTGCATCCGGGCCATCCTTTCCAAGGTCTGCAACCTGCAGCGGGAGACGTCTCATGGGCAGCCTGCAACGCCCGGAAGCCAGCCTTGAGGACCGGTGGAACCTGGCCGGGGAGCCGGTGGTGCTGTCCGGCATCCAGGCGCTGGTGCGTCTGCCGCTGCTGCGCCGGCAACTGGACACCGCCCAGGGCTGGAACACGGCGGGCTATATCAGCGGCTATCGCGGCTCCCCGCTCGGCGGCTACGACCTGGAACTGGGCCGGCAGGCGGCCCGGCTGGCGGATGCGCAGGTGGTGTTCCAGCCCGGGCTGAACGAGGATCTGGCGGCGACCGCCATCTGGGGTTCGCAGCAGCTGGGCCTCGCCCCGGGCGCGCGGCATGATGGCGTCTTCGGCATCTGGTACGGCAAGGGGCCGGGGCTGGATCGCAGCGGCGACGTGCTGCGCCACGCCAATTCCGCCGGCACCGCGCCGCGCGGCGGCGTGCTGGCGCTGTCCGGCGACGATCCTTCCGCCAAATCCTCCACCGTCACCTCCGGCTGCGAGTTCAGCTTCCAGGATCTGGAAATCCCGCTGCTGGACCCGGCGGAGGTGGCGGAGGTGCTGGAATTCGGTCTGAAGGGCCTGGCCCTGTCGCGCTACGCCGGAACCTGGGCCGGGCTGAAATGCGTCGCGGAGACCATGGATGCCAGCCAGACGCTGCGCATCGACATGGCGGCCTTCGCCACCCAGGCGCCGGCGGATTTCACCCTGCCGGCGGAGGGCGTCTCCATCCGCCTGCCGGACACGGCGCTGCTGCAGGAACGCCGGCTGCGCCAGGTGAAGCTGCCGGCGGCGCTGGCCTTCGCCCGCGCCAATGGGCTGGACCGGATGGTGCTGGACAGCCCGGCGGCGCGCCTTGGTATCGCCGTGCGCGGCAAGGCCTTCGCGGCGCTGCGCCAGGTGCTGGCGGAGGCCGGCATCACACCGGAGCAGGCGCGCCGCCACGGGCTGCGGCTGTGGAAGGTGGGCCTCGCCTGGCCGCTGGACGCCGAAGGCGCGCGCGCCTTCGCCAGGGGGCTGGAGACGGTGCTGGTGATCGAGGATCGCCGCGCCTTCCTGGAGGTGCAGCTGCGCGATGCGCTCTACGGCCAGGCCCAGCCGCCGCGCATCCTCGGCAAGCGGGACGAGCAGGGCGCGCCGCTGCTGTCGGACCTCGCGGAGCTGGATACCGCGCAGATCCTGCGCGCCCTGGCGCCCCGCCTGCCGGAGGCGCTGCGCACGCCGCAACTCGCCGCCCGGCTGGCGGAGCTGGAGGCGCTGGAGCGGCAGGCGGCGGAGCCGCTGGCCGCGCGCGATCCCTTCTTCTGCCCGGGCTGCCCGCACAACACCTCGACGCGCGTGCCCGAAGGCTCCCGCGCCCTGGCCGGCATCGGCTGCCACTGGCTGGTGACCAAGATGCCGGAGCGCGAAAGCCTGCCCTTCACCCAGATGGGCGGGGAGGGGATGCCCTGGCTGGGCCAGATGGCCTTCACCGAGACGCCGCACATCTTCGCCAATATCGGCGACGGCACCTGGTCGCATTCCGGCAGCCTGGCGCTGCGCGCCGCGGTCGCCGCCAAGGCCACCATGACCTTCAAGGTGCTGGTGAACTCCGCGGTCGCGATGACCGGGGGCCAGCATGTGGAAGGCGAGGTGACGGTGCCGCGCATCGCCGCCCAGATCCGCGCGGAGGGCGTGGAGCGTATCGAGATCGTCGCCGACGACCCGGACCGGCACCGCGGCGATCCCACCCTGCCGCCCGGCATCGGCTTCCATCACCGCAGCGAACTGGATGCGGTGCAGCGGGCGCTGCGCGAGGTGAAGGGCGTGACGGCCCTGATCTACGACCAGGAATGCGCCACGGAACGCCGCCGCAAGCGCAAGCGTGGCACCGCCGCGGCGGCGCAGCGCCGCGCCGTGATCAACCCGCGGGTCTGCGAGGATTGCGGCGAATGCTCCCGCGTCTCCAACTGCATCGCGGTGGAACCGCTGGCCACCCCCTGGGGCCGGAAGCGCCGCATCGACCAATCCGCCTGCAACCAGGACCTGTCCTGCGTCGAGGCCTTCTGCCCCTCCTTCGTCACGCTGCTGGGCGCGGAGCCGGCGCGGCCGGGCAAGCCGGCGCTGCCCGGCGGCCCCCTGCCGGACCCGGTGCTGCCGGAGCCGGTGGACGGCATCGCCTGGAACATCCTGGTGGCCGGCGTCGGCGGGCAGGGGGTGACGGCGCTGGGTGCCATCCTGGCCATGGCCGCGCATCTCGATGGCCGGCCCAGCCGGTCCGTGGACACGCTGGGCTTCGCGCAGAAGGGCGGCGGCGTCTTCGTGCAGCTGCGCATCGGCCGGGCCGGCATGGCGGAGGACAGCATCCCCGCGCCGCGCATCGGCGCCGGCCAGGCGGACCTGCTGATCGCCTCGGACATGGTGGTGGCGCATGGGCGGGCGGCGCGGCCGATGCTGGCGCCGGGGCGCACGGCGGCGGTGCTGAACGCGGAGCTGGCGCCCACCGCGCAATTCGTCCGCGACACCGCCACGCGCTACGAGCCCGAGGCGATGCTGGCGAGCCTGGCCGCCGTCAGCCGCGCCGTCACCGCGCTGCCGGCGGCATCGCGCGTCGTCGCGGCGCTGGGGGATGCGATCTTCCTCAACATCTGGCTGCTGGGCCTGGCCTTCCAGCGCGGGCTGGTGCCAGTGGGCGCGGCGGCGCTGGAACGCGCCATCACGCTGAACGGCGCGCAGGTGGAGCGCAATCTGGCCGCCTTCACCCTCGGCCGGCATGCGGCGCTGGAGCCGGAGGCGGCGTGGCCGGGGGCGGAGACGCTGGCGGCGCTGGTGGAACGTTGCGCCGCGGACCTCACCGACTACCAGAATGCCGCCTATGCCCGGCGATACCGGGACGCCGTGGCGCGCATCGCGGCGGCGGAGGCGGCGGCGGTGCCCGGGGAGGGGCCGGGCGAGGGGCGGCTGGCGCGCGCGGTGGCGACGCAGCTGCACCGCCTGATGGCCTTCAAGGACGAGTATGAGGTGGCGCGGCTGCACAGCCTGCCGGACTGGCAGGCGCAGATCGCGCAGGGCTTCGCCGGCACGCGGCGGGTGGAGATGAACCTGGCGCCGCCGCTGCTCTCCCGCCCCGACCCGGCCACGGGCCTGCCGCGCAAGCACCGCTTCGGGCCCTGGATGCTGCGCGCCATGGGCTGGCTGCGGCATGGCAAGGTGCTGCGCTTCACGCCGCTGGATCCCTTCGGCCGCACCGAGGAACGGCGCGGGGAGCGGGCGCTGGCGGGGGAATACCTCGCCGCGCTGGAAGGCTTCCTGCCGCGCCTGTCGCCCGCCACCCATGCGGCGATCTGCGAATGGGCGGAGGCGGCCGCCGGCATCAAGGGCTTCGGCCCGGTGAAGGCGCGCAACCTGGCGGCGACGCGCGCCCGCTGGCAGGCCATCGCGGCCCGCCTATAGTCGCGGCGGGGGGAACCGACATGTCCGACACCGCCGTGGCCTTCGAACTGCCCGAGGCGACGCGCGAATTGCGCGAGACGGCGCTGGCCTTTGCCCGGGACAGGCTGGCGCCGCACGCCCTGGAATGGGACCAGACGCGGCACTTCCCGGTGGCGGTGATGCGGGAAGCCGCGGGCCTCGGCATGGCGGCGCTGTATGTGCGGGAGGAGAGCGGCGGCGCCGGGCTGACGCGGCTGGACGCGGCGGTGGTGTTCGAGGCGCTGGCCACCGGCTGCCCCACCGTCGCCGCCTTCCTGTCGATCCACAACATGGTCGCCTGGATGATCGACCGCTACGGCACCCCGGCGCAGCGCGCGGCCTGGCTGCCGCGGCTGATCCCGATGGAGGCCATCGCCAGCTACTGCCTGACCGAGCCCGGCGCCGGCAGCGATGCCGCGGCGCTGTCCACGCGGGCGCAGCGCGACAATGCCGGCTATGTGCTGGATGGCACCAAGCAGTTCATCAGCGGCGCCGGGGCGTCCGACCTGTACCTGACCATGGTGCGGACCGGCGGGCCGGGTCCTTCCGGCATCTCCGCCCTGCTGGTGCCGAAGGAAACGCCGGGCCTGTCCTTCGGCGCGAACGAGAAGAAGATGGGCTGGAACGCCCAGCCGACCCGGCAGGTGATCCTGGAGGCGGCGCGGGTGCCGGCGGAGGCGCTGCTGGGCGCGGAGGGGGAGGGGTTCCGCATCGCGATGAGCGGCCTGGATGGCGGAAGGCTGAACATCGGTGCCTGCAGCCTGGGCGGCGCCCAGGCGGCGCTGGAGACGGCCATCGCCCATGTGCGGGACCGCCGCGCCTTCGGTCGGGCGGTGGTGGAGTTCCAGGCGACGCAGTTCCGGCTGGCCGACATGGCGACGGAGCTGGAGGCGGCGCGCACCCTGCTGTGGCGCGCCTGCAGCCGGCTGGATGCGGGGGCGGCGGATGCCGGCGCCTGGTGCGCCATGGCCAAGCGCTTCGCGACGGATACCGGCAGCCGCGTGGCGGATGAGGCGCTGCAATTGCTGGGCGGCTATGGCTACCTGGCCGATTACGGCGTGGAGAAGATCGTCCGCGACCTGCGGGTGCACCGGATCCTCGAAGGCACCAACGAGATCATGCGCGTGATCATCGCGCGGCACCTGCTCGGCCGCGACGCGCCAGCGAAATGATTGGCCCGTGGGGCGGCGCAGGCGGTAGCCTCGGCGCCATGCCCCGCCTGACCGCGCTGCTGCTGCTGCTTCCCGCCTGGATGGCGGCCGGTGCGCCGGTATCGGGGGCCGGGGCGCAGCCGCTGACGGGGCTGGCGGTGCCGGACGGGCAGGCGGTGGTGGTGCCGCCACGCCCTGCCGGGCTTCCGCCGCCACGCGACGCCGCGGCCGGCGCATCCCGGCCGGTGCAGACGCCGCCCGCCGCATCGCCGGTGGGAACACCGCTGGCCGCTCCGCCGCTGCCGGTGCTGCTGCCCGGGGTGGTCGCCGGCGGGGGCCTGGCGGCCGGGCTGCCGCTGCTGCTGCCGGCCGCCGCCGCGCTGCTGCTGGGGACGACGCTGCCGGGCTCCGGCGGCGCCGGCGGGGCACCGGCCGGCACCCGCTGAACCCGCCTGCGCCAGGCGCCTGGTTGGACGCCGCCCCGCGCCTGCGGCATCCTGGCCTCCGACTCATCCGGGACGCAGCAGACATGGCAACGCGGGAGGGTGCGGTTTCGCGCGCCCTGGGCTTCTTCGACGATGGCGGCTTCGAGCGGCTGCTGGGCGAGCTGGTCGCCATCCCCTCCACCTCGCAGGAGGAAGCGGCGGCGCCGGCGCTGGCCGCCTATCTGGACCAGGCGATGACGCCATGGCTGGAGCGGCTGGGCTTCACCGTCACCATCCACGCCAACCCGCTGGAGGGTTTCGGCCCCATCCTGACCGCCCTGCGCATCGAGGATCCGGCGCGGCCGACCGTGCTGCTCTACGGCCATGGCGACACGGTGCGCGGGCTGGAGGACCAGTGGCGCGCGGGCCTCGCGCCCTGGCAGGTGACACCGGAGGCCGGCCGCTGGTACGGCCGCGGCACCGCCGACAACAAGGGCCAGCACGCGCTGAACCTGGCAGCGCTGGAGGCGGTGCTGGCGGAACGCGGCGGGCGGCTGGGCGCCAACATCAAGCTGGTGATCGAGATGGCGGAGGAACGCGGCTCCAAGGGCCTGCGCGAATTCGTCGCGGCCCATGCGGCCGAGCTGGCGGCCGATGCGCTGATCGCCTCCGACGGGCCGCGGGTGGAGCCGGCGGTGCCGACGATCGCGGTCGGCACCCGCGGCACCTACCATTTCGACCTGGTGGTGAGCCTGCGCGACGGCGGCGTGCATTCCGGCCATTGGGGCGGGCTGACGCGGGACCCGGCGGTGCTGCTGTCGCATGCCATCGCCACCATCATCGACCGCGACGGCCGCATCCTGGTGCGCGACTGGCTGCCGGAAGGCGGCGTGCCGGCCCCGGTGAAGGCGGTGCTGGAAGGCTGCCCGGTGGGCGGCGGCGACGGGGCGGCCACCATCGACGCAGGGTGGGGGGAGCCGGGGCTGACCCCGGCCGAGAAGATCTATGGCTGGAACAGCTTCATCGTGCTGGCCATGACCTCCGGCCGGCCGGAGAATCCGGTGAATGCGGTGGCGCCTTCCGCCCGCGCGCATTGCCAGATCCGCTACACGGTGGATGCGGCGCCGGAGCGCTTCGCCCCGGCGCTGCGGGCGCATCTGGACGCGCAGGGCCTGCAGGCGGTGCAGATCGAACAGGCCTTCATCCGCATGCCGGCCAGCCGAACGGACCCGAACCACCCCTGGGTGGGCTGGACGCAGCGTTCCATGGCGCGGACGCTGGGCAAGACGGTGCAGATCATCCCCAGCAGTTCCGGCGGCCTGCCGGGCGATGTCTTCGTGGACCATCTGGGCGTGCCGCTGGTGTGGATTCCCCACAGCTACAATGGCTGCAAGCAGCATGGGCCGGACGAGCACCTGCTGATCGCCGCCGCGCGGGAAGGCATCGCCGCCTTCGCCGGCATCTGGTGGGACCTGGGTGAGGCTGAGACGCCACGCCGGGGCGGCTGATCGCGGCTGATCGCGCCCTGCTACGCGCGGTTACGCTTCCTCACCCTGCGGCACCCCGCCGGACACGCCCCTGTTGCATGGGGGGACCATCTTCCGGGTGTGGCCGGCGCCCCGTCGGCCAGAACAACCCGAGGAAGATGATCATGCTCTCCAAGAAGATCGCCCTGTTCGCCGGCGCCGCCCTGACGCTGGCGGCCGGCGCCCTGCCGGCCCTGGCGCAGCCCGGCCCCGGTGCCGGCCCCGGCGGCCAGGGGCATGGCCGTGGCGGCTTCGCCATGGGCGAGGCCTTCGCCCGCGCCGATGCGAACAATGATGGCAGCGTCAGCCGCGACGAGGGCTGGACCTGGCTGCAGGCGCGGTTCCAGGAGGTGGACGCCGACCGCGACGGCGGCGTGACGGTGGAGGAATTCCGCAGCTTGGCCCAGGCCCGCATGGGCCGCCGCGGCCCGCCGCAGCGCGCCGAGCAGCATGGCCAGGCGATGTTCCGGGCGCTGGACGCGAACAGCGACGGCAAGGTCTCGCTGGAGGAAATCCGCCCCTTCGCCGAGGCGATGTTCCGCGGCCGCGATGCGAATGCCGACGGCGCGCTGACGCGCGAGGAAGTGCGGCCCGCCCGTGGCGGCCCGCGCGGCCATCACCATGGCGAGCGCGGCGAGCGTCGCGGCCCGCCGGCGGCGCCGCAGTCCAACTGACGCGGCGCGACGGGCCTGGCCCTGCGGGGCCAGGCCGCGCGCAACGGCCACTGGGCCGGCGGGCCATGCCCGCCGGCCCTTCGCGCATGCGGGGGCGGCACCCTGGGCGAGGGCGGCCGGTCAATTCGACGAAGGTGGGGGAGAGGCCGGGATGGTGGGCGCGACAGGGATTGAACCTGTGACCCCCGCCGTGTGAAGGCGATGCTCTACCGCTGAGCTACGCGCCCATCCCGGGATGCGGGGGATAGGGCGGGGGGCAGGGGTGTGTCAAGCGGGCGGCGCGCACCTTGGCAGCGGCCCGGCGCGGCCGATATCCATGGCATGCGATTCCTCCTCCCCCTTCTGGCACTGCTTCTGCCCGGCCTGCCGGCTGCCGCGCAGCCGGTCCGCGCCGTCTATGATGTCTATGCGGCCGGCATGACGGTGCTGCAGCTGGAGGCGACCTTCGACGTGTCGGCGGAGGGCTACCGGGTGGAGACCCGCTTCCGCACCCGTGGCATCGCCGCCACCTTCGTGCCGGGCGAGCAGGTTTCCCGCGTCCAGGGCCAGTGGTCGGGCGCGGCGGCGACGCCGGGCCGCTATCTCTCGGAAGGGGTCTGGCGTGGCCGGGCGCGGCGCATCCTGCTGGCCTGGCAGGATGGCGACCCGCAGGTGCTGGCGCTGGAGCCGGAGGAGACGGAGGAGCGGGAGGCGGTGCCGGTGGCGGACCGGCGCGGCACCATCGATGCGCTGTCGGCGATGGCGCTGCTGTCGCGCAACGTGGCCCGGGACGGCGCCTGCGAAGGCGCGGCGCAGGTCTTCGACGGCCGGCGCCGCAGCGATTTCGCCAGCAGCACGGCGGGGCGGGAACGCATCCGCCCCTGGCGCGGCGCCTGGCATGGCGACGCGCTGCGCTGCGCCTTCGAGGGAAGGCAGGTCGCCGGCTTCCTGCGCGACCAGGCGCGCGGCGACGCGGCGACACCGCAGCGCGGCACGGCCTGGATTGCCGCGCCCTTCCCGGGTGCCCCGCCCATCCCGGTGCGGATCGAGATCCCCAGCCGCTGGTTCGGCACGGCAACCGCCGTGCTGCTGGAGGCGCGGCCCTCAGCCGTCGCCGATCGCCGCCAGTAGGGCGGCCAGGTCGCGCGGCCGTTCGGCAATCGGCGCGCCGCCGGCCATGGCGCGCGGGCCATACCCCCAGCCGGCGAAGATGGGCTTCACCCCGGCCCCGGCGGCGGCGGCCATGTCGTTGTGGTGGTCGCCGATCATCACGGCGCCGGCCGGCGTGCCCCCCGCATCGCGCAGCGTCGCCAGCAGATGCGCCGGGTCCGGCTTGCGCACCGGGTAGGAATCGCCCCCGCCGATGGCGGCGAAGCGCCCGGCCAGGCCCAGCGCCCGCAGCAATGTGATCGCCGGCTCCACCGGCTTGTTGGTGCAGACGGCAAGCCGCCAGCCGGCCGCCATGGCAGTGTCCAGCGCCGCCGATATGCCGTCGAAGGGCGCCGTCTCCACCGCGGCATTGGCGCCGTAATCGGCCAGGAAGCTGTCCAGCGCGGCCGGGTCGAAGGTGGCACCGCGGGCGGCAAGGGCACGTTCCACCAGCACCTTGGCGCCATCGCCGATCATGCCGACGACCTCCGCCCGGCGGAAGCCGGGCAGGCCGCGGGCGGCCATCAGCCGGTCGAGCGCGGCATGCAGATCCGGCGCGCTGTCCACCAGCGTTCCGTCGAGGTCGAATACGGCGATGCGGTCCATGGCCCCGGATAGGGCCGCGGAAGGGGGCGGGCAAGACGGCGCCCGTCATCCCGCGCAATCGGACGTGACCCCGCAACCATCTTGCGGCGCGGCCGGCGCTCGGACTACGCGGAGGGCATGAAAACGATCGCCGTCATCCTCGCCGCCGGCCTCGGAACCCGCATGCGCTCGCGCCTGCCCAAGGCGCTGCATCCGATCGCCGGGCGGCCGATGCTGCAGCACCTGCTGGCCGCGGCGACCGGGGTGTTCGACGGCGCCATCGTCGTCGCCGGGCCGGACATGCCGGAGTTGCACAGGGCCGCGGCGCCGCATCCGGTGGTCGTGCAGGCGGACCGGCTGGGCACCGGCCATGCGGCGTTGCAGGCGGCAGCCCTGCTGGAGGGTTTCGAGGGCGATGTCGCGGTGCTCTACGCCGACAACCCGCTGATCACCCCGGAGACGCTGCGCCGCCTGCTGGCGGCGAGGCAGGAGCCTGACCAGCCGCCCGGTCTCGCGCTGCTGGCCATGCGCCCGGACGACCCCGCCCGCTACGGCCGCGTCCTCACCGATGCCGACGGTGACGTGCAGGAGGTGGTGGAATGGGCCGATGCCAGCGCCGAACAGCGTGCGATCGGCCTGTGCAATGCCGGCGTGCTCTGCGCCCCGGCGGCCGCGCTGCTGGGCTGGCTGCGGGCGATCGGCAACGACAACGCCAAGGGCGAATACTACCTGACCGATGTGGTGGCCCTGGCCCGCCGGGCCGGCCAGCGCGTGGTGGCGGTGGAGGCGCCGGAGGCCGAGCTGCGCGGCATCAACAGCCGCATCGAGCTGGCGGCGGCGGAGGCCACGGCCCAGGCGCGGCTGCGCGCCGCGGCGATGGAAGGCGGCGCCACGCTGGTGCAGCCGGACAGCGTGGTGTTCAGCCACGACACGCGCCTCGGCCAGGATGTCACCGTGGGGCCCAGCGTGGTGTTCGGCCCCGGCGTGACGGTGGAGGATGGCGTGGAGATCCGCGCCTTCAGCCACCTGGAAGGCTGCACGGTGCGGCAGGGCGCCATCATCGGCCCCTTCGCCCGGCTGCGCCCCGGCACCGTGATCGAGCGCGGCGGCCATGTCGGCAATTTCGTGGAGCTGAAGGCCGCGGTGCTGGGGGAGGGGGCGAAGGCCAACCACCTGAGCTACCTGGGCGACGCCACCATCGGCGCAGGGGCCAACATCGGCGCCGGCACCATCACCTGCAACTACGACGGCGTGAACAAGCACCGGACCGAGATCGGCGCCGGCGCCTTCATCGGCTCCGACACGGCGCTGGTGGCGCCGGTGAAGGTCGGTGCCCGGGCGCTGGTCGCCGCCGGCAGCGTGATCACGGAAGACGTGCCGGACGACGCCATGGCCATCGCCCGCGGCCGCCAGGCCAACAAGGCGGGGCGGGGCTTCCGCGCCAAGGGGGGGAAAGCCTGATGTGTGGCATCGTCGGTGTCGTCGGACGGGAAGCGGCGGCCCCGCGGCTGCTGGAGGCGCTGCGGCGCCTGGAGTATCGCGGCTATGACAGCGCCGGCGTCGCCACGCTGGTGAACGGCCACATCGAGCGGCGTCGCGCCGAGGGCAAGCTGATGAATTTGGCGACGGTGCTGGACCGCAGCCCGCTGCCCGGGACCACCGGCATCGGCCACACCCGCTGGGCAACCCATGGCGCGCCGGTGGAGCGCAACGCCCATCCGCATGGCACGCCGCGCGTCAGCGTGGTGCACAACGGCATCATCGAGAACCACGCGGAACTGCGCGCGGAGCTTGAGGCCAAGGGCCAGTGCTTCGAGACGGAGACCGACACCGAGACCTTCGCCCGCCTGGTGGACTGGCACCTGCAGCAGGGTGCCGCGCCGGAACAGGCGGCCAGCCTGGCGCTGCGCCGGGTGCATGGCGCCTTCGCGCTGGCGATGATGTTCGCCGGCCACCCGAGCAAGCTGATCGCCGCCCGCCAGGGCGCGCCGCTGGCCATCGGCTTCGGCGAGGGCGAGATGTTCGTGGGCTCCGACGCGCTGGCGCTGGCGCCGCTGACGCGCCGCATCGCCTATCTGGAGGAAGGCGACTGGGCGGTGGTCTCCGACCGCGGGGCCGCGTTCTTCGATGCCGAGGACCGGCCGGTTGAGCGCGCCGTGCGGCTGACCTCGCTCTCCGGCGCCGCGGTGGGCAAGGGCAATTTCCGCCACTTCATGGAGAAGGAGCTGCACGAGCACCCGGCGGTGCTGGGCGATACGCTGCAGCAGTATCTCGACCCCGGCTCCCGCGCCGTGTCGCTGCCGCCGTTGCCCTTCGACCCGGCGACGGTGCCGCGGCTGACCATGTCCGCCTGCGGCAGCGCCTTCCTGGCGGCGCAGGTGGGGCGGTACTGGATCGAGCAGCTGGCGCGCATCCCCGTGGATGCCGATGTGGCGAGCGAATTGCGCTACCGCGAGCCGCCGCTGGCGGAGGGCGGCGGCGCCATCCTGGTGTCCCAGTCCGGGGAGACGGCGGACACCATGGCGGCGCTGCGCCTGCTGCGCGCCGGCGGGCAGAAGGTGCTGTCCGTGGTCAATGTGCCGGAAAGCAGCATGGCGCGGGAAAGCGACGGCGCGCTGCTGACGGTGGCGGGGCCGGAGATCGGCGTCGCCTCCACCAAGGCCTTCACCGCGCAGCTGGCGCTGCTGGCCTGCCTGGCCATCGGCTTCGGCCGGGCGCGCGGCAAGCTGGACGAGGCGCAGGCCCGGCTGCTGGCGCATACCCTGACCGAGGTGCCCGGCCACGCCGCGCAGATCCTCGAACAGGACGAGGAAATCCGCGCCATGGCGGCGGAGGTGGCCAAGGCGCGGGACGTGCTGTTCCTCGGCCGCGGCGCGCTGATGCCGATTGCCATGGAGGGCGCGCTGAAGCTGAAGGAACTGTCCTACATCCATGCCGAAGGCTACCCGGCCGGGGAGATGAAGCACGGCCCCATCGCGCTGATCGACAGCGCCGTGCCGGTGATCGCGCTGTGCCCGACCGGCCCGCTGTTCGAGAAGACGGCGTCCAACCTGCAGGAGGCCGCGGCGCGCGGCGGCCGGATCATGGCGCTGACCGATGCGGTAGGCGCCCGCGCGCTGCGCGGCTTCGCGGAGCGGGTGATCGTTCTGCCGACGGTGCATCCCTTTGCCGCGCCGATCCTGCACGCCATCCCGGTGCAGGTGCTGGCCTATCACGTCGCCGTGCTGAAGGGCACGGATGTGGACCAGCCGCGCAACCTGGCGAAGAGCGTCACGGTGGAGTGAGGCGGGCCGCCCGGCGCACCCCCGGGGTGGCCGGGCGTTCTGTTCAGCGGCGGGGCCAGCGCCTATCTTCCGCCCCTGACGAGGGAGAGGAAGCGCCACCATGCTGGACGCCACCGCGAAGCTGCCGCTGAAGGACCCGGACCTGTTCCGACAGGCCAATTGCATTGGCGGCGCCTGGGTGCAGGCCGCAAGCGGCAAGACCATCGAGGTCCGCAACCCCGCCTCGGGCGAGATCGTCGGCCGGGTGCCGGCGCTGTCCGCCGCGGAGACCCGCCGCGCCATCGAGGCCGCGCAGGCCGCCTTCGCCGGCTGGCGCGCGATGCTGGCCAAGGAACGCGCGGCGATCCTGCGCCGGCTGAACGACCTGATGCTGGCCAATGCCGACGACCTGGCCACCATCATGACGGCGGAGCAGGGCAAGCCCTTCGCGGAAGCGAAGGGCGAGATCGCCTATGCGGCCTCCTTCATCGAATGGTTCGCCGAGGAAGCCAAGCGCATCTACGGCGACACCATCCCGCAGAACGCCCAGGGCCGCCGCATCCTGGTGATGAAGGAGCCGATCGGCGTCTTCGCCGCGATCACGCCCTGGAACTTCCCGGCGGCGATGATCACCCGCAAGGCCGGCCCCGGCTGGGCCGCGGGCTGCACCGGGGTGATCCGCCCGGCCTCGCAGACCCCCTTCAGCGCCCTGGCGCTGGCCGTGCTGGCGGAACGCGCCGGCATGCCGCCGGGCGTGTGCAACGTCATCACCGGGCCTTCGGGCGAGACGGGCGGGGAGCTGACCGCCAACCCGCTCGTGCGCAAGCTGTCCTTCACTGGCTCCACCGAGGTGGGGCGCACGCTGCTGGCGCAATGCGCGCCGACCATCAAGAAGACCTCGATGGAACTCGGCGGCAACGCGCCCTTCATCGTCTTCGACGACGCCGATTTGGATGCGGCGGTGGCCGGCACCATGGCGTCGAAATACCGCAACACCGGCCAGACCTGCGTCTGCGCCAACCGCATCCTGGTGCAGGACGGCGTCTTCGACGCCTTCGCCGCCAAGCTGAAGGTGGCGGTGGAGGCGCTGAAGGTCGGCGATGGCATGGAGCCGGGCGTGACCCAGGGCCCGCTCATCAACGCCGATGCCGTGAAGAAGGTGGAGGAGCACATCGCCGATGCGACGGCGAAGGGTGCCACAGTGCTGACCGGCGGCAAGCGCCACGCCCGCGGCGGCAATTTCTTCGAGCCGACCATCCTGGCCGACGTGCCGCCCGGCGCCATGGTGTTCCGCGAGGAGACCTTCGGCCCGGTCGCGCCGCTGTTCCGCTTCAAGACCGAGGCGGAGGCGATTGCCCTCGCCAATGACAGCGAGTTCGGCCTGGCCGCCTATTTCTACGCCCGCGACATCGGCCGCATCTTCCGCGTGGCGGAGGCGATCGAGGCCGGGATCATCGGCATCAACGAGGGGCTGATCTCGACCGAGGTCGCGCCCTTCGGCGGGGTGAAGCAGAGCGGGCTCGGGCGCGAAGGGTCGAAGTACGGGATCGAGGATTATCTCGAGATCAAGTACCTGGCGCTGGGCGGCATCGGGGGCTGACCGAGGGCCGGAGGCCCCCACCACCCCACCACCTACCAGCGCAGGGGAGGGAGCAGACTCTCCCCGAGCCGGGGGCGGCAGGGTCGAGGCCCGCTCCCGCGCCACGCGTCGCGTGCTATCGAAGTACCTGCTTCGACCTCGGATTGGGGATTGGCGATGACCTACGACTTCGATCTTTTCGTCATCGGCGGCGGCTCCGCCGGCGTGCGCTGCGCGCGCATCGCCGCCGGCCACGGTGCCCGCGTCGGCGTGGCGGAGGAGCGGTTCTGGGGCGGCACCTGCGTCAATGTCGGCTGCGTGCCGAAGAAGATCATGGTGAACGCCACCGAATACGGCCAGTGGTCCGCGGATGCGGCCGCCTTCGGCTGGGATGTCGAGGTCAAGGGCCATGACTGGGCCCGGCTGGCAGAAGCCCGGGACCGGGAGGTGGCGCGGCTGTCCGGCATCTACGGCAAGCTGCTGATGGGCGCCGGCGTCACCACCTTCGATGCCCGCGCCAGCTTCATCGACGCCCACACGTTGCAGGTCGGCGACCGGCGGGTGACGGCGGAGCGCATCCTGGTGGCCACCGGCGGCACGGCGCTGCGGCTGGAGATCCCGGGCGCGGAGCTGGGGCTGATCTCCGACGACCTCTTCACCCTGCCGACGCTGCCGAAGCGGGTGGTGGTGATCGGCGCCGGCTACATCGCGCTGGAATTCGCCTGCATCCTGCGCGGCCTGGGGGCGGAGGTGGATGTGATGTACCGCGCCGCCCTGCCGCTGCGCGGCTTCGACGACGACATCCGCGCCGCGGTGGTGGAGGCGCTGACCGAGCAGGGCATCCGCCTGAACCCGGACGTCTCCCCCACCCGGATCACCCAGGTGAACGGGCATTTGATGGTCGGCATGTCCAACAATTTCATGCGGGAGGCCGATGCGGTGTTCTTCTGCACCGGCCGCGCCCCCAACACCCGGGGCCTCGGCCTGGAGAAGGTCGGGGTGGAGACCAACGCCGCCGGCGCCGTGGTGGTGGATGAGGAACACCGCAGCAGCCAGCCCCACATCTATGCCCTGGGCGATGTGATCGACCGGGTGAACCTGACGCCGATGGCCACCGCCACCGGCCATGCGCTGGCCGACACGCTGTTCGGCAACAAGCCGCGCAGGGCCTCCTACGACAACGTGCCCACCGCGGTCTTCACCAACCCGCCGATCGGCACGGTGGGGCTTTCCGAGCAGGAAGCGGCGGCGCGCGGGCCGGTGGATGTCTTTGTCACCCGCTTCACCCCCATGCGCCACACCATCAGCGGCCGCCCGGGCCGCCGCACCCTGATGAAGCTGGTGGTCTGCCAGCGCACCAACCGGGTGCTGGGCGCGCATATGCTGGGGGAGGATGCGGCGGAGATCATGCAGGGCATCGGCATCGCGGTGGGCATGGGCGCCACCAAGGCGGATTTCGACCGCACCATCGGCATCCACCCGACAGCGGCGGAGGAATTCGTCACCCTGCGGACCCGGGCGCGCGAAGCCGGCGTCCAGCCGCCGCGGCAGGAGGCCGCCGAATAGCCAGAGTTTCATAATCGCCGCCCTGGCGCTAAGCTTGGCGCCAGGAGTGGAGCACGGACCATAATGAACGCGCGTGTGTGGACCCCGGACAGCTGGCGGGCGATGCCCATCCGGCAGGTTCCGGACTATCCCAACCCGGCCCATCTGCGGGCCATCGAGGATAAGGTCCGTCGATTTCCACCGCTGGTTTTTGCCGGTGAGGCGGATCGGCTGAAAGCCCAGCTGGCACGCGCGGGGGATGGCCATGCCTTCGTCCTGCAGGGCGGCGACTGCGCGGAGAGCTTCGCCGAGTTCCACGCCAACACCATCCGCGACACCTTCCGGGTGCTGCTGCAGATGGCGGTGGTGCTGACCTTCGGCGCCTCCCTGCCGGTGGTGAAGCTGGGCCGCATGGCCGGCCAGTTCGCCAAGCCGCGCAGCAGCGACAGCGAGACGATCGAGGGCGTGACCCTGCCCTCCTACCGCGGCGACATCGTCAACGGGCCGGACTTCACCCCGGAAGCGCGGGTGCCGGACCCGGCGCGGATGGAATTCGCCTATCTGCAATCGGCGGCGACGCTGAACCTGCTGCGCGCCTTCGCCACCGGCGGCTATGCCGACCTGCACCAGGTGCATCGCTGGAACCTGGACTTCGCCGCCCGCAGCCCGCTGGCCGACCGCTATGAGGGCCTGGCGCACCGGATCGATGAGACGCTGCGCTTCATGGGCGCCTGCGGCATGTCCGACCTGCCCCAGGTGCGGGAGACGGAGTTCTACACCTCCCACGAATCGCTGCTGCTGCCCTTCGAGGAGGCGCTGACCCGCCAGCCCTCCACCCATCCCGGCCGGCATTTCGCCTGTTCCGCGCATTTCCTCTGGATCGGCGACCGCACGCGTCAGCCGGATGGCGCGCATGTGGAATTCCTGCGCGGGGTGGCCAACCCGATCGGCATGAAGGTCGGCCCGACCATGGAGCCGGACGAGCTGGTGCGGCTGACCGAGATCCTGAACCCGGCGAATGAGAAGGGGCGCCTGACCCTGATCGCGCGCATGGGGGCGGAGAAGGTGGGCGCCAAGCTGCCGTCCCTGCTGGCCGCGGTGCGCCGCGCCGGGCGCAACGTGGTGTGGCTGTGCGACCCGATGCACGGCAACACGGTGAAGGCCGGGGCGTACAAGACCCGGTCCTTCGACGCGATCCTGTCGGAAATCCGCCGCTTCTTCGACTGCCACGCGGCGGAGGGCACCACCCCCGGCGGCGTGCATGTCGAGATGACCGGCCAGAATGTCACCGAATGCCTGGGCGGTGCGCACCGGATGACGGAGGCGGACCTGGCCGCCAACTACGCCACCTTCTGCGACCCGCGGCTGAACGCCGAGCAGTCGCTGGAACTGGCCTTCCTGATCGCGGAGGAGTTGAAGGCGCGCCGGCCTGGCCTGGCGACGCTGCCGGCCCGGGCGGCACAGTGACCGCGATACCGCCGGCCGGCCGCGCCTTGCCGCCGGCGCTGGACGACATACCGGCCTGGACCGACAGCTACTTCAACCGCACCCGCGCGGTGGTGGAGCAGTTCGGCGATTGCCGCGTGACCTATGCGGTGTTCCTGCGGCGCCCGGTGATCTCGGCACCGCGGCTGGCGACCGATTTCCTGGCCGCCGTGGCGGAACGCCGGAACACAAGCTTCGAGGTGGAGGTGATGCACCGGGAGGGCGACTGGGTCGGCGCCGGCGACCCGATCTTCTATCTCTCGGGCTCCTTCGCCCGGCTGGCGGACCTCGAGACGATCCTGCTGCAGAAGCTGGGTGCGGCCTGTGTCGCCGCGCACAACGCCTACCAGATGTGCCTGGAACTGCCGCAGGTGCCTTTCCTGGCCATGGAGGCGCGGCACTGCGCCGGCGCCGAGATGCAGGAGATGATGGCCTATGCGGCCGCCATCGGCAGCGAGGCGGCGCGGCGCGAAGGCGCCAGGGGCTTTCTCGGCAATGCCAATGACGCCACGGCGCATTGGTTCGGCGCGGCGCGCGGGCGCGGCACCATGCCGCACGCCCTGATCGGCTATGCCGGGTCCACCGTCCGCGCGGCGGAGATGTTCCACGAGACCTTCCCGGCCGAGGACCTGACCGTGCTGGTGGACTATTTCGGGCGCGAGGTCACCGACAGCCTGGCGGTCTGCCGGCGCTTCCCCGACCTGGCTGCGGCCGGGCGGATGGCGGTGCGGCTGGACACCCATGGCGGCCGGTTCCTGGAAGGGCTGGACCCCGGCGAATCCTATGCCGTGCTGGAACGCCACGCGCCCCAGGCGGTGCGGCGCTACCGCAGCGAGACGGAATTGCGCCACCTGGTCGGCACCGGCGTTTCCGCCGCCGCCATCTGGCGGATCCGGGAGGTGCTGGACGAAGCCGGCTTCGAGAAGGTGCGGATCGTCGCCTCCTCCGGCTTCGGCGTCGGCAAATGCCGCGTTATGGCGGAGGCCAGGGCGCCGATCGACATTGTCGGCACCGGCTCCTTCATCCCCGATGCCTGGAGCGAGACCTACGCCACGGCCGACATCGTCGCCTATGATGGCGTGCCGCGGGTGAAGGTCGGCCGCGAATTCCTGCTGCGCAACGGCGCCCGGCGCCGCGGCCAGGGCTGATCAACGCATCTGGACGCCGCGCTGGCCACGCGCGGCGGCTTCCGCCATCAGTTTCTGTTCCTGCTGCGCGCCCTCGGCATCCGTGAAGAAGGTGAAGATGGCGAAGCGGTGCCCGGCGGTGACGGGCAGCGCCTCGTGCAGCAGGTCGCAGCCGAAGATGGCGCAGCCGCCGGCCTCCGGCTCGTATTCCTCGGTGCCGTATTCCGGAAAGCGCAGCGTGCCGCCGCGATAATCGCCGGTGTTCAGGTTCAGGCTCATCGCGAAGCGCCGATGCGCGGTGAAGGGGGTGCGGTTGTCCCGGTGCGCGCCGAAGGCGCCGGCGGTCTCGGCGGCGTAGCAGCCGATGCGCGGCGCCTCGAAGCGCGCGGCGCGGAAGCGGAAGGCGCGCCACATCTCCGGCAGCACGCGGCGTTCCAGCCGCTGCTGGAAGGTGGCGTACAGCGCGCGGTCGTCCAGGAAGACGTCGCTGCGGCGCTTGATCTCGGCCTGCGGCGCGAAGGTTGCCCCGGCGCGGGAGGCGACGCGGTTCTGCAGCTTCTCGCCCCTGTCCCAATGCGCCAGCAGCGCATCGATGTCGGCCTGTTCCAGGACCCGGGGGATCAGCAGCACCGGCGCGCCGGACCGGCGTGGGGCGGCCGGGCGCTGCACCTCCGGCAGGCTGGCCAGCGCCGCCTGCAGCGCCGTCTCGCCGGCCTGGGCGAAATGCAGGCGTCCGCGCGGGGCGATCACCGCCACGCCGCCATCCGGCAGGCCGAGCCCGGCGAACAGCTTGCGCTCCGGGTCGAACAGCCGTGTCGGGCCGCCCGGCGCCTCCGCCGGTTGCGGCGGGGTCGCCGCCACCAGAAGCAGGTGCCCGGCGCGGTCAGCGGCGGCACGCTCCGCCTCCTCCAGCCTCTGGGGGCCTGGGTGGCGACCCAGGATCAGAACGCGATGGAGCCCGGCGATGGATTGGTGGTGCAGGTCGAACAGCGCCCCGGCCGTGTCCGGCAGCGACAGGGCCGGCAGCAGGTCACCGGGCAGGAAGGGGGTGGGTGCTGGCATGGCGCGTCCTTCCGGTGGATGGGCAAGGCGAGGCTCTCCTATTAGAGTGTCGGTGATGTCCGGCGAAGCGCCCACCCTGATTGCCGCGACAGAAGGCGCCACCCTGGCGGCGCGGGAACGCCGCGTGGGCTATGCCTGCGCCTTCGCGGTGCTGTTCGTCTGGGCCGGATTCCTGATCTCCGCGCGGTTGTCCGCCAGCCAGGCGATCACGCCCTGGGACGTGGCGGCGCTGCGCTATGCCGGCGCCTTCCTCGGCGCGCTGCCGCTGGTGGCGGTGCTGGGGGTGCCGCGCCTGCCGCCCTGGCGGCTGCTGGCCATCCTGGCCATGGCCGCCTTCGGCTTCCCCATCCTGGCCTATCACGGCTTCACCTTCGCGCCCGCCTCGCATGGTGGCGTGATGCTGCCCGGGACGCTGCCCTTCCTGACCGTGGCGCTGGGCGCCGCCTTCCTCGGTGAGCGCTGGACGCGGCGGCGGGTGGCCTCCCTGCTCGTCGTCGCGGCCGGGATCGGCCTGCTGGCCAGCGACACCTTCGGCAGCCATCCCGGCGCCTGGCGGGGCGACCTGCTGTTCCTGGCCGGGTCCTGCTGCTGGGCCGTCTATACCCTGCTGATCCGGCTGTGGGGCATCGGCGCCATGCAGGCCACGCTCTCCATCGCGCTGTGGAGCGCGCCGATCTACCTGCCGGTCTGGTGGCTGCTGCTGCCCTCCACCATTGCCACCGCGCCGCCGGGCGGCGTGGTGTACCAGTTGGCCTACCAGGGCGTGGCGGCGACCCTCCTCGCCGGGCTGCTGTTCACCCGCGCCGTCACCGCGCTGGGCGCGCCGACCACCACGGCGATCACCGCGCTGGTGCCGGGCCTGGCCGCGCTGGCCGCCTGGCCATTGCTGGACGAGCCGCTGGGCATGGCCGGGCTGGCCGGCGTGGCGCTGGTGTCCGCCGGCATGATCCTGGCGGTGATCCGCCCGGCGGCGGCCGCGCGTTGACCCGGGGCGGGGGGGTCCCTAGCTTCCAGCCATCATGACCAACCGCCTCCGCATCGCGCTCGCCCAGATCAATCCGCATGAGGGCGCGCTCGACGCCAATGCGGACCGCATCCGCCAGGCCAGGGCGGACGCCGCCGCGGCCGGGGCGGACCTGCTGGTCACCCCGGAATTCTCCATCGCGGGCTACCCGCCGGAGGATCTGGTGCTGAAGCCCGCCTTCGTCGAAGCCTGCGAGGCCCGCATCGCGGCGCTGGCGGTGGAAACGGCGGATGGCGGCCCGGGCCTCGTCGTCGGCGGCCCCTGGCGGGACGGCGACCGGCTGCACAACGCGCTGTTCCTGCTGGAGGGCGGGCGCATCCTGGCCCGCCGCGCCAAGCATGAGCTGCCGAACTATGGCGTCTTCGACGACAAGCGCGTCTTCATCGCCGGCCCCGCGCCCGGCCCCGTGTCCTTCCGCGGCGTGCGGCTCGGCCTGATGATCTGCGAGGATTGGTGGTTCCCCGCGGTCAGCGAGACGCTGTCCGAAAGCGGGGCGGAAATCCTTATCAGCATCAACGGGTCGCCCTTCGAGGCGGCGAAGCAGGACACCCGCGTGCAGCTTGCCGTGGCCCGGGTGGTGGAGACGGGGCTGCCCTTCGTCTTCCTCAACCAGGTCTGCGGCCAGGACGAGCTGGTGTTCGAGGGGGCCTCCTTCGTGCTGAACGCCGACCGCAGCCTGGCGGTGCAGATGCCGATGTTCGCCGAGCAGGTGGCGATCACCGACTGGACGCGCGGTGAATCCGGCTGGGCCTGCGCGCCGCAGCCGATCCCGCCGGCGGTGCCGCGGCTGGAGCAGATCTACCGCGCCATGATGCTCGGCCTGCGCGACTATGTGGACAAGAACCGCTTCCCCGGCGTGGTGCTGGGCCTGTCGGGTGGCATCGACAGCGCGCTTTCCGCCGCGGTCGCCGCCGATGCGCTGGGGCCGGACCGGGTGCGGGCGGTGATGATGCCCTCCCCCTACACCTCCCGCGAATCGCTGGATGATGCGGAAGGCTGCGCGCAGCTGCTCGGCATCCGCTACGAGAGCATCGCCATCGGCCCGGCAATGGAGGCCATGCAGGGGATGCTGGCCCCGGCCTTCGGCAACCGTCCGGCCGATACCACCGAGGAGAATCTGCAATCCCGCCTGCGCGGGGTGACGCTGATGGCGCTGTCCAACAAGTTCGGCGACATGCTGCTGACCACCGGCAACAAGAGCGAGATGAGCACCGGCTACGCCACGCTGTATGGCGACATGTGCGGCGGCTATTCGGTGCTGAAGGACGTCTGGAAGATGACGGTGTTCGCGCTCTCGCGCTGGCGCAACGCCAACCTCCCGCCCGATGCGCGGGGGCCGGCGGGGCCGGTGATGCCGGACCGCGTCATCACCAAGCCGCCGTCGGCCGAACTCAAGCCGGACCAGACCGACCAGGACACGCTGCCGCCCTATGAGGTGCTGGACGCGATCCTGGAAGGGCTGGTGGAGCGGGAGATGGATGTGGACGCGCTGGTCGCCGCCGGGCATGACCGGGCGACGGTGCTGCGCATCTGGCGGATGCTGGACCGCGCCGAATACAAGCGCCGCCAGGCGCCGCCCGGGGTGAAGATCACGCCACGCGCCTTCGGCCGCGACCGGCGCTACCCCCTGACCAACGGTTTTTCGGGGCTGATCGCATGAGCGACGAGGCGGAGGACGAAGACCCCATCCTGGCCGGCTTCGGCCGGGTGGAGGGGCTGGAGGTGCGGATCATGGACCTGTCCGGTGCCAATGGGGCCGAACCGGTGGAGGTGGTGCGCGGCTTCGAGACGATCGCCCACGCCAACGCCTTCGCCCGGCGCTATGTGCGCGATTCGGTCGATATCTGCCGCGCGCCCGGCATGGATGCGAAGGCGGTGATGGAGGTCTGGGGCCAGTTTGGCCTGGATGCCGAGGTGGTGGGCGCCGAGGAGCAGGGCTGGCGCAGCGCCAATGAACTGGCGGCATTCGCCGCCGCCCGCGCGACGGACCCGGAGGAGCGCAACTGGCGCATCCTGGACCCGCGGCGCGAGGAGGGGGAGGCGGAGGAGGAGGAATAGCGCCTCCGCCCGCCGGTCCCTACTTCACCCAGCCATAGCCCGGTGCCGCATAGACCGGCGCGGGGGCGACGTAGCGCGGCGCGTAATAGACCCTCGGCGGCGGTGCGTAGTAGACCGGCGGCGGCGCGTAGACCACCGGCGGCGGGGCGTAATAGACCGGCGGTGGCGCGTAGTAGAGGACGGGCGGCGGCGCGTAGATCACCGGCGGCGCGGCCAGCGCGCCCAGCGCGGCGCCGACACCGAGGCCCAGCAGCGCCCCGCCGACCACGGCCGCCGCGCCGGACCCGTGATGGTAGCCATGGTAGTGGCCGCGGTGCCGCCAATCGGCCTGCGCGGCGGGCGCGGCCAGCGCCGCGGTGGCCAGGACGAAGGCGAAGAGGGCGGGCTTGAGCTTCACCATGACAGGACTCCTCATCACCGGTAATTAGCACGCCGCGACCCCAGACAATGGCCTGAATTGTATCAGGCCGCTTGCCTTGCGCGCCCGATTGCCGTTCCTGTGCCCGCCTCATGAAACTCCGCTTCGCCCCATCCCCCACCGGCCTGCTGCATGTCGGCAATGCCCGTATCGCGATCGCCAATTGGTGCCTGGCCCGGCACCGTGGCGGCCGCTTCCTCCTGCGCCTGGACGACACCGACACCGAACGCTCCCGCCCCGACTTCGCCCAGGCGATCGAGGAGGACCTCCGCTGGCTCGGCCTGGACTGGGACGATTTCGCCCGCCAGTCCGACCGGCTGGCCAGCTACGCCGCGGCGGCGGAGCGGCTGAAGGCCTCCGGCCACCTCTATCCCTGTCTGGAGACGGAGGAGGAACTGGCCTTCAAGCGCGAACAGCGCATCCGCCAGGGCAAGCCGCCGCTGTATGACCGCGCCGCGCTGCGCATGACGGCGGAACAGCTCGGCCGCGCCCTGGCCAATGGCAAGGTGCCGCATTGGCGCTTCAAGCTGTCCGGCGGCCAGGCGGAATGGCAGGACGGGGTGCTCGGGCGCCGCGGCGTCAAGCTCTCCTCCCTGTCGGACCCGGTGCTGATTCGCGCCGATGGCAGCTTCCTGTACACCTTCACCTCGGTGGTCGATGACCTGGAGATGGGGATCACGGACATCGTCCGCGGCGAGGACCATGTCACCAACACCGGCATCCAGCTGGATATCTTCACCGCCTTGGGCGGTGCCGCGGCGCGGCTGCGCTTCGCGCATATCCCGCTGCTGACCGACGCCGATGGCGGGCCGCTGTCCAAGCGCACCGGCAGCGTCGGCCTGCGGCAGTTGCGCCGCGACGGGGTGGAGCCGGCGGCCCTGGTGGGCTACCTGGCGGCGCTCGGCACCTCGGCGGACCCGGTGCCGGCCATGCCGGCCGATCTTGTCGCCGGCTTCGACCTCTCCCGCGTCTCCCGCTCCGCCGCGCGGTTCGACACGAAGCAACTGCTGGCGCTGAACCGGCGCTGGCTGCATGGCCTGGCCTTCGACGCGGTGCGGGACCGGCTGCCGGACGGGGCGGGGGAGGATTTCTGGCTGGCGGTGCGCGGCAACCTGGATCTGTTGCGCGAAGCCCGCGATTGGTGGGAGATTGCCACCGGCGACATCGAACCGCCGGCCGAGGCGGGCGACGCCGAATTGCTGCGGCAGGCGCTGGAAAGCCTGCCCGAGGAGCCGTGGGATGAGGCCACCTGGCCGGCCTGGACCTCTGCGCTGTCAGCCGGCACCGGCCGCAAGGGCCGGGCGCTGTACCTGCCGCTGCGCCGCGCCCTGACGGGCGAGGACCACGGTCCGGACCTGCGGGTCTTCCTTCCCTTCATCGGCCGCGACCGGGCGCAACGGCGCCTGGCGCGGGCCGCGGGCTAGAATCAGAATCATGGAATTGCACCTCCACAACAGCGCGACGCGCCGCAAGGAACGCTTCGCGCCGATCGATCCGCAGCATGTGCGGGTCTATGTCTGCGGCCCCACCGTCTATGACCTGGCGCATCTGGGCAATGCGCGGCCCAACGTGGTGTTCGACGTGCTGGTGCGGCTGCTGCGGCAGGCCTTCCCGCGCGTGACCTATGCCCGCAACATCACCGATGTCGAGGACAAGATCATCGACCGGGCGCGCGAAAGCGGCGAGGGCATCGAGGCCCTGACCGCCCGCACCACCGCCGATTTCCACCGCGACATGGCAGCGCTTGGCGTGCTGCCGCCGGATGTGGAGCCGCGCGCCACGGAAACCATCCCGGAGATGGTGGCGATGATCGAGCGCCTGATCGCCAGCGGCCACGCCTATGCGGCCGAGGGCCATGTGCTGTTCGCCGTCGCCAGCTTCCCGGCCTATGGCGCGCTGGCCGGCCGCAGCCCGGACGAGATGCTGGCCGGGGCGCGGGTGGAGGTGGCGCCCTACAAGCGCGACGCCGGGGATTTCGTGCTGTGGAAGCCTTCCGCCGCCGACCAGCCGGGCTGGGACAGCCCCTGGGGCCGCGGCCGCCCGGGCTGGCATATCGAATGCTCCGCCATGTCGGCCAAGCATCTGGGCGAGGATTTCGACATCCATGGCGGCGGCGCGGACCTGCTGTTCCCGCACCATGAGAACGAGGTGGCGCAATCGCTCTGCGCCCATCCCGGCAGCCATTTCGCCCGCTATTGGATGCACAACGGCATGCTGCTGGTGGACGGCGAGAAGATGTCCAAATCGGTGGGCAACTTCCTGACCGTGCAGGACATCCTGGCGCATGGCCCCTGGGCGGGAGAGGCGTTTCGCCTGCTGCTGCTGCGCACCCACTACCGCTCCGCGCTGGATTTCACGCAGGCGGGGCTGGAGGAGGCGCGACGGGAGCTGGACCGGATCTACCGCGCCCTGTCCAAGATGGCCGATGTGGTGGCCGATGACGGTGCCACGCCGCACCCGCTGGAGGCGCCGCCCTTCGAGCAGGCGCTGGCCGATGACCTGAACACGCCGCTGGCCCTGACCACGCTGCACCACCTGGTGGCGGCGGCGAACGATGCCCTGGCCCGCGGCGCCAGCGCGCCGCTGCCGCACCTCAAGGGGCGCATCCTGGCCTGTGGCGCGCTGCTCGGCCTGATGGGCCAGGACCCGGAGACCTGGTTCCGTGGCGACGCAGGGGACGAGGCGGCAATCCAGGCCGCCATCGCCGCGCGGCTGGCCGCCCGCCAGGCGAAGGACTGGGCGGAGGCCGACCGCATCCGCCAGGACCTCGCCCGCCAGGGCATCCTGCTGGAGGACGGGCCGCAGGGCACGAGCTGGCGCCGTGCGTGAGGCGGCCGAACGGGGGCTTGCCTTACCCCCCGGGGAAGGCCGCAAAGGGTTCGTCGGCCACGCGCCCGGAGAACCCGAAATGCCCCGCCTTGCCATCGCCACCGCCCTGTCCCTGGCCCTGACCGCGCCGGCCTTGAACGGGCCGGCCCAGGCCCAGCACGCCCATCACCCGGCCCCCGCCGCCGCGCAGGAGCCGGCCAGCAGCCGCGCCTTCCGTGAGGCCGCGGAGCGCATGCACCGGGAGATGGCCATTGCCTACACCGGCGATGCCGACCGCGACTTCGCCGCCGGCATGATCCCGCACCACCAGGGCGCGATCGAGATGGCGCAGATCCAGCTGCGCCATGGCCGTGACCCGGCGATGCGCCGCCTGGCGGAGGAGATCATCCAGGCGCAGGAGGCCGAGATCGCCCGGCTGCGCGCCTTCCTGGCCCGAACCGCGCCACGATGACGGGTGGGCGCGGGGAGGGCGGGGCGCTGCTGACGCCGGCGCCGGGGGAAAGCCCGATCGTCGTGCTGGTGCGGCCGCAGATGGCGATGAACATCGGCACCACGGCGCGGGCCATGGCCAATGGCGGGCTGTTCCACCTGCGCGTGGTGGCGCCGCGCGATGGCTGGCCGCAGCCCAACGCCTATGCCGCGGCCTCCGGCGCCGATACCATCCTGGATGCGGCGCAGGCGTTTCCGGACGTGCCCTCGGCCATCGCCGACTGCCACCGGGTGCTGGGCACCTGCCCGCGGCCGCGCCACGTCATCGTGCCGCTGCGCGACGCCCGCGCGGCGGCGGCGGATCTGCGCGAGATCAACGGCCGCGGCCTGCGCGCCGCCGTGCTGTTCGGCCCGGAACGCGCGGGGCTGGAGGCGGAGGACCTCTCCCACTGCGACACGCTGGTGCGCTACCCGCTGAACCCGCAGCACTGCTCGTTGAACCTGGCGCAGGCGGTGATGATCCTGGCCTATGAATGGTGGATGGCGGAGGAGCCGACGCCGCAGCGCGAGTTGCTGACCAACGGCACGCCGATCGCCACCAAGGGCGAGCTGGAGAACTTCCTGGGCCGGCTGGTGGATGAGCTGGACGCCGCCGGCTTCCTGCACAACCCGCCGAAGCGCCCCGGCATGGTGCGCAACCTGCGCCACTGGTTCGAGCGCGGCGAGGTGACGGTGCAGGAGCTGCGCACGCTGCACGGCATCGTCACGGAGCTGTCGCGCGGCCGGATGCAGCGCGGCCGCTTCCCGGCCGAGGATCCGCTGCCGCCCTGGCACGAGGCTTCATGATCCACCCCGACGGCACCCCGGTTCCGCCCTTGCCCGATCTGCGCTTCTGCGCGGTGGATGCGGTGGCGCTCGGGCTGGCGGGGCCGCGCCTGTCCTACATGGAGGCGGGCCATGGAGGCGGGCAGGGGGGCGCGACCATCCTGCTGCTGCACGGCATCGGCGCCAACAGCATGGGCTGGCGCTTCCTGCTGGCGGGCCTCGCCCCGCGGGCGCGGGTGATCGCCTGGAACGCGCCGGGGTATCTCCTCTCGGACGGCTTCACCGCGGCGGCGCCGGCGGCGGCGCACTATGCGGAGGCGGCGGTGGCGCTGCTGGCGGCGCTGGGCGTCGCCGGGCCGGTGCTGGTGGCCGGATCCTCCTTCGGCTCCATGCTCGGCGCCTGCCTGGCGGCGCGGCATCCGGGGCGGGTGGCGCGGCTGGCGCTGCTCGGCACCTCCCGCGGGCAGCGCTGGAAGAATGAGGCCGATCGCGCTGCGATGCTGGCGATGCGCGAGGCCAGCGTGGCGGAAGGCGGCGTGGCCCTGGCGCGGACGCGGTCGGACCGCTTGGTGGCGCCCGGCGCCGGGCCCGTGGTGCGCGGCCTGGTGCAGGGCATGGTGGCCGCGACCGATGCGCGCGGCCTGATGCAGGCGGCGCGCTGCACGGACCTCGTGGACGTGACGGTGGATTTCGCGCCGCACATCGTCGCGCCGACGCTCGCCATCACCGGGGCGGAGGATTTGGTGAACCCGCCGGAGGGTGTGGGCAGGCCGGTCGCCGCCGCCATCCCCGGCGCCCGCTTCCTGGTGCCCGAGGGGATCGGCCACCTGCCCGAGCTTGAAGCCCCGGCGCGGACGCTGGCGCTTCTCCAGGCCCATTTCTTCGGAGAATGACCATGCGCCTTGCCCGCCGGACCTTGCTCGCCACCCTCGCCGCGCCTGCCCTGCCGCCCTCGCTGGCCCGGGCGCAGGCCGATGGCTTCCCCAGCCGCCAGGTGCGCATCGTGGTGCCCTTCCCGCCGGGCGGCGGGCTGGATGCGCTGGCGCGCGCGCTGGCGGAGCAGCTGCAAGGGGCCTGGGGCCAGGCCGTGGTGGTGGACAACCGCCCCGGCGGATCCACCGTGCCGGGCACGGACATCGTCGCCAAGGCGGCGCCGGATGGCCACACGCTGCTGATCACCGCGGACAATTCCATCACCGCCAACCCGCATCTGATCCGCAGCCTGCCGCACGACCCGATGAAGGATTTGGCGCCGGTCAGCCTGCTGGTGGATGTGCACCAGATGGTGCTGGTGCACCCCTCCGTCGGCGCGCGCAGCATGGCGGAGCTGGTGCAGGCGGCGCGCGCCGCGCCGGGGCGCTTCAACTTCGGCTCCTACGGCATCGCCAGCCAGCCGCATCTCTGCTTCGCCGCGCTGATGGCGCGGGAGAAGATCGAAATGGTGCACGTGCCCTATCGCGGGCTGACTCCGGCGGTGCTGGCGACGCTTTCGGGCGAGGTGCAGATGACGCTGGCGGGCATCGCCTCCGGCGCCCGGCACATCCAGGCCGGCACGCTGCGGGCGCTGGCGGTGGGCCGGCCGACGCGCTTCGAGGCGTTGCCGGAGGTGCCGACGCTGGCGGAGGCGGGCTTCGACTATATCGATCCGCGCACCTGGTTCGGCGCCTTCGCCCCGGGCGCCACGCCGCTGGCGCTGCGCGCCCGCATCCAGCGCGACATCGCCACCGCCATGGCGGCGCCCGCCGTGCGCGACCGGCATCTGGTGCCTGCCGGCTATACCGTGCATGCGGCGACGCCGGAGGCGACGGCGGCCTTCCTGCAGCGGGACCTGGCCTACAAGGCCGGGCTGATCCGCACCGCTGGAATCACCCCCGACTGAGCTTGCGGGCCAGCTTCCGCGCCAGCACGTAGCCGAGCATTCCCGCCACTGGGGATGCCGGCAGCACCAGCAGCCAGCCAAGGTGCTGGCCGCCGATGACCAGACCCAGGCCGATACCCAGCATCAGCCCGCCCACCAGGCTGCCGACCACGCCGGCCGTCAGCCCCAGCACCAGGATCTCTTCGCGCGTCACCATGGCGGGGGAGTAGGGGTGGCCCGGCGGTTTGACAAGTTGCCGGGCACCCGCCTATAGGCGCCGCACTTCCGGGAACGTGGACAGGCCTCCGGGGCCTGCGCCCGCCCTTGGCCATGCTGGCCTCGGGCCTACCGGGACAACCCGCCGCGATGCCCCCAAGGGTGCCGGCACAAGGAAGAACCGGCGACCCGCAAGGATGCCGGGCAGGAGCAGCGCATGACCAAGCGCGCGGAAAGCAAGTACAAGATCAATCGCCGTCTCGGCGTGAACCTCTGGGGTCGCGCCAAGTCCCCGATCGCCAAGCGCGAATACGGCCCCGGCCAGCACGGGCAGCGCCGCAAGCAGAAGCCGACCGACTTCGGCGTGCAGCTGATGGCGAAGCAGAAGCTGAAGGGCTACTACGGCAACATCGGCGAGAAGCAGTTCCGCAAGTACTACGAGGAAGCCGTGCGCCGGAAGGGCGACACCTCGGAGAACCTGATCGAGCTGCTGGAGCGCCGGCTGGACACCATCATCTACCGCATGAAGCTGGCGGTGACGCCCTTCGCCGCGCGCCAGTTCGTCAACCACGGCCATGTGCTGATCAACGGCAAGCGCCTGAACATCCCGTCCTACCTGGTGAAGGACACGGATGTGATCGAGGTGAAGGACAAGTCCAAGCAGCTGACCTGCGTGCTGGATGCCGCGCAGTCCGGCGAGCGCGACGTGCCGGAATACATCGAGGTGGACCACCGCGCGATGCGCGGCCGGATCCTGCGGGCGCCGAAGCTGTCGGACGTGCCCTATCCGGTGCAGATGGAACCGAACCTCGTGGTCGAGTTCTACTCGCGCTGATCGGTCGGGCTCTGGCCCCCGGCAAAGCGCCGGTCCCGCAAGGGGCCGGCGCTTTTTTGTTGCGTACCGATTCGCCTATCGGCTCGCCCCAGACTCGCGGTAGCCTTGTCGCGTTTCCTGGAAACCAGCTCAAGAACCGAGGCGATCCCTATGTCCTGGTCGATCGACAGTGTCATGTGTGGAAACTCGTTTCTCGGCTATGTCTACCGCGCCCATGGCGGCAGCTTCGCCGCCTGGCATTGCGGGCTGCTGCAGCAGCAGAACACGGCCAAGCAGATCAATCAGCCGGGCAAGCCCTATGTCTCCCCGAAATCCGCCGAGGAGATCCTGAAGATGGCGGATGCAGATGGCTTCGTGAGTTCCGGCGCGGATGCGGGCAGCGGCCAATGCGTGGCGCTCGTCAAGGCGGCCGTGCCAGCCCTGGGTGCGACCAAGGACTGGAAGACGAAGGCATCCCGCTGGTGCAAGGCGGAGAAGGTGACGGAGACCAGCATCGCCGGCCTCGCAGCCGGGACGGTCATCGGCTACGGCTTCGATGCGGAGGGCAAATACGCCAGCCTCTCCTCCGGCAACCATGTCGCGATCCTGGTGTCCTCGACCGGGTCCAAGGCCACGATCCTGGATCAATGGAAAAGCGCGGCGAAGAAGACCGAGCAGAAGGCGAAGACGCATGTCGTCGATATCACGACGAAGGATTGGTACGTCGTGACGCTCTGCGCTTCATAGGGCCTGCTGGGCCGGTTGCTGCCCGTCACCGGCCTCGTGCCCCAGGAACAGCAGGATCTCCCGCGCCACCCGCCCCCAGACCGGTGGTTCGCCGCGGAAGCCATGGTCGGTGTCCAGCAGCACCAGGCGCGCCTTGTCCGGCAAGCCGTAGCGCTCCGGCACCTGGGCGCCGCCATAGGGGTCGCGTAGGCCCTGCATCAGCAGCAGGGGCGTGCGCAGCCGCGGCAGGTGCCGGTAGCGGTCCGGCTGGTCCGGCGGGCCCAGCGGGTGGCGGAAGGGGTAGCCGAGGCAGACCACGCCGCGAACCAACCGCCGTTCCGCCACCAGGCTGGCGATTCGGGCGCCGGAGGAGCGGCCCATCAGCACCAGGCGCCCGGGGTCCGGCGCCGCCTCCACCAGGCGCGTCAGCCAGTCCAGGCGCTCCTCAAGGCTGCGCGGCAGGGCCTGTTCCGGCGGGATGCCGGTCTCGGCGCCCTCGGATTCGACGCGATCGGCCAGGTAGGGCGGCAGGGCGGCGCGCAGCCGATGGTGGAAATCCGCGTCCTTGGGGCGTGAATCGCCGCTGAGGAAGATCAGGCGCTCCGCCGTCGGCATGGCGGGCGCGGCGGGCCGCACCACCAGCACCGCCCTGCCATGGCCGTGCCGCAGCGGGGAGGCGCCCGGCAGCCCCTCCAGGGGCAGGGGCGTCGCTGCCCCGGCCTGGATCAGCTCCAGGCCGAGGACACCGCCCCGCCATTCCAGCCGCCGGACCGGCAGGCGCAGTGCGAACAGCAGGTGGTCCGGGCTGGCCAGGAAGGGCCGCAGCGCCTTCCCCTCAACCGCCAGCAAGGCCGCCGCCGCAGAGGCTCAGGCGGTCGCCTTCGGCATCACGCCATTGTCTTCCAGCAGCGTCTGCAGCTCGCCGGACTGGAACATCTCCGTCACGATGTCGCAGCCGCCGACGAACTCGCCCTTGACGTAGAGCTGCGGGATGGTCGGCCAGTTGGCGAAGGCCTTGATGCCCTCGCGGATCTCCATGTCCTCCAGCACGTTCACGCCCTTGAAGGGCACGCCGACGTGCGACAGGATCTGCACCACCCGGGCGGAGAAGCCGCATTGCGGGAACACCGGCGTGCCCTTCATGAACAGCACAACCGGGGTGGCGGTGATCTCGCTCTGGATACGGTCGAAGGTGGGGTTGCTCATCGTGGCGGGTCCCTGGTCGGAAGCGGGTTCACTCGGGGGCTGAAGTCTGCAGCGCCAGGGCGTGCAGCGCACCCCCCATCCGGCCCTGCAGGGCGGCATAGACAAGCTGGTGCTGCTTGACGCGGCTGATGCCCTTGAAGGCGGAGGACACCACGGTGGCGGCGTAATGGTCGCCATCGCCGGCCAGGTCCTCGATCGTCACCTGGGCATCGGGCAGCGCCGCCTTGATCAGCGCCGCGATCTCCGCCTGCTCCATCGCCATCAGCCCGCATCCCCCTGCATCAGCGCCGGCAGCGTCGCCTCATGCGCCGCGACCAGCCTGGCCACGGATATGGAGGAGCCATCGGCCAGAACCAAGTCCCCGCCGCCACTGCAGCCGAGCGCCAGGGCCGGCACGCCGGCCGCCGCCGCGGCGGCCAGCAGCGCCGCGCCATCGGCCACCGCCAGCACGTAGCGGCCCTGGTCCTCGCCGAACCACCAGCCATGCGGCGCGATGCCGGCCGGCGGCGCGGCCAGGGTGGCGCCGGTGGCGCCGCCCATGGCCATTTCCGCCACCGTCACCAGCAGCCCGCCATCGGCGCAGTCGTGGCAGGCGGCGACGGCGCCGGAGAGGATCTGCGCGCGGACGAAATCGCCGTGCCGCCGTTCCGCCGCCAGATCCACCGGCGGCGGCGCGCCTTCCTCCCGCCCCGCGATCTCGCGCAGCCAGAGCGACTGGCCGAGCCAGCCGGCGGTGGCGCCGACCAGCACCAGGTCCAGCCCCGGGCGCAGCGCGAGGCCGACCGCCTGGGCCGCATCCTCCAGCACGCCGACGCCGCCGATGGCCGGGGTGGGCAGGATGCCGCGGCCCTGGGTTTCGTTGTAGAGCGAGACATTGCCGCTCACGACCGGGAAATCCAGCGCCAGGCAGGCGGCGGCCATGCCGCGCACGGCACTGGCGAACTGGCCCATGATCTCGGGCTTTTCGGGGTTGCCGAAGTTCATGTTGTCGGTGATGGCCAGCGGCCGGGCGCCCACGGCGGTCAGGTTGCGCCAGGCCTCCGCCACCGCCTGGGCGCCGCCTGCCTCCGGGTCCGCCTGGCAGTAGCGCGGCGTGCAATCCGTGGTCATCGCCAGGGCGCGGGGCAGGCCTTCCAGCTTCACCACGGCGGCATCGGCGCCGCCCGGGCGCTGCACGGTCTGGCCGCCGACGGTGCTGTCATACTGGTCCCAGATCCAGCGGCGCGAACAGAGGTCGAGGCTGCCGACCAGCTTTTCGAGCGCCGGCAGGGCCCCGATCGGGGCGTCGATATCGGCCGCGTCCAGCACGGGCTGCTTCGGCGTCTCCGCGGTCGGGCGCTGGTACAGCGGCGCCTCGGATTCCAGGGGCGCCAGGGGGATGTCGGCTTCCAGCACGCCGTGGTGGCGGATGACGATGCGGCCGGTGTCGGTCAGGTGGCCGATGACGGCGAAATCGAGTTCCCACTTGCGGAAGATCGCCTCGGCCTCGGCCTCGCGGCCGGGCTTCAGGATCATCAGCATGCGCTCCTGGGATTCGGAGAGCATCATCTCATAGGCGGTCATGCCGGCTTCGCGCTGGGGCACGTTCTCCATCACCAGCTCGATGCCGACGCCGCCCTTGCCGGCCATTTCCACGCTGCTGCTGGTCAGGCCGGCCGCGCCCATGTCCTGGATGGCGACGATCATGTCGGTGGCCATCAGCTCAAGGCAGGCCTCGATCAGCAGCTTCTCCACGAAGGGGTCGCCGATCTGGACGGTGGGGCGCTTCTCCTCGGAATCAGCGGAGAATTCGGCGCTGGCCATGGTGGCGCCGTGGATGCCGTCCCGCCCCGTCTTGGAGCCGACATAGACCACCGGATTGCCCAGCCCCGCCGCCGCCGAGAGAAAGATGCGGTCGCGCGGCGCGATGCCGACTGTCATGGCATTGACCAGCGGGTTGCCGTTGTAGGCGGAATGAAAATTCACCTCGCCGCCCACCGTCGGCACGCCGACGCAATTGCCGTAGCCGCCGATGCCGCGCACCACGCCATCGATCACCCGCTTCATCCGCGGTGCGTCGGGGTGGCCGAAGCGCAGCGCGTTGAGGTTCGCGATCGGCCGCGCCCCCATGGTGAAGACATCCCGCAGGATGCCGCCGACGCCGGTGGCGGCGCCCTGGTAGGGCTCGATGAAGGAGGGGTGGTTGTGGCTTTCCATCTTGAAGATGGCGGCCAGCCCGTCGCCAATGTCGATCACGCCGGCATTCTCACCGGGGCCATGGATCACCCAGGGCGCCTTGGTGGGCAAAGTGCGCAGCCAGTAGCGGGAGGATTTGTAGGAGCAGTGCTCCGACCACATGACGGAGAAGATGCCGAGCTCGGTCAGCGACGGCGCGCGGCCGAGGATGGCGAGCACCCGCGCGTATTCGTCCTGTTTGAGGCCGAACTCGGCGGCAAGCTGGGCGGCGCGGTCGGCGGGCAGAAGCTGCATTGCGGCGGAGGCTCCGGGCGGCATGGGTCGCATCGTTTCGCCCCGCCGCAGGTGCCGCACGGCGCGCGGGGCAGGGGCCTCAGGCGGAGGCGAACTGGTCCAGAAGGCTGGTAAACAGCGGCAGCCCGTCCTCCCCGCCCATCAGCGGATCCACCAGATCCTCCGGATGCGGCATCAGGCCGCAGAGGCGCAGATTGGGGGAGAGGATGCCGGCGATGTTGTCGCGGGCGCCGTTGCGGTTGGCCGCAGGCGTGACCTCGCCCGCAGGGGTGCAGTAGCGGAAGGCCACCAGGCCCTCGCCGTTCAGCCGTGCCAGGGTCTCGTCATCGGCGAAGAAATTGCCGTCGCCATGCGCCATGGGGGCGCGGAACACCGCGCCCTGCTGCCAATGCGCGGTGAAGGGCGTGCCGGCGCGTTCCACCCGCATGTGGCAGTCCATGGACAGGAAGCGCAGCGCGGCGTTGCGCAGCAGCGCGCCCGGCAGCAGCCCGGCCTCGCACAGGATCTGGAAGCCGTTGCAGACGCCCAGCACATGGCCGCCGCCCGCGGCGAAGCGCTTCACCGCCTGCATCACCGGCGACTGCGCCGCCATGGCGCCGCAGCGCAGGTAGTCGCCATAGGAGAAGCCGCCGGGCAGCACCACCAGGTCGGTCCCGGCGGGCAGCTCGGTCTCCCGGTGGAACAGCAGGGCGGGCTTGCGGCCGGTCGCGCGTTCCAGCGCGATGGCCATGTCCCGCTCGCGGTTGGTTCCCGGGAAGACGACGATCGCAGCCTTCATGCCAGCACCCTCTTTCGTCTCAGCCCTGCCAGACGTTGAGCCATTGCAACCCGCCCAGCACCAGCAGCGTGGCCAGCGCCGCCAGGGCGGCCGCGGTCACCCAGCGGTCCAGGCCCTTCTTGCCGCGCGCCACCAGGCCCAGGCGCTTCTGCTTCGCCACCAGCGGCAGGCGCTGTTCGCGCCAGCGCAGCCCGGTGGCGATCAGCACTGTCAGCACCACCATGAAAAGCAGCGAGGCCTTGACCATCGCGGGCTAAGCCAGCTCCACCCGGAAGCTCTCGATCACCGTATTGGCCAGCAGGCGCCGCGCCATCGCCTCGGCCGCCGCCTGGGCCTTGGCGGGGTCGGTCTCGGCCAGTTCCAGCTCGATCACCTTGCCGGCGCGAACCTCGCCCACGCCGTCGAAGCCCAGGGATCCCAGGGCGTGGCCTATGGCCTTGCCCTGCGGGTCGAGCACGCCCGCCTTGGGCATGATGGTGACGCGTGCCTTCATTGAACCGTCTCCGGCCCCTTCATGTCCCGCACCCCGGCTTCCGGCAGGATGCCCAGGCGCTTGGCCACTTCCTGGTAGCCTTCCTCGACCTTGCCGAGGTCGCGGCGGAAGCGGTCCTTGTCCATCTTCTCGCCGGTCTTCACGTCCCACAGCCGGCAATTATCCGGGCTGATCTCATCCGCCAGGACGATCCGCATCTCGTCATTCTCGTACAGCCGGCCGAATTCCAGCTTGAAGTCGACCAGGGTGATGCCGACGCCGAGGAACAGGCCGGTGAGGAAGTCGTTCACCCGCAGCGCCAGGGCAACCATGTCGTCCAGGTCCTGCGTCGCGGCCCAGCCGAAGCAGGTGATGTGCTCCTCCGACACCATCGGGTCGCCGAGCGCATCGTTCTTGTAGTAGTATTCCAGGATGGAGCGCGGCAGGCGCGTGCCTTCCTGGATGCCCAGGCGGGTGGCCAGGCTGCCGGCCGCCACATTGCGGATGACGATCTCGAGGGGGATGATCTCCACCTCCCGGATCAGCTGTTCGCGCATGTTCAGGCGGCGGATGAAGTGGGTCGGGATGCCGATCTCGGCCAGCTTCATCATCAGGTATTCGCTGATGCGGTTGTTCAGCACGCCCTTGCCGGTGATCGTGCCCTTCTTCTGGGCATTGAAGGCGGTGGCATCGTCCTTGAAATACTGCACCAGGGTGCCCGGCTCGGGGCCCTCGAACAGGATCTTGGCCTTGCCCTCGTAGAGCTGACGGCGGCGCGCCATGGTGCTGGAACTCCTCGACTGCCGCTGCCCCAGGACGGGCGCGCGGGACGACAGGCCGCGGCGGCCCGGTATGTGGCGGTGCTATAGCAGGGCGGTGGCCGGTCCGCCACGCCGGGCGCGGCGGCCTGGCCTGCCTGGCCAGCGCCATCTCAGCCAGGCAGGTCCACCGGGGCGAAGGCCGCGCGGCCGGGCGGGGCCGGGCAGAAGCGCCAGAGGCGCTGCCCCGCCGCGCCCAGCGCCAGCAGGCTGGCGCAGACCGTGCCGAAGCCCCCGGTGGGCGGCACGCGCAGCGTCTCCGCGACGCCGGCCTCGCCCTGCCGGTCATCGGCCAGCAGCGCCTCCCACCCCTGCCAGTCGCCGGCATCCGGGTCAGGCGGCGGGGCGGCGCGGAAGCGGGGCAGGTGGCGGCGGGTGCGCGGGCTGGTGGTGTCGTTCGGGTCATGCGCCGTCACCATGCTGATGCCGGGCGGCAGCGGCACGATCTGCGGCGAACCCTCGCCCAGCCCGCGCAGGAAGAAGGCGGCGCGGTGGTCCGCCACCACCAGGTTGAACGGCCGGTAGAGCCCGGCATCCAGCCGCCCGATCGCCTCGGCCGCCGCCGCCGCCGCGGCCTGCCGTGCCGCCAGCAGCGGCAGGGCGCCGCGCGAAAGCTTGCCGGGCGCCGGCCCCAGGCTGCCCGGCCGGTTCAGCACCGCCCCCAGCACGCCGGTGGCGCCGAGCGCCATCCAGGTGCCGCCGGCGCTGCGGTCGCGCCCGCCCACCGTGCCCGGCTCCTCCGGCCAATGCGCGGCGGGCGCGTCCCAGGGGCGGTCCAGCCGCTCATCCCGGTTGGCGGCGACCAGCACGGGCCAGGGGTGCCCGGGCCGGAACAACAGGATCAGCGTGCACAAGCGGGCGGGAAATCCTTCAAAAGCGGAAGTACAGACCGACCCCCGGCGCCGGGGCCGGCCGATAGTAGCGCGGTGCCGGGCGCCAATAGCGCGGCGGCGGCGCGTAGTAGACCGGCGGCGGCCCGTACCAGCCGCGGGGCGGCAGCGGCCGGTAGTGGCGCGGCGGCGGCCCGCGGAAATGCCGCGGCGGCGGCCCGCGATGGCCCTGGTGGTAACCACGCGGCTTCCAATCGACCAGCACCACGGCATCGGGTGTGGCGGCAGTGGCGGGGCTGGCGCCGGCCAGGAACAGGCCAGCGGCCAGAAGCGGCATGATCTTCTTCACGAAATGCATGACGGCAAGGCTCCTTCCCTTTCGCTTTACCTAGGAAGGAGTTGTGGCAGGACAGGGGCATTCGCGCCTTGTGCCGATGACGGACGCGCGAGACTGTCCTGCCACCGCGCTTCAGCTTCCGAGCACCCGGCGGAAGGTCGCATCCACATGCACGAAGTCCCGCGCCGGATCCATCGCCTTGTCCAGCGCCTCCGCGCTCATGCAGCCGGCGACTTCCGGGTCCGCCAGCAGGTTGGCACGGAAATCCCTCGCCCCCGGCTTGCCCAGCGCCTGCCAGGTGGCCATGGCGGCGCGCTGCACGGCGGCATAGGAGGCTTCGCGGCTCAGCCCCGCCTGGGTCAGCGCCAGCAGCACCTTCTGCGAATGCACCACGCCGCCCAGGCTGGCCAGATTCTCCGCCATGCGCTCCGGATAGACGGTGAGCTTCGCCATCATCCCGGTCAGGCGCATCAGCGCGAAATCCAGCGTGATGGTGGCATCCGGGCCGATCACCCGCTCCACGCTGGAATGGCTGATGTCGCGTTCATGCCATAGCGCCACATTCTCCAGCGCCGGCATGGCATAGCCGCGCACGAGGCGGGCGAGGCCGGTCAGGTTCTCGCTCAGCACCGGGTTGCGCTTGTGCGGCATGGCGCTGCTGCCCTTCTGGCCGGCGTGGAAGAACTCCTCCGCCTCCCGCACCTCGGAGCGCTGCAGGTGGCGGACCTCCGTCGCCAGCCGCTCCACCCCGCTGGCCACCACGGCCAGGGCGCAGAAGAAGGCGGCGTGGCGGTCGCGCGGGATCACCTGGGTGGAGACCGGCTCCACCGCCAGGCCGAGCCTGGCCGCCACATGCGCCTCCACCCGCGGATCGACGCTGGCGAAGGTGCCGACCGGGCCGCTGATGGCGCAGGTGGCGACCTCGGCGCGGGCGGCCACGAGGCGGGCGCGGTGGCGCTGGAACTCGGCCAGGTGGCCCAGCAGCTTCAGGCCGAAGGTGGTCGGTTCCGCATGGATGCCGTGGCTGCGGCCGATGGTCGGCGTGTGGCGGAATTCCTCCGCCCGGTCGCGCAGCGCCGCCAGCAGCGCATCGATGTCGGCGATCAGCAGATCCGCCGCGCGGGTCATCTGCACGGCCAGGCAGGTGTCCAGCACGTCGCTGCTGGTCATGCCCTGGTGCAGGAAGCGCGCCTCCGGCCCGATGCCCTCGCCCAGCCAGGTGAGGAAGGCGATGACGTCGTGCCGCGTCTCGCGCTCGATGGCGTCGATCCGCTCCAGGTCGGCGGCGGTGATGTCCGCGACCCTGGCCGCCCCGCCGCGGCGGATCGCGGCCGCGGCCGGGGCCGGGATGGTGCCGAGTTCGGCCATGGCTTCCGCCGCCAGCGCCTCGATCTCGAACCAGATCCGGAAGCGGGCTTCCGGCGACCAGATGGCGACCATTTCCGGTCGGCTGTAGCGGGGGACCATGCGGGGTGGCGTCCTTCGTGGCTGCGGCCTGGGCGGCCCAGACGCCCCGGTTTGGCGTGGGCGGGCGGCATTTGGCAAGCGCGCACCCTGCCCGCGGCGGTCCCGCCCGGGTCTTCCGGTCCGTCGCCCGTTGGCGTAAAGCAGGTCAAAACCACCTGCCTGGAGTAATACGTCGCATGCCCGATTGGCTCCTGGTCTTCGTCGAGACGAACTTCCCGGAATGGGTGGTGCCACTCGTCACAGTTCTGTTCATCGACATCGTCCTGGCAGGCGACAACGCGATCGTCGTCGGCATGGCGGCGGCGGGCCTGCCGGCCGACCAGCGCAGGAAGGCGATCTTCTGGGGCATCATCGCGGCGACGGTCATGCGCATCGCCTTCGCCTCGATCACCGTCCAGCTTCTTTCCATCGTCGGCATCGTGCTCGCGGGCGGCGTCCTGCTGCTGTGGGTCTGCTGGAAGATGTACCGCGAGTTGCGGGAAGGCGGCCACGAGAACGGGGTCGAGCAGCAGGACGGCGTGGAGGCCCTGGAAAACGGTGCTGCCACGGGCGCGCCGCGGAAGACGCTGCGCCAGGCGATCATCCAGATCCTGGTCGCCGACGTGTCCATGAGCCTCGACAACGTGCTCGCGGTGGCGGGCGCCGCGAAGGACCATCCCTACATCCTGATCATCGGCCTGGCCTTCAGCGTGGTGCTGATGGGCGTCGCCGCGACGCTGATCGCGCGGCTGCTCGGAAAGCATCGCTGGATCGCCTGGATCGGCCTGCTCGTCATTCTCTACGTCGCCATCTCCATGATCGTGGAGGGCACGCACCAGGTCGCGGCGACGGTGCCGGAGGCCTATGGCTACCTGTTCCTGCCGCTGGGCTGGATGGCGGTGCCCGGCGTCTTCCCCATCGGCCTCTGGGTGATGGCCACGGTGTTCCAGGTGGCGGTGCTGGCCATCGTCGCCACGCTGATGGTCGACCTGACCCGCCAGGTGACGCGTCGGGACCATCGTTGATGCGCGGCAGGCGCCTGGGGTTGGCCCTGCTGGGCCTCGCCGGCCTCCTCGGCGCCTGCACCGAGGCGGATCAGGGACCGGGGGCCCAGACCGGCCGGATCGGCACGAGGCCGACGCTGGAGGAGCTGGCCGGGCGGCTGCCGGCTGAATCCGCCAGCTTCGTCCGTGGCGATACCGTCTGGCATGAGCGCGAGCGGCCGGGTCTGGGCGTGGCGGTGGATTATGCCGGGCCGGCCCGCAGCGCCGTCGCCACCGTCAGCCTCTATGACCGCGGCCAGGCCGCGGTGCCGCAGGATATCGGCGCCCCGGCAGTGCAGGCGGAATTCACCCGCGCGGTGGAGGAAGCCCTGGCGATGGCGGATCGCCGAACCAGCCAGACGATGGCGGCGACCGAGCGCAGCGAATTGGCGGTGCCGGGCCAGGCACCGCTGCAATGCGCCCGGCTGCAAGGCACCTATGGCCGGCAGCCGGTGCAGACGCTGCTTTGCGTCGGCGCGGCCGCGGGGCATTTCCTCAAGGTGCAGGTGACCTCCCCGGGCCGCCAGGTGCGGCCGGTGGACCCGATGCCCTTCGTGGTGGGGATCGCCCAGGCGGCGCGGGGATGAAGGGGGGCGGCGGGGCGCTCAGGCGTCCACCGCCTCCTCGTCCAGCTTCGCCGCATTGTCCTGGATGAAGCGGAAGCGCAGTTCCGGGCGTCGGCCCATCAGCTCCTCGATCCGGTCGGCGGTGAACTTCCGGTCCTCCGCCGGCAGCACGACGCGCAGCAGGGTGCGGCGCTTCGGGTCCATGGTGGTTTCCTTCAGGGAGGCCGGCGGCATCTCGCCCAGGCCCTTGAAGCGGCTGACATCCACCTTCTGGTTCGGCTTGAATTCCTTCTTCAGCAGCCGCTCCCGGTCCGCATCGTCGCGGGCATAGACGGTCTTGCCCTGCGCCTGCAGGCGGAACAGCGGCGGCTGGGCCAGGAACAGGCGGCCCTGGCGCACCAGCTCGGGCAATTCCTTGTAGAAGAAGGTCATCAGCAGGGCGGCGATATGCGCGCCGTCCACATCGGCGTCCGTCATGATGACGATGCGGCCGTAGCGCAGCTTGCCGAGGTCGAAGCGGTCCCCGGCGCCGCAGCCCAGCGCCTCGATCAGGTCGCGCAGCTCCTGGTTCTGGCGCAGCTTGTCGGCGCTGGCGCTGGCGACGTTCAGGATCTTGCCGCGCAGCGGCAGCACCGCCTGCGTCTCCCGGTCCCGCGCCTGCTTGGCGGAGCCGCCGGCGCTGTCTCCCTCCACCAGGAACAGCTCGGTCCCATCGACGCCTTCGCGCGCGCAATCGGCCAGCTTGCCGGGCAGGCGCAGCTTGCGGGTGGCGGATTTGCGCGGCGTTTCCTTCTGCTCGCGCCGGCGTATGCGGTCCTCGGCGCGTTCGATGCACCAGGCGAGGAGGTTGTCGGCACGGCCCGGGTCGCCGGCCAGCCAATGGTCGAAATTGTCGCGCAGCGCCGCTTCCACCAGCCGCGCCGCCTCCGGGCTGGTCAGCCGGTCCTTGGTCTGGCCCTGGAATTGCGGGTCCCGCACGAAGACGGAGAGCATGCCGGCCAGGCCGCCGAGCAGGTCCTCTGCCGTCACATTGGCGGCGCGGCGCTCCTTCTTCAGCTCGCCATAGGCGCGCAGCCCCTTCACCAGCGCGGCGCGCAGCCCGGCCTCATGCGTGCCGCCCTGCGGCGTGGGGATGGTGTTGGCGTAGGTGGAGAGGAAGCCGTCGCCGTGGTCGAGCCAGGTCACCGCCCATTCGACGCGGCCGGCGCCGTCCGGGAAGGTGGCCTCGCCGGCCCAGGGGCTGGGCACCACCGGGGCGCGCCCCTCGATCGAGGCGGCCAGAAAGTCCGAGAGCCCGCCGGGGAAATGCAGCACCGCCTGCGCCGGCGTGTCGCTGCCGGCGACCAGGGCGGGGTCGCAGGACCAGCGGATCTCGACGCCGCGGAACAGATAGGCCTTGGAGCGGCACAGCCGGTGCAGCCGCGTGGCGCTGAAGGCCAGGGCGGCGAAGATCTCCGGGTCCGGCTGGAAGCGCACCTGCGTGCCGCGGCGGTTGTGCACCGGCCCCACGGTCTTCAGCGTCTGCACCGGCTTGCCGCGTTCGAAGGCATGCGCATACAGCGTGCGGTCGCGCGCCACCTCCACCTCCATCCGCGCCGCCAGCGCATTGACGACGGAGGAGCCGACGCCGTGCAGGCCGCCGGAGGTCTCATAGGCCTTGCCGGAGAATTTGCCGCCGGAATGCAGCGTGGTGAGGATCACCTCCAGCGCCGACAGCTTCGGGAAGCGCGGATGCGGGTCCACCGGGATGCCCCGGCCATTGTCGCGCACCGTCAGCCAGTTGCCCGCTTCCAGCGTCACCTCGATGCGGTCGGCATGGCCTGCCACCGCCTCGTCCATGGCGTTGTCCAGGATTTCGGCGGCCAGATGGTGCAGCGCGCCCTCATCCGTGCCGCCGATATACATGCCGGGGCGGCGCCGCACCGGCTCCAGCCCCTCCAGGACCTCGATGTCCTTGGCGGAATAGTCCGACTCCGGCGGGGCGCCGGGCTGCAGGGGCGGGCGCCCGGCGGGCTTGCCGGCCGGCTTGTCGCTGGCCTTTTCGAGGGGCTTCGCGGCAGCGCGGCCGGCCTTGAATAGGTCGTTCATGCTGTGTTCTCTGATTCCGGCCCAACATAGACGCGGGCCGGAGCCAGCACAACAAAGGGGCCGGGCGAGCCCGGCCCGCGGCTCAGCTCTCCGCCGAGGCTTCCAGCATCCACAGCGCCTTGTCGAGGTTCTTGGAGATGCCGGTCAGGATGTCCGCGGTGTCGGCGTCGCCGGCATCGTCGGTGGTGTCGATTCCCTCGCGCACCGCCTTGGCGACCAGGGCGTAGCGTTCGATCAGCGCCGCCAGGTGGTCCGCGCCGACGCGCAGCTCGGTCGGGTAGGCCGGCAGGCGGGTGTCGGCGGCGACGGACTGGCTGGTGCCGGTGGCGGTGCCGCCAAGCTGCACGATGCGCTCCGCCAGCTCATCGATATCGGTGGCGAGCTGGGTGTAGAATTCCTCGAACATGGTGTGCAGGCCGTGGAAGTTCGGGCCCTTCACGTTCCAATGCGCCTGGCGGGTGGTGTTGTAGAGGTCGATGCCATCGGTCAGGCAGGCCTGCAGCACCTCGATGGAGGTGGAACGCACATTGCCCTGCAGGTCGTTCTGCGTCGTCGGGGCGGACTTGGCCATGGGTGTCTCCAATGCTGTTGCGTCGCCGCTAACGTAGCGAGGCGGCGCTTCGTTGCATCCCGTCAGTCCGGCATGCCCGGCATGACATTGAGGTAGCGCGAGGCCTCCGGCGGCAGGGCGCCGCGGTGCAGGGCGGCGGCGCGGGCCAGCACCAGGCGGTCCCATTCCGTCATCCGCCCTTCCTCCCGCAGGTGTTCCGTCCAGCTTTCCACCAGCCACAGCTCCACCCAGCGTTCGGGGTGGGCCACGTCCTCGTAGAGTCGCCAGCCGAGCGCGCCGCTGCGCAGCCTGGCCGCCCGGCAGGCGCCCATGGCGGCGAGGAAGGCGGCGCGGTCGGCGGGGTCGATGTGGTAGCGCACCACCTCCAGCACCCGGCCGCTTTCCTCGTTCAGCAGCGCGGCCAGGCTCTGCGCCGCCGGCTCCGGCCGCGGCATGGCGGGGGCGTCGGCGGCGGGCGGCGCGGCCTCGGCCGCCGGCGGCTCGATGGCGAAGCGGCGCACCAGCAGGGCACCGATGGCGCACAGCGCCCCGGACAGGCCCATCGCATAGCCGATGCCGAAGGTCTCGCCGCCCCAGCCGCCCAGCGCCGCGCCGATGGTCAGCCCGCCGAAGGTGACCAGCTGGTAGATGCCGATGGCGCGCGCCCGGACCCAGGAGGGTACCGAAAGCTGCGCCGCGGCCTGCAGGGTTGAAGCACCGGCCAGCCAGCCGACGCCGTAGAGCAGCATGGCCCCCATCGCCACCGTCCAATGCTGCGCCTGGCCCAGCAGCACCAGCGCGGCGCCGGTGAGCAGCCCGGCGGCGGTCACGGTGCGGCCGCGGTCAAGCCGGGCGCGCAGCGTGGGCAGCAGGAAGCCCGCCCCCACCGCGCCGATGCCCATCGCCGCCAGCATGATGCCGAACCACTCGGGGCCGAGGCCCAGCTGCTGGCGCACCAGCAGCGGCAGCAGGCCCCACAGCGCCGCGGCGAAGAGGAAGAAGATGAAGCCGCGCAGCATGATGCCGCGCAGCACCGGGCTGGCGCGGGTGTAGCCCAGCCCGGCGCGGATCGCCGACAGGAAATGCTCCTTCGGCAGGCTGGCGCGCGGTTCATCCCGCTTCCACAGCAGCAGGGCGACGATGACCGCCAGGAAGGACAGGGCATTGAGCGCGAAGGTCGCCTCCGCCCCCGCCGCCGCGACGGTGAAGCCGCCGATCGCCGGGCCGACGGTGCGGGCCAGGTTGAAGCCGATGCCGTTCAACACGATGGCGCCCGTCAGGTCCTGCCGCGGCACCGTCTCCGGCGTCGTCGCCGCCCAGGCGGGGGAGTTCATGGCGGTGCCGACGCCGATGGCGAAGGTCAGCGCCACCAGCCCCCAGGGCCCGAGGCTGCCGGTCCAGGCCAGGATCGCCAGCAGCGACCCGGCGGCGGCGATCCAGGCCTGGGCGAAGATCAGGTAGCGGCGGCGGTCCACGATATCGGCCAGCGCGCCGGCCGGCAGGGCCAGCAGGAACACCGGCAGCAGGCTGGCCACCTGCACCATGCTGACCATGAGCGGGGAGGGGGCGAGGGAGGTCATCAGCCAGCCCGCACCGGTGTTCTGCATCCACATGCCGGTGTTGCTGCACAGGTTCGCCAGCCAGAGCAGCCGGAAGGCGGGGTGGCGGAGCGGGGTCAGGGCGGATGGAAGCTGCATCGGCTACAGGGTGGCTGGCGCCGGCCACGGTTGGAAGCGCAAAGCTGACCCCGGTGCCGCGGCAATGCTAGAAGGCAGGCCATGGCAGAGCCCCGCTTCCCCGGCTACGCGGATTTCTGGTTGTACTATCTGCGCCAGCACGCCCGGCCTCGCACCAGGCTGGTGCATGGGGCGGGCACGCTGGCGGGTCTGGCCCTGCTGGGCTGGGCGGTGCTGGCCGGGCAGCCCTGGCTGGCGGCGGCGGCGGTGCTGGTGGGCTATGGCGCCGCCTGGGCCTCGCATCTGTTCATCGAGGGCAACCGCCCGGCCACCTTCGGGCATCCGCTGTGGTCGCTGGCCAGCGACCTGCGCATGGCCTGGCTGATGCTGACCGGCGGGCTGACGGCGGAGCTGCGGCGTGCGGGCGTGGCGGACTGACCGGGTCCCCGTGATCAAACGTCTCAATTAATGTAATCACCGCAAATTATCGAAAATGCACGGCTCAGGGCCGAAAAATGGTTGACGTCCGCTAAATCTCATTTATAGGATTAACCTCGCTGAAAGGGATCGATCGCGGTCCCCCTGACCCCTATTGAGGACCAACGTCATGACCGGCTATGCCTCCATCCACGGCACGGACCATGACGACACCATCGACACGACCATGTCCGGTGGCCGGAACGACAACATCAACGCCAAGGATGGGGATGACACCGTCTCCTCCGGCGGCGGCAACGACACGGTCCATGCGGGCTCCGGGAAGGACCTGGTCTATGCCGGGTCCGGCAACGACCGGATCTTCGGCGAAGCTTCCCGCGACACGCTGGATGGCGGGTCCGGCCATGACACGCTGGTCGGCGGCGACGGCAAGGACGTGCTGAAGGGCGGCCGCGGCGACGATCTGCTGACTGGCGATGGCGACGGGTCCTCGAGCGAGGATGTCTTCGTCTACGACGCCAACAATTTCGGCGATGACATCATCACCGATTTCGACCTGTCGCAGGATGTGCTGGAGATCAAGGCCGGTATCAACGGCAGCGGCATCGCCCAGCCGGCCGATCTGGCGCCCTACATCACCGAGGTCGGCGGCTCCGCCGTCATCAGCTTCGGCAATGGCGACAGCATCACGCTGCAGGGCATCACCAAGGCCGACCTGCTGGCCGGCCTTAACGACGCCATCGACATCACCTGAGGCCCATCGCCTGGAGGTCTGTGACCTCCCTGCGGTTGATCGTCCGCGCGGCACTTGCCTCGCTGCGCCTGCGGCGGGCTGGCCTTGCGGCCATGCCACTTCGGGTCACCGTGCGGCGCATCCCCTGAAGGATGCGTCGGAGGACTGGATCAACCCGCTCAGCCGCCCCGGCCTTCGAAGTACATGTACCCACCAAGCTCGATGTATTCGAGGTTGGTGAAGTGGATGGTCTGCCCCTGCACCGTGATGCTTCCGGTGATGCCGGCCACCTGCAGGCGCCCATCCGCCATGATGACGGGGGCGACCTGGCCCGGCGGCAGTGTCATGGCCGCGATCAGGTCGGCCGGGGTCAGAAGGCCCGTATCCTCCAGGCGAAGCGTATCGATGCCGAGGCCCGCGCCGCCGTCGATCGTGTCCGAACCATCGCCCGCCGACCAGATGATCAGATCGGCCCCCGCGCCGGCGTCGATGCGGTCCGCGCCGCCGCCGCCGATGAGGGTATCGTCGCCTGCGTCGCCCGAGATCGCCTCGGCGATGCTCCGGCCGAGGATGAGGTCGTCGTCAGCCGTGCCGGCCGTGACCGGCGAAAGGCGGATCGACTCGACGCCGACGAACTGGATCGTCTCGTTGCCGATGGTGAGGGTCCCGTAGCCCTGCAGCACGATCCTGTCGCCCTCGATGGTGGGCGGCGGCGCCCCTTCGGCCATCACGATCCCCGCAAGAACCTGTTCCAGCGGGTAGGAGACCGGCAGCTTGAGCAACAGCGTGTCCTGCCCCTCGCCACCATAGAACACATCGTTCCCATCGCCCGGCGACCAGATGGCGGTGTCGGCCCCGACGCCGCCCGACACGGTATCGTTGCCGCCACCCGCCTCGATGGTGTCGTCACCGCCCTCGCCGGTGATCATCTGCGCACGGTCATGCCCGTAGCGGACGTCGTTGCCCGCCAGGCCTTCAACCGAGAAGCGCGAGATCTCGATGTATTCGAGGTCCACGATGGTCAGGGTTGTCCCCTCCACGGTCAGGGTTCCAGCACCGCTGACCCGGATCCGGTCGTCTTCAATGACCGCGGTGCCGCCGGACTCCAGGCTGAGGCCAGCCTGCAGATCCTCCAGCGAGATGTGGGAGGGCAGTTTCAGAACGAGCGTGTCCCCGCCCTGGCCGCCGACGATGGTGTCCGCCCCGTCACCGACGCTCCAGAGGAAGACGTCACTGCCCCTTTCGCCGGACATCAGATCGGCATCGGTCCCGCCGATCATGGTGTCGTTCCCGGCACCTGCCATGACCGTATCGGCGCCGCTCCCTGCATCGATGATGTCGTCACCCGATCCGGTCATGATGGCATCGTTTCCATCGCCCGAATTGACAAGCTGATAGCCGTCAAGGGCGACGATCGTGTCATTCAGGTTGACCGGTGGCTCATACCCCGGAGGAGTGATAACCACAGGGTAACCAATTAGGCCGCCCGTAACCTCCCGGAGTTCTTGATCTTCCAGGGCTTTGGCCCCTTCTGTCGCTCCACTGCCCATCTTGCGCCTCCTCGCCTTCCGCGATGCGCAAGGAAGCAGCGCCAGTCGGATGCCGAAACAACATTGCAAACTGTTGTCGAGCCGGCAAGTCCACCCTGGGCGCTCCTGCGGGTCCGCATCAGGCGTTGCCGCCATTGCCGACCCGCCGGAAGCGACGGGAACAGGACCGATCCCCGCAACAACCAAGAGCCATTGCCGCCCGACCCGCGCCGGGCGCGGATCAGGCCAGGGCGAACTTCACCACGGACAGCGCGGCCAGCAGCCACACCGCGCCATGCACCTGCCCGGCCCGGCCGGCCACCGTCTTCACCAGCGCGTAGCTGATGAAGCCGAGGCCGATGCCGGTGGCGATGGAGAAGGTGAAGGGCATGGCCAGCGCCGTCAGGATCGCCGGCAGGTATTCCGTGGTGTCGTCCCAGGCCAGGTCCTGCAGCCCCTTGGCCATCAGGCAGGCGACGAAGACCAGTGCCGGCGCCGTGGCGAAGGCCGGGATGCTGGTGGCCAGTGGCGCCAGGAACAGCGTCAGCAGGAACAGCACGCCGACCGTCACCGCCGTCAGCCCCGTGCGCCCGCCCGCCTGGATGCCCGCCGCGCTCTCGATGTAGGAGACGGTGGTGGAGGTGCCGAGCGCGGCACCCAGCATCGCGCCGCCCGAATCCGCCATCAGCGCCCGGCCCAGCCGCGGCACGGAGCCATCCGGGTTCATCAGCCCGGCGCGGTGCGTGGTGGCGATCAGCGTGCCGGTGTTGTCCAGCAGGTCCACCAGGAAGAAGGTGAAGACGATCCCGACCAGGCCGATGCCCAGCGCGCCGGCGATGTCCATCTGCAGGAAGGTCGGTGCCAGGGAGGGCGGGAGCGAGGCGATGCCGCGGAACTCCGTCAGCCCGAAGGGCAGGCCGACCAGTGCCGTGGCCAGGATGCCCAGCACGATCGCCCCGGGCACGGCGCGGGCCACCAGGCCGGCGATCAGCACGAAGCCGGCGCAGGCGATCAGCGTGCTCGGCGTGGACAAGGGGCCGAGGCCCACCAGCGTCGCCGGATTGTCCACCACGACGCCCATGCCGCGCAGCCCGATCAGCCCGAGGAAGAAGCCGATGCCGGCGGCGATGCCGAGCTTCAGCGACAGCGGGATGCCATTGACCAGCCATTCCCGGATGCGCAGCACGGAGACCAGGAAGAACAGCAGGCCCGAGACGAAGACGGCACCCAGCGCGACCTGCCAGGGAATGCCCATGGCGCCGACCACGGCGAAGGCGAAATAGGCGTTCAGCCCCATCCCGGGCGCCAGCGCGATGGGGAAATTCGCCAGCACGCCCATCAGCACGCTGCCGATTGCCGCCGCCAGGCAGGTGGCGACGAAGGCCGCGCCCGGGTCGATGCCGGCGGCCGCCATGATCGAGGGATTGACCACGACGATGTAGACCATGGTCAGGTAGGTCGCGAGACCGGCGAGGATTTCCGTCCGCGGCGTGGTGCCGCGTGCGGTCAGGTGGAACAGGCGGTCCATGCGGCAGGCGACTCCGGCGGCCTTCGGGGGCTTTCAGCCTAGGCAGCAGGCGCCCGCTGTCCAGCCGGATTGATCACCCCGGCGCCGCCGGGCAGGCTGGGTGGATCGGAGGAACCGCGATGATCCATGAACTGCGCATCTACCACTGCGTCACCGGCCGGCTGCCGGCGCTGCTGAAGCGATTCGAGACGGTGACGCTGGACCTCTGGGCCCGGCACGGCATCCGCCAGGCCGGGTTCTGGACGGTGGCGATCGGCCCCTCCAACCAGGATCTCTACTACCTGGTGGAGTGGGAGAGCCTGGCGGAGCGGGAGGCGAAATGGGCCGCCTTCCAGGCTGACCCGGAATGGCAGGCCAAGCGGGCGGCAAGCGAGGCGGATGGCCCGATCATCGAGACGGTGAGCAATTTGATCCTCTCGCCCACCGCCTTTTCCGCCGTCAGGTAGCGCCGGCGGCGAGCCAGGCCGCATAGGCGGCGTTGGTTTCCGCATTGGGCGGGTAGAGGCCCTTCAGCTTCTCCCCGCGCAGGACGCGTTCGCGGATGTAGCGCTCCACCCGGTCCTGCTCCGCGGCCGCGGGCAGCACGGCCTCCGCCAGATGCGCCGGGCAGATTGCCACGCCATCCTCGTCCGCCACGACGCTGTCGCCAGGGAAGACGGTGACGCCGCCGCAGGCCACCGGCAGGTCCACATCCTGCAGCATGAGCTGCACGAAGGAAGGCGGCGGCGAGGCCGCCTTCAGGAACAGCGGCAGGCCGAGGGCGCGGATTTCCGCCACGTCGCGCATCGCGCCGTCGCAGACCACGCCGGCCACCCCCTGCACCTTCAGCCGGGCGCAGATCACGTCGCCCAGGATGCCCGCATCCTCCCGCCCCAGGGCGTCGATCACCAGCACGTCGCCGGGGCCGACGCGGTCCAGCACGCGATGCATCAGTGCCGTGGGGTTCGACAGGCTCTGCGCCGCCAGCAGGTCGTCGCGCACCGGCAGGTAGCGCAGCGTCACGGCGCGGCCGGCGAAGCTGCAGGCCGCCGCATCGTTCGGCCGCAGCCCGCGCACCGCCGTGTTGCGCAGGCCGTGGTTCTTCAGCAGCAGCGTGGTGACGGTGGCGGCGGTGGCGGGCAGCAGCGCGGTCATCGGCGGATCCTCATGCGGCCCATTCCTACTCGGCCCGGGCGCCGGAGGCGCGGACCGCCGGCGCCCAGCGGGCGGCATCGGCCTGGATGAAGGCGGCGAAGTCCGCCCGCGTCGAGCCCTGCGGGATGGCGCCGCCCTGGGAAACGCGGCCGGCGATCTCCGGCTGCTTCGCGGCCTCCGCCATCAGGCCGGACAGACGGTCGAGGATCGGCGCCGGCACCCCGGCCGTGGTAACGAAGCCGAGCCAGGAGGTGGCCTCGAAACCCGGATAGGTTTCCGCCACCGTCGGCAGCTCCGGCGCCTGGGGCAGGCGGCGCGGCGTGGTGACGGCGATGGCGCGCAGCGTGCCCTGGCGGGCGAATTGCAGGCCGGTGACGACGACATCCACCATCAGCTTCACCCGCCCCGCCTGCACATCGGCGATGGCCCCGGCCGTGCCGCGATAGGGCACATGCGTCAGCGGCACGCCCGCGGCCTGGCCCAGCAGTTCCGCCGCCAGGTGCTGGCTGGTGCCGACGCCGCCGGAGGCGAAGGCGGTGCCCGGGTTGGCGCGCAGCCAGGCCACCAGCTCCGCCAGATTCTCCGCCGGCACCGAAGGGTGCACCAGGATCATGTTCGGGTTTATGGCGAACAGCGACAGCGGCGCCAGGTCGCGGTCCGGGTCGAAGGGCAGGCTGCGATACAGATGCCGGTTGATGGCGAGGCCGGAGACGGTGGCGACGCCGACCGTGTGCCCATCCGGCGCCGCCTTCGCCACCAGGTCCAGCGCCAGGTTGCCGCCGGCGCCGGGCTTCGGGTCGATCACCACCGGCTGGCCCAGCGCCTTTTCCATGTGGCCAGCGACCAGGCGGGCCATCAGGTCGCTGACGCCCCCGGGCGGGAAGGGCACCACCATGCGGATCGGGCGGCTGGGGAAGGCCGGGGGCGTTCCCTGGGCGAAGGCGCGTGGCGCGGCCAGCAGAGCGGGCGCGGCCAGGATCAGGCGGCGTGACAGCATGGTTATCTCCTCCCGGCTTGTTCAAATATGAACTGGACGTTCTTATCTGAATAGGCTAGCCAAGGCAGCATGGACACGTCAACCGATCTCACGGACAACCGGATCCCGGCGGTGGACCGGGCGCTGCACCTGCTGGACCTGCTGTGCGCGGAGGGGCCGCCGCTCGGGATCCGGGAGATGTCGGCGCGGCTCGGCATTCCGCGCAGCACCGTCTACCGCATCCTCAATTCCTTCGAGGCGCATGGCGTGGTGCTGCGCCAGGCGGAAGGCGGCTTCGTGCCGGGGCCGCGGCTGCTGGCCTATGCCCGCGCCGTGCCGCCGGCGCTGGACCTGCCGACGCTGGCCGCGCCGGTGCTGGCGGATCTGGCGCGGGTGGCGCGGCTGACGGCGAAGCTCTCGGTGCTGGATGCCGGGGCGGCGCTGGTGGTGGCGGTGGCGCCGGGGCCGGGCGCCTATTCCATCACCACCCATGTCGGCCGCCGCTTCCCGCTGCATGCCGGGGCAGCGAGCAAGATCCTGGCGGCGCATATGCCGGCGGCGGCGCGCGCGGCGCTTCTGGAAGGCCCGTTGCCGCGCGCCACCCCGGCCACGGTGACCGACCCGGCGCGGCTGGCCGCGATTCTGGACGCTGCACGCCAGGACGGTCTGGCGCATGACCACGCGGAATACACCGCCGGCGTGCACGCGATGGCAGCGCCGGTGCCCGGCCCCGATGGCGCCTGCGCCGCGGCGATCAGCGTCACCTACCTGCCGAACGAGCCGCCGGCGCGCCTGGCGGCGGTGGAGGCCGCGCTGCGCCAGGCGGCGGGCCGCCTGGCGCGGCTGCTGGGCGGCGCCCCGCCGCCCAAGGGCGGCTGACCCGCCCGGGGCGACGGTTCAGTAGTTCGCCTTCGCCTCCACGTCGAAGCCGCGCTTGGCGATCAGCATCGTGCGGTCGAATGCGCAGACCAGCACGCCGGCCTGGTTGAAGCCGCGGGTGCGCACGTTGACGATGCCGGCATTCGGGCGCGACCTTGATTCGCGCTTGTCCAGCACCTCGCTTTCGCCGGACAGCGTATCCCCGGCGAACAGCGGGTGGGTCAGGCGGATCTCCTTCCAGCCCAGATTGGCGATGGCCTTCTGCGAGACATCGCTGACGCTCATCCCCACCAGCAGCGCGACGGTGAAGGGGGAGCAGATGATGCAGCGGCCGAATTCGCTGTGCTTCGCGTATTCCGCATCGAAATGCATCGGGTGCTGGTTCATCGTCAGCAGGGTGAACCAGGTGTTCTCCGTCTCCGTCAGGGTCCGGTTGGGGCGGTGCTCATAGATGTCGCCGGGCACGAAATCCTCGAAGTAGCGGCCGAAGCTTTCGCGGAAGCGGCGCGGCGCCACCTCACTGTGGGTCTGGACCATGAAGCCGTGTTCTCCCTAACTTGTCCGGACAAATCCTAGCGCACCGCGCGCCGCCGCGCGAGGCCCCGATAGGCGGGAGCGACCAGCATCGGCACGATGAACAGGCTGAGCTGCGCGGCGGCGACGATCAGCACCAGGTCGCTGTCGCCCGGCGCGCCCAGGGCGGCCAGCAGCAGCACCATGTTGCGCGAGCCGCTGACCAGCGCGGCGGACAACGCGCCGGCCAGGTGCGCGCGGCGGAACACCAGCCAGCCCAGCACCTGCAGCACCAGGTTCAGCCCCAGCGCAAAGCCGAACATGCCGAGGAAGGCCGCCGGCCGCTGTGCCAGCGCCGGGCCGACGCCCGCCATGCAGGGGATGGCGGAGACGGAGACCAGCGCCACCAGCCAGGCATCGATGGACGGCGCCGCGCGGCGCAGCGCCGGCCGCCCGGCCAGCCAGGCCACCAGGAAGGCGCCGGCGAAGCTGCCGCCCACCATCACCGCCAGGCGCTGCGCCATCGCCACTGGCTCCACCTCCGCCCCGATGCCGAGCAGCCCGGCCACCAGCGGCAGCACCAGCGGTGCCAGGGCGTTGGACGGGATGGCCACCACCGTCAGCAGCGCCGCATCCGCCCCCAGCAGCAGCGCGAAGGCCGCCGCGGACATGACGGAGGGCGCGGCGGACATCAGCACCGCCGCCGCCAGCAGATCCGACCCCGCCGGCAGCACCGCGCCCAGCGCCAGCCAGACCAGCAGCGGCACCGCCAGCGTCACCCAGGCGAGGATCAGCAGCGCCAGCGCCGGGCGGCGCAGCACCTGGCCGAAGGCCGCGGGCTCGATCCGCAGCAGCCCGCACAGCATCAGGAGGATGGAAACCGGCACCAGCCAGGGCCGCGTCGCCGCCGCCAGCCCCGGCAGCGCGACGCCCACCACCGCACCCACCGCGATCAGCACCAGCCCGTTGCGACGGACCAGCGCCCCCAGCGCCGCGATCACCCGCGCAGCGAGGCCGGCAGCGCGGTGACGATCTGCGGGAACACGGTGATCAGCGCCGTGAAGACCATCATCAGGATGCAGAAGGGCATCGCATAGCCGGCCACCCGCAGGATGCTCTCCTTCGTCAGCCCCTGGATGACGAACAGGTTGAAGCCGACTGGGGGGGTGATCTGCGCCATCTCGATGGTGATGATAAGGAAGACGCCGAACCAGATCGGGTCGAATCCCGCGGCGACCGCCAGCGGCAGGGTCACCGGCAGGGTCATGACGATGGCCGAAAGCCCGTCCAGGATGCAGCCCAGCGCCAGGTAGAAAAGCAGCAGCACGAAGATCAGCGCAAAAGGGTGCAGCCCCCAGGACTGGATGGCGTTGGCCACATCCGCCGGCAGGCCCAGCCGCGCCATGGCCTTGGACAGGAACAGCGCGCCGACGATGATGAGCCCGATCATGGAGCAGGTCTTCACCGTGCCCATCAGCGCGCCCCACAGCCCGGCCAGCGTCAGCGTGCGCTGCGCGACAGCCACCAGCAGCGCGCCCAGCACGCCGATGGCCGCGGCTTCCGTGATGCTGGCGAAGCCGAAATACAGGCTGCCCATGATGAAGCTGATGAGGAAGCCGATCGGCAGCAATTGCAGCAGCGCCCGCAGCGCATCCGGCCAGGCGATGGGCGCCTCCTGCGGCGGCACCAGCGCCGGGTCGCGCAGCGCGCGGACCGCGATGTAGCCCATGAACAGCAGCGCCAGGCCCAGCCCTGGCACCAGGCCCGCCATGAACAGTTCGAGAATCGAGACATCGGCGACGACGCCATAGACGATCATCGGGATGGAGGGCGGGATCAGGAAGCCCAGCGTGCCGGCCCCGGCCAGGGAGCCCACCGCCAGGCGGCGGTCGTAGCCGCGCGACAGCAATTCCTGCAGCGTGATGCGCCCGACGGTCGCCGTGGTGGCGGCGCTGCTGCCGGAGACGGCGGCGAACAGCGTGCAGCCCAGCACGTTCACATGCAGCAGCCGCCCCGGCAGCCGCCGCGTCCAGGGCGAGAGGCCCTTGAACAGGTTCTCCGAAAGCCGCGTATGGAACAGGATCTCGCCCATCAGGATGAACAGCGGCAGCGTCACCAGCTCCACCGCCGTGGCGCTGGACCAGATGTCGCCGGCCAGGAAGCGGTCCACCCGCATGTCGCGGAACACATCCAGCGCGACGACGCCAATCGACATCAGCGCGACACCGACCCAGACGCCGCCGGCAAGCGTCGCCACCAGCATGCCGAGCACGAGCAGCAGCGGTGCGGTCATTCGACGCCTCCGTGGGGCAGGCCCGGCCCGGCATCCGGGGCCTCATGCCGCAGCAGGCGCACCAGCCTGGCGCAGAAGGCCAGCAGCAGCAGCGTGACGCCCAGCGTCAGCAATGCCTGCGGCATCCAGACCGGCGTCGCCATCGGGTAATAGGAGGTGGAGCCGAAATCATGGCTGCGCAGCAATTGCTGCCACAGCGTGGTGCTGGCGAAGCCGATCATGCCGATGGCGAAGACGCAGCCGGCCATGTCGAGCAGCCGCGCCGCCGCCGGCGGCAGGCCCTGCAGCAGCACGGCGACGCGGATATGCCCGCCCTGGCGCAGCGTCCAGCCGCTGCCGCAGAACAGCACGAAGCACTGCAGGTAGATCGCGTATTCCACCGCCCAGGGCTGCGACCAGTCCAGGAAGCTGGTGGCCACGACCTCCAGGATCAGCATCAGCGCCAGCAGGCCGGCGGAGACCGCCGCGACCCAGGCGCCGGCCGTGCACAGCGCGTCCACCGTGCGCAACATCAGGCCCATCAGGCCGCCCCTCGCCCTGCCGCGCCGCCGCGCGCTAGCCTGCCGGTGGAGATCGCAGGAGCCTCGCCATGGAAGACCCCGCCGCGCATTTCGAGGCCACGATCGGCGCGCTGCCGGACAGCGTGGCGCTGCTGCGGCGCCACGCGCCGGAAGCCTTCGCCGCCTACCTGGCGGCGCGGGAGGCCGCCTATCGCCTGCCGCCCGAAGGCCACCTGCCGCTGGCGAGCAAGGAGCTGGTGTTCATCGTGCTGGACGTTGCCGCGGGGCATGTCGAAGGCGCTGTCGCGCATGCCGAAGCGGGGCTGCGCGCCGGGCTGACGCCGGGCCAGATCATGGAGGCGCTGAGCATCGCCATCCTGATCCACGGCCACCAATGCTGGGCACGGGCGGGCGCTGCGGTGATGCGCCGTGTCGAACAACTCACCACCGCGACGGAGGGCGAAAGCCCTCACGCCCGCCCGACGCGCTGACGGAAGTCCCGGATCACCGGGCCGGCCGCCGGGTTCGCCTTGATGAAGTCGTCCGCCATGGTCGCGGTGGCGGTGCGCATCGCCTGCACCAGCGCCGGCGTCGGCGCGTCCACCGTCATGCCGTTGCGCTGCAGCTCGGCCATCCGCGTCGCGTGCTCCGCCTTGGAGACGGCCCAGAATTCCGGCTCCATCCGCTTGGCGATGCCCTCGATCGTGCTGCGCGTGGCGGCCGGCAGGCGGCGCCAGCTTTCCAGGTTCACCAGCATCAGGTTCGACGCCCACAAATGGTTCGTCGTGTAGGTGTGCTTGAGGAATTCCCAGTAGCGCTGCGCCACCGCCGTGGTGCCGGAGGTCATCACCGCGTCGACGCGGCCGGAGGCCAGCGCCGGCACCACATCCGGGTTGTTCAGCTGCTGCGGCACCATGCCGAGCCGCGTGCACATCTCCGCCGTCACGCGGTCATAGGTGCGCATGCGCACGCCGCGCAGATCCTCTGCCGTGTTGATCGGCTTCTTGAAGTAGAAGTTCTGCGTCGGCCACGGCACGATGTACATCGCCTTCACGCCGCGACGCTCCAGCTCCCGCTCCCAGGTCGGGCGCACCAGGCTGTGCATCAGCGCCAGCTCATCGTAGTTCGCCACCAGGAAGGGCACGCTCTCGATGCCCAGGATCGGCACGTCGCCGACATTCTGGAAGCCGGCGGATTCCGCCATCGGCACCACGCCGTCGCCCACCGCGCGCACCGTCTCGTTCGCCCGCACGCCCAGCGCGCCGCCGGGGTGCACCGTCATCTGCACGGAGTCGCTGGTGGCCTTCTTCACCTCGGCGGCGAAGTTCTGGGCGTTGACGGTGTGGAACTCGCTCGGCCCCCAGGGAAGGGAGACATCCCAGCGCACCGGCGCCTGTGCCTGCGCACGGCCGGCCACGCCGGCCAGCGCGGCGCCCCCGGCCAGAAGCATCATGTCGCGTCGCTGCATGGTCCCACTCCTCGTCCCGATGTCGCCCTTGCGCGAAGCCAAGCATGGGCCGTGCCGTTCGACAAGGAATTTGTACGGACAAGTCTCCGCGCCTGCGCTAGCCTCGCGGCATGACGCTTCGCCTGCTGCGCCAGGGGGCCATCGCCACCCTGCTGATCGACAGTCCCGCCCGCCGCAACGCCATGCGGCGCGACATGTGGCAGGCGCTGCCCGATCTGGTGGCAGAGGCCGAGGCCGACCCGGCCATCGCGCTGCTGTGCCTGGTGGGGGAGGGCGCGCATTTCTGCGGCGGCGCGGATATCTCGGAATTCGCCAGCGGCTACGCCACGCCGCAGGCCGCGGCGGAGAGCAACGCGCAGATCCGCGCGGCGGTGGAAGCCCTGGCCGGCTGCACGAAGCCGACCCTGGCGCTGATCCGCGGCGCCTGCGTCGGCGGCGGCGTGGCGCTGGCTTTGGCCTGCGACCTGCGGCTGGCCTCGGATACGGCGCGCTTCGCGGTCACGCCGGTGAAGCTCGGCCTGATCTACAGCCAGGCGGACACGCAGCGCCTGATGCAGGCGGTCGGCGCCGGACGGGCGAAGGAGATGCTGTTCTCCGCCCGCCAAGTGCCGGCGGCGGAGGCGCTGGCCATCGGCCTGGTGGACCGGCTGTGGCCGGAGACGGATTTCGATGCCGCCATCGCCGCCTATGCCGAAGGCCTCGCCGCCACCTCCCGCCCCGCGCTGCGCGGCGTGAAGGCGATGGTGGCCGGCATCGCCGCCGGGGCACCGCCGGATGCGCCGGACCTGGCCGCGCTGTTCGAGGCGCCCTTCCAGGGCGAGGATTTCGCGGAGGGCAGCGCCGCCTTCCTGGCGCGCCGCCCGCCGCGCTTCACGGCTGGCTGACGGATTCCGCCACGCCCACCAGCAGCGCCTCCGCATAGGGCCGGCCGACAAGCTGCACGGAACAGGGCAGCCCGCCATCCGCCGCCGGCCAGGGGAAAGCCAGGGCGGGCAGGCCGGCGAAATTCGCCAGGCCGGTGAAATCCGCCTGGTCCACCGGCGCCGGCGTGCCATGCGCGAAGGCGCGCTGCGGCGCGGTGGGCATCAGCAGCAGGTCGTGCGCCTCCAGCGCCCGCAGCGCCGCGGCCCTGGCCTCCGCCAGGCGGAACAGCGCCCGGGCGAGGCGGAGGGTGCCGGCATCCCGCCCATAGGCCAGCGCGGCGCGGAAGCCGGGGGAGGCGGCGGCCGGGTCCTCGATCATCGCCTCGTGCAGCGCCGCGGCCTCCGCCTCGATCAGCAGCAGCCCGGCGCGCCGCGCCCCGCCGGGGTCCCAGCCCGGCATCGGCACCGGCACCACCGTTGCCCCCAGCACGCGCAGCGCGGCGGCGGCGGCGGCCCAGGCTTCCCGCACCGGGGCCTCCATCGGCGCCGCCAGCGCCGGCTCCGGCAGGCCGATGCGCAGGCCAGCCATGTTCACCGCCTCCCGCGGCGCCGCCTGCCAGCCGGCGGGGGCCGGGCGCCAGGCGGGGTCGGCGCGATCCTCCGCCACCATCGCCTCCACCCCCAGCGCCGCCAGCCGCGGCGTGGTGGCGAGCATGCCGACGGTGTCGAAGGCGGGGGAGAGCGGCACCACGCCGCTGCGCCCCACCAGCCCGGCCGTGGGCTTCAGCCCGGCCACGCCGCAATAGGCGGCCGGGATGCGGACGGAGCCCATGGTGTCCGTGCCCAGCGCCAGCGCCACGAAGCCGGCGGCCACCGCGGCGCCGGACCCGCCGGAGGAGCCGCCCGGGGTGAAGCCGGGCCGCAGCGGGTTCATGCAGCGGCCGAAGCCGGGCGTGTCCGTCGTCGCGCCCAGCGCGCCCTCATGCATCGCCAGCTTGCCGAGGATGACGAGGCCGGCCTGACGCAGCGCCGCGACGCAGGGCGCATCCTGCGCCGCCACGCGGCTGCGCAACGCCGCCAGGCCGGCGGTGGCCTGCAGCCCGGCGACATCGACATTGTCCTTGATGCCGATGGCCATGCCCGCCAGCGGCCCGGCGCCGGGCGGGGTGGCCAGGGCGCCGGCCGCATCCACCTGCCAGAAGGCGCCGATCGCGCCATCCTGCTGCGCGATGCGATCCAGCCGCCCGGCGATGTCCTGGCCGCTCATCGGCGTTCATCGAGCAGGCGGATGGGCTTCTGCCGGCTTTCCACCTGCGTCAGCGCCGCCAGCGAACCGGGCGCGCAGGGCGCCACGCCGATCTCCACGCCCAGCCGCATGCGCAGCATCGCCTCCAGCCTTTCCCGCGCCGCGGGCTCGGGCTCGCCCTTCATCTCCAGATGCACCAGCATCGAATCACGGCCCTCCTGGCGGCTGACGCGGCAGATGAATTCGCCGGTGGCATTGGCGGCGTGTTCCACCAGCAGCGCGCCGATGCCGGTGGGAAACAGGTTGATGCCGCGCAGCTTCACCATGTTGTCCGACCGGCCGAGGAAGCCCTTCATCCGGCGGAAGGGGATGCCCAGCGGATTGGGGCCCGCCACTTCCTCCGTCACGTCATGGGTGTTGAAGCGGATGATGGGGAAGATGTCGTCCTTGAACAGGCAGGTGCAGACCATGTCGCCCAGCCGGCCTTCCGCCACCGGCAGGCCGGTATCGGGGTCGGCGATCTCCAGCAGATGCGCATCCTCCATGATGTGCATGCCGCTGCGGTCCGGCCCCTCGCCGGCGATGATCCCGGTATCGCCCACGCCGTACCAGTCATACACCGCGGCCCCGCCCCAGGCGGCGGACAGGCTCGCCTGGCTTTCGCTGCCCAGATGCGCGCAGATCAGGCGGATGCGCAGATCCTCGCCCGGCCGCAGCCCTTCCTCCCGCGCCACATCGGACAGGCGCTTGATGTAGTCGGCGAAGCCGACGATGGCGGTGGCGCCGAACTGCTTCATGATGAAGACCTGCTGGGCGGAGCGTGTCTCAACGCCCGTACCGGCGGAGAGGAACCGCGCGCCCACCCAATGGTGCACCGCTTCCCGCACATAATGCCCGCCATTGATCAGGCCGTGGCCGTAGACCGAATGCACCACGTCGTCGCGCGTCATGCCGGCCATCAGGTACATCCGCGCCAGCAACCGGTTCTGCACCTCGCGCGATTTCGCGCCGAACAGCAGCGGCTGCGGCGTGCCGGTGGTGCCGCTGGTGGTGTGGAAGATGATCTGCGGCCGGCGTTCCGGCGGATGCGCATCCTGCCCGTGGAAATCGCCCAGCGGCGGATGCGCGGCGACCGAGGCCATGAGGTCCGCCTTGTCATAGGCGGGCAGCTTCGCCAGGTCGTCCAGGCCGCGGATGTCGCCGGGCTCGATGCCCCTGGCGCCCCACAGCCGCTGGTAGAAGGGCACCTTCCAGCCGAAGGCCAGCAGCCGGGCGAAGTCGCGTTCCTGCCGGGCGCGCAGTGCGTCGCGCGACATCCCCTGCAGGGCCTGCGGAAAATCCGGGCCGATCGGGTAGTCCCGCAGCAAAGCGGGGTGGTCCATGGCCGTCACATAGTCGAGGACCGGCATGCCGGAGGGTTCCTTCGTCACGGAAGCAGGGCATCGAGCGCCGCGGCCGGCCCGCCTTCGGGCAGCGCGAGCACGGCGGCGACCAGCGCGGCGATGCGGTCCGCCGGCAGCCCGGCGCTGGCCATCAGGCGGCGCGCCTTGTCGGCGATGGCCTCGGGCGGCAGCGGGTTTTCCGGGTCGCCCAGCGCATCCGGCACGCGCGCTTCCAGCCGCGCGCCATCGGCCAGCTGCACGACCACGGCGCTGCCGTAGCGCAGCGGATAGGCGGCGGAGAAACCTTCGTCCCGCCGCACCGCGACACGCCGGCGCAGCGCCGCGAGGTCGGGCCGGGTGAACCATTCCGGCGTGAAGGCCTCCAGCGGCGGCGGGCCGTGCCGCAGCGCCACGGCGACGGCGTGCTGGAGGGAGAATTTGGACTGGATCACGCTTTCCGGCTGCGCCCGGTCGCAGAAGGCGACGGCATCGGCATAGGCCAGCACCTCCACCTGGGCGATCGCCCGCCCCGCCAGGCGCGGCGCAATGTCCAGCGCCGCATCGATGGCGGCGTGGCAGTGGCGGCAGGCCGGCCAGGGCTTGAAGCTGGTAGCATGCACCAGCCAGGGCGCATCGGGCTCCGCCAGCACGCGGTGCGGCCGCGCATCCGGCGCCAGGCCGGCGAAGACGCCGACCTCGCCTTCCAGGATGCGCAGCGGGCCGGTCAGGCCGAGCGCCGCCAGCTCCGCCGCCTCCAGCCCCATCACCGCGGCGCGGGCGGTGTGCAGCTGCTTCGTCATCACCGGCTCCGCCCGGCATTGCCAGACGCCACCGGCCTGGGTGCCGGCATTGCCCAGCGCCCAGGCCATGGCCTCCGGCACCAGGTCCAGCAGCGATCCGGCGGCCGCGGCGGCGCCGAAGGGGCCGCAGCTGGCGGTGGGGTGGAACTGCCGGTAATGCGCCGGGCCCATGGCGCGGCCGATGCGGATCTCCGCCTCGTAGCCGCGCAGGATGGCATCCAGCAGCGCTGTGCCATCGGCGCCGCGTTCCGCGGCCAGCGCCAGGGCGGCGGGGATGATGACCGGGCCCGGATGCAGGATCGCTTCCCGGTGCACGTCGTCCATCTCCAGCACATTGCCGAAGGCGCCATTGGCGAAGGCCGCGTCGCGGGCGCGTGCCGTGCCGCCCAGCACCACGCGGGCGCCGCCGGGCTGCTGGCGCGCGGCATGGGCGCGGAACACGGCACCGGTCTCACTGGCTGCGCCGGCCACGGCGCAGCCGATCCAGTCCAGCAGGTGCAGCGCCGCGCGGGCGCGATCCGCCGTTCCGATCGGGCGCTGCAGCAGGGAAACCAGGGACTGGGTGAGCGAGGGCTCGGCCATCGGGGTTTGCCACGAAACTTGTCCGGACATATCAACGGAACCATGCCCGTCCCGCAAGCCGTGTCTCCCGCCCTCTTCGCCGCCGGCCTGAAGCCCGGCCTGCGCATCTTCATCGCCGGCTGCGGCGGGGAACCGCTGGCGGTGCTGGAGGCACTGCCTGCCTATGCCGGCACGCTGCTGGCCGTGCCGGTGGCGGGTGTGAACCGGCGTGACCTGTCCGCCATCGCGCCGCTGGAGGCGGCCTTCATGACGCCGGAACTGCGCCCGGGCCTGGCCGCCGGCCGGGTGCGCTTCCTGCCGCTGCATTATTCGGAGGCCGATGCCTGGCTGCGCGGCCCGGCGGCCGTGGACATGGCCATCTTCCGTTGCGCCGCGCCGCGCGGGGGCAGCGTCTCCCTCGCTTTGGCGCATGACTTCATCCCCGGCCTGGCGGCGGCCGGCGCGTCGCTGGTGGGGGTGGTGGATCCCAGCCTGCCGGATGTGCCGGATGGGGTGCGCCTGCCCCTGTCGCGGCTGCAGGCGCTGGTGGACGGACCCTCGCCCACGCCGCTGCTGCCGGCGGAGGCGCCGGGGGAGGCGATGGCGGTCCTGGCGCGCCACGCCGCCGGGCTGGTGCGGGATGGCGACACGGTGCAGGCCGGCATCGGCAGCGCCGCCGCCGCAGTGCTCGACGCGCTCAGCGACCATCGCGGCCTGCGCTGCCATGGCGGGATGATCGGCGATGCGGTGCCACGCCTGCTGGATGCGGGCGCGGTGACGCAGGTGACCACGGGCGTCGCGCTGGGCAGCGCCGCGCTCTACGACCGCGTGGCGCGGGAGACGCGGATCGCCTTCCGCCCCGTCTCCGAAACGCATGATGCCGCGCGGCTGGCCGCGACGCCCAGCCTGGTCGCGATCAACGCGGCGGTGGAGGTGGATTTGTTCGGCCAGGTGAATTCCGAGATGATCGACGGCCGGCAGATCTCCGGCCAGGGCGGCGTGGCGGATTTCGTGCGCGGCGCGCGGCGCAGCCCCGGCGGGCGGGCGGTGACGGCGCTGCTGGCGAGCGGCCGTGGGGGCACGGTCAGCCGCATCGTCGCCTGCCTGAAGCCCGGCACGCCGGTCTCCGTCACCCGCGCCGATGCGGATTGGGTGGTGACGGAACACGGCGTGGCGTGCCTGCGCCATGCGGATCTCGAGACGCGCGCGCAGCGCCTGATCGGCCTCGCCGCGCCGCAGTTCCGCGACGCGCTGGCGGCGGCGTGGGAGGCGCTGCGCCGGGCGATGTAGCCGCTACCGGGCCAGCAGCCGCCGCGCCTCCGCCAGCACTGATGCCGTGTGCTCGCCGAGTTCCGGCACCGCGGGGTTCAGCGTGCCGGGCTCATCGCGGAACTTGATGGGCAGGCCGATATGCAGGTGGCCCTCCGCGTCTCGCACCAGCATCTGCCTTGCCGCCACATGCGGGCGCTGGAAGGCCTCGTGCAGGTCCAGCACGGGCGCGAAGCAGACATCGCGGCCTTCGAACCAGGCTTCCCATTCGTCGCGCGTCCGCGTGGCGAAGGTGGCGCGCAGGAAGTCGCGCGCCGCATCATGGCCCGGGCCGGGCGGGCCGGAGGCGCCCGCGATCAGGTCCGGCCGGCCGAGCGCGTGGAGCAGCGTCTCGACGAATTTGTGCTCGGCGCCGCCCAGCACCACCCAGCGGTCGTCGCTGGTCGGATAGATGTTGTAGAAGGCGCCGCCGCCCCATTGCCGTTCATGCTTCACCACCGGCGCGCGGCCTTCGCCGAAGACGGCGCCGGTGGCATTGGGCAGCCAGGACAGCGTGGCGTCGAACATTGCCATGTCGATGACATCGCCGCGCCCCGTGCTCTCCCGCCGCAGCAGCGCCATCAGGATGCCGGACAGTGCGAGGAGGGAGGCGGTGACATCCGCCACCGGAACGTTGGGATGCGTCGGCCTGCCGTCCTGCCCCAGATTGACCGAGATCGTGCCGGCCAGCGCCTCCACCGCCAGATCATGCGCCGGGCGTCGTGCATCCGGCCCGTCCTGGCCGAAGGCGGAGATGGAGCAATAGACCAGGCGCGGGTTCAGCGCCGTCATCGCCGCGGCACCGATGCCCAGCCGGTCCGCAACCCCGGGGCGGAAGGCTTCCAGCATCACGTCGCAGGTCTTCGCCAGGTCGTTCAGCGCGGCCAACTCCGCCGGCTGCTTCAGGTCCAGCACGATGGATTTCTTGCCGCGGCCGATGTTGCGGAACCAGACGCTGTGATCGCCGGCACGCTGGCCGATGCGCCGCGCGGGCTCGCCCGTGGGCGGCTCCAGCTTGATCACCTCCGCCCCATGGTCGGCCATGAGGGTGGTGAGGTACGGCCCCGGCAGGAACAGCGAGAGATCCAGCACGCGGATGCCCTGCAGCTTCATGGTCAGACCGCCCCCAGCGCGCGCAAATGGTCGATTTCGGCCGGCGTGTAGCCGGCTTCCGCCAGCACTGCCGCGCTGTCGGCGCCATGCGCCGGGCCGGCGCGGCCGGCCAGGCGCGCGCCATCCAGCCGGATCGGGCTGGCCACAACCTTGAGGTCCGGCCGCGCCGGATGCGGCAGCGCCAGCACGCCGCCCTGGTCGCGAAAATACGGGCTGTCCAGCGCCGCGCCCAGGCCGAGCACCGGCGCCACGGGCACGCGGCCGGCCAGCAGCGCCATCCATTCGGCGGAGGTCCGGCCGCGCATCACCGGGTCCAGCAGGTCCATCAGCGCCGTGCGGTTGGCGAGGCGATCGTCGAAGCCCTTGAAGCGCGGATCGCCGGGCAGCCCCGGCACGCCGGCGATGTCGCAAAAGCTGCGCCAGAAGCCGGGCTTGATGCACATGACGAAGACATGGCCATCGGCGGTCGGGAACATTTCGCACGGCACCACGAAGGGGTGCCCGCCGCGCGGCCGCCGCGGCAGGTCCGTGCCGTCGTTCAGATACCAGGTGGCGACATAGGTCAGGCTGTGCATCGCCACGTCGTACAGCGACACATCCAGGTCGCAGCCGCGGCCGCTGGCGCGCGCGCCCATCACGCCGGCCAGCAGCGCCGTGGCGGCGGTGAGGCCGGAGAGGAAATCCACCACGGACAGGCCCGCGCGGGCGGGAAGCTGCTCGGGCTCCCCGGTCAGGGCGCAGAAGCCGGCCTCGGCCTGGGCCAGGTAGTCATAGGCCGGCCAGGCGGCGCGCGGCCCGCTGCGGCCGTAGCCGGACAGGTGCACGCAGACGATGCCGGGCTTCACCGCGGCCAGCGCGGCATGGTCCAGGCCGAGCTTTACCGGCAGGTCGCCGCGCAGATTGTTCAGCACCGCATCCGCATCCCGCACCAGCCGGTGCAGCGCTTCCCGCGCGCCGGGCTTGCGCAGATCGAGTGTCAGGCTGCGCTTGTTGCGGTTGAAGGACTGGAAGTATTGGCTGTCGTCATGCCCCAGCGCATGGCCGCCGGTATGGCGGGCAATGTCGCCCGGCGGCTCGCCTTCCGTCGCCGGCTGTTCCACCTTCACCACCTCCGCCCCCAGATCGGCCAGGTGCATGGTGGCGAAGGGGCCGGCGCCGAACTGCTCGAAGCTGAGGATCCGCAGGCCCGCGAGTGGGAGCCGTGGCAGGCCAGCCCGATTCAGACCTTCGCGGCCTTCGCCGCTGCGGTCATCGGGGCCTGTCGGGCGGGGCCGATTCAGACCTTCGCGGCCTTCGCCGCTACGGTCATCGGACCCGCTCACGCCGGATTCCGCTCGATCATCTGCTTGGCGATGATGATGCGCTGGATCTCGTTCGTGCCCTCGCCGATGCACATCAGCGGCGCGTCGCGATAGTAGCGCTCCACATGGTATTCCTTGGAATAGCCATAGCCGCCATGGATGCGCAGCGCCTCCAGGCTGTTCTCCACCGCTGCCTCGCTGGCGTAGTACTTCGCCATGCCGGCTTCCATGTCGCAGCGCTCGCCGGAATCGTAGATGCGCGCGGCGTCGTAGGTCAGCAGCCGCGCCGCCTGCACCCGTGTCGCCATCTCCCCGAGCTTGAGCTGGATGGCCTGGTGCTCGCAGATCGGCTTGCCCATCGTCTTCCGGATCTGGCTGTAGCGAACGCTGTCGAGCAAGGCAGCGGAAGCGAGGCCGCAGCCGCGGGCGGCGACGTTGATGCGGCCGAGTTCCAGCCCGCCCAGCGCCGTCTGCAACCCCTGACCCTCCACCCCGCCGATCAGGTTGGCGGCCGGCACGCGGTAGTCCTCGAACACCAGCTCGGCGCTGTCGATGCCCTTGTAGCCCAGCTTCTCCAGCTTCTTCGAGACGGTGAAGCCCGGGCCCTTCGGCACCAGCAGCATGGACATGCCCTTGTGGCGCGGCTTCGCCTCCGTGTCCGTCTTCACCAGCAGCGCGAAGCAGGATCCATGGATGCCGTTGCTGATCCAGGTCTTGGTGCCGTTGACGATGTAGTCGTCCCCGTCGCGCACCGCGCGGGTGCGGATGGCCTGCAGGTCCGTGCCGCAATCCGGCTCGGTCAGCGCCAGGCCGCCGCGGATCTCGCCGCTGGCGAATTTCGGCAGCCATGCCGCCTTCTGCTCGGGCGTGCCGAGGCGGGAGACGCAGGCAGCCATGATGAGGTGGCTGTTGAAGATGCCGGACAGCGACATCCACACCTCCGCGATCTTCTCCACGATCTTGGCATAGACGGTGGCGGACAGGCCCAGCCCGCCATACGCCACCGGGATGGTGGCGCCGAACAGGCCGAGCTCGGTCATCTGCGCGACCATCTCGGCCGGCCATTCATCGGCGTGTTCCAGTCGCAGCACATGCGGCCGCACATCGCGGTCCAGCCATTTCGCGATGCTGTCGAGGAGGGCGGCCTCCTCCTCGGCGGCGGCCGAGCGGGCGACATGCGTGTCCATGGCGGCGGTTCCCCGTGTAGACTTGTCCGGACAAATAAGGGGTCGAGGCGGTCGCCGTCAATCGGGACCGGCGACGGCGGCGACCAGCTCGGCCACATCCGGCAGCCCGGCGATGCCCGCCACCAGCGCCTGCACCCGGGCGGCCCGCGCTGGCGGCACCGGGGGGACGGCATTGCGGCAGCAGCGGAGGAACTTCTCCTCGTTCTCCGCCTGGGTCAGCGGCACCGCCGGGTGGCCGTAGATGCGGGGCAGGGTGATGGACAGCGCCTGGCCGTCCTTCAGCCGCACCGTCACCGCCTGCGGGTCCAGCGTGTTCTCATCCGTGTTGCCGTCCGGCTCCAGCCGCACCAGGGCGGCGTAACGGTGCACATCCGCATCGCGCAGCGCCTCCCCGCGGAAATCCGGCACGTCGCAACGCCCGCGCGCCAGGAAGACGCCGGCGACGAAGGGCAGGCAGAGCTTGGCGTAGTTGGAGGCAGGGTCCGGCATGTCGGGCCGGCCGACCAGGCGCAGCACCAGCGGCGGCGCGCGGACCACCACCTCCGCCACCGCCTCCGCCGCAAAGCCATGCGTGGCCATCAGGTCGCGCAGCCCATGCACCACGCCATGCGTCAGCCGGCCGGAGGGGAAGGGCTTGTGCGACAGTTTCTCGATCTGCCACTCCTGCCCCAGCACCGCCGCGACCCGTTCGGGATGCACATCCTGCTCGATCAGCTTGAAATAGCCGTAGCGGCCGGTGAAGACATCCAGCGGCCCCTGCATGCCGGCCGCCGCCAGGTCGGTCGCGGCGATGGCACCGCGGGCGTTGAAGCCGATCTGCAGGCCGAGCAGGGGCGAGCCTTCCAGATGCGCCTGGAGGTTGCCGCTGGTCTGGCCATACATGTGGCCGAAGGCGCTGCGGGTGGTGACGATGTCGAACCCGGCCAGGTTGGCGATGGCCGCCGTGGCGCCGAAGCCGCCCGCCGTCGCCGGGCGGAAGAAGCGCAGGGCGGAATCGGTGGCGACGCCCAGCAGCCCGGCGGTGTCCACGCCCACCGCCATGGCTGCCAGGAAGCGGTCGCCGCGCACCGGCCGGCCGCGCGCCGCTTCCCGTTCGCACCAGGCGAACAGGGCGGACAGCAGGGTGGCCATGGGGTGGACCACCGCGCGTTCATGCACGCAGTCGAATTCCAGGCAGTGGATCAGGTAGGCGTTGACGATGGCGGCGGAGCCGGCGGACATGCGCTGCCCGCCGAGCCAGGCGGTCGCTTCCTCTCCCGGCCCCCATTGCCGGGCCAGGTCCAACACCGTGTGCACATTGGCCCCGCTGCTGCCCGCGATGGCGACCCCCAGCGTGTCCAGCAGGAAGGTTTGCGCCGCCGCCACGGCGCCGGGCGAGAGATCCGCCAGGCGGGTGCGCACGGCATGGGCGGCGAACAGCTCGGCCAGATCGTGGCCAGTGGTGTCCTGGGTCATCGGGCGGCGGGCTCCGCGGGGGCAGGGGTGCTGGCGGCGAAGGCACGGGCGATCTTCGCGCGGGTGGCGAACCAAACGCCGGGCCGGCTGCGCGCATGCTGCAGGAACCTGCCGAAGGCGCCGATGCGGCCGGGGCGGCCGATGATGCGCAGATGCACGCCGAGCGACATCATCCGCGGGGCCGTGGCCCCTTCCTCCAGCAGTACCTCGAAGGTCTCGATCGCATAGTCCAGCCATTGCTGCGGCGTGTAGCCGGGCGCCAGCCAGAATTTCATGTCGTTGCTGTCCAGCGCGTAGGGGACGATGACGATGGCGCGCGGCCCGTCCTTCGTTTCCACCACATCCCAGCGCGGCACATCGTCCGAGAAATCATCCATGTGGTAGAGGAAGCCTTCCTCCGCCAGCGTCGTGCGCAGGCGCGGGGAGTGCAGGTAGCGGGACAGCCAGCCGACCGGGCGTTCGCCCGTGGTGGCGCGCAGGCTGTCCACCGCCTTGCGCACGAAGTCGCGTTCCCGCGCCTCGTCGTAGGAGAATTGGTGCACCCAGCGCCAGCCATGGCTGCACGCCTCGTGCCCGCCGGCGGCGATGGCGCGGCCGATCTCCGGCGCGCGTTCCAGCGCCACCGCCGCGGCGGTGAAGGTGGCCGTGACCCCGTGCTGCGCCAATTGCGCGGCAACCCGCGGCCAGCCCGCGCGGATGCCGTAAAGGTAGTTGGACTCGTTGGCGAAATTGCGGATCGGGATCTTGAGCGCGACACCCAGTTCATCGACCGGCTCCGGCCCCTTGTCGCCGTCGCGGATCGACATCTCGCCGCCCTCCTCGACATTCACCACGACGGAGAGCGCGAGGCGGGCATCCTTTGGCCAGAGCGGCTGGGACATCGGCGGGCACCTGTTGTTGTCCGGACAAATTCGCGCAACCCGGCCAGCCCCGCAAGCCCTGTTCAGCTGCTGCCGTGGCGCAGCCGCATGGCGTAGGTGAAGCGTTCCGCCGGGTGCCAGCTGCGCGACAGCAGCAGCGTGGCGCCATCCGTGCCCAGGTAGCGGCGGACGAAGCGCATGCCCACTTCCCGCCTTTTGCGGCCCAGCGCGGCGGCAACCCGGGCCGGCATGGGCGCGGCGGTGATTTCCTGCACCACCTCCGCCACCTGCACGCCGAAGCGGCTTTCGATCATGGCGTAGATCGCGCCGCGTTCCGGCAGCGCATTGGCGATGCCGGCGAAGCGTGGGTGGATGAACACCTCCGCCGTGGCGATCGGCGCGCCATCCTGGCCGATGCGCAGGCCCTCCAGCTGCAGCCAGATCTCCCCCGGCGCGGCCGGGATTGCCGCCGCATCCTCCAGCGCCAGCGGCGCCTGGCGGCGGCTGCGGATGTCGAGCCTTGTGTCGGCCGCGTATTGGAACAGCGATTCGATGCTGCGCAGGGACTGCACCGTGCCGCCCTGGGCTTCCCGCGCCACCACCATGGTGCCGGCGCCCTGGCGGCGTTCCACCAGGCCGGATTCCACCAGGCGGCGCAGCGCCTCGCGGATCGTGTGGCGGGAAACGCGCAGCGTCTCGCACAGCTCCGCCTCCGTTGGCAGCAGGCTGCCGATCGGGTAGCGGCCTTCCGCGATGGCAGCCCGCAGCTGCGCCTCGATCTGCGCATAGAGCGGCGCCCGCACGGCGTCGGTGCCCTGCGTCGCGCCGGTCAGCGCCGCCTCCCCTGGCCCGTGAGCATTGCCGCTTTCCCCCGCCTTTCGGCGAGGCTAGCGGCTCAGCCTTGTCCGGACAACTGCGGCCTTCAGGCCACCACCGGCAGGGGGGCGATGGCGTAGGCGTGGTGCAGGCGGCGGTCCAGCACCAGGTCGTGCAGCTCCATGCGGAACCGTTCCGCCGGGCGGATGCCGCCGATGGCCCCCAGCGTGCCGCAGAACATCACATGGCCCGGCGGCAGCCCAGGCCCGCCGGGGCGGCGCGCCAGCAGGTCCCGCGGGTGGCGCAGCGCGGCCAGCGCGCCTTCCTGGTACAGCACCTCCACCCCGTCCTGCGTCGCCCAGGCGCGCAGCAGCAGCTGGTCCCAATGCGCCTCCACTTCCTCGAACCGCCAGAGCCCCTGGCCCAGCGGCTTGCCGCAGAGCTGCTTGGACAGGGCGATGCCGGCCGCTTCCGCCTTGCGGTCCGTGTGGTCGGAGCCGACGCCGAGCCACAGCCCATCGGCCAGCGACACCAGCACCGGCTCCACCTCCCCGGAGCTGTCCGGACCCAGCACCTCCAGCACCGGGGCCTGGGTCAGCAGGGCGGCGGCGCCGCGGTAGTAGACCGGGACGGAGGAGGGCGGCGGCACGCCCAGCGCCGCCAACTCCTCGATGTGGTGGCGCAGCGCCGCCTCGTCCCGCCCGGCCCAGCCGGCGATGGTCAGGGCGGCGGGGGCCAGGGCGATGCGGTCGGTGCCCTGGGCGGAGACGCGGTCGAAGGTCAGCAAGGGTCTGGATGTCCTCAGGGGCCGGTCACGCGGGGCAGCCACAGCGCGATATCGGGCATGATCATGAGCAGCACGATGGCCAGGATGTAGACGGTGACGAAGGGCAGCACGCCGACGAAGACATCGCCGATGCCGCCGCCATCCTTGCGCAACCCCTGCAGCACGTAGAGCACCGTGCCGTCCGGCGGACTGATCAGGGCGATCTCCACCAGCATGGTCACCACCACGCCGAACCAGATCGGGTCGTAGCCCAGCGCAACCACCACCGGGAAGATCACCGGGATGGTGGTGATGATCATGGAGAAACCCTCCATGAAGGTGCCGAGCGCCAGGTAGAAGCCGATGATCAGCCCCATGATGACCCAGGGCGGCAGCGGCAGGTCGCCGACGATGCGGGCCATCATCTGCGGCACGCCGAGCAGGGTGATGATGTAGTTCAGCACATAGGCGCCGAGCAGGATCAGCCCGATCATCGCCGTGTTGCGCGCCGTGGCTTCCGCACAGGCATGCAGCATGCGGAAGGAGAAGCGGCGTTCCACCACCGCGATGAAGATCGCCGCCACCACGCCGAGCGCCGCCGATTCGGTGGGCGTCGCCAGCCCGGCATAGATGGTGCCGAGCACCACCAGGATCAGCAGGATGGTCGGCACCAGGTCCCACAGCCCGCGGAGCTTCACCGCCATGGGGATGGGCTCGCCCGGCGGCGGGGCGCTGCCGCGCTTGGCCAGGATCACCAGGATGAAGGCCGCCATCACCAGCAGGGAGGGGCCGACGGCCGCCAGGTACAGCGCGCCGACCGAGGTTTCGGTGATCAGCGCGTAGATGATGAAGGTGATGCCGGGCGGGATCAAATTGCCCAGCGCGCCGCCGGCGGCCAGCGAGCCCAGCACCATCTTCGGGTCGTAGCCGCGCCCCTTGAAGAAGGGCATGGCGACGGAACCCATGGTGGCGGCCGTGGCGACGGAGGAGCCGGAGATGGCGGAGAACACGCCGGAGGCGACGATGTTGGTGTGCAGCAGCCCGCCCGGCATCCGGTTCAGCCACAGGTTCAGCGACCGGTACAGGCGCTCCGACAGTCCGGCGCGCAGCAGGATCTCGCCCATCAGCAGGAACAGCGGCACCGCCACCAGCACGAAGGAGGAGGAGGGCCCCCAGACGGTCTGGCCGAGGAAGGTCCAGAACGGCCGGTCCGAGAAGGCGAAGCCCGCCAGCAGGCCCAGCACGCCGAGCGCGGCGCCGACATAGATGCCGGCGGCGAAGAAGGTGATGAAGACGCCGAGCAGCACCAGCACGCTGCCGATCGGGATCTGCGTGCCGTCGCTGACGCCGGCCATGGACAGGCCGATGAAGATCACCAGCATGACGAGGATGAAGAAGACGGCGATCATCGGCGCGGTTCCGCCGCACCCAGCGCTTCCAGCGCCTCCTCCGCCTCCTCGACATAGCCGCGGGAGGAAAGGTTGCGCTCCAGCTGGTCGGCCTGGCCGGCGATGGCCAGCAGCAGGTTCTCCAGCAGCATGGCCGCGATCAGCAGCAGGAAGACCACCAGCCCGAAGGCCCAGAGGCCCTGCGGGATGGCGAGTGGCGTGCGCAGCAGGCTGATGTCGGTGGCGCCGAACAGCAGCGATTCATCCACCAGGTCCCAGGCGCCCTTGGCCACGAAGGCCATCAGCACGCCGAGCAGCAGAAGCGAGAGAAGATGCAGCCAGATGCGCAGCTTCTGCGGCAGCCGGTTCACCAGCATGTCGATGCGCACATGGCTGCGCGTGTTCAGCGCGTGGCCCAGGCCCCAGGCCATGCCGAAGGCCAGCATGTAGCCGCTGACCTCCGTCGTGGACTGGGTGCTGAAGCGCAGCAGCGACCGGGCCAGCACCTCGAAGGCGATGAAGAAGGCACAGAGCACGAAGCCCCAGCCGGCGACGAGACCCATCAGCGAGGACAGCGCGGCGATGGCGCGTCGGAGCGTGGTGGCGGCGTGCAGCATGCCTTTACTGCGCCGTGTAGCGGACGCTGGAGATCGGCGCGACGATGCGGTTGTAGGTCTCGCCGCAGGCCGCCCCGCAGCGCCGCACGAAGGCGGGCAGCACGGTGTTGGTCAGGGCGTTGCGCAGCGTCACCAGGTCTTCCGGCGTCGGGCGCGTCACCGTCATCGGGCGGTTCTCCACCAGCCGGCCGATGCTGCAACCGGCGCGCTGGCCGGTGTTGCAGGCGATGCCGTCCTCCGACGCCTCGTCACCCAGCTTCCACTGGGCCTCAACCACCTCGCCCATCACCTGCGTGATCAGGTCGCGGGCCGGCGCGTCCAGGCGGTTCCACCAGGCCAGGTTGACGAAGTAGCCGTAGGTGGACCACGCCACGGGCAGCGCATACATGTGCGTCGTCACCTCGTACCAGCGGGCGGCATTGCCCGACCCGGTGCCGGTGATGGCGCAATCCACCACGCCACGCTCCAGCGAGGGATAGACCTCGGGGAAGCCGATGCCGACGGCCTGGCCGCCGATGGCGCTGACGAAGTCGTTGATGCTGCCGCCGCCGGTGCGGATGCGCCGGCCGCGCAGCGCCGCCAGCGTCTCGGCCTTCTCGCGGCAGAACAGCACCTGCGCCGGATAGGGCGCGAGGCCGATGATGCGCACGCCGAAGCGCTGCAGCGCCTGGTTCATCTCCGGCAGCAGCGCCTCGCCCACCCGGCGGGCCTGGGCGATGGTGGGGTTCAGCCCGGCGAGGTCCGGCATGTCCAGCAGCGGCACGTCGCCGGCCACCGTGTTCAGCGGCACCGCGCCGATCTCCACCTGGCCGGACCGCGTCAGGCGGATGATCTCCGGCCCGTTCAGGTTGCGCTCCGGCCAGGTGGCGAGCGTGACGCGGATGCGGCCGTTGCTGCGGCTGGCCAGCGCATCGCGCAGCAGCGGCACGTCGACGCGGGTGTATTGCGGCTGCAGCGGGTTGGGCTGCGTCACCGCCTGGATGTTCACCTGCGGTCCCTGCGCCTGGGCCGTGCCGGCCAGAAGGCCGGCCGCCAGCAGCGCGGCGCCCGCCGCGCGGGTCAAATGGGCGATCGCGGTCATGGTTGTGTCAGTCCCCCTGTGTGTTGGATGCAAACTCCGTGCGCTACAGCAGGGAAAGGCTGCTGTTGCGCAGGTCCGTCACCAGCATGGCACCCGGCGCATGGGTGATGGCGAAGTCAGGGCATGCGGCGGCGATCACCGCCTGGGGCGTGACGCCGCAGGCCCAGAACACCGGAATCTCATCCTCCCGCACCGCCACCGTATCACCGTAGTCGGGGCGCGAAAGGTCCTCGATGCCGATCAGATGCGGGTGGCCGATGTGCACGGGCGCGCCGTGCACACAGGGGAAGCGACTGGTGATCTGGATGGCGCGGATTGCATCCGCCGCGCGCATCGGCCGCATGGAGACCACCATCGGCCCGGCAAAGCGGCCGGCCGGCGCGCAGGCGATGCTGGTGCGCCACATGCCGACATTGCAGCCCTGCTGCACATGCCGCAGCGGGATGCCGTCCTCCATCAGCGCATGCTCGAAGGTGAAGGAGCAGCCGAGCACGAAGGCCACCAGGTCGTCGCGCCAGAAGCCGGCGATGTCGGCGGGCTCCGCCATCAGCGCGCCGTCGCGCCACACCCGGTAGCGCGGCAGGTCGTGCCGCAGGTCCAGGTCGAGGCCGAGCGCCGGGATGCGCGGGCTGCCCGTCTCGCTGATGCCGAGCACCGGGCAGGGCTTCGGGTTGCGCTGGCAGAAGCGCAGGAACTCATCCGCCAGCGCCGCCGGCAGGATCGCCAGGTTGCCCTGCACGAAGCCGGGGGCGAGGCCGGAGGTATGTCCTGTCAATTCCCCGCGCCGCGCGGCATGGCGCACGGCCAGGCCATCCGGCAGCGCGGGCAGGGCGGGCGGCAGCGCATCGTCCGGCATCGGGTCAGGTCCCTGTCACGGGCTGCGATGATGCAGCCCTGCACGATCCGCGCCAATCGTGAATCGTGCGCCGGCGCGACAAGCCGGCCCGCTCCGCCCATCGGAACCGGCCCCGCGCCGGGCCATCGCGGGGCGGCATCGGCCACTTCGCGCTTTGCGACCGCCTGGGGCCAGGAACGGCCTCCTACCGCCCCGACCAGTGGACGAAGCGCTTCTCCAGCAGCAGGAAGCCCAGGTTCAGCAGGTAGCCCAGGGCGCCGGCGACGAAGATCACGCCGTACATCAGCCCGCTCTCGAACAGCATCTGCGCGTTGATCACCCGGTGCCCCAGGCCGTCGGTGGAGCCGATGAACATCTCCGCCACCACGACGATGACGAGGGCGAGCGAGATGCCGCTGCGCATGCCCACCAGGATCTGCGGCAGCGCCTCCCAGATCAGCACGTCCACCAGGATGCGCGGCGCGGTGGCGCCCATGATGCGCGCCGCCAGCACGCGGGTGCGCCGCGCATTGATCACGCCATAGGCGGCGTTGAACAGGATGACCAGCGCGGCGCCGAAGGCTGCGACGGCGATCTTGGTGCCCTCGCCCGGGCCGAACAGGATCAGGAACAGCGGGAACAGGGCGGAGGCCGGGGTGGAGCGGAAGAAATCCACCACGAACTCCACCCCGCGATACAGCCGCTCCGCCGCCCCCAGCGCCACGCCCAGCGGCACGCCGATGGCGCTCGCGATCAGGAAGGCCAGGCCGGTGCGCTCCACCGTCCGCCAAGTGTCGTGCGCCAGCGTGCCGGCGGCGAAGGCGTGCCAGGTCTCGGCGAAGGCTTCCGCCGGGGGCGGCAGCAGGATGGGATCGGCGATGCGGGCCCAGACCGCCAGCTGCCACAGCAGCACGAAGCCCACCGCGCCGGCCACGGGCGCCACCAGCGCCCTCATGCCGCCACCGCGCGCTGGAACACGTCCAGGCAGCGCGCCTTCAGCGCCATGAAGTCGGGCGAGGCCAGTGCCGCCGCCGCCCGTGGCCAGGGCAGGACGATCGGCACGTCGTCCGCCACCGTGGTGGGGCGGCGCGTCAGCATCAGCAGGCGGTCGGACAGCACGATGGATTCCTCCAGGTCGTGCGAGACCAGCAGCGTGGTGATGCCGAGGTCCTTCAGCACCCGCTGCAGCAGGTCGCGCAGCGCCAGCGTCGTCTCGAAATCCAGGGCGGAGAAGGGCTCGTCCAGGAACAGCACCTCCGGCTCCACCGCCAGGGCGCGCATGATGGAGACCAGCTGCTGCTGGCCGCCGGACAGCTCGTAGGGGTAGCGGTTCAGGTCGAAGCGCACGCGGAAGCGCTCCGCGAGCGCCGTCAGCCGGGCTTCCACCTGCGCCTTCGGCAGGCCCATGCGGCGCAGCGGGTAGCGGATGTTGTCCGCGGCGCGGCGCCAGGGGAACAGCGCCTCCCGGTAATTCTGGAAGACGTAGCCGACGCGGATCTCCGACACCTCGCGCCCGTCATACAGGATCTCGCCGCCATCCTTCGGCAGCAGGCCGGCGGCCATGTTGATCAGCGTGGACTTGCCGCAGCCATTGGGGCCGAAGATGCCGAGGATGTCGCCGCGCTTCACGTCCAGGTCGAAGCCCGAATACACCGGCTGCCCGCCGAAGGCCTTGCGCAGGCCGCGGATGGCGATGGCGGTTTCCCGTGGTGTCATGCTGGCGGCCGCGTGGCGTGGCATGCGCCCGCTGAAGGCGGGCGAGCGGCCGAATGGCCGCCGCGGCATGCGCTGCGAACCCACCGGCCTGAGGTTCGAACCGGGACCGACGAGTCGCTGAAGGCGGCCGTTGGTGTCACAGGGCGCGCAGGAAGCTGCCGACCTGGATCGGGTTGCGCACCACGCCCTGCGCCACGGCGAGGTCGACGAATTTCTGGAAATCCGCCAGGTCCTGCGCCGTCAGGTCCCTCACCATGACGAAGTTCACCAGCGGCACCGTGGGCGCCAGCTCCGCCGAGGTCTGCATGTGGCGGACCAGCAGCGGGCGCACGGTGGCGGGCTCCGCCTGGATCAGCGCGCAGGCGCGGGTCCAGGCGGCGGCGAATCGGCGGGCGACGTCCGGCTTCTCGGCCAGGAACTTCCCCGTCAGCGCCGCGCCGGCGGCAAAGGCCTGGGCTTCTGGCCGGCCGAGCAGATGCGTCGCGATCACGCCCGCCTCCAGCCGCCGCGCGGCGCCCGCGCGCACCGCGATGGTGGCCACCGGCTCCAGCGTATAGGCGGCATCGAAGGTGCCGGCGGCCAGCGCGCCGACATGCACGCCCATCTGCTGTTCCTGGAGCGTGTAGTCACCCTCCCGCAGCCCGTTCGCGGCCAGCACGGCGCGGGCGGCGGAGAGGTTCGCCGGGCCGGGGGCGGAGAGGATGCGCGCGCCGCGCAGATCCTTGATGGTCTGCGCCGGGTGCTGCGGGCGCACCACGAACTGCTCCATCTGGTAGCGCGCATTCTGCCCGTTCAGCGCAATGTAGAGCGCGGTGTTGGCGCGGCGCGCATTGATGTTGGCGCCTTCCAGCGTCACCAGGTTGGAGGCGGCCTCGACATCGCCGGCCACCATCGCCTGCACGATCAGCGGCGCCGCCTGCAGCGGAATGGCGCTGGGGGCGATGCCTGCCGCCGCGAAGAAGCCGTGCTCCACCGCCACGTAATAGGGCAGGGCGGAGGAGACGTTGAAGACCGCGACCCGTACCGCATCCGCGCCCTGGGCGCGGGCGATCATCGGCATGGCCAGGGCAGGGGCGGCGAGCAGCAGCGGGCGGCGGCGGATCATGCGGGGGTCCTCAAGCGAGTTGCGGATAGCGGGCGGGGTCGTGGAAGCTTTCGCCGGCGCGGTAGCGGCGGTGGTCCGACATGTCCGGCCGCGGCCCGGCTTCCGCCATGCCGTCGAAGGTGAGCTCCAGCTGCACGCCGGACGGGTCGTGCACGAAGAGCTGCCAGAGATGCGTGCCGGGCACGAGGAATTCGCGCCAGTCCAGCCGCGCGGCGCGGAAGCGCGCGACATAGGCGTGGTAGCCGTGGCAGGAGAGCGAGACATGGTCGATGGCGCCGGTGCCGACCGGCGCGCGCCCGTCCGCGCCCATCGCCGGGCCGCCGGCGTAGAGGTGCAGGATTGCCGCCCCGCCCGGCATCGGCACGGCCAGCCAGGCGCCGGGATAGCCGAAATCAGGCCGTGCCACCGGCCGCAGGCCGATGATGCGCGTGTAGAAGGCCAGGGTGGCCGGCAGGTCGTTGGTCTTCACCGCCACATGGAACAGGCCGGCGGTGATCGCCGCGCCATCCGCAGGGTCTGTCATCGCCGAGGCATCCGTCATCCACGGATTGATCAGCAACCCGCGTGCCAGGATCGGCCCGGCCAGATTCCGGCTGCCGACCGTCCCCGGGGACACCAGAGCGTTTTCAAGCCTTGCGGCTTCGCAAGGCGACTCGGAAAATGCGTCGAAACAACAAGCTGGAGCCGTTTCACCGTCCTCGGCGGCGGTGAAACGGCTCTAGCCGGCGTCGGTGTACAGCCGGCGCAGCTTCGCCATGAAGTCCGGCTGCCTCTTCGCCCGCGTCCCGGCCACCACATCCGTGGGCGGCAGCAGGGTGTCGGAGGCGGCAAGCGAGAAGGCGCGGACGAAATCGACGCGCGCATCCCGCGCCGCCGCCACCGCCGCGGCGTCGCCGCCCGTGCGCAGCACCCGTGCCGCCACCACGGCGCATTCCACCGCCTGCGTCGCGCCCTGGCCCAGCGTCGGCACCATGGCCTGCGCCGCATCGCCCAGGAACAGCGCGCGGCCGGCCAGCGCGTGGCGCAGCACCGGCACGGTGGCGGACCGCGCCCAGTGGATCTCCGGCAGATGCGCCGCGATTCGGTCCAGCATCCAGGCGACGGCCGGGCAGGGGGGCGCATCCGGCGGGGTGAACAGCGCGCGCTGCGCCGCCTCCGTCTTCATCGCCTCCGGGATCTGGCCCTCGGGCGGCAGCGGGAAGGTGCCGGCGATGTAGACGGCGCCGCCCGGCAGGCGGAAGGAAAGCAGCCGGGCATTGCCCTGGAACCACTGGCCGTAATCGTCATAGGGGCAATCCGCCGCATCACTGACCAGCAGGCGCCAGATGCAGGCGCCGAGCAGCGTCGCCGGCGGCTCCCCGGCCGCGAGCGCCCGCAGGCGGCTGTAGCGGCCATCGGCACCGACCAGCAGGTCGAAGCCGCCATGCCGCGCCAGCCCGTCTGCGGTGCGGAACACCGGCACCAGGCGGCCGGCCGCATCCTGCTCCAGCGCCTCCAGCGCGTGCCCGTTGCGCGTGCAGCCTGCCACGGGGGCGCGCAGCAGTCGGTAGAGTTCGGACCAGCGGATGCGCACGCCCGGCTCCTCCGCCACCTCGGCCAGGTCCAGGTCGAACAGCCGGGTGCCGTCGGTCAGGTCCACGAACCAGCGCTGCCAGGGCAGGGAGGCCGCGCGCAGCGCCGCGTGCCGCGCCGGCCTGTGCAGCCGCAGCGCCTTCAGCGCATTGGGGCCGATGTTCAGCCCGGTGCCGGCTTCCGCCTGGTCGCCCGGCGCCACGCGCTCGAAGGCGGTGACGTCGAACCCCTCCAGCCCCTCCGCCAGCAGGCTGCCGGCGACGCCGGTGCCGATGATGCCGATGCGCATGAATCCGATCCGATGGTCCACGCGCCGCCGTGCAATCGCCGCGCCAGCGGGATTATGCTCCGGCCATGCCCAGCCTCGCCATCCACCGCCTGCCCATGGCCCATCCGGGCGACGTCTCGGCCCTGACCGCGCTGATCGACCGCGGCGCGGTGGCGGCCGGCGACATCCGCGCGGTGATCGGCAAGACCGAGGGCAATGGCGGGCTGAACGACTTCACCCGCGGCTTCTTCACCCAGACGCTGATGCTGCTGCTGGCGCGGGAGACCGGGCAGGACCTGGCGGCGCTGGCCGCGCGCATCCCCTGCGTGCTGTCCGGCGGCACGGAGGGCGCGCTGTCGCCGCATTTTCTCCTGTTCGCCGTGGACCGCGCGGCCGGCGGCGCCCGCGGCCTGGCGCTCGGCACCGCCTTCAGCCCGCCCACCCCGGCGGAGCAGATCGGCCGCGACTCGCAGATCGAGGCAGTGGCGCAGGCGGTGCGGGATGCCATGGCGGATGCCGGCATCGCGCGGGCCGCGGATGTGGCGCTGGTGCAGGTGAAGGCGCCCTGCGCCCAGGCGCCGGGGCCGGGCGCGCGCGCCGGCGATCCGCGCCTGCTGATGGCGCTGTCCCGCGCCGCCGCGGCCTTCGGCGTGGGCCGCGCGTTGGGCGACATCCCCGAAGGCGGGGAGGATGCCCTGCTGCGCGACCGGCACCTGTTCTCCAACCGCGTCAGCATCTCCTCCGGCATCGAGGTGGTGGCGAATGAGGTGGTGGTGTTCGGCCAGGCCGATGGCTGGGCGCCGGGGCTCACGGCCGGCGTGGCGCCGATGGCGGATCTGCTGGACCTGCCGGGCGTCTGCGCCGCCTTCCGCGCGGCGGGGCTGGAGGCCGCGCCCGCGGTGCCGGCGGCGCAGCGCGGCCGCGTGCTGGGCGTGATCGCCAAGGGCGAGCCCGATGCCGCCGGCGCCATCCGCGGCGCCCGCCACACCATGCTGGGCGACACGGACCTGGACGCGCAGCGGCACCTGCGCGGCGCGCTTGGCGCCATCGTCGCCAGCGTGGCCGGCGATGGCCAGGTCTTCGTCAGCGGCGGGGCGGAACACCAGGGCCCCCCGGGCGGCGGCCTGGTCTGCGTCTTCGCCCGGGACTGATTTTGCCGTCAGGCGCCGGGCCTTCGTTCTCAGGCCCCGGCCAGCGCCCGCAGCCGGGCCAGGTCGGCGGCATCCACGCTGACCCCCTCCGTCCTCTGGCGCTTCAGGGTGGCGATCTCCCGCTGCCCGGGCAGCAGCACCGGCCGGGCCGGGTCGGCCGGGGGGGTGGCGTGCAGGATGCCGGTGAAGTCCGCCATGCGCGCGGCCAGCGTGGCGCGGTCCGCCAGCTTCGTCGCATCGATGGCGATGAAGACATGGCCGAGATCCTGCGCCACCTCCGGCGTCTTGTCCCAGGCTCGCACCCGCGTCAGGTAGCTGGCGCCGGAAAGCAGGCCGGCGAGCAGGTCCACCATCACCGCCAGCCCGTAGCCCTTGTGGCCGCCCACCGGGAGCAGGAAGCCGGCCAGCGCCGCCCTGGCGTCCAGCGTCGGCTGCCCCGCCGAATCGGTCGCCCAGCCTTCGGGCAGGGGCTCGCCGCGCGCCGCCAGGTCGCGGATCTTCGCCCGCGCGGCAACGGACAGCGCCATGTCCAGCACCACCGGTTCGCCGCCCGGGAAGGGCATGCCGAGACCGAGCGGGTTGTTGCCCAGCCGCGTGTCCCGCCCGCCCCAGGGCGCGATGGTGGTGGTGGCGTTGGAGGCGATGATACTCGCGAAACCCTGCTCCGCCGCGGCCAGCGCATAGGGCAGGATCGGCCCGAAATGGTTGCTGCCGCGGGCGAAGGCGGCGCCGATGCCGCAATCCCGCGCACCGTCCAGCGCCGCCTGCAGCGCCCGCATGCCGACCAGCGGCCCGACGCCGTTGCGGCCATCGACCATGGCCAGCGCCGGCATCACGCGCTCCACCGCCAGCTCGGCCCGCGCATCGATGCCGCCGACGGCGACGCGGCCGAGATACTGCGCGACGCGGCTGATGCCATGGGTGGTGAGGCCCGCGGCCTCCGCCACCACCAGCACGCCGGCGGCCAGCGCCGCATCCGCGGGCCGCATCCCGCCGGCTTCCAGCGCCCGCAGCACCAGGCTGCGCAGCGCCGGCTCGGCGATGGTCTCCCGGCTCACTTCCCGGGCCAGACCGCCGCGGGGATGTACACCTCGCCCTTCATGATGCGGCGCGCGGTGCGCAGCGTGCCGCCGCCGAGGATGGTGGCGCTGCCGTCTTCCGCCGTGCCGGTGGTGATGACGGCTTCCATGACGCCGGTCGGGTGTTCCAGCGTCACCATCTCCCGCGCCTCGGCATTCACCACGGCGATGCCGGCGGCGACCGTGCCGGGCAGCTTGCAGGCGCTGGCGATGCAGATGCCGCCGGTCACGGCCATGGCTTCATGCGTCGCCAGCGGCGTGAAGTAGCGCGCGGCAACGCCCGCCCCGCCGGCGGGCTCCGCCACCATGGCGAATTTCGGCATCACCTTGCCGGCGACATCGCCCATGCCCATGGCCAGCCCGGCGGCGCGGCGGATGCGCTCGATCCGCGCCATGAAATCGCGGTCCGCGTCCAGTTCCTTGGCCGATTCGCGCGCCGTCTTGCCGAGGTCCCGGGCGCGGGCGATCACCACCGGCATGGCGACGTCGAGACAGGTGACGTCGACGCCCTCGATATGGTCCATCGGGTTGCCCGTGGGCATCAGCCTGCCGGTGGCGCCGCCCACGGCGTCGGCGAAGTTCAGCACGATGGGCGCGGCGGTGCCGGGCACGCCGGCGATCGCGGCATCGCCGTCATAGGTCACGCGGCCGCCCGGGGTCTGCACCACCGCCTCGATCAGCGCGCCGGTGTTCACCGCGCGGATCAGCACCTTGGTTTCCCCATCCTCGGCCGGCACCAGGCCTTCCTCGATGGCGAAGGGGCCGATGCCGGCCAGCATGTTGCCGCAGGTGGGGCCCCAGTCGACGAAGTCCTTGTCCACCGAGACCTGGGCGAACAGGTAGTCCACCTGCTGCTTCTCGCCCGGCGCCGCCTTGCTGACCATGACGGTCTTGCTGGTCAGCGTGGTGGCGCCGCCCAGCCCGTTGATCTGCCGCGCATCCGGGGAGCCCATCACGGCCAGCAGCACGCGGCCGGCATCCTCGCGGCTTTCCGGCAGGTCGCCGCGGTGGAAATAGGGACCGCGGCTGGTGCCGCCGCGCATGAAGGTGCAGGGGATGGCGGTCTGGAGGGTCATCGGAGGGTCCTTGCAGGCGCTCAGCGGAACGGCCAGGGCAAGTCGAAATACTCCTGCAGCAGGCCGCCGGGGAAGACCAGGTTCAGCGCATTGGCCAGTACGAGCATCAGGCCGCCCGCACCGGCGGTCAGCGCCACCGCCTGCACCCAGGAAGACCGCGCCACGACCCGCAGGAAGACCATGAAAAAGCCGACCAGCGCGGCGAAGAAGCCAACCAGGCCGATCGCGCCCATGAAGCCCAGGAACCACAGCAGGAAGCGCCACGGCCCGCCATCGCGGGCCTCGGCCTCGCTGTCGAAATTGGCGGACCCCGCGGCGACCGGGCCGCGCGCCTGCTGCACCAGCAGCAGCAGCGTCGCCAGCCCGCCGACGATGCCGACCGCGATCGGGAAGATCTGCGCGAGGAAGGAGACGCCCAGCCCCTGCTGGATGGCGAAGCCGAAGCCGGCCAGCACGACGCAGGAGAAGGCGATCTGCGGCGTCATGTTGCGCGCGACGGAGGTCTCCGCCGAGCCTTCGGTGTGGATCGTGCTGCCGCTCTTCGTCCCGCGCAGACCGGCCCAGATGGAAATGATCGTGATGGCCGCGATCACCAGCACCAGCGGCCGCGTCACGAAGCCCCAGCCATAGAACTGCACCGCCTGGTACAGGTAGCGCTCCCCACCCAGCGCCAGGACGAAGCCGATGAGGAAGGCGGGCCGTGACCAGCCGAAGCGGCGCAGGAAGATGCCGAGGATGCCCATGAACAGCAGCGCCATCAGGTCGGCGAAGCTGCGCGTCGCCTGGAAGGCGGCGAAGCAGATCACCATGATCATGAAGGGCGCGATCAGCGCGTAGCGCACCGCCGTCAGCTTCGCGATCCCCGGCGCCAGCAGGATGCACATCGCCGTGCCGATGACGTTGGCGATCGCGAGCGACCAGATGATGGTGTAGGTGATGCCGAGGTCGGTGCTGGCCATGCCCGGGCCGGGCTGGATGCCGAGCAGGATCATCGCGGCGAGGAAGATCGCCATCGAGCCGGAACCCGGGATGCCGAACAGCAGCGTCGGCAGCAGCGCCCCGGCCGCGGTGGCGTTGTTGGCGGATTCGGGCGCGATCACGCCGCGGATGTCACCCTTGCCGAATTGCGACTTGTCCCGCGTGGTCTGCACCACATGGCCATAGGCGATCCAGTCCACCACGCTGCCACCGATGCCGGGGATCGCGCCGATCAGCGCGCCGATGCCGGAACAGCGCAGCGTCAGCCAGATGTTGCCCAGCGTGTCCCGCACGCCGCGGAACCAGCCGCGGCCGAGCTGCGCACCCTGCGCGATGGAACCGCCGCCGCGCAGCAGGTCCAGGATCTCCGGCAGCGCGAAGATGCCGAGCGCCACGGTGACCAGCGGAATGCCATCGATCAGGTACAGCAGGTTGAAGTCCATGCGGTATTCGCTGGTGGCCGGCGCCGCGCCGACCAGCCCGAAGCCGAGGCCGAGGCAGGCGGAGGCGATGCCCTTCACCATGTTGGCGCCCGACAGCACGCCCACCATCGAAAGCCCGAACAGCGTCAGCATGAACAGCTCGGCGGTGCCGAAGGACAGGATGATCGGGCTGGCGATCAGCACGGCGAAGGTCAGCAGCAGCGCGCCGAACAGCCCGCCGATCATCGAGGCCGCGAAGGCCGCCGACAGCGCGCGCGCCGCCTGGCCCTGCTTGGCCAGCGGAAAGCCGTCCAGCACCGTGGCCTGGGAGGCCGAGGAGCCGGGGATGCCCATCAGGATGGAGGTGAAGGTATCGGCGGTCGGGATGATGGCCAGCAGGCCGATCAGCATGGCGAGCGCCGAGGTCGCATCCATGCCGTACAGGAAGGGCAGCAGCAGCGACAGGCCGGCGATGCCGCCCACCCCTGGCAGCACGCCGATCACCAGGCCAAGGCTGACGCCGGCCAGCATGTAGCTCATGTGCTGCAGCGTCAGCAGATTGCCGAGCGTCGCGAAGAACAGGTCGATCATCGGGCAGGTGGCCTTCGCGGCGCGGGACGGCGGGGCGGCGCCTCGGCGCCGCGCCCGCCCGGCCGCTCAGAAGCGGACGTTGTGGTTGGTGGTGAGGAAGTTCCGCACCCAGGCGCGGGCCTCGGGCTTGATGCTGGTGGCAACGCGGTAGACCGCATCCACGTCATCGCCCACCGCCTGCTTGTACTCGCCCAGCACATCGCCCTTGCGCGCCTGCAGCTCCGGGTCCGCCACCGCATCGGCGAAGGCCTTCTTGTAGGCGGCGACGATGTTGGCCGGCGTGCCCTGCGGCAGCAGCGCCGGCTTCTGCCCGGCGAAGCCGGAGGCGAAGAAGGCGAGGTAGGCGTCGAACTCCACGCCCGACGGCTTGCGGCCGTTCAGCATCTCGTACACCTCGACGAAATGCGGCAGGTCCGGGAAGGACGGATCGCGCTGCACATTGCCCTGGCCGTCCAGCACGCCGTAGGAGAACATCGGCACTGCTGTCCCCGCCTGCACCAGCGGCATCACCTGGGTGAGGAAGGCGGAGGAGGTCTGGTAGTCGATGGTGATCTCGCCACGCATCAGGCCGAGCCGCGCCTCGCCACGCCCGCGCATGCCGAAGACGAAGCGCACATTCAGCCCGAGCAGGCGGAAGGCCAGCATTGGCACGAGGTCGAGCGAGGTCGCGCCCTGGCTGCCATAGACCAGTTCCCGGTCGCGCAGCCGGCCGAGCTGGGACGCATTCTCGATGCCCAGGCTCTTCGGCAGGTAGACCACGCCGCCGGTGGGCGAGACATAGGTCGGGATCATCTTGGTGTAGTCGTAGCGCACCCGCGGATCGCCCAGCAGGTAGGGGAACTGGGTGGAGCCGGAGGTGCCGATGAAGCTCAGCCCGTCCGGCCGCGCGCGCTGGTAGAAGGTGTTGGTGCCGGTGATGGAGCCGCCGCCAGGCACGTTGCGAACGATGACGTTCGGCCTGCCCGGCAGGTGCTTGGCGAGATAGGGCGCCATGAAGCGCGCCCAGACGTCGCTGCCGCCGGCTTCAGCGAACGGGATGACGAATTCGATGGTCCGGCCGGCGAAGTCCTGCGCCTGCGCCGAACCGGCGAAGGGCGCCGTGGCCGCGGCGGCGCCGAGGCCGGCACCCAGGCGAAGCAGGTCGCGGCGGCCGGACAGGTAGGGGGTGCCTGGACGTGTCATGTTGTGTCTCCCGAAACTTCTTGGCGGGTTGGCTCCCGCACCGCCAGATCAATAGCGTCGGAAACCCGGCCGAAGCAAAGCCCTCGTTTCCCACGCCGCATGCCGCCGCGCCGCGACGGCATTCCAGTTTCGGTCTTTGTCGCAAAAGCGATGGCTCGTCCATCTTTCTTGTTGGTCCGGCGCGAGGATGCGGGGGTGACGGCCCCGGACGCACCCGGCACAATGGCGCATCAGGCGTGCCGAGACGCGCCAGCCGGAGGATACAAGATGCATCGCAGACAGGCCCTGGGACTCGCCGGCGCCGCGCTCGCCGCCCCCCTCCTCGCCACCGGCGCCGCCCGCGCGCAGGACGCCTGGCCGATCCGCCAGGTGCGCGTGGTGATTCCCTTCGCCGCCGGCGGGCCGCAGGACATTCCCGCGCGCATCATCGCCGAACGGCTGAGCCGCACGCTGGGCGCCACCTTCATCGTGGAGAATCGGCCCGGCGTCGGCGGCGGCCTGGGCGCGCAGATGGTGGCGAACTCGGCGCCCGATGGCGGGACGCTGCTGTTCATCTCCTCCTCCGTCGCCATCCTGCCGACGCTGCAGAAGCAGTTGAACTTCGACCCGCGCCGCGACCTGGCGCCGCTGACCGTGGTCTGCGACGTGCCGGCCGGGCTGATGGTGCGCATCGACAGCCGCTTCGACAGCCTGGCGTCGCTGCTGGCGGAAGCGAAGGCCAATCCGGGCAAGCTCACCTACGGCTCGGGCGGCGTCGGCTCCGCCAACCACCTGGCCGGGGCGCAATTCGCGGCGCTGGCGGGCATCGAGACGGTGCACGTGCCCTATCGCGGCATCAGCCAGGCGGTGAACGCGATCTACACCGGGGAGATCGACTACATCTTCGGCAGTTCGGTGGAGGTGCTGGCGCATTACCGCCAGGGGCGCGCCCGCCTGCTGGGCATGACCATGCCGCAGCGCGTGCCCGCGGTGCCGGAAATTCCCGCCATCGCCGAGCAGGTGCCGGGCTTCACCGCGCCGAACTGGTTCGCGATGTTCGCGCCGAAGGGCATGCCGGCCCCGCTGATGCAGCGCCTGGTTGCGGAGCTGAAGGCAATGCACAATGACGAGGTGCTGGTCAGCCGCCTTGGCCCCGCCGCCGCCATCGTCCGCATGGATGGGCCGGAGGCGCTGGCGGCGCAGCTGGCGGCGGAGATCCCGCGCTGGGAAGGCGTGATCCGCAGCGCCGGCATCAACCCGCAGGGCTGATGGGTTGGTGGCGGCGTCGCTCAGGCCAGCGTCGCCGCCACCTTCACCGCGCTCTGCTCGCCCAGGATCTCCCGGATCGCCTGGCGCAGCAGGCGCACGTCGCGGATGCGGCTGAAGCCGGGGCGGTGGAACAGCGCCACGTCGCGCGCCATGCTGCCATCGCCGATGCGGCGATAGGCCACCATGTCGTCCAGCAGCGCACCCACCTGCACGGCGAGCTGCGGCATGAAGGAACAGCCGACGCCGGCGGCGACCATCTGGCGCAGCGTCTCCAGGCTGGCGGCCTGCAATTCGGGCCGGTCCTCCTGCAGCCGGGTCGGGCAATAGGCCAGGGCGTGGTCGCGCAGGCAGTGGCCCTCGCTCATCAGGATCAGCTCGGCCACCGGGATATCCTCCCGCGTCACCTGCTCCACCCGGGCCAGCGGGTGGTCGCGCGGCACCACCAGCACGAATTCCTCGCGGAACAGCCGCAGCTCCGTCAGCTCCGGCCCCGGCAGGGGCGAAGCGGCCAGGATCGCATCCAGCTCCCCTTCCTCCACCTGCCGGGCGATCTGCCGCGTCAGCCCCTCGGACAGCAGCAGGCGCAGCTGCGGGAAGCGCGCGCGCAGCGGCTTCAGCAGGAAGGGCACCAGGTAGGGGCCGAGCGTGGAAATGACGCCGAGCCGGAAGGTGCCCTCCAGCGGCGCGGCGCCGGCGGCCGCGATCTCGAACATCCGCCGCGCCTCGGACACCACCAGCCGCGCCTGCGCCACCAGCTCCGCCCCGCGCGCCGTCACCAGCACGCCACGCGGCGCGCGCTCGAAGCACTCCACCTGCAGCAATTCCTCGATCTTGCGGATCTGCGCGGACAGCGTCGGCTGGCTGACGGCACAGGCCTGGGCGGCGCGGCCGAAGCTGAGATGCTCGGCCACCGCCAGCAGGTATTCCAGGTCGCGCAGCGACAGGCCGGCGAGGGTCATGGCGCAATCCTTCCGGATGGGGGCTGAAGCCTTCGCACCGCGCGGCTGAACGATGCGGCAGGGCATCAGATACGCGCCGCCAGGGGGGCGGGTCCAGGGGGTGACGGCGGCGCCGGATTGACCACCCCGGCCGCCCCGCCTACCCCTGAGCGGGCAGGAGGAAGCCGCGTGGACAGGGACCAGACGCAGCCGCGCCAGCCGAAGCGGCGCCGGGAATTCAACGCCGCGGCGCAGGGCGCGCTCGACGGGGTGCGGGTGGTGGACCTCTCCCGCCTCGTCGCCGGCAACATGCTCACCAAGGTGCTGGCCGACCATGGGGCGGAGGTGCTGAAGGTGGAGCCGCCGGCCGGCGACAGCCTGCGCGCCTGGAAGGTGGGCGGCATCGAGACCGCCTGGAAGACCTGGTGCCGCAACAAGCGCAGCCTGTGCCTGGACCTGCGCCAGGCGCCGGCGGTGGCGGTGGTGAAGCGCCTGGCGGAAGGGGCGGCCATCCTCGTCGAAAGCTTCCGCCCCGGCGTGCTGGAGGAGATGGGCCTGGCGCCCGAAACCCTGCTGGCGCTGAACCCGCGGCTGGTCATCGTCCGCATCTCCGGCTGGGGGCAGACCGGCCCCTACCGCCACAAGCCCGGCTTCGGCACGCTGGTGGAAGGCTATGCCGGATTCGCGGCGCTGAACGGCTTCGCCGACCGCGAACCGGTGCTGCCGCCGATGTTCATGGCGGATGCCTATGCCGGGCTCTACGGCGCCTCCGCCGTCATGATCGCGCTGCGCCACGCCGAAGCCACCGGGCAGGGGCAGGTCATCGACCTCTCGCTGTTCGAGCCGATGTTCACGGTGCTGGAACCGCAGATGGCGAATTGGCGGGTCAGCGGCAAGGTGAAGCCGCGCACCGGCAGCCGCAGCACCAACACCGCGCCACGCAACGCCTACCGCACCCGCGACGGCGGCTGGCTGAGCCTGTCCACCTCCACCCAGGCGGTCTTCGTGCGCCTGATGCACAGCATCGGCCGGCCGGAACTGGTGGACGACCCGCGCTTCCGCAGCAACCCCGACCGCCTGGCGAACATCGACATCATCGACGGCATCATCCGCGACGCGCTCGGCCAGATGGACCGCGCCGAGGCCCTGGCGAAGTTCGACCGCGACGGGGTCACCATCGGCCCGATCATGGACGTGGCGGAGCTGGACCAGGACGCCTACATCGCCGATCGCGAAGCCCTGGTGGAAGTGCCGGACGCGGACATGCCGGACGGCACCCTGCCCATGCACGGCGAAGTCCCGCGCCTGTCCCTCACCCCCGGCATCCTGCGCAACCCGGCGCCCCGCCTCGGCGAACACAACGACACCGTGCTGACCCCCCTGCTGGGTGCCACCGAACTCGCCCGCCTGCGCGCGGCGGGCGTGGTGCTGGGCGAGGGGTGAGAGGCGCTGGGCGGCCGGCGGGGAGGGCGCTGCCCTCCCCGCACCCCTCCCGCCAAAGGGCGGCGGCCCTTTGGAAACCCATGAGGCTTGAGCAGGAGAGGAGGGGGCCAGGACGGCCGCTGGCCCCACGGTTCCGCCGGCCCCCTGCGGGACCACCCGCGCGCCCTTCCCGTCGCCACGCCCCGCGCGCGCGGGGCTGCCATGCGCGGGGTGGCATCGCTTTGTTGGCGGAAGGCCCCTCGCATGGGGTAAAGCACCGGCACCATGCCCTTTCCCGTAGACCTTCCCAAGCCCATTGCCCTGGCCCTGGCCGAGCGTGGCTATGACGAGCCCACCCCTGTCCAGGCCGCGGTGCTGGATCCGGCGACGGAGGGGCGGGACCTGCTGGTGTCCGCCCAGACCGGCTCCGGCAAGACCGTGGCCTTCGGCCTGGCCATTGCGGCCCAGGTGCTGGAGGCAGGGCGGAGTGGCCGGCCGCTGGCGCTGGTGATCGCGCCGACGCGCGAACTGGCGATGCAGGTGCGGGACGAACTGGCCTGGCTCTATGGCGGCACCGGCGCGCGGGTGATCGCTTGTGTCGGCGGCACCGATGTGCGGGCGGACCGGCGCGCCCTGTCGCAGGGGGCGGAGATCGTCGTCGGCACGCCGGGGCGGCTGCGGGACCATCTGGAGCGGGCCAATCTCGACCTCTCCCAGCTGCGCGCCGCGGTGCTGGACGAGGCGGACGAGATGCTGGACATGGGCTTCCGGGACGATCTGGAAGCCATCCTGGAGGGTGCGCCGGAAGCCCGCCGCACCTTGATGTTCTCCGCCACCGTGCCGCGGGAGATCGTGGCGCTGGCGGCCTCCTACCAGCGGAATGCGCTGCGCATCGCGGCGACGGTGGAGGGGGAGCGGCACGGCGACATCGCCTATCGCGCCATGCTGGTCGGGCCGCGGGAGGTCGAGGCCGCCGTGGTCAATGCGCTGCGCTGGTATGAATCCGGCGGCGCGCTGGTCTTCTGCAACACGCGGGAACAGGTGAACCGGCTGCATGGCAGCCTCTCGGAGCGCGGCTTCTCCGCCGTCGCCCTGTCCGGGGAGCTGACCCAGGCGGAGCGCAACCGCGCGCTGCAGGCCCTGCGCGACCGCCGCGCCCGGGTCTGCGTGGCGACGGACGTGGCCGCCCGCGGCATTGACCTGCCGGATCTCGGCCTCGTGATCCATGCCGAGCTGCCGCGCGACAAGGAAACCCTGCAGCACCGTTCCGGCCGCACCGGCCGGGCCGGGCGCAAGGGTGTGGCCGTGCTTCTGGTGGCGCATAGCCGCCGCCGGCTGGCCGAGCGCCTGCTGTCGGCCGCGCGGATCCAGGCCGAATGGTCGGCGCCGCCGAGCGCCGAGGATGTTCGCGCCAAGGACCGGGAGCGCCTGGCGCTCCAGGCCCGCGCCGCGACCGATGCGGTGGCGGAGGAGGAGGATCTGGAACTGGTCCGTGCGCTGCTGGCCGAGCGCCCGGCGGAGCAGGTGGCGGCCGCGCTGTTCCGCGCGCTGCGGTCCAGCCTGCCGGCGCCGGAGGAGCTTTCCGTGCTGCCGCCGCCGGCCCCGCGCCCGCCACGCGAAGGCGGCGGGGATGGCGTGTGGTTCCGCCTTTCCATCGGCCGGCACGACCAGGCGGATCCGCGCTGGATCCTGCCCTTCGTCTGCCGCCGCGGCGATCTGACGCGGCGCGAGATCGGGCGGATCGAGGTGATGGACCGCGAGACGCGGGTGGAGATCGCCCCCTGGGCCGCCGCCCGCTTCGCCGCCGCGGCGCAGCAGGCGACGGGCGACGAGGATGACCGCATCCGGATCGAGCCGATGGCCCATGTGCCGCTGCCGAGCCGCGCGCCGCCGCGCCAGCCGCCGCGCGCGCCGCGCCCCTATCCGCCGCGTGGCGAGCGCCCGGTGGCGGCCCATGCCGCCTCGCAGGCCCCGCGCGGCCCGGCCCGGCCCTACCCCGCCAGCAAGCGCCCCCCGCGCGGCGACTGACCGCCCCAGGCAAGTCCCTATCCCCTGCCGGGGATAGGGTTGGCTGAAGTGGGAGGCGCGCCGTCAGTTCACCGGGATGTTCGCTTCGCGCACCACGCGGCGCCAGCGGGCCAGGTCGTTGGCCAGCAGCCGGCCGAGCTCCGCCCGGCTGGTCGCATCCACCGCGAAGCCGACGCGGGCCAGGCGTTCCGTCACTTCCGGCGTCTTCAGCGCGGCGACGATGACCTGGTTCAGCCGCTCCAGCGCCGGCTCCGGCGTGCCGGCGGGGGCGACGATGGCGGTCCAGGAACCGGAGACGTGCTCCGGCACGCCCTGTTCCGTCATGGTCGGCACCTCCGGCAGCTTCGGGAAGCGGCGCGGGCCGCAGATGGCGATGCCGCGCAGGCGGCCGGCTTCCACATGCGGGCCGACCGTCGCGGCGTTCAGCACCGCGATCGGCGCCAGGTTCTGGATCACCGCCTGCGCCGCCGCCGGGCCGCCGGCGAAGGGCACGGCCTGCGCCTCGGTCTTCGTCAGCAGCTTGAACAACTCCATGCCGAGCTGTTCCGAGGAACCAACGCCGGAGGAGGCGTAGGAAGGCCCGTCCGGCATGGTCTTCATCCAGGCCACCACCTCCGCCACCGTGCGCGCCGGGACGGAGGGATGCACCACCAGCATGTTCGGCGCCGTCATCACCAGCGTCACCGGCGTGAAGTCCTTCTCCACATCGTAGCCGGGGTTGCGCATCACCACCGGGTTGATGGTCAGCGTGCCGCTGGCCGCGACCAGCAGCGTGTGGCCATCGGCCGGCTGCTGGGCGACGTAGCGCGAGCCGATGGCGCCGGTGGCGCCCGGGCGATTGTCCACCACCACGGTCTGGCCGAGCGCCGCCGCCATGCCCGCCTGCACCACGCGCGCGGCGAGGTCCGTCGGCCCGCCGGGCGGGAAGGGCACCACCATGGTGATGGGGCGCGTCGGCGCCCAGGCAGCCTGGGCGAGCGTGGGGCGCGGCAGCAGCAGGGGCGCGGCAAGCAGGGAAAGGGCGTGGCGGCGACGCATGATGAACCTCGTTGTTCCTGTTTGACCGGACAAATATGCGCAGATCATGCTGGCCTGGCCACCCCGCACTTGACCCTTCGCGGGGCGCTTCGCAGGATCGGCCATGCCCCGCAGCCCCGACGATGTGCGCCACGCGCTCGAGACCATCCGCGCCGCGCGCGGCTTCGTGCTGCCGCATCACGGCGCCATGGCCGCCGCGCTGCCGGAGCTGCACGTGGCCTATGAGGCGATGTACCGCGCGCTGACGCTGGATCCGCGCCACCTGGCGCCGCTGGAGCGGGAGGTGGTGTGGCTGGCGATCCTCGCGGGGTGCGAGGAACCGGTGGGCACGCACCACCTGCACAAATTCCGCCTGGCCGGCGGCGGCGATGCGCTGGCCGCCGCGGTGTTCCGGCTGGTGGCCTTCGCCGCGGGCGCGCGGCGCTATGCCTGCTTCGCGGATCACTGGCAGGGGCAGTTCCCGGCGCTGCCGGCGGCGCGCGAATATGTCGATGGCTGCGATGCGCTGATCGCGGCATCGCCGCTGCCGCCGGGCCTGGCGCGGCTGGCGCTGATCGGCCTGCACACGGCGTGCGAGGAGATCTGGGGCCTGCGCGTGGTGCTGGAATCGGCCTATGCGCTGGAGGTGCCCGAGCCCTGCATGGCGGAGGCGATGAGCCTGGCGATCTGGCCGCGCGGCGTGAACCGCTTCGTCAAGGCGACGGAGACCTGGCTCGGCCTGCTGCAATCCGGCCGCGTCACGCCATCGCCGGCCTTCCGCGCCTGGGCGGCGGTGGCGGGGCAGGGGGCCTTCGCGCCGCCCGCGGCCTGACGCGCCGGTTTGACGGGGCGCGCGCCGGCTTCCTATCCTGCGACGGCTGAGGAGTGGCGGATGGTCGAGGCGTTGCAGGTTCCCACGCATCTGACCGTGGCGAAGGCGGATTTCTCCCGCGCCCTGGCCTGGATCGACGGCGCGGTGGTGCCGCTGGCGGAGGCGCGGATTCCGGTCCGCGACCTCGGCCTGATGTATGCCGACATGACCTATGACGTGGTGCATGTCTGGCGCGGCGGTTTCTTCCGGCTGGAGGATCACCTGGACCGCTTCTTCGCCTCGCTGGCGGGGCTGCGGCTGGAGGCGGGCATGGACCGCGCGGCGATGCGGGCGCTGCTGGCGCACCTGGTGCGGCGCAGCGGGCTGGCGGATGCGCTGGTGTATTTCGCCTGCACCCGCGGCACCGCCGTGCCCGGCACGCGCGACCCCACCGCTTCCACCAACCGCTTCTTCGCCACCGTCACGCCGCTGGTGCTGCGCGGCCAGCCGGCGGAGATGGCGCGCGGGCAGCACGGGATGCTGGTGCGCGACGTGGCGCGCATTCCCGCCAGCGCCGTGAACCCGGTGTGGAAGAACACGCATTGGGGCGACTTCGTCCGCGCCGCCTTCCTGGCCAAGGATGCCGGCCACGACGTGCCCATCCTGTGCACCACGGAGGGCGCGGTGGCGGAAGCGCCGGGCTTCAACGTGGTGGCGGTGATCGATGGCGGGCTGGTCTCGCCCGGTGAAGGGGTGCTGGAGGGGATCTCCTGCCGCACCATGTTCGAGATCGCGGCGGAAACCGGCATCCCCGCCCGCTACGGGCGCCTGATGCCGGAGGCGCTGGCCACCGCCGAGGAAGCCTTCCTCACCGCCACCTCCTGCGGGCTGTTCCCGCTGACCTGGCTGGACGGGCGGCCGATCGGTGCGGGGGTGCCGGGGCCGGTCACAACGCGCTTGCTCAATGGCTATTACGCCAGGAAGAATGCCGGCTGGCACATCACCCCGGTCGACACGATTCCGCCCCCCGCCCTGGAGACACCGCCATGAAGCGCCTGCTTGCATCCCTGGCCGTGCTCGCATCGCTGGCCTTGCCCGGCGCGGCGCCGGCATCGGCCCGCGACCTGACGGTGGTCGCCGGTGGCGGCACCCTGCAGGAGCATATGCGCCGCACGCTGTTCCAGACCTTCACCGCCAGCACGGGCATCCCGGTGGTGGACACCGCCTATGACTACAATGTCGGCCCAATCCGCGCGATGGTGCAGGCCGGCAACGTCACCTGGGATGTGGTGATGGTGGAGGCACCGGACCTGGTGCGCGGCTGCGAGGACGGCATCTTCGAGCGCATCGACTGGTCCGTGGTCACCCGCGGCAAGTTCATGCCGGGCGGCGCCACCACCTGCGGCGCCGGCGCCATCGGCTGGGGCGTTTCGGTGTTCTACGACGAGGCGCGGCACCCCCAGGGCCCGGCGAATTTCGTGGAATTCTGGGACACGCAGCGTTTCCCCGGCCGCCGCGCGCTGCGCCGCGGCGCGCGCATGACGCTGGAGATCGCGCTGATGGGCGACGGCGTGCCGGCGGCGCAGGTGTATGACGTGCTGGCGACGCCGGAAGGCCAGCGCCGCGCCTTCGCCGCGCTGGACCGGCTGCGCCCGAACCTGACCTTCTGGACCGGCGGCCAGCAGCCGCTGGAAGGCGTGAACAGCGGCGAGATCGCCTATGCGGTGGGCTTCGTCGGCCGCGTCGCCAACGGCATCCGCGCCGGGCAGAAATACAACCTCCGCTGGCCGACGCTGCTCTATGCCTTCGACAGCTGGGCGGTGGTGCGCGGGGCGGAGAATGCGGCGGCCGGCATGCGGCTGATCGAGCATATCACCAGCCCCGAACCGCTGCTGGAATTGACCCGCGCCTGGCCGATCAACCCGGTGACGCAGGCGGTGGCGGAGAACCCGGATGTCCGCGCGCGCAACCCGCTGATGATGACGAACCACCAGTCGGAAGGGCTGGAGATCAACACCGAGTTCTGGCTCGAAAACGGCCCGGACCTGGAACAGCGCTTCGCCGCCTGGCTGAACCGCTGAGGACGGGTGCGGCGCACCAACCTGCTGGCCGCGGCGCTGATCGCGCCGCTGCTGCTGCTGATCCTCGGCAGTTTCCTGGTCCCCGTCGGCCTCACCCTGTTCCGTGCGGTGGCCGATCGTGAGGTGGTGGCGACGCTGCCGGAGACAAGCGCCATCCTGGCCGGCTGGGACGGCGAGGGCCTGCCGCCTGAAGCCGCCTTCGCCGCCCTGGCGCGTGAAGCCGGCGCGGCGTTGCAGGCACGGCGCATCGGCGACCTGGCGCAGCGCCTGAATTTCGAGCGCACCGGCCTGCGCACCGCGCTGCTGCGCGTGGCGCGGGCGGCGGATCGCCTGGCCGCGCCCCATGCGCAATCGCTGCCGGCGCTGGATGCGCGCTGGGGCGAGCGCGAGACCTGGCTGCTGCTGCAGCGTGCCGGCGGCCCCACCACCGCGCTGTACCTGCTGCGGGCGATGGACGCCACGCGCACGCCGCAGGGCGAGGTCCGGGCGCTGCCGGTGGAGGAACGGCTGTACCGGACGCTGTTCCTGCGCACGCTGGGCATCAGCCTGCTGGTCACGGCGCTCTGCGTGCTGCTGGCCTACCCGGTGGCCGCCGCCATCGCCGGGCTGCGGCCGCCCTGGTCCGCCGTGGCGCTGACGCTGGTGCTGATTCCCTTCTGGTCCTCCGTGCTGGTGCGCAGCACCGCCTGGTTCGTGCTGCTGCAGCGGGAAGGGCCAGTGAACGGCGCGTTGCAGGCGCTGGGGATGCTGGAGGCCCCGGTGCAGATGCTCGGCACGCGCTTCGCCGTGGTGCTGGCGCTGGTGCATGTGCTGCTGCCCTTCGCCATCCTGCCCATGCACAGCGTGATGAAGGGGCTGGACGGTACCTTCCTGCGTGCCGCCGCCTCGCTCGGCGCCAACGGGCCGCAGCGTTTCCTGCGCGTCTGGCTGCCGCTGAGCCTGCCCGGCGTGCTGGCGGGCGGCGCCATGGTGTTCCTGCTGTCGGTCGGCATGTACACGGCGCCGGCGCTGGTGGGTGGCGACCGGGACCAGATGGTGGCGTGGTTCATCGCCAATTTCATGAACCGCGACGTGAATTGGGGCATGGCGGCGGCGCTGTCCGCCTATCTGCTGGCGATGACCGGCGCGATGGTGGGGCTGGTGCGGGTGCTGACCGGCGGCGTGGCGCAGGCGGGACTGCGCGGCTGATGCGCGCGGCGCTGCTGCTGTTCACCGCGCTGGTGCTGGGCTTCCTGCTGGCGCCGATGGCGGCCGTGGTGCTGCTGTCCTTCTCCCCCACCGAATTGATGGTGCTGCCGCCGCGCGGCCTGTCGCTGCGCTGGTACGAAGCCTTCCTGACCGAGGGCCGCTGGGTGCTGGCCACGCGCAACAGCTTCGTCGTCGCCTTCGCCACCACGGCGCTGGCCACGCTGCTGGGCACGGCGGCGGCCATCGGCCTGCAGCTCGGCCGCTTCCGCGGCAAGGCGGTGCTGCTGACGCTGCTGACGCTGCCGATGGTCACGCCCTATATCGTCACGGCCGCCGCCATGTTCTTCGCCTATTCGCTGGTCGGACTTTCCGGCTCGCTCGCCGGGCTGGTGCTGGGGCATACGGTGGTCGCGGTGCCCTTCGTGGTGGTCGCGGTGCTGGCCACTCTGCAGGGCTTCGATGCCACGCTGCTGCGCGCCGCCGCCTCGCTTGGCGCCGCGCCGCTGCCGGCGCTGTGGCGCGTGGTGGTGCCGAACATCTGGCCGGGCATCGCCGCCGGCGCCATCTTCGCCTTCGCCACCTCGCTCGATGAATTCGTCATCACGCTGTTCCTGGCCGGCCCCGGCCAGTTCACCCTGCCGCGGCAGATGTATGCCTCGGTGCGCGAATTCCTCAGCCCCACCATCCTGGCGGCGGCGACGCTGCTGTTCCTGTCCTCCCTGGTGTTCCTGCTGGGCAGCGAGCTTCTCCGGCTGCGCGCGGCAAGGCGGGCGGCACGATGACCGCGACGCTGGTGCGCTTCGACGGCGTGTCGAAATCCTATGACGGCCGCACGCGGGTCGTCGCCGAGCTGGATCTCGAGATCCGCCGCGGCGAGTTCCTGACGCTGCTCGGCCCCTCCGGCTCCGGCAAGACCACCACGCTGATGATGCTGGCGGGCTTCGAGGATCCCACCGCCGGCAGCATCACGCTGGAAGGCGCGCGGATCGACACGGTGCCGCCGCACCGGCGCAACATCGGCGTGGTGTTCCAGAACTACGCGCTGTTCCCGCATCTCAGCGTGGCGGAGAATCTGGCCTTCCCGCTGTCCATCCGCCGCGTCCCGCGCGCGGAGATCGGGCGCCGCGTGGCGGCGGCGCTGTCGATGGTGCGCCTGCCCGGGCTCGGCGGGCGCCGGCCGCAGCAATTGTCGGGTGGCCAGCAGCAGCGCGTGGCGCTGGCGCGCGCGTTGATCTTCAACCCGCCGCTGGTGCTGCTGGATGAGCCGCTGGGCGCGCTGGACAAGCAGTTGCGGGAGGAGTTGCAGGCCGAGATCCGCCGCATCCATGCCGAGCTCGGCGTCACCATGGTCTATGTGACGCATGACCAGTCGGAGGCGCTGACCCTGTCGGACCGCATCGCCGTGTTCGACCAGGGCCGCATCCAGCAGCTCGGCACCGCGCAGGCGGTGTATGAGACGCCGGCCAACCCCTTCGTCGCCGGCTTCATCGGCGAGAACAACCGCCTGCCGGCCACGGTGCTGGATGCCACGCGGCTGCGCCTGGCCGAAGGCAGCATGCTCGCCACCCTGCCGCACGGGCTGCAGGCGGGCGCCGCCGCGCTGGTCTCCATCCGGCCGGAACGCGTGCTGCTGGAGGCGGCGGAGGCGGCGCCCAATGCCGCGGCGGCGCGGGTGGAGGAGGTGGTCTACCTCGGCGACCATTGCCGCCTGCGCATGGCCTGGGCAGGCCGCACGGATTTCTTCGCGAAACTGCCGCGCCAGCAGGCGGGGCAGGTGCCGCAGGCCGGCACGACGCTGCGCATTGCCATCCCCGAAGCCGCCATCATCGTCTTTCCGGCCTGAACCGGCGCATTCAGGCTTGACACGATGCGCCGTGGCGCGTGGCATTCGGGGCGAGATCCTGCTGCGTTGCACCCGCCGAAGGGAAAAGCCATGCCCAACCTGACCCGACGCACCGTGCTCGGTGCCGCCGCCGGCCTCGGTGCGGCGCCGCTGCTGAGCAACCCCGCGCGCGCCCAGCAGCGGCCGGACGTGATCCGCATGGGCCTGTCCGCCTGGCCGCCGAACCTGCAGCCCTGGCCTTCCACCGGCGCCTCCGCCGGCACGGTGAAGATGCTGATCCACCGGCGGCTGATGCGCTTCGACGAGAAGGGCGAATTGCAGGGTGAGCTGGCGCGCGAATTCGTGCTCGACGCCGAAGGTGCCTGGGTCTTCAAGCTGCGCCCCGAAGCCGTGTTCCACAACGGCGAGAAGGTGACGTCGGAGGACGTGAAGTGGTGCATCGAGCAGATCGCCGCGGAACGCTCCACCGCCTATTACCGCACGCAGATGCAGCAGATCGCGCGCGTCGAGACGCCGGATGCGCAGACGGTGCGGCTGGTGATGAAGCAGCCCAGCGTCACCGCGCCGCTGTGGTTCGCCAACTACAACATGGCGATCGTCTGGCGCGGCACGCGCAACATGGCCGATGCGGTGGGCTGCGGCCCCTATCGCGTGGCGTCGCAGGAACGCGGGTCCTGGCTGCAGCTGGAGAAGGCGAACAACTACTGGGTGCCGGGCCTGCCGCGCACCAACACCATCCGCATGGTGGTCTATGCGGATGAGAACCTCCGCCTCGCCGCGTTGCAGTCCGGCGACGTGGACATGATCGAATACGTGCCCTGGGCCGGCATGGCGGCAGTGGCCGCCGAGCCGCGGCTGAAGCTCGACACGCAGATGGGCCCGTTCATGGACATCCTGTTCAACGGCACCCGCCCGCCCTTCAACAACCCGCTGGTGCGGCGCGCCGTGGCGCATGCGGTGAAGCGCGAGGACATCGTCCGCGTCGCCTTCTCCGGCCGCGGCAAGGGGATCGAGGGCATGCCGATCGTGGAAGGCACGCCCTGGTACGATGCGGACCTCGCCAAGGGCCACGCCTACAACCCGGAACGCGCCCGCGCGCTGCTGGCGCAGGCGGGCTTCCCGAACGGGCTTTCCACCACCCTGCTGGCGACCTCGCAGTTCGGCATGCACAAGGACAGCGCGGAGATCACCCAGCAGTATCTGGCCGCCATCGGCATCCAGGCAGAGCTGCGGCTGACCGACTGGTCCACCCGCGTCTCCGCCGGCATCCGCGGCCAGTACGACATCGCCATCCATGGCGTCTCCGCCGATTTCAACGACCCGGACGGGCTGACCGTGGTGCTCGACACCTCGCTCTCCGCCGCGCATGGCCGTTCCTTCGGCCTGTCGACGCCGCGCACGGTGGAATTGCTGGCCAAGGGCCGCACCGAATTCGATGCCGCGAAGCGCGTGCAAATCTACAAGGACATGCAGCGCGCGGCGCTGGAGGAAGTGCCGATCGTGGCGCTGGCCTGGCGCGAGCAGGGCTATGGCTACGACCGCCGCATCGCCGGCTTCGCCAACCTGCCGGGGGCCCTCACCACCTCATCCGGCGCGTTGCTGGAGTTTGCGGCCTTCGCCTGATGTGGTGGCTCGCCAAGCGGATCGGGACGTCGCTGCTGCTCATGTGGGTGGTGGCGACGATCGTCTTCCTCGCGCTGCACATGGTGCCGGGCGACCCGGCGGAGATGCTGCTCTCCACCGGCGGCGCCATGCCGGACGCCTATGCCATCGCCGAGCTGCGGGAGAAGCTGGGGCTGAACCGGCCGATCCTGGAACAGTATGGCGCCTTCCTGGCCGGCCTGACCCGCGGCGACCTCGGCGCCTCGCTGGTCGATGACTATCCGGTGGCGGAGGAGATTGCGCTGCGCCTGCCGCGCACACTGGAACTCATCCTGGCCGGCACGCTGATCGCGGTGACCATCGCGCTGCCCGCCGGCACCTTCGCCGCGGTGCGCCAGGGCGGCGCCTTCGACCGTGCGGCGTCCGCCACCGCCGCCGTGCTGCAGGCGGTGCCGGTGTTCGTGCTGGGCACGCTGCTGATCCTGGTGCTGGCGCAATGGCTGCGCTGGATGCCGGCCGGCGGCTACACGCCCTTCCTGGAGAATCCCGGCCGGCACCTGCTGCTGCTGTCCCTGCCCGCGGTGGCCATCGCCAAGGGGCTGGCAGCAACGATCTTCCGCATGACGCGGGCTTCCGTGCTGGATGCGCTGTCCCGCGATCATGTCCGCACCGCGCGCGCCAAGGGGCTGACCCCGCAGCGGGTCCTGCGCCGGCATGTCGTGCGCAACGCGCTGATCCCAGTGACGACGGTGCTGGGGCTGCAGATGGGTACGCTGCTGGGGGGCACGGTGCTGGTGGAATACGTCTTCAACTGGCCGGGCCTGTCCACGCCGCTGCTGCGCGCGGTGGAGGCGCGGGATTACCCGATGGTGGTCGGCATCGTGCTGACCGTCTCCGGCCTGTTCCTGCTGATCAACCTGGCGATGGACCTGATCTACGCGGCGCTTGACCCGCGGATCACCCGCGGATGAGGAAGCTCTGGCTCCCAGGCGCCGCCGTCGCGCTCATCGTCCTGGTGGCGGTGCTGGCCCCGGTGCTGCCGCTGATGGACCCGATCCGCCAGGATGTGGCGAACCGGCTGGCCGCCTATGTGCCGGGCAGCCCGATGGGGCGCGACGAATTCGGGCGCGACGTGATGTCGCGGCTGATCTGGGGCGCGCGCTCCTCGCTCGCCGTCGCCTTCGCCTCCGCCGCCATCGCCGCCACCCTCGGCACGGCGCTCGGCCTGCTCGGCGGCTGGTTCCGCGGCGTGGCGGAGTTCCTGGCGATCCGCGGCGCCGATGTGGTGCTGTGCTTCCCGCCGGTGCTGCTGGCGCTGCTGGTGGTGACGCTGCTGGGCCCGGGCACGGGCACGCTGATCCTGGTGCTGTCCGTGCTGTACCTGCCGGGCTTCATCCGGGTGAGCTTCGCCGAGGTGCTGTCCGCGCGCGGGCAGGATTACGTGGAGGCGGTGCGGGCGCTGGGTGCGCGCACGCCGCGCATCCTGCTGCGCACGGTGCTGCCGAACATCGCCGGGCCGGTGCTGGTGCAGGTTTCCCTGGCCGTCGCCTCGGCCGTGGTGCTGGAAAGCGGGCTGTCCTTCCTCGGCCTCGGCGTGGTGCCGCCGACGCCGTCCTGGGGCCTGATGATCCGCGGCGCGCGCGCCACCATGGAACAGGCGCCGATGCTGCTGGTCTGGCCCTGCGTGGCGCTGACCATCACCATCCTGGCGATGAACCTGCTCTGCGACGCGGTGCGGGACCTGGCGGACAAGCGCGGCGGCGGCGGGGCGCCGAAGCTGCGGCTGGTGGACCGGCTGCTGCCCGGCCTGTTCCCGGCGCCGGAAGGCCCGCGGCCGCTGCTGGACGTGCAGGGGCTGACGGTGGAAATCGCGGTGCCCGGCGGCATCATCCGCCCGGTGGAGGATCTCGGCTTCCGGCTCGATCCCGGGCGGACGCTGGCCATCGTCGGCGAAAGCGGCTCCGGCAAATCCATGGCAGCGACCGCCATCATGGGCCTGCTGCCGCCGGCGGCGCGGGTGGCCGCGGGCGTTGCGCGCTTCGAAGGCGAGGACCTGCTGCGGATGCCGGAACCGGCCCGCCGCCGGTTGCGCGGCGGCGCCATGGCCATGGTTTTCCAGGACCCGATGAGCAGCCTGAACCCGGTGCACCGCATCGGCGACCAGGTGGCGGAGGCCATCCGCGCGCATCGCGACGTGCCGGCCGCCAAGGCATCGGCGGAGGCGGTTGCGCTGCTGCGGCGCGTCGGCATCGCCGACCCCGAACGTCGTGCCCGCGCCTATCCGCACGAGCTTTCGGGCGGCATGCGCCAGCGCGTGATGATCGCCATGGCCATCGCCAACAAGCCGCGCCTGCTGATCGCGGACGAACCCACCACGGCGCTGGACGTGACGGTGCAGGCGGCGATCCTGGAATTGCTGGCGGAGTTGCGGCGAGAGGAGGGGATGGGCGTCGTGCTCATCACCCATTCGCTCGGCGTGGTCGCGGAAGTGGCCGAGGATGTGGTGGTGATGTACGCCGCCCAGGTGGTGGAACGCGGGCCGGTGGAGCGCGTCTTCGCCCGGCCGCTGCACCCCTATACCCGCGCCCTGCTGGCCGCCGTGCCGGATGGGGATGTGGAGCCGGAGGGCATTCCCGGCGTGGTGCCGCGCCCGGACAGCTGGCCGCCCGGCTGCCGCTTCGCCCCGCGCTGCGCCTTCGCCACCGCCGCCTGCGCCACCCCGCCGGCGCTGGAGGAATTGCAGGACCAAGCCGTGCGCTGTGTGCGGTGGCGGGAGTTGTCGGCATGAGCGTGTCCGATGGCCGCGACGCCGCAGGCCGCGAAGGGCTGAACCGGCCGCACGATACGGCGCCGCTGGTGGTGGCCGAGGCGGTGGAGATGAGCTTCGCGCCGCGCGGCATCCTGGCCCGCGGCCGCCCGGTGCGCGCGGTGGCCGGCGTGGATGCCAGCGTCGCGCGGGGCGAGGCGCTGGGTGTGGTGGGCGAAAGCGGCAGCGGCAAATCCACGCTGGGCCGGCTGATGCTGGGGCTGCTGGCCGCCACCGGCGGCACGGTGCGCTTCGATGGCACGCCGCTGCCGCGCCCGGGCAGCGCCGCCTGGCGCGGCCTGCGCGCGCGCATGGGCATCGTCTTCCAGGACCCCTTCGGCAGCCTGGATGCGCGGCGGTCCGTCGGCGCGCAGGTGGAGGATGGGCTGGCCATCCACACCACGCTTTCCGCCGCCGAGCGCCGGGCACGGCTTGAGGCGATGTTCCTGCGGGTGGGGCTGGACCCGGAACGCCTTGGCGCCTACCCGCATGAATTCTCCGGCGGCCAGCGCCAGCGCCTGGGCATCGCGCGTGCCCTGGCCACGAACCCTGATTTCCTGGTGGCGGATGAGCCGGTCTCGGCGCTGGATGTCTCGATCCAGGCGCAGGTGGTGCGGCTGCTGGCGGATCTGCGGCGCGATCTGGGCCTTGCCATGCTGTTCATCAGCCACGATTTGCCGGTGGTGCGGCACCTCTGCGACCGCGTCATCGTCATGTATCTCGGCCGGGTGATGGAGGAAGGGCCGGTGGCGGACGTCTTCGCCCGGCCGTCGCATCCCTACACGCGCGCCTTGCTCTCCGCGACGCCGATGCTGGACCCGGCGCGGCGCCTGACGCGGGAGATTTTGCCGGGGGAGCCGCCCAGCCCCACCGCCCCGCCTTCCGGCTGCGTCTTCCGCACGCGCTGCCGCCATGCGCAGCCGGCATGCGCGGAGGAAGTGCCCCCCCTTCGCGAATTCGGTGGCGTGGCGCACCGTGTGGCCTGCCTCCGCGCCGACGAGATCAACTGAGGAACCCGCCAGCATGACTGAGATAGCGCCGACGAAAGTCCGCATGGGCGAGATCACGGGCGACGAGGCCCGCACGCTCTATCCGCAGAACCCGGTGATCCTGCTGCCGATGGGCAGCCACGAGGACCAGGGGCCGCATGCGCCGATGGGCGACTATTTCCTGGCCGAGAAGATGGCGGAGCTGATCGCGCTGCGCGCCACAGCGGAAGGCACGCGCACCGTGGTGGCGCCGGTGCTGCCCTTCGGCAAGGGCGATTTCTTCGGCCCCATGCCCGGCGGCATCGCGCTGTCCGCCGCCACCTTCCGCGCCGTGCTGGACGAGATGTTCGCCGAACTGCTGCGCCACAAGCTGACCAGGCTGGTGGTGATCAACGGCCATGGCGGCAACGTCAACGTCATCAACGAGGCGACCCGCGCGGTGATGCACAAGACCGGGCTGGTGATCCCGGCGCTGTATCTGTGGCGCATCGCCTATGCCGAGATGCCGAAGCTGTTGGGCGCGGAGAAGGCGAAGGCGGTCTCCAGCCACGGTGCCGATCCGCTGACTAGCCTGGGCATGCACCTGTTCCCGGAACGCATCCGCACGGACCTGATCCCGGAGCCGCGCAGCGGCAACCCGATGGCGCTCGGCCTGCCCTTCCAGGGCTGGGGCTCGCTGAGCTTCAACGGGGCCGAGGTCACGGTGCCGATCGAATACGATGCCGTCAGCCCGAACGGCCTTGGCACCGGCGATCCGCGGCTGTGCAGCGCCGAATCGGGGAAGCTGATCGCGGATCGGCTGACGGAGATCGGCGCCGGCTTCTGCCACCACTACGCGAAGCAGTGATGCACTGACCGGGATGGGGGCGCCGATGGCGGCGCCCCCCTTCGCGCCGGTCAGCGCCGCGTCACGGCCAGGTCCAGCACGCGGTCCTCGGGGTCCAGGTCGCGCTCCAGCGCATCCAGCCTGGCCTGGAACGCCTGCACCATCGCCGCCTTCTCCGGCGCCGGCAGCCAGGACCCTTCCAGCCCGGCCAGGCTCAGCTTCCGCGCCTCCGCCACGCCCCAGCCGAGATCGGCGAAGACGGTGCGCCAGCTATGGCCCATGGTGGTACCGAAGATGGTGGGGTCGTCGGTGCCCAGGCTGATGTTCAGCCCGGCGTCGAACATCGCCTTGATGCGCTGGCGGCGCGGCGCGCGGTTCCATGCCATGCCGGACCAGCAGGCCATGGTGAAGGGCACCTGTTCCTGTGCCGCGCGGGCCACCACGGCGGGGTCAGCCAGCATGTTGTAGCCATGGTCCAGCCGGTCGCAGCCCAGCATGTCCCGGCACAGGGTGAAGTGCATCGGCGGCGCCTCAAAGAGCGCCTGGTTGTCCTCGCAGACATGGGCGGTGCGGCGGTAGCCGGCGCGCCCCGCCTGCCGCCAGGCCTCGACCCAGAGATGCGCGGGGCCGGCGCGCTCGGCGCCATCGAGGCCGATGCCGATCACCTCCGCCCGCTGCCACTTCGCCATCCACTCCAGCATCTGCAGGGATTCGGAGGGCAGGCAGATGCTGCGGTCGATGCAGGCGATCAGCGCGGAGGACACGCCATAGGCCGCCTGCCCGCGCGCGAGACCTTCCAGCAGCCCGTCCACGATCTCCGGATAGGTCACGCCGTTGGGCGTGAAGTAATGCGGGTTGAAGAAGATCTCGGTGTGGCGGACGTTGCCATGGCGGTGCAGGTCCTCGATGCATTCGAAGGCGATGCGGGAAAATTCCGCCGGCCTCCGCACCGCCAGCGCGCCCAGCCGCAGGATGTCGAGAAACTCGTAGAAGGTCTCGAAGCGGTACATCTCGGCGGCGGGCTTCGGCAGGCGCACGCCGTTCCGCGCGGCGAGCTCGTCCAGCGTCCCGGCCCGGATCGCGCCGGCGATGTGCAGGTGCAGCTCCACCTTCGGCACGGCGTCGAGATAGTCCGAGAAGGACAGCATCAGCGGCGCTCCAGGTTCCACAGGAACATCGCCGGGCCGCGCAGCACGCCCGTCAGCTCGGACCGCCAGGCGCTGGCGGCGGTGAACTGGCCGAGCGGCATGTAGAAGCCATCCTCGGCCGCCAGGCGATGGATCTCGTCCGAGATGCGCTTGCGCGCGGCAGCATCCTGCGCGCGGGCGAATTCCACGCGCAGCCGCTCCACCTCCGCATTCGCCGGCCAGCCAGCGAAGCCGCCGACGCGGCCGGCGCCGTTGACGAAGGGGTTCAGCAGCGGGGACTGCATGTCCGGCACCGTGTTCGTGGTGTGCGCCAGGTTCCACCCATCTTGCCGCGCACGGCGGCCGAAATAGGTGTTCAGGTCCATGCTCTGCAGATCGACATTGAAGCCGAGCTGCGTCAGCAGCGCCTGGGAGATCAGGCCAAGTGCGGCGATGCCCGGCGCATCGGCGGGGTGGATGATGGCGACGGGGCGCGAGAGGTCCGCGCCGCTCTCCCGCAGCAGCCGCCGCGCCGCTTCGAGGTCGGTCGCCGCCGGCATGCCCGCCGTGCTTTCCAGCGGCGTGCCGCAGCCGAACATGGAGCGGCATTCGCGGGCGTAGTCCGGGCGCCCGGCCACGGCGGCGAGGTAGTCCGCCTGGTTCACCGCCAGCATCACCGCGCGCCGCACCAGCGGGTTGTCGAAGGGCGGGTGCAGGTGGTTGAAGCGCAGAATGCCCTGGTAGCCATAGGGGGAGACGGTGGCGACCGTCACCGCCCGGTTGCGCTCCAGGATCGGCAGCACATCGGCAGGCAGGCGTTCGACATAGTCGATCTCGCCGGTGGTCAGCGCGCTGACCTGGGTGGAGACGTCGGGCATGGCGATCAGCTCGATCCGCGCCATCCGCGCCACCTTGCCGCCGCTGGCCCAGACCGCCGGTTCCGGCCGCGGGCGATAGGCCGCGTTGCGGGCGACGACGATGCGGTCGCCGGGGCGGTATTCCTCGGCCACGAAGCGGTAGGGGCCGCTGCCGATCACCTGCGGAATCTGCTGCGTCGGCGACGTGGCGGCCAGCCGCGCCGGCATCATCATCGGCACCATCGCGCCGGGCTTTCCCAATGCCTGCAGCACCAGGCCGAAGGGCTCGCGCAGCACCAGCCGGAAGGTCCTCGCGTCCACCACATCCAGGCTCGCGGTGGCGCGCATCATCGCCCCGCCCAGCGCATCCCGCGCGCCCCAGCGGCGCAGCGAGGCCACGCAATCCTCAGCCGTCACCGCGGAGCCGTCATGCCAGGCCAGGCCGTCGCGGAGCACAAGAGTCCAGGTCAGGCCGTCCGCGCTGCGCTCCCACCGCTCCAGCATCTGCGGCGTCGGCTCCCACCGGTCATTCACCGCGACCAGCGTGTCGAACACCAGATAGGCGAAGTCGCGGGTGGTGAAGCTGGTGGTGAAGTGCGGGTCCAGCACGCGTGTCAGCGTCTCCGGCGCCACGCGCAGCGTGCCGGCGCGATCCGGCGCCTGGGCCAGGGCCGGGCTGGCGGCCAGCAGGGCAGCGGCAAGAAGGGAAAGGACGGGACGCGGCATCGCACGAGACTCCTGACATCGGGGACATTGTGCTGGCGTGTTGGCAGGACCGTGCCGGCTGCCCCCGGCAGCGTCAACCGCGGCGCGCGCCCGGCTTGCCTGCGGCGGGGGAAACGACAACCATCGCAGCACAGGAGGATCCGCATATGCAGGCGCCGACACGGGCCATCATCATCCACGCCGCGCAGGATCTGCGGGTGGAGGACCAGGAAGCCGCCGCCCCCGGCCCGGGCCAGGTGGCGCTGCGCATCCGCCAGGGCGGCATCTGCGGGTCGGACCTGCACTACTACCAGCATGGCGGCTTCGGCGTGGTGCGGGTGCGCCAGCCCATGGTGCTGGGCCATGAGATCGCCGGCGAGGTCGCGGCGCTCGGCGCCGGCGTCGCCGGGCTGGCGGTGGGCGACCGGGTGGCGGTGAACCCCTCGCTGCCCTGCGGCACCTGCCGCTACTGCCTGGCGGGGCAGGCACAGCACTGCCTCGACATGCGCTTCTACGGCAGCGCGATGCGGATGCCGCATGTGCATGGCGGCTTCCGCCAGCACCTGGTGTGCGAGGCGAGCCAGGCGGTGCAACTGCCCGCCGATATGGACCTGCGCCGCGCCGCCTTCGCGGAGCCGCTGTCCGTCTGCCTGCACGCCGCGCGCCAGGCCGGGCCAATGATGGGCGCGCGCGTGCTCATCACCGGGGCGGGGCCCATCGGCATGCTGTGCCTGCTGGTGGCGCGCCATGCCGGTGCGCGGCAGGTGGTGATGACGGACCTCGCGCCGAAGCCGCTGGCATTGGCCCGGGCGCTGGGCGCCGATGCGGCGCATGATCTGCGCGCCGCGCCGGAGGCGCTGGCCCCCTATGGCGCGGAGAAGGGGACCTTCGACGTGGTGTTCGAATGCGCCGGCAGCGCCGTGGCCCTCGCCGGCGCCATCGGCGCGGCGCGGCCGGGTGCCACCATCGTGCAGGTGGGCCTCGGCGGCGATGCGACGGTGCCGCTGAACGCCATCGTGGCGAAGGAGATCACCCTGCGTGGCACCTTCCGCTTCCACGAGGAATTCGCGCTCGCCGTGGACATCCTGGCGCGCGGCGCCATCGACCCGATGCCGCTGCTGACCGAGGTGGTGCCGATGGAGCAGGCCGTCGCGGCCTTCGACCTGGCGGCGGATCGCAGCCGCGCGATGAAGGTGCAACTCGCCTTCTGAAGCCGGGCGGAACAAGCCGGGCCGCCCCCCTTCCGCGCCGCGCCGGCCGGGATCAGACTGCGCCCATGCAGGGGGATGGGCAGGGCATGGCATCGGTGGGGCGCAACGGGTTTGCCTTGAACTGCGAAAAGGCGCCGGCGACTGGCGCCCGCGGCGTGGTCACCAGCAACCATCCCATGGCCTCGGCCGCCGGTGCGCAGGTGCTGCTGGAAGGCGGCAACGCCGTGGACGCGGCCATCGCCACCCTGTTCGCGCTGACGGTGGTGGAGCCGATGATGGTCGGCCTGCTGGGCGGCGGCGTCGGCCATGTCCGCATGGCCGATGGCCGGCACGCGGTGATGGACGGGCTTTCCACCGCGCCCGCCGCCGCCACGCCCGACATGTACCGCCCCCGCGCCAACATCCCGCCGGAGGAGCGGGAGGTGGAGGGCCGGCTGAACGCCATCGGCGCGCTGTCCGTCGCCGTGCCCGCTTCGCTCCGCGCCTGGGCGGAGACCCTGTCGCGCTTCGGCAGCTGGAGCCTGGCGGATGTGATGGCGCCGGCGATCCGCCTGGCGGGCGAGGGCTTTCGCGCCACGCCCTACCTCTCGGACTGCATCGGCGACGCGGCGGCGGATCTGGCACGGGATGCGGACCTGGCGGCGCGCTTCCTGCCGGGCGGGGCGAAGCTGGCGCCCGGTGCCCGCTTCGTCCAGGGCGCCTATGCGGAGACGCTGCGCGCCATCGCGAAGGAAGGGCCGGACCTGCTGCACCAGGGCGCGCTGGGCGGCCTAGTGGCCGATGCGCTGGCGACGGCGGGCGGCATCGTGACGCGCGCCGACCTCGCCGGCAGCCGTCCCATCGAGCGTGCGCCGATCCACGGCACCTATCGCGGCTTCGATGTCTTCGCCCCGCCGCCGCCGGCCTCCGCCGGGGTGCACATGGCGCAGATGCTGCACGTGATGGAGGGCTTCGACGTAGCGTCCATGGGCTTCGGCACGGCCGATTCCTGGCACCTGGTGGCGGAGGTGCTGAAGATGGCCTTCGCCGACCGCTCCGCCGCGACCGCGGACCCGGACTTCGTACAGGTGCCGGTGGCATTGCTGACCTCCCGCCGCTATGCCGCGCTGCGCCGGGCGGAGATCGACCTGGCGCGGGCGAAGGCCTGGGCGGCGCATCCCTCGCTGCAAACCCCCCTGGGGGAATCCAACTGCACCACGCATGTGACGGTGGCCGATGCGGCGGGGAACATCGTCGCCACCACGCAGACCATCAACGCGCTGTTCGGTGCCCGCATCGCCATCCCCGGCACCGGGCTGATCGCCAACAACTACATGCACAATTTCGACCCGCGGCCGGGCCATGCGCTGTCCGTGCAGCCCGGCAAGCGCGTCTACACCAGCATGGCGCCGACCATCGTGCTGCAGGATGGCCGGCCCGCCTTCGCGCTGGGCCTGCCGGGGGGCCTCAAGATCTTCCCCTCCGCCTTCCAGGCGGTGCTGAACCTGATCGACCACGGCATGACGCTGCAACAGGCGGTCGAAGCGCCGCGCATCTGGACGCAGGGCCTGGCGCTGGAGCTGGAGCCGGGGGTGCCGGAGGATGTGGCCGCGGCGCTGGCCGCGCGCGGCCAGGCGGTGCGGCGCGTGGCCACCATCGGCGGCGGGATGAACGGCATTGCCTTCAACGAAGACGGCACGATGACCGGCGCGGCCTGCTGGCGCGCCGATGGATCGGTGGTGGCTCTCGGCGGCGGGCTGGCGCGGGCCGGCGTGCGCTTCGTGCTCGAAACCCCGAAACCTGCTTGAACCTCCCCTTGCCTGAACCGACCCGGGACCCGGACATGACCCAGAAGATTGCCCTGCTGCAGCCCATCGCCGGCGAAATGGCCGACATCATCCAATCCTGCCTTCCGGAGGGCTTTTCCGCCACGGCGGTGACCGGCCGCAGCGTCGAAGACCTGAAGGCCGCGGTGGCGGATGCCGATTATGCGCTGTGGTGGGACATCGGCGTGCCGGCGGAGGTGCTGGCGGCCGGGCCGAAGCTGAAGCTGCTGCACAAATGGGGCGTGGGCATCGACAACATCGATCTCGACTACTGCCGCGCCCACGGCATCCAGGTGGCGCGCACCACCGGCAGCAATGCGGCGCCGGTCGCCGAATTCACCATCGGCCTGATGCTGGCCATCGCGCGCTGCATCGTGCCGGCGCACAACAGCACCGCGGCCGGCGGCTGGGCGAAGAACGAGATCTGGAAGCGATCCGTGATGCTGACCGGCAAGACGGTGGGCATCATTGGGCTGGGCGCCATCGGCAAGGGCGTGGCGAAGCGGTTGCAGGGCTTCGACTGCCGGGTGCTGTACTATTCCCGCACCCGGCTGCCGGAGGCCGAGGCGAAGGCGCTGGGCGTGGAATACTGCGCGCTGGACGACCTGCTGGGGGAGGTGGACTTCCTCTCGCTCAACTGCCCGCTGACGCCGGAGACCAAGGGCATGATCGACGCCAGGGCGCTGGCGCGGATGAAGCCGACGGCGAGCCTGGTGAACGTGGCGCGCGGCGGCGTGGTGGTGGAGGCGGATCTGGTGGAGGCGCTGAAGACCGGCCGGCTGCGCGCCGCGGCGGTGGATGTGTTCGACCAGGAACCGCCCCCGGCCGACCATCCGCTGCTGCACATGGACAACGTCATCGTCTCGCCGCACTGCGCCAGCACGGCCTATGAGAATTCGCGCCGCAGCGTGATGCACTGGCTGGGCAACATGGTGCGGGTTTCGAAGGGCGAGCCGATTCCGGAGCAGGACCGGGTGGTCTGACGCGCCGCCCCCGTCAGCGGGGGCGAAAACCCTCCCCCGCCTTCTGGCGGGGGAGGGGGCGCTTCAGTCGGCGTACTGCCCGGCGGCCTGGATCAGCGGGCGCCACTTGGCGATGTCCGCCTGCCAGAAGGCGCGATGCGCTTCCGGCGTGGCGCGGGCCACCGGCACCGGGGCGGTGCCCAGCGCGGCGAAGCGGGTGCCGACATTGGCATCCGTCAGGGCCGCCAGCAGCGCCTGGTTCAGCCGGGCGATGATGGCCGCCGGCGTGGCCTTCGGCGCATACAGCCCGTGCCAGACGCTGACCTCGAAGCCCGGCAGCCCGCCTTCGGCGGCGGTCGGCAGGTCGGGCAGGGCGGCGATGCGCGCCGGCGTGGTCGCGGCGAAGGCGCGCACGCTGCCGGCCTTGATCTGCTCCGTCGTGTTGGTGGTCTGGTCGCACATCAGGTCCACGGTGCCGGCCAGCAGGTCGTTCATCGCCGGGCCGGTGCCGCGATAGGGCACCGTCGTCATCTTCGTGCCCAGCGCCTGCTGCAGCAGCAGGCCGCACAGGTGGCTGGCGGCGCCGATGCCGGCATTGGCGTAGTTGAGGTTCTGCCCCTCGCGCCGCACCAGGGCGGCGAGTTCCGTCATGGTCTGCGCCGACAGGGTCTTGCGGCCGATCAGCGTCATGGGCACCTCGGTCACTAGGCCGACCGTCTCGAAGCCGCCGAGCGGGTCATAGGCCAGGCGGCGGTACAGGGTCGGGATCGTCGCCATGCCGATATGGTGCAGCAGGATGGTGTAGCCATCCGGCCGCGCCTGGGCGCAGCGCTGCGCGCCGAGCGTGCCGCCGGCGCCGCCGACATTCTCCACCACCACGGTCTGGCCGAGCGCGGTGCTCATCGCCTGGGCGATCAGCCGCGCCACCGTGTCGGTCGGCCCGCCGGCGGCGAAGGGTACGATCATGGTGACGGTGCGAGTCGGGAATGGGCCTTGCGCGAAAGCAGGCGCGGCAAGCGCGGCACCGGCGAGGCCCAGAAGGCCCCGCTTTCCAATCATGGTCATTTGTGTCTCGTTCCCTCGGAGAAGGCGGAGTTGGCGGTTCAGGCGTCCATCTTCAGGGCGGCAATGAAGGCGCTCTGCGGGATTTCGACCTTGCCGAACTGCCGCATCCGCTTCTTGCCTTCCTTCTGCTTGTCCAGCAGCTTGCGCTTGCGGCTGATGTCGCCGCCATAGCACTTTGCCGTGACATCCTTTGACATGGCGCTGATGGTCTCGCGCGCAATCACGCGGCCGCCGATGGCGGCCTGGATCGGGATCTTGAACAGCTGGCGGGGGATGAGCTCCTTCAGCTTCTCGCAGATCTGCCGGCCGCGGCGGTCCGCCTGGGTGCGGTGGGCCATGAAGGACAGCGCGTCCACCGGCTCCGCATTCACCAGGATGGAGATCTTCACCAGGTCCCCGGGCTCGTAGCCATCGACCGTGTAGTCGAAGCTGGCATAGCCGCGGGAGACGGATTTCAGCCGGTCGTAGAAGTCGAACACCACCTCGTTCAGCGGCAGGCGGTACACCGCCATGGGGCGGGTGCCGACATAGGTCAGTTCCACCTGCACGCCGCGGCGTTCGTTGCAGAGCGTGAGGACGGAGCCGAGGTAGTCCTCCGGCACCATGATGGTGGCCTTGATCCAGGGCTCGCTGATCTCGGCGATCACGCTGGGGTCCGGCATGTCGGCCGGGTTGTGCAGCTCCATCTCCTCGCCATTGGTGCGCTTGATCTTGTAGACCACGGAGGGCGCGGTCGCGATCAGGTCCAGGTCGAACTCGCGGGAGAGGCGTTCCTGCACGATCTCCAGGTGCAGCAGGCCGAGGAAGCCGCAGCGGTAGCCGAGGCCGAGCGCCGCGCTGTTCTCCATCTCGTAGTGGAAGCTGCTGTCGTTCAGCCGCAGCTTGCCGACCGATTCGCGCAGCTTCTCGAAATCGTCGGCATCCACCGGGTACAGGCCGCACCAGACCACGGGGATGGAGGGCTTGAAACCGGGCAGGGCTTCCGTCGCCGGGTTGCGGTCGTCCGTCAGCGTGTCGCCGACGTTGGTGTCGGCCACCGTCTTGATGGCGGCCGTCACGTAGCCCATCTCGCCCGGGCCGAGGCTGTCCACCGCCACCATCTTCGGCGTGAAGACGCCGACCTGCTCCACCGTATGGGCAGAGCCGTTCGACATCATGCGGATCTTCATGCCCTTGCGCAGATGCCCGTCGCGCACCCGCACCAGCACCACAACGCCGAGATAGGCATCGTACCAGCTGTCCACCAGCAGCGCCGTCAGCGTCTTGTCGGCATCGCCGGTGGGCGGCGGCAGGCGGGTGACGATGGCTTCCAGCACGCCCTCGATGTTCAGGCTGGTCTTGGCGCTGATCAGCACGGCGTCGGAGGCGTCGAGGCCGATCACATCCTCGATCTGCTGCTTCACCCGGTCGGGCTCCGCCGCCGGCAGGTCGATCTTGTTCAGGATCGGCACGATTTCGTGGTTCGCGTCCAGCGCCTGGTAGACATTGGCCAGCGTCTGCGCCTCCACGCCCTGGGAGGCATCGACCACCAGCAGCGAGCCCTCGCAGGCGGCCAGGCTGCGGCTCACCTCATAGGCGAAGTCGACATGGCCGGGCGTGTCCATCAGGTTGAGGATGTAGGTCTCCCCGTCCTGCGCCTTATATTGCAGGCGCACGGTCTGCGCCTTGATGGTGATGCCGCGCTCCCGCTCCAGCTCCATGTTGTCGAGGAGCTGTTCCTTCATCTCGCGCAGCGCCACCGTGCCGGTGGTCTGGATCAGGCGGTCCGCGAGGGTCGATTTCCCATGGTCGATATGGGCGATGATCGAGAAGTTGCGGATGCGGGAGAGGGGTGTGTCGGTCATCTGATTCCGGGTGCCGGACGCTGCGGAAGGGGGCCGCCTGGGTCAGCGGGGAGATAGGGCAGAACCCGCAGAAGTCCAAACTTTTCCGAGCAAGTGCTACCGGATCAGCCGCACCGGGATGGGCAGGCCCGGCTTCGCCGCCACCTCGGTCCAATTCACGGCGGCGATGCTTGCCGCCGGCATGGCCGCGGCGGTTACCTCCGCGCCAGGCTCGCCGCGCAGGGCAAGGACGGCGGAGGCATCCAGCACAATGGTCAGGGCGACGGTCCGGCGCCTTGCGCCGCCTCGGCGCGGCGCGAGGCGATCAGTTCCTCGGACCACATCGATTCGCCCGGCGGCCAGGGTGGCACCAGGGCCTGCAGCCTGCGGAGCGCGGCTGCCCGATTCGTGGCGTGCCGTTCCTGTTCCGTCACCGAGGAAGCAACGCGCCCCCGCCCGGCACGCCGAGGGAGGCGCGGATTTCCGCCGGCAGCACCAGCCGGCCCTCCGCATCCACCTGCACCGCCACGGCCCGGCCCATCGCCAGCCTCCTGCCGCCCGCCTGGGCCCGCCTAGAGCCGTTGCACCGCCAGCGAAGACGGTGAAACGGCTCCAGTTTATTGTTTCGACGCATTTTCCAAGTCGCCTTGCGAAGCCGCAAGGCTTGAAAATGCTCTAGCCTCGCAGCACCGCGCCGGTCGCCTTCGCCACCGCGGCGACGATCTTGGCCGTCACCGCCTCGATCTCCGCATCCGTCAGGGTGCGCTCGCGCGGCTGCAGCGTGGCCTGAATGGCCAGGCTGATCTTTCCTTCAGCCATGCGGTCACCGGCATAGCGGTCGAACAGCGTCACGTCGGCGACCAGCGCCTTCTCCGCATTCCGCGCCGCCCGCAGCACCTGCTCCGCCGGCACGCCGGCATCGACAATGAACGCAAGATCGCGCTTCAGCGGCTGGAAGGCGGGCAGGTCGGGCAGGCCCTTCTTCCGGCGCTTCGGCTCGGCGATGGCGTCCAGGAAGACCTCGAAGGCCACCACGGGCCCGGCCAGGCCGAGCGCCTTCACCACAAGCGGGTGCAGCTCCCCGAAGGTGGCCAGCACCGTCTTCGGCCCCTGGCGCAGCACGCCGGAACGGCCGGGGTGGTAGAAGCCCGGCGCATCCGTGGTCAGCATCACCGCCGCCATCGGCACGCCGAGCGCGCCCAGCACCGCCAGCGCATCGCCCTTGGCATCCAGCGCATCCACCGGCCGCGCCGGTGCCGCCCAGTTCGCCGCGGTCTGCCCGGCCCGCACCCCGGCCGCGACCGCCAGCTGGCTGATCCCCGCCGCCGGGTCGCGATAGGCGCCGCCGATCTCGCCCAATGCCACGTCCGGAAAACCGCGCGCCGCATTGCGGGCGGCGGCCATGGCGAGCGAGGCGACCGGCGTCGGCCGCATCTGGTCCAGGTCGCTGGCGATGGGGTTTTCAAGGTGCAGCCCGTCCGGCGTGTCCCCGAACAGCGCCGCGTTGGCGCGATCCAGGAAGCCGTAGGTCACGCAATCCTGCATCCCGCGCGAAGCCAGCACCCGCCGCGCCAGCGCCGCGCGCACCTGCTTTGGCGACAGCGCCGGCCGCGGCACGGCGGAGGTGACGGGCAGCGACACCGCCGGCACCGCATCCAGCCCGCCGAGGCGCAGCACCTCCTCCACCAGGTCGCATTCCGGCTCGATCGCGGCGCAGCCCTCGGCGGCGGTGCGGGCGCGGTCGGCCGGCAGGGAGGGGTCCTGCGCCAGCGCGCCGGCGCCGGCGATGTCGTTGCGCCAGGACGGCACGGCCACCGTCACCTGCGCCGCATCACGGGCCGCGATGGTGAAGCCCAGCCGCTCCAGCCGCCCGACCACCTCCTCCTCCGGCAGGTCCAGCCCGCCGAGGTCGCGCACCCGGGCGAAGCGCAGCGTCGCCTGGCGCTGCCAGGCCGGCTGTGCGCCCGCCTCGGAAATCTCCGAGGCCTCGCCACCGCACAGCTCCTGGATCATCCGCGTCGCGGCCTCCAGCGCCTTGGGCAGCAGGGCGGGGTCGATGCCGCGTTCGAAGCGGGACCGCGCATCGGTGCGCACATCATGCCGGCGGCCGGAGAGCGCGATGCGCACCGGGTCGAACAGCGCGCATTCGATGAAGCATTCGGTGGTGGTCTCGTCGCAGCCGGAATGCTCGCCGCCGATGATGCCGCCCAGCGCCTCCGCGCCATTGGCGTCGGCGATCACGCCGTCCTCCTCCGTCAGCGCGTAGGTCTTGCCGTTCAGCGCCAGCAATTCCTCGCCCGGCCGGGCCATCCGCATGGTCAGCTCGGTGCCCGAGACCTTCGCCACGTCGAAGACATGCAGCGGGCGGCCGACGGCGAAGGTGAAGTAGTTGGTGATATCGACCAGCGCGCTGATCGGCCGCAGCCCGATCGCCACCAGCCGGTCCTGCAGCCACTGGGGGGACGGCCCGTTCTTCACGCCGCGCACGGCGCGGCCGAGCACCCAGGTGCAGGCGCGCGGATCGGCAATGCGCCAGTGCAGCGGCGCCGGATAGGCCGCCGCCACCGGCGCCACCTCCCAGCCCTTCAGCGTGCCGAGCCCCGCCGCCGCCAGGTCCCGCGCGATGCCGCGGACGGAGAGCGCATCGCCGCGGTTCGGCGTGACCTTGATCTCGATCACCGGGTCATCGAGGCCGGCCCATTTCACATAGCTCTCGCCGAGCGGCGCATCCTCCGGCAGGTCGACGATGCCCGAATGGTCGTCGCCCAGCCCCATCTCCCGCGAGGACAGCATCATCGCCTCGGACTTCACGCCGCGGATTTCGCCGAGCTTCAGCGTGATGCCGGTGCCCGGGATGAAATCGCCCGGCACTGCCAGCACGCCCTTCATGCCGGTGCGTGCATTCGGCGCGCCGCAGACCACGGAGAGCTCGCGCCCATCGCCCACATCGACGCGCAGCTGCCGCAGCCGGTCGGCATTCGGGTGCTGAACCGCCTCGATCACGCGGGCGATCCGGAATTTTCCCAGATCCGCGGCCGGGTTCTCAATGCCTTCGACCTCGATGCCGATGGCGGAGAGGGTGGTGGAGATCGCCTCCAGCGTGGCGTCGGTGTCGAGGTGCTCGCGCAGCCAGCTCAGGGGGAATTTCATCGGGTCAGATTCCCTCGTGCAGGCTGGCGGGCGCCAGCGGCTCGGCGGCCCAGTGGCGCAGCCAGCGCAGGTCGCTTTCGTAGAAGGGGCGGAGGTCCGGCATGCCGTGCTTCAGCATGGTGATGCGCTCGATCCCCATGCCGAAGGCAAAGCCCTGCCATTCGCGCGGATCGAGCCCGCAATTGGCCAGCACCTTGGGATGCACCATCCCGCTGCCCAGAATCTCCAGCCAGTCGCCGCCACCGCCGAGCTCGCCCGTCTTCCGGTTCCAGCCGATGTCCACTTCCATCGAAGGCTCGGTGAAGGGGAAGTAGGAGGAGCGGAACCGCACCGGCAGGTCGGAAATGCCGAAGAAGGCCCGCAGGAAATCCGTCAGGCACCCCTTCAGATGGCCGAGCGTGATGCCGCGATCGATCACCAGCCCCTCCACCTGGTGGAACATCGGGCTATGCGTCGCGTCATGGTCGGCGCGATAGGTGCGGCCCGGCGCGATGATGCGGATCGGCGGCGGCTCACCCAGCATGGTGCGGATCTGCAGGGGCGAGGTCTGGGTGCGCAGCACCAGCCGCTGTCCGGCCGCATCCGTGCCCGGCATGTAGAAGGTATCGTGGTCCTGCCGCGCCGGGTGATGGTCCGGGATGTTCAGCGCGCCGAAATTGTACCAGTCACCCTCGATATCCGGCCCCTCGACCACCCGGAACCCCATGCTGCCGAAGATCGCCGTCAGCTCCTCGATGGTCCGGCTGATCGGGTGGATGCCGCCCTCCGCGGCGGTGCCCGGCGCGAAGGGGCGGGGGGGCAGCGACACATCCAGCCGCTCCGCCTTCAGACGCGCCGTCAGCGCCTCCGCCTCCAGCACCGCCTTGCGGGCCTCCAGCAGCGCCTCGACCTCGTTCTTCAGGCGGTTCAGCGCCGCGCCGCGCTCCTTGCGCGCCTCCGCCGGCACCGCGCCCAGGCCCTTCAGCAGCCCGGACAGGCTGCCGGACTTGCCGAGCACCGCCACCCGCACCGCATCCAGCGCCCGCAGGTCGGCCGCCCCCGCCAGCGCCATCTCGGCTTCCGCGCGCAGCGCGGCCAGATCATCCGTCATCATGCCTGCATCCGGATACGGAAAAGGCCGCCCCCTGCGGGACGGCCCTCCTGTTTGGTCTTCAGTCCGAACCGATCGGTTCAGGCCTGCGCGGGGAGGGCGCCCTTCGCCTTTTCGACGATGGCCGCAAAACCCGCCGCGTCATCATAGGCCAGCGCCGCCAGCATCTTGCGGTCGATCTCGATGTTCGCCGCCTTGATGCCCGCGATGAAGCGGGAATAGGTCAGGCCATGCTCGCGCACCGCGGCATTGATGCGCTGGATCCACAGGCCGCGGAAATCGCGCTTCTTGTTGCGCCGGTCGCGATAGGCGTATTGCAGCGCCTTCTCGACCCGCTCCAGCGCGGGGCGATAGGCGGTCGAAGACCGGCCGACATAGCCCTCGGCGAGCTTCAGGATCTTCTTGTGACGGGCGTGCTTGGTTACGCCCCGCTTCACACGTGCCATGGTTCAGATCCTCCCTTACCGGCTCGAACCGTAAGGCATCCACTGCTTCACCGTGTCGCTGTCCTGCTTCGGCAGCAGGAAGGTGCCACGGTTCTGCCGCTTCATCTTGTTCGTCTTCGCCGTCAGCATGTGGCGCTTGTTGCCGGCGCCAGCCTTCACGCGGCCCGACGCCGTCAGGGTGAAGCGCTTCTTCACGCTGGACTTGGTCTTCATCTTGGGCATTTGGACCTCCAATCGGTCTGGCCGGTCCCACCTCACCCCAGCCTCCCCCGCGGAAGGCCAGACCGCACCATGCGGCAGGGACACGGATCCGCGGCCAGGCATGCCCAACCAGAGGCCATGACCCGCGGAGCGCGGCTTGTAGCGGCGTGACCACCGCGACGCAAGCGACTCAGGGGCGATGGCGCGGGCGAGGCTGGAAGGGTTCCACCCGCTTCTGGCACCGCAGGCTTGCATCGCCTATCGTCGATAAACGATGAACCCTGCAACCGGACGCCCTGCCCTGACCCCATCCCCATCCCCATCCCCGGGCGCCGAAGCCGATGCGGCGGTCGCCGCCATCGCCAAGGCCTTGGGCCACCCGGCCCGCATCCGCATCATCCGCCTGCTGCTGGAACGGCCGGCCTGCTTCGGCTGCGACATCGTGGCGGAGGTGGGCCTGGCCCAATCCACCGTATCGGAGCATCTGCGCATCCTGCGCAGCGCCGGGATCATCAGCGGCGACGTCGCGCATCCGCGCATCTGCTACGCGATCGACCCGGGCCGGCTGATGCCGCTGGCCCTGCTGCTGAACGCCATCTTCGAGAAGCACGGCAGGGGCGAGCTCAAGGGCTCGATCTGCTGCCCGCCTCCCTCCTTCACCCCCGGCCAGGATTAGCCCCGTGTCGCTGTTCGATCGCTACCTTTCCCTCTGGGTCGCCCTGTGCATCGTGGCCGGCATTGCGCTCGGCAGCCTGTTTCCGGGCTTCTTCCAACGCGTCGCGGGCTGGGAATACGCCTCGGTCAACCTGGTGGTGGCCGCGCTGATCTGGGCCATGGTCTACCCGATGATGGTCGCGGTGGATTTCGCCAGCCTGCGGCACATCCATCGGCGGCCCAAGGGGCTGGTCATCACGCTGGTGATCAACTGGCTGGTGAAGCCCTTCACCATGGCGGCCCTCGGCGTGCTGTTCTTCGAGCACCTCTTCGCCGGGCTGATCGACCCCGCCGACGCCGGCCAGTACATCGCCGGGCTGATCCTGCTGGGCGCCGCGCCCTGCACCGCCATGGTGTTCATCTGGTCACAGCTGACGCGGGGCGATGCGAACTACACGCTGGTGCAGGTCTCGCTGAACGACGTCATCATGGTCTTCGCCTTCGCGCCGATCGTGGCGCTGCTGCTGGGCGTGACCGAGATCGCCGTGCCGTGGGAGACGCTGCTGCTGTCCACCCTGCTGTATGTGGTGATCCCCTTGGCGCTGGGCGCCGCCACCCGCTGGGCGCTGCTGCGGGGCGGGGAGGGGGCGGCGCGGGTCGCGGCCTTCAACGCGGCGATCAAGCCCTTTTCCATCCTCGGCCTGCTGGCCACGGTGGTGCTGCTGTTCGGCTTCCAGGGCCAGGTCATCCTGGACCGCCCGCTGCTGATCGGGCTGATCGCGGTGCCGCTGCTGATCCAGTCCTACGGCATCTTCGCGCTGGCCTATGCTGCCGCCTGGGCCTGGCGCGTGCCGCACCGCATCGCCGCACCCTGTGCGCTGATCGGCACCTCCAACTTCTTCGAACTGGCCGTCGCGGTGGCCATCGGCCTGTTCGGGCTGAATTCCGGTGCCGCCCTGGTCACGGTGGTGGGCGTGCTGGTGGAGGTGCCGGTGATGCTGTCCCTGGTCGCCTTCGCCAACCGCACGCGCCGGCACTTCCCCGAGGGCGAGGCCGGCGCCTGAGGCGCTGGAGCCGCCTCACCGAACGCGAAGCCGGTGAGGCGCCTCCACCTTGTTGTTCCAACGCATCTTCCCAGCGCCTTGCGAAGCCGCTACGCCGCCGCCGCCAGGCTTTCCCGCCGCAGCAGGGCCGTCAGGTGGGCCGCGATGGCGCCCATGCCGGTCTGCGCGCCGCTGCGGCCGGCGCGGGCCTCGGCTTCCGCATTGTAGTTGGTGTTGGTGTTGACGTCGTAGGCGAAGCTGTTGCCCGCCGCATCGGTGATGAATTCGATGGCGCCGACGCCGATGCCGTTCGCCAGCAGGAAGGCCTCCATCCGGTGGATCAGCGGATGCTGGAAGCCTTCCTGGATGATGAATTTCTGGCCCGGCGCCACCGCGGGGCAGGCCGCCCCATCACCGATGGCGCAGGCATCCGCCGGGCACAGTTCGAAACCTTCCGAGGTGTCCACCCGCACCGCATAAAGGAACCGGCCGCCGACGAACTCGGCGCGGGTGATGCAGGGCTCCGCGGCCTCGATGTAGCGCTGCACCAGCCAGATGCCGTCGCGCGGATGGGCCTCCTGGTCCTCCGTCACGTCGAGCAGCGCCAGCGCCTCGCGCAGCGCCGGCTCGCTGCGCAGCAGGCGCACGCCCAGGCCCTTGCCGGCGCGGTTGTGCTTCAGGATGAGCGGGTAGCCAAGCTTCGCGGCGGCCTCGGGGATGTTCTCCCGCCCCACCACGGCCAGGGTGGCCGGCACCGGGATGCCGTGGATCGCCAGGGCCTGGTATTGCGCGACCTTGGACAGTTCGAGCTGCAGCGCCCGCCGGCCGTTCACCAGCGAGCGCTTGTGACGCTCCAGCACCTCGATCACCGCACCGGCATATTCCGGGGCGTAGACATGGCCGCGGGTGTGGGAAGAGGCGCTCATGCGGTTGTAGAAGATGCCCGCCGGCGGCGCCTGGGTCAGGTCCAGCACGCCGCGGTCCAGGAACCATTCCTCATAGGGGGTGCCGAGCGTGGCGAAGGCCTGGCGGAGCGGTTCCACCCAGGCGTCGTTCTCGTGGATGACGTGGACCTTGGTCATGACAGGAAATCCCCCGGCCGGCTGCGATGATCGAGCCGAGAGAAAGGATTTTTCTGACAAAGGGCAATAGGCCCGGAAGAGAAAGAATTATCCTCCAATTCCCGGGCGCTGGGGCGAAATCCCGTTCCTATTCCGCCGCGTCGTCGAGCACGCCCTGCTCCGTCCCCGGCGGGCATTCCGGCATGTCGCGCAGGAATTTGTAGCGGCCATGGCCCTTCAGCGCCGCCAGGTCGTGCGGCACCAGCCCGGGCAGGTCGAGATCGGTCACCACCGCTTCCGGCCCGCCGAAGTCGATGGTCACGGCGCCGACCGCCGGCGCGCCGCCATGGCTCGCGGACCCCAGGAAGGCCAGCGCCGGCAGCCAGAGGTGGCGGATGCCGTCCACCACACGGTCGCGGCGGGCATGCAGGTGGCCGCTGATCACCATCCGCACGCCGCCCTGGCGCAGCAGCGGCAGCAGCGCGGTGCGCGGGGCCAGGTTGATGGAGCCTGCGGTGGGCTGGTCCTCACCGGCATGTTCCACGAAGAGCGGCTTGTGCAGCACCAGGGCGACCGGGCGGCCCGCGGCCTCGTCCAGCTGCCGCGCCAGCCAAGCCACCTGCTCCGCCTCCCGCGCCAGGCCGGAGCCGAGCAGCTGGGCGTTGAGGCCGATCAGCCGCCAGGCGCCGACATCGCGCAGGAAGCGGTCGGTGCCGAAGGCGGCGTCCCAGCGCGCCAGGCGGGCATCGTCGATGATCTGCGCCGGGTCCTGCCCGGGCGGCTCGTCGCCGACATCATGGTTGCCGGGCAGGGCCAGCAGCGGGGCGCGCAGGTGCTGGCCCAGGGCGCGGGCGGCGAAGGCCATCTCCGCGTCGCTGTCGGGGCCGTTGATGCAGAGGTCGCCATTCACCACCACCGCGGCCGGGTCCGCCGCATTGGCCGCCGCCGCACCGAGGCGGAAATTCTCCCAGAAGAAGCCATGGGTGGGGGAGAGGTGCAGGTCGGAGAGGAAGACGATGCGGGGCATGTGCGGTGGCCCTTCAGCTGAAGCTCAGATTGGTGGCGCGGAAGTCCATGTAGTAGAGCGGGTAGTGCATCCAGTTGATGGCGCGCCGCTTGGCGAAGTATTCGCGCACCGGGTACAGGATGAGGGCCGGGGCCTCGGCCTCGAATTCATCCAGCAGCGCCAGCCAGACCCGGCGGCGTTCGGCTGGCGCGGTGGCCAGGCGCAATTCCCGCACCAGGGCGTTGAAGCGCACCGGCTGCCAGAAGCCGTTCTTCTGCAGCGAGTAATCCTCCGCCAGATGCACCGCCAGGCCGCCGCCCAGCGGGTCCGGGAAGCGGAAGGCGATGGAGGTGGGGCGGATATCGGCGCCCGGCTGCGTCAGCAGGGAGAGGTTCTCCCGGGTTTCCAGCCGGGTCCTGACCCCCACCGTGGTCCACATCTGCTGCACGATCTGCACCGCCTGCAGCATCTGCAGGTAGTAGCCCGGCGCGATGCGGATGGTCAGTTCCTCGCCGCGATAGCCGGCCTCGGCCAGCAGCCGGCGGCTGCGGTCGGGGTCGAAGGTGAAGCCGCGGCGCTGCGCATCGTACAGGTCGCCGAAGGCCGGAATCTGCAGCGCCGGCATCGGCTTGAAGGCGGCGCCCCACAGGGCGCGGCCGAGCAGTTCGGTGTCGACGGCATGGTTCAGCGCGCGCCGCACCCGGGCATCGCGCAGCGCCGGCTGGCGCGTGTCGTAGTAGAGGATGTGGGCGAAATCGAGCGCCACATCGACGCCTTCCAGGGTCGGGTTGCCGGCCAGGCCCTCGATCTGCTCGGGCAGCAGGTTGGTCACCAGGTCGAAATCGCCGGCTTGCAGCCCGGCGAGGCGGGAGGAGGCTTCCGGCACCACGGTGAACACCACCTGCTTCGCCGGCGGGCGGCCCTGCCAGTAGGCGTCGTGGCTGTCCAGCACCGCGCGCTGGTCGCGCTGGAAGCTGGCGACGCGATAGGGGCCGCTGCCCACCGGCTGGCGGCGCAGCCCGTCGCGGCCGCTCTCCGCATAGGCGCGGGCGGAGTGGATCCAGCCGCCATAGGCGGCGAGCCGCTGCGGCATCACCGGGTCCGGCGTGCGGGTGCGGAACACCACCTTGTCCGCGCCCTCGGCCTCGACCCCCGCGAGGTGGCCGAAATTCACCCGGCCCTCGAAGGTCTGCACCTGCGGGCCCCACATCCGCTCGGCGGAGAAGGTGGAGAGCACGTCGGCGGGGCCGAACATGGTGTCGTCATGCATCCGCACGTCGCGGCGCAGCGTCGCCACCCAGGTCAGCGGGTCGCGCTGTTCCAGCGCGGTCGCCAGGAAGGGCGTCAGCCGCTGCCCGCCTTCCGCGGATTCGGCGCGGAAATCGCGGCGCCACAGCGTGTCGAACACGTTGTAGGAGACGCGCAGCCCGACATTGGAGATGCTCTCCAGCGGCTCCAGCGTCGGTGGCAGCGCCTGCACCGCGATGCGCAGCACGGGACGGGCATCGGCCTGGGCGCGGACGGTGCGGGGCAAAGCGGGGGCGGCCAGGGCGCTGGCCAGCAGGGCGCGGCGGGTGGTCATGGGGGGTCTCCCTCGGTCGCGCGCAACCTAGGCATGGCGGGAGACAGGGCGATGACAGGCCGGTGTGCGCTGTGTGACGGGCAGGCGCGGGTTTCGCCCGCGGCGGCCGCACTCTATATGCCGGGCGTGACCCTTCCCTTCCGCAAGATGCATGGCCTGGGCAACGACTTCGTCGTGCTGGACGGCCGTGCCACCCCGCTGCCGGTCACCCCGGCCCGCGCTGCCGCGATTGCCGACCGGCATTTCGGCATCGGCTGTGACCAGTTCATCGTGCTGGAGGCGCCCGGCGAGGGCGCGGATGTGTTCATGCGCATCCGCAACCCGGATGGCTCGGAAGCCGGCGCCTGCGGCAATGCCACGCGCTGCATCGCCTCCCTGGTCGCGGCGGAGACGGGGCGGGACCGGGTGGTGGTGCGCACCATCGCCGGGGACCTGCCGGTGGAACGGCTGGAAGACGGGCTGTGGCGGGCGGATATGGGCCCGGCGCGGCTGGGCTGGCAGGATGTGCCGCTGGCGCGCGCGATGGACACGCTGCACCTGCCGCTGGCCCGCGGCGCGGTGGCGGACCCGGCGGCGTGCTCCATGGGCAACCCGCACGCCACCTTCTTCGTCCGCGACCTGGACCTGGTGCCAGTGGCGGAGATCGGCCCGGGGCTGGAGCATGACCCGCTCTTCCCGCAACGCGCCAATATCGGCTTCGCCGAGATCCTGGCGCCGGACCGCATGCGGCTGGTGATCTGGGAGCGCGGCGCCGGGCTGACCCTGGCCTGCGGTTCCGGCGCCTGCGCCGCCATCGTCAACGCGCATCGGCGCGGGCTGGTCGGCCGGCGCGCCACCGTCACCATGCCGGGCGGGGACCTGCTGATGGAATGGCGGGCGGATGGGCATGTGCTGATGACAGGCCCCGTCGCCACCGCCTTCACCGGCACGCTGGACCTGGACGCGCTGGCGGGATGAGCGTGCGGTCCCTGCATTTCGGCTGCCGGCTAAATGCCGAGGAATCCGGCCGGATGCAGGCCCTGGCGGAGGCCGGCGGCGCCGGCCCGATGCTGGTGGTGAACACCTGCGCCGTGACGGCGGAGGCCGAGGCCCAGGCGCGCCAGGCGATCCGCCGCGCGGCGCGGTCGGAACCGGGGCTGCCCATCCATGTCACCGGCTGCGCCGCCACCATCGCGCCGGCGGCCTGGGCCGCGCTGCCCGGCGTGGTGCGGGTGGTGCCGAACAACGACAAGCTGCGCCCCGAAAGCTGGTCCGCCGCCGCCCCGCCGGCGCCGCGCCCGGTGGCCGGGCAGACCCGTGCGCTGCTGCCGATCCAGACCGGCTGCGACCATCACTGCACCTTCTGCATCATCCCGCAGGGCCGCGGCGCTTCCCGCTCCGTCCCGCTGGGGGAGGCGGCGGCGCGGCTGCGCGCCCTGGTGGAATCGGGCGTGCAGGAAGTGGTGCTGACCGGCGTCGACATCGCCAGCTACGGCACGGATCTGCCCGGCACGCCGCGGCTGGGCCAGGCGGTGCGGCGGCTGCTGGCGCTGGTGCCCGAATTGCCGCGGCTGCGCCTGTCCTCGCTGGACCCGGCCGGGATTGATGACGACCTCTGGCGGCTCCTGGCGGAGGAGCCGCGGCTGATGCCGCATCTGCACCTGTCCGTGCAGCATGGCGCGACGCTGATCCTGAAGCGCATGAAGCGCCGGCATGGCCGGGCGGAGGTGGTGGCCCTGGCCCGCCGCGCCCGCGCCCTGCGGCCGGAGATCGCCTTCGGCGCCGACCTCATCGCCGGCTTCCCGACCGAGTCGGAGGCGCATTTCATGGAAATGCTGGCCCTGGTGGAGGAAGCCGGGCTCAGCTTCCTGCATGTGTTTCCCTTCTCCGCCCGGCCTTCCACCCCGGCGGCGCGGATGCCGCAACTGCCGGTGCCGCTGCGGCGCGAACGCGCGGCGCGGCTGCGCGCGGCGGGCCAGGCGGCGGCGCAGCGCCTGTTCGCCAGCCGGCTGGGCCGGGTGGAGCGCGTGCTGCTGGAACGCGGCGGGCGCGGCCATACCGAGCAATTCGCCCCGGTGCGCCTGGCCGGCGGCACGCCGCCGGCCGGAAGCCTGTTGTCGCTGCGGGTGCTGGGCGCCGATGACAGCGGCCTGATCGTGGAGGCGGCGTAGCAAGCATGGCGCTCAAGGGTTTCTGGGATCGGCTGCGCGGCAAGGACCCGGCACCGGAGCCGCAGCCGGCCACGCCACCCGCCGCGCCGCCGGTCACGCCCCCCCCGGCGCAGCCGGCGACGCCGACCGTGCCGGGACTCGAATCGCCGCCGGCCCCGCCCTCGCCGCCCATCGCCCCGCTGCCGCCGGCGCCGGGCCTGGTGGCGCCCTTCACCACGCCGGCCGAGCCCGCCCCCGCCGCGCCGGAGCCCCACCCGCCAGCGCCGCCCCGCCTGCCCCCCGCCGATCCCGCCGGCGCGCTGCAGGAGGCGCTGGCCAGCAGCGAGCCGGAGCCCGCTTCCGGCGGCGGCTGGTTCGGCCGGCTGCGCAGCGGCCTAGCGCGTTCCACCGCCCGGCTGACCGATGCGCTGACCACCGTCTTCCGCAAGCGCCGCCTGGACGATGCGGCGCTGGAGGAGCTGGAGGACACGCTGATCACCGCCGATCTCGGCGTGCAGGCCGCGCGCCGCATCGTCGAGGGCTTCCGCCGCACCCGCTTCGGCAAGGAGGTCTCGGATGAGGAGGTGAAGGCGGCCCTCGCCGAGGCGATCGCCGAGATCCTGGCCCCCGTGGCGAAGCCGCTGGACATCCGGCGGGAGCATGCGCCGCATGTCGTGCTGGTGGTCGGCGTGAACGGCACCGGCAAGACCACCACCATCGCCAAGCTCGGCCAGCAATACCGCGACCAGGGCCTCAGCGTGATGTTCGCCGCCGGCGACACCTTCCGCGCCGCGGCGGTGGAGCAGTTGCAGATCTGGGGCGACCGCACCGGCTGCACCGTGGTGGCGCCGGCGAAGATGGGCGCCGATGCTGCCGGCCTGGCGCATGACGCGCTGGCCCGCGCCCGCGCGGAAGGCACCGACCTGCTGCTGATCGACACCGCCGGACGGCTGCACAACAAATCGGCGCTGATGGAGGAGCTGGCCAAGATCATCCGGGTGATCCGCAAGCTGGACCCCGCCGCGCCGCATTCCGTGCTGCTGACGCTGGACGCCACCACCGGCCAGAACGCCCTGCAGCAGGTGAAGACATTCAAGGAGATGGTCTCGGTTTCCGGCCTCGCGGTGACGAAACTGGATGGCAGCGCCAAGGGCGGCGTGGTGGTGGCGCTGGCGCAGGAGATCGGCCTGCCGGTGCATTTCGTGGGCGTCGGCGAGAAGGCGGCCGACCTGCGCCCCTTCACGGCGCGTGATTTCGCCCGCGGCCTCGTCGGGCTGGGGCCGCCGGCCTGAGACGCCCGCCGGGCACCGTGCACTCCCCTTGCAAGATCGCCAACCGCGATGCGGGATCGCCTTCCGGCTCAACCGAATGTTAATAAAAATCATCGCGCGCGCGCCATGATTGCACGTAGATTTACCCGAGGGTTGATGAACCGCCTGAGGCGTGTGCTGCTTGTGGAGATGAAACTACCGATGCGCCGCATCCTTCTTCTGCTTGCCTGCCTTGTCGGGGTGCCGGGCCTCGCAGCGGCCCAGACGGGCAACCCGCTGCACGACCAGCTTTCCGGCATGAACGAGTCGACACGGCGGGCGGAGGTCTTCCGCGCCATCACCGGCGGCGGCGCCTCCTGCCAGGCGATCATCGCCACCTATTTCGCCGGCTTCGACCAGGGCCGCACGGCCTACTGGGACATGCGCTGCCGGGAGGGCTCCATGTACCGCATCGCGCTGCCGGCGCAGCGTTTCGCGCGACTGGGGCTGAGCGTCTGCGGCGCGCTGGGCGGGGGCATCGCTGCCGGGCCGTGCTTCCAACCGGTGGGCACCGCCGCGCCCAGCATGGCCACCTCCGGCACGGGCGTGCAGCTGGCCGTGGCGCAGGAGCCGGCGCTGCCGGCCAACAGCCGCTTCGGCGCGGTCTATGCGACCGATGCGCCGATGGCGGCCTTCGGCTTCGGTAACGGTGCCGCCGACCGGCTGGCGGTGAACACCACGGCCGTGCGGTCCTGCCAGAGCATGGCCGGGCGGGTGCCTTGCAAGTTCCTGGGCGAGATCGTCAACCGCTGCGGCGCGCTGGTGCAGGCGGTCTCCCGCCACCCCAACGCGGTGGTGATGACCAGCGACCTCAGCACCATGGTGCTGAACCGCAATTTCCCCGGCGTCGGCGCCACGGTCCAGGAAGCGGAGGCCCAGGCGATGCAGGCCTGCCGCTCCTCGCCCGGCGCGACCTGCCGCATCGCGGCTTCCGGCTGCTAGGGCGAGACCGAACATGAGCATGCGAAACATCCTGGCGGCGGCGGCGCTGGCCTGCGGCCTCGGCGGCCAACCGGCCGCGGCGCAGCCCGCCAGCACCCTGGCCGCGATCCAGGGGCGCGGCACGCTGGTCTGCGGCGTGCATGGCGCGCTGCCCGGCTTCTCCGCCCCCGATGCGCAGGGTGCGATGCGCGGCTTCGACGCCGATTTCTGCCGCGCCGTGGCCGCGGCGGTGCTGGGCGACCCGGGCAAGCTGCGCTTCGTGCCGATCGCCACGCCGGATGCCGGCTTCGCCGCGCTGGGCGACCGCAGCATCGACCTGCTCGCCCGCAACACCACCTTCACCTATTCGCGGGAGGCCGGGCGCCCGGTGGCCTTCGCCGGCATCACCTTCTTCGACGGGCAGGGCCTGCTGGTGCGGCGCGACTCCGGCATCGTCGGGCCGCGCAGCCTGGATGGGCGCCGCGTCTGCATCACCGGCCTCGCCGGCACCACGGGGCGCGAGGTGGTGGAGAGCGAGGCGGCGCGGCTCGGCATCCGCGTCAGCATCGTGGAGGCCGGCGGCGGCACCGCGCTGCTGCAGGCGCTGGCCGCCGGGCGCTGCGACGCGGCCTCCACCGATGCCTCCCAGCTTGCGGTGCGCCGCGTGACGGAATTGCCCAACCCGCAGGATTACGTGGTGCTGCGCGACCTGCTGAGCCGCGAGCCGCTGGGCCTGCTGGTGCGGGAGGATGAGGAAGCGCTGCGCCAGGTGGTGTTCTGGGTGGTGCAGGCGATGCTGGAGGCCGACGAGTTCGGCGTGACCAGCGCCAACATGGTCACCCTGCTGCAATCCAACGACCCGGCGCTGCGGCGCCTGATCGGCGTGGAGGAGGGGCTGGGGCGCGGCATCGGCCTGGATGCCGACTGGTCGCAGCGGGTTCTGGCGCAGGTCGGCTCCTATGCCGAGGTGTTCGACCGCCATCTCGGCGCCGGCAGCCCCTTCGGGCTGGACCGCGGGCCGAACGACAACTGGCAGCGCGGGGGGCTGATGTTCCCCCTGCCACTGCGCTGAGGACCCCGCCATGCGCTCCCTTTTCCTGATCGGCCTGGCCGCGCTGCTCGGCGCCGCCCCGGCGCTGGCACAGCCAGGTTCCACCCTGGCCCAGGTGCGGGCCCGCGGCTCGCTGGTCTGTGGCGCCGATATCGGCCTGCTCGGCTTCTCCCAGCGCGATGCGCAGGGTGTCGTCCGGGGGCTGGATGCGGATACCTGCCGGGCCGTTGCGGCCGCGGTCCTGGGCGATGCCGACAAGGTGACCTTTACCGGGGGCAGCAGGCAGCAACAGCTTATGGCGCTGCGGGAGGGCCGCATCGAACTGGCTGCGAGCAACCTGACGCAGACCATGGCGCGCGACGTTGATCTCGGCCTTTCGCCGACGGCGGTGAACTACTACGACGGCCAGGGCTTCCTGGTGCCGGCCAGCCCGCCCGTGGCGAATCTGGCGGGCCTGGATGGCAAGCGGATCTGCATCACCAGCGGCACGACGACCGAGATGGGCCTGGCCGATGCGGCAAGGCGCCTCTCGATCCAGGTCACCCCGGTGGTGGTGGGGGATGCGGCCAGCCTGGCTGCCGCCTACCGGGAGGGGCGGTGCGATGCCATGACCTCCGATATCTCGGAACTGCTGGTCCTGCGCCAGACCGGCACCACCGATCCGGCCGCGCATGTCCTGCTGCCGGACATCATCAGCCGCGAGCCGCTGGGCCCCCTGGTGCGCGACGGCGATTCGCAGTGGCGCAGCATCGTCTTCTGGGTGGTGAACCTGCTGCTGGAGGCGGAGGCGCGGGAGATCACGGCCGCCAATGCCGAGGCGCGCAAGAACGACCCTTCCGCCATCGTGCGACGCATGATGGGCGGCATGCCCGGCTTCGGCACCCCGCTCGGCCTGGCCGATGACTGGGGCTTCCAGGTGATCTCGCAGGTCGGCAATTACGGCGAGATCTACGAGCGCAACCTGGGCGAGGGCTCCAGCCTCAAGATCGACCGCGGCCTGAACGCGCTGTGGAATCGCGGCGGGCTGATGTACCCGATCCCGATGCGCTGAGGGGCAACCCGCTGGGGCTACTCCAGCGGGATCCGCAATCTGGCGCCCGGCGCCAGATCCCTGAACAACTCCTCCTGGCGGTCGGACAGATGTTCGCGCCCGAAGGTGAAGCCGCGGGCGCGGTCGCGGTCATTCAGGATGGTCGGCTCCAATTGCGGGCCGACCGGCCGGGCGAAGCGGTCCGGCGGTGCCTCGATGCTGCGGTTGGGCATCGGCGCCGGTTCTGCGAGCCGCGGCGGGGGCATCAGCATCAGCATGCCGGGCAAGGGCGGCGCCTGGGGCGGCGGCAGGGGCAGGGGCTCCGCCCGGCTGGCCAGTGCGGGCGGTGCCAGCGCGGGGGCAGCGATCGCCAGGGCGATGGCCAGGATTGCGCCGCGCCTCATGCGCCCGCCAGGGGCTGGACCCCGCGCCGGTCCGCGGGCGGGTTGCCCTGCGGAGCGCCGAGCGGCCCGTCGCCCACGGCGCGCCAGGCTTCGAGAACCCAGTGGACGGAGGGGAAGGCCAGCTCCGCCCAGGGGATCTCCTCCCAGCCGAACAGCCGCACCTCCAGGCTTTCCGGCCCTGCCGCGAAGGCAGGTTCGGCCTCGGGGTGGAGGAGGCGGGCGCGGAACATCACCTGCACCTGGCCGATGCGCGCGATGGAATAGACCGCCAGGATACCATCCAGGGCCAGCGCGGCGCAGGCTTCCTCCCGCGCTTCGCGCAGCGCGCCTTCCTGCACCGTCTCGCCCAGCTCCATGTAGCCGGCGGGGATGGTCCAGAAGCCGCGCCGCGGCTCGATGGCGCGGCGGCAGAGCAGCACGCGGCCCTGCTCGACGACGACGGAGCCGACGACGATCTTCGGGTTCTCGTAGGCGACGAAGCCGCACTCGTCGCAGGTCAGCCGCTCTCGGTCTTCCCCTGCGGGAATGCGGCGCGTGAAGCGGGCCATCTCGGTGGACATTTGCGCAGGGTGGGGCCGCGCGGGCCGAACCGCAAGGGACCCGGGATCACGCCGCGGCTATCCATCCGCCCGCGTGACGTTCCGCCGGGCCGGGTACGGCCCGGGACGATAGCGAGGAATCAGACCCGCAGGTCGAGCAGCGACCCGCGCGGGACATTGCCGCTGGGCGGCGGCGGCAGTGAGTCCAGCTGGCGCTGCGGCGTCTGCAGGGCCTGCAGAGGCTGCGGGCCCGCGGCGGCGGCACGTGCCTGTGCCGGGGCCTGCGTGCGGGACACTTCCGCCGTGAAGGCGGCCAGGGAATTCATCGAGATCATGCGCACCACCATGAGACGCAGATCTGAACGATCCGTGAATCGGTAGGCGGAATTCCGGGACGTGTGACGGATCGGGCGCATGCCCAATCCTGCCGGATTTCGCGGTTAACCTTCTAGCAACCACTGGTGGCAAACCGGGAGGTATTGCTGAATTCTGAATCAACCGAGGGCTGCGACGCCGGGCAGTGTCTTGCCCTCCAGCCATTCCAGGAAGGCCCCGCCGGCGGAGGAAACATAGGTCAGCCGCTCCATCACCCCCGCATGGCGCAGGGCGGAGACGGTGTCGCCGCCGCCGGCAATGGATTTGAGGCCCGAGGAGGCCGTCAGCGCCGCCACGCTCTGCGCCACGGCGACGGTCGCCATGTCGAAGGGCGGGATCTCGAAGGCACCGAAGGGGCCGTTCCAGACCAGGGTGGAGGCCTGGCGCAGCCGCGCTTCCACCAGATCCACCGTCTCCGGCCCGACATCCAGCGCCATGAGATCCTGCGGCACGCTGTCCACGGCGACGGTGCGGTGCGGCGATTGCGCGGCGAAGGCTTCCGCCACGACCACATCCACCGGCAGCAGGATCTCGCACTGCGCCGCCGCGGCTTCCGCCATGATCTGCCGCGCCGTCTCGTGCATCTCGGCTTCCTGCAGGGAGCGGCCCATCGGGTGGCCCTGGGCGGCGAGGAAGGTGTTGGCCATGGCGCCGCCGATCACCAGCACGTTCACGCGGCGGGTCAGGTTGCCCAGCAGTTCCAGCTTGGTGGAGATCTTGGCGCCGCCGACGATGGCCACCACCGGCCGCGCCGGGTTGCCCAGTGCCGCGTCCAGCGCCTCCAGCTCCGCCTGCATCAGCCGGCCGGCATAGGCGGGCAGCAGGTGGGCCACGCCCTCCGTGCTGGCATGGGCGCGGTGGGCGGCGGAGAAGGCGTCGTTCACATAGGCCTCGGCCAGCTTCGCCAGGCCCGCGGCCAGCGCCGGGTCGTTCTTCTCCTCCCCGGCGTGGTAGCGGGTGTTCTCCAGCAGCAGCACCTCGCCATCCGCCAGCGCGGCGGCGGCGGCTTCCGGCTCCGGCCCGACGCAGTCATCGGCCCAGGCCACCGGGCGGCCCAGCGCCTCGGCCAGCGCCGTGCGCAGCGGCAGCAGCGACATCTCCGGCACGCGCTTGCCCTTGGGGCGGTCGAAATGGCTGCAGACGATCACCCGCGCACCCTTCTCCGCCAGTTCACGGATGGTCGGCAGCAGGCGTTCGATCCGCGTGCGGTCGGTGATGACGCCCTCCCGCACCGGCACGTTCAGGTCGGCCCGCAGCAGCACGCGCTTGCCGGCGGCGTCCAGGGCGTCGATGGTTCGGAACGACATCGCGTCAGCACTCCTGCGTGGTGGATCGAGGGGGAAGAAACGGCATGTTCAAGTGGCTGGCACTGGCTGGGTTTCTTCTGCCGGGCATAGCATCGGCGCAGGAGGGCTTCCAGTTGCCCTCCGGCAACGTCTTCTGCGCGGTGGAGGAGAACGCGCTGCGCTGCGACCTGGTGGAATTCAGCTTCACGCGGCCGCCACGACCGCAGGATTGCGACACCGATTGGGGCCATGCCTACAGCCTGGGTGCGCGTGGCGGCGCCCGCGCCCTGTGCGCCGGCGACACGGTGGTGAACCGCGGGGCGCGACGGCTGCGCTATGGCGAGCGGTGGGATGGCGCGGGCGTCACCTGCCACGCGGAGCGGACCGGGCTGCATTGCATCAACGCCGATGGCCGCGGCTTCGACCTGGCGCGCTCCCGGCTCGGGCTGTTCTGAAGCCGCCTGTTCCGAGGCGGAAGCGGCCCGGCGCCAGGCGCCGGGCCATGTCCCGAGGGCGGCCTACAGGCTGCCGAACAGCGCCGTGGTGTCCGACATGCGGTTGGAGAAGCCCCACTCATTGTCGTACCAGGACATCACCCGCACCAGCCCGCCATCGACCACCTGCGTCTGCGTCGCATCGAAGGTGGAGGAATGCGGGTCGTGGTTGAAGTCGATGGAGACCAGCGGCGCCGTGTTGTAGCCGAGGATGCCCTTCAGCGGCCCGGATTCGGAGGCCGCCTTCATCACCGCGTTGACCGCCTCCTTCGTCAGGCCCTCGGTCTTGGCCGGCACGAAGTCCAGGCTGACGAGGGAGACGTTGGGGGTGGGGATGCGGATGGCGGTGCCGTCCAGCTTGCCCTTCAGCTCCGGCATCACCAGCCCCACAGCCTTGGCGGCGCCGGTGCTGGTCGGGATGGCGGAAACCGCCGCGGCGCGGGCCCGGTGCAGGTCCTTGTGCAGCGTGTCGACCGTGTTCTGGTCGCCGGTATAGGCGTGGATGGTCACCATGTAGCCGCGCACGATGCCGAAATTGTCGTGCAGCACCTTGGCGATCGGCGCCAGGCAGTTGGTGGTGCAGGACGCGTTGGAGATGACGGTCATCTCCTTCGTCAGCGTCTGGTGGTTCACGCCGTAGACGATGGTCGCATCGGCATTGTCGCCGGGGGCGGAGATGACCACCTTGCGCGCGCCGGCGGTCAGCAGCATGGAGGCCTTCTCCTTGCTGGTGAAGATGCCGGTGCACTCCATCGCGACGTCGATGCCGGCCAGCGGCAGCTTCGTCGGGTCGCGCTCCGCCGTCACCTTGATCGGGCCCCAGGTCTTGCCGCCGTTGCGGATGGTGATGGTGTCGCCCTCGACGATCACCTCGCCGGGGAAGCGGCCATGCACGCTGTCGTAGCGGAACAGGTGGGCGTTCGCCTCGACGCTGCCCAGGTCGTTGATGGTGACGAATTCCAGGTCGTCGCGGCCGGCCTCGCAGGCGGCGCGCAGCACCAGGCGGCCGATGCGACCGAACCCGTTGATGGAAACCTTGACGGCCATATCCCGACTTCCCCTTTTGTCAGCCCAAGCGCTTCTTCACGGCCGCCACCGCGGCATCGGCGGTGATGCCGAAATGGCGGAACAGGTCGTCGGCCGGCGCGCTGGCGCCGAAGCCCTGCATGCCGATGAACACCCCGTCCGGCCCCAGCCAGCGCTCCCAGCCGAAGCCGAGCGCGGCCTCGATGCCGATGCGCAGCGCATCACCGAGCACCTGGTTCCGGTAGCTTTCATCCTGCAGGGCAAACAGCTCCCAGGACGGCAGGGACACCACGGCGGTGGCGATGCCCTCCGCCTCCAGCGTGGCGCGGGCGGCGATCGCCAGATGCACCTCGGACCCGGTGGCGATCAGCGTGGCACGGCGCGGGCCGGAGGCCTCGGCCAGCACATAGCCGCCGCGGGCGCAGCGGTTCTCGCCCGAATCGGCGCGCAGCGCCGGCAGGTTCTGCCGCGACAGCGCGAGCACGGAGGGGCCATCGGCCCGCTTCACCGCCAACTCCCAGCATTCTGCCGTCTCGATCGCATCCGCCGGGCGGAACACCGCCAGGTTGGGAATGACGCGCAGCGAGGCCAGGGTTTCCACCGGCTGGTGGGTCGGGCCGTCCTCGCCCAGGCCGATGCTGTCATGCGTCAGCACATGGATCACCCGCTGGCGCATCAGCGCCGCCAGGCGGATCGCCGGCCGCATGTAGTCGGCGAAGACCAGGAAGGTGCCGGAATAGGGGATCAGCCCGCCATGCAGCGCCATGCCGTTCATCGCCGCCGCCATGGCGTGCTCGCGCACGCCGTAATGGATGTAGCGGCCGGCGAAGTTGCCCGGCGCCACGGCGGGGATGCCCTTGACGTTGGTGTTGTTGGAGCCGGTGAGGTCGGCGGAGCCGCCGATCATCTCCGGCACCGCCGGCACCAGGGCTTCCAGGGCGCGCTGGCTGGCGATGCGGGTGGCGATCTTCGGGCGGTCCTCGGCCTGCTGCGCGCGCAGCGCGGCCAGCTTCTCGTGCCAGGCTTCCGGCAGGCGGCCAGCCAGGGCGCGCTCGAACTCGTCCTTCTGCGCGTGGTTCGCCAGGCGCTTCAGCCAGGAACGGCGGGTGCCGGCGCCACGGCGGCCGGCTTCCTCCCACTTGCCCTTCAGGTCCTCCGGCACCTCGAATTCCGGATGGTTCCAGCCCATCGCGGCCTTGGCGGCATCGGCTTCCGCGCGGCCTAGCGGCGCGCCGTGGCTGGCGGCGGTGCCGGCCTTGTTGGGCGCGGCGAAGCCGATGATGGTCCGGCAGGCGATCAGCGTCGGCTTGCGGTTGCGCATGGCCCAGGCCATCGCCGCGGCCACCTGCTCATGGTCGTGGCCGTCGACGCGGCGGGTTGCCCAGCCATAGGCCTGGAACCGGCGCAGCGCATCATCGGACAACGAGATGGCGGTGTCGCCATCGATCGAGATGTTGTTGTCGTCGTACAGCACGCAAAGTCGGTCCAGCTTCAGGTGCCCGGCGAGGGAGGCGGCCTCGTGGCTGATGCCTTCCATCAGGTCGCCGTCGGAGGCGATGACCCAGGTGCGGTGGTCCACCAGCGACTTGCCGAAGCGCGCCGCCAGCAGCCGTTCCGCCAGCGCCATGCCGACCGCAGTGGCGATGCCCTGGCCGAGCGGGCCGGTGGTGGTCTCGATGCCCGGATGCTCGCCGAATTCAGGGTGCCCGGCGGCGGGGGAATGCAGCTGGCGGAAGCGCTGGATCTCCTCGATGCCCATCCCGGCATGGCCGGTCAGGTGCAGCAGGGCATACAGCAGCATCGAGCCATGGCCGGCCGAGAGCACGAAACGGTCGCGGTCCGGCCAGCGCGGATCGGCCGCGTCGTATTTCAGGAAGCGGCTGAACAGCACGGTCGCGACATCGGCCATGCCCATGGGCATGCCGGGATGCCCGGACTTGGCTTTCTCCACCGCATCGATGGCCAGGGCGCGGATGGCGTCGGCCATCCGGCGCTCCTCGCTGGCGGGGCGGGCAAGCAGCAGCGCCTGGGCCGCCTGGGCGGCGGTGGGCTCTGCGCGGGGTTGGGTGTCAGGTTCGGTGGTGGCCAAGATCGTCCTCCGGCAGCGCCGCTATAGACAGCGCGTGGGCCTGCGACAACCCGAGCCGTGGCGGCGCACCCGATCTGCCGCGCCCGGCGGGGCGCTTCCTGCGGAACGGTCGCGCCAGCCCTGCATCCGGCGCCCCGCCCGGCCGTTTGCAGGGTGCGACACCAGCAGAGGCAGACAGGCCAATGAGCGGACAGCGAGGCATGATCCAGGAACACATGGAAGTGGTCGGCAGCGATGGCGGCCATGTCCGCACCGTTGACCGGCTGGAGGGCGAGCGCATCAAGCTGACGCGGCAGGACGACCCGGACGGCACGCGCCAGCACCACCACGCCCTGCCGCTGAGCCTGGTGGCCGCGGTGGAGGGCGGCCAGGTGCGGCTGACCCTGCCGGCCGACCAGGCGCGCCACTGTGCGGTGATGAGCGGCAGCAGCTGAGGCTGGCCGGCGCGGCGCATCCTGCTTGAGGATGCGTCGCATTCCCAAAAATACCTTTGTTCACAAGGGCTTGGGCGGCAATCGACGCGTGACACCAGGCCGGGAGCGAAGCTAGGTTGCCGGCATGTCCAGCCCCGCCGCCGACCTCGCCGAGCCGACCCGGGACGGCCTGCCGCCCATGCCGCCCGGCCCGCCGCATGAGGAGCGGCATTTCGCCGCCAGCGCGACGGTGCGCGACCTCGTGATCGGCACGGCGGATGGCCTGACCGTGCCCTTCGCCCTGGCCGCGGCGCTGTCCGGCGCGGTGGCCGCCAACCCGCTGATCGTCACCGCCGGCCTGGCGGAAATCGCCGCCGGCTGCGTCGCCATGGGCCTCGGCGGCTACCTCGCCGCCCGCACTGATGCCGACCACTACCAGGCGGAGCGGCGGCGGGAGGAGGAGGAAAGCCGCCTCTACCCCGAGCGCGAGAAGTGGGAGGTCGCGGCCATCCTGCACCGCTACGGCGTACGCGGGGAGGTGCTGCGCCAGGCCGTGGAGGCGATTGCCAGCGACCGCCGCCGCTGGGTGGACTTCATGATGCGCTTCGAACTGGAACTGGTGGAGCCCGACCCGCACCGCGCCGCGCGTTCCGCCGCCACCATCGGCGGGGCCTATGTGGTGGGCGGGCTGATCCCGCTGTCGCCCTATATCCTGATGGCGGAGACAGGCCCGGCGCTGGCGGTCTCCTGCGCCTTCACGGCCGTGGCGCTGGCCGGCTTCGGCTGGCTGAAGGCCCGTGCCACCGGCCTGCCGCCGCTGCGCGGTGCCCTGCAGACGCTGGGCATCGGCGGCGCCGCGGCCGCGGTGGCCTTTCTGGTGGCCAGCGCCTTCGGCGGCTAGGGCCGTATCACCGCAAGCGAAGACGGTGAAACCGCTCCAGCCTATTGTTTCGACGCATTTTTCCGAGCCGCCTTGCGAAGCCGCAAGGCTTGAAAATGCTCTGGCGCCCGTGGAGCGTTGGGGCCGGGATGCGGCCGGCCCGGAAGGGCACCGCCGGTGGCGCCCGCAGCCCGTCTGTCCACCGGCCCTGAGGCGGGCGGCCCCGGGTTGCGGCCGCCGAAGGGACCGGTTGATCGCCTTCGGCGGCTGTCAGGCGGGGGAGGCGCTCAGTTGGTCGGAGCCGGCTGGCCCTGCTGACCACCCTGCTGGCCTTGCGGCGGCTGGGCCTGCTCGGCCTGCCGTGCCTGTTCGGCCTGGCGGGACTGCTCGTCCTGCCGGGCCTGCTCGGCCTGCCGTGCCTGTTCGGCCTGGCGGGACTGCTCTTCCTGCCGGGCCTGTTCGGCCTGCCGGGCCTGCTCGGCATCGCGGGCCTGCTCGGCCTGCTGGCGCAGCGTGGCCAGCTGCTGTTCGGCCTGCGCCACGGACTCGCGCAGCCGCTGCAGCGTTGCCTCGGCCTGGCGGGCCTGCTCACCCAGCGCGGCGACCTGCCGGGCGGCCTCGGCCGCCGCGCGCTGCCGCTCCTCCAGCGCCGAGCCGGCCTGCTCCACCGCGCTGCGCAGTTCGGACAGCCGCCCATCCTGCGTCTGCACCTGGCCGGCCAGGCCCTGCAGCCGCTGCTCGGCGGCCTGCGCCTCGGCCGTCAGCTGATCCAGCCGGGTCTGCGCCTGGCTGGCCGCCTGCTCGGCCTGCTGGCGCGCCTGCGCCTGGCGGGTGGCCTCGGACTGGGCGCGCTCCGCCTCCTGGCGCGCCGTGTCGCGCGCCGAGGTGGCGGTCGCCGTCTCGTTGCGCAGCCCGGCCAGGCGCTGGGCCAGCTCGCCGGATTCGCGCGTCGCCTCGGTGATCGCCTGCTGCGTGGTGCTCAGGCGGTTGGCGGCCTGCTCGCTCGCCTGGGTGGCCTGTTCCAGCCGGCCCTGCACCTCGGCCAGCGCGGCGCGGCGCGCGGCCAGGTCGGTCTCCAGCAGCGCCGCCTGGTCGCGCAGACCGCTCAGCCGCTGCTCCGCCCCGGCCAGCTCCGCCGCCTTCGCGGTCAGTTCCTGCTGCGTGCGGCCGGCCTGTTCCGCCAGCTGCGCCAGCTGCGATTCAGCCGACTGCAGGCCGGCCTGCACCTGCGCCGACCGCGCTTCCAGCGCGCGCAGCGCATGCGCGGTCGAATCGCGGGCCTCCGCCATGCGCGTCTGCTCCGCCTCGGCCGTGCGGGCGCGCTCGGTCAGCTGCGCCAGCTGCGCCTCGGTCTGCTCGACCTGCTGCCGCAGTGCCGTCACGCGGGTCTGCAGCTGCGTCGCCTCGGCTTCCGCCGCCGCGCGCGCCGTGCGGGCCTGTTCCGCGGCCTGCATCGCGGCATCGCGCTCCGTCGTGCCGGCCTCGATCTGCTGGCGCAGTTCGGCCAGGCGGCGCGTGGCGGCCTCGGCCTCCGCGGTCAGCGCCTGGGCCCGGCTTTCGGCGGCGGCACGCGCCGTCTCGGCGCTGCGCGCACGGGCCTCGATCGCCGGCAGCGCGCCGCTGGCGGCGCGTTCCGTGGCCAGGGTCTGTTCCAGGCCGCTGCGGGCCGCCTGGGCCGAGCGGGCCTGCTCCTCCGCCTCTCGCACGTCGCCGGACAGGCTGATGACGGTGATCCAGCCGACCACGCCGAGCAGCAGCAGCAAGGCGGAGGCGATCTGGGCCGGGCGCGGCCAGGTGGTTGGGTTCATGACGGGCTGACGCTCCACTTTGCGATTCGGTTGCGAGGCCGGGACATGCCCCGGGCGAAGCGCCCGGTTCACGTGAAAGTTGCGCGTCGCATCGGTTGCGGGGTCACGGCGGCGTGATGGCCCGGTGCCTGCGGCCGGCGGGCGGGGCGGCCGGCGCTTCTTCATGCCAGGGGTCGGTTGGCGCGGGCCACCACCGCCTCGAACAGCACCTGGCAGCCGGCCTCGGCCTGCGCGGGCTCGATACTCTCGGCCTCGTTGTGGCTGAGGCCGTCCTTGCAGGGGGTGAAGATCATCGCCGCCGGCATCCGCCGCGCCACATAGACGGCATCGTGCCCGGCGCCGGAGACCAGGCGCCGCGCCTTCAGCCCCAGCCGCGCCGCGGCCTGCTCCACCAGCGCCACGCAGGCCGCGTCGAAGGGCTGCGCCGCGTAGTGCAGCACCTGGGACATCGACAGCGCGCAGCCGGTGGCCGCGACGTCCGCCGCGGCCTCGGCCGGGAAGTGGGATGCCAGATGGGCGATGCGGCCGCTTTCCGGGTGGCGGAACTCGATGCTGAAGGCGACCTCCCCGGGGATCACGTTGCGGCTGTTCGGTTCCACCTTCAGGAACCCCACCGTGCCGCGTCCTTCCTCCCCGGCGTCGCGCATCCGCGCGTCCACCAGCGCGATGATCCGCGCCGCCGCCACCAGCGCATCGCGCCGCGCCCCTGGCGGGGTGGTGCCGGCATGGGCGTCCTGGCCGGTGATGCGGGCATCCCACCAGACCTGCGCCTGCGCGCCGGTGACGATGCCGATGGCCGCGCCATCGCGCTCCAGGATCGGGCCCTGTTCGATGTGCAGTTCGAAATAGGCATCGGCCGGGAAGGGCTCGGCGGGGATCTCGCCGCGGTAGCCGATCGCGTCCAGTGCCTCCGCCACCGTCACGCCGTCGCCGTCGCGCAGCGCATAGACCTTCTCCAGCGGGTAGACGCCCGCCCAGGCGCCGCTGCCCATCAGCGAATGGCCGAAGCGGCTGCCCTCCTCATCCGTCCAGTTCACCAACTCCAGCGGCGCCTCGGTGGTGAGGCCGAGGTCGTGCAGCGTGCGCATCACCTCGAGCCCCGCCATCACGCCGAGCGCGCCGTCGTACTTGCCGCCGGAGGGCTGGCTGTCCAGGTGGCTGCCGAACAGCACCGGCAGGCGCGTGGGGTCGCGACCCTCGCGGCGGGCGAACATGTTGCCGATGGCGTCCACGCGCACGGCCAGGCCCAGCGCCTCGCATTGCGTGCGGAAATCCTCGCGCGCCGCGCGGTCCTCCGCCGTCAGGGTCAGGCGCTTCACGCCGCCCTTCGGCGTGGCGCCATGCCGCGCCATGGCCATCAGCCCGTCCCACAGCCGGGCGCCGTCGATCCGCTGGTTGGTGCCGCCCATGTCCCCGCCTGTCTCCGCTGCCATCCGCCGTGGCGCCCATGTGCGATGGATCGGCGCGGCTGGCCAGGGCTTGCCCTGCGCCGCGCCGCCTGCGACGGTTTCGGGTCATTCGTGAAAGGTCCCGGCCATGGCCCATGCGCTGAACGCCGCCCCCGCCATCCTGCGCAATTCGGAACTGGATGCCGATGCCGTCCGCGCGGCGCGGGTGGACCTGGCCGCCTGCTTCCGCATGGCGGCGCGGCTGGGCATGCATGAGGGCATCTGCAACCACTTCTCCCTCGTGGTGCCGGGGCGGGACGATTTGTTCCTGGTGAACCCCTATGGCTGGGCCTTCGCGGAGATCACCGCCTCCCGCCTGCTTGTCTGCGACTTCCAGGGCAATGTCGTGGCCGGGGAGGGGGTGCCGGAGGCGACCGCCTTCTACATCCATGCCCGCGTCCACAAGAACCTGCCCCGGGCGCGCGCCGCCTTCCACACCCACATGCCGAATGCGACGGCGCTCGCCATGCTGGAGGGTCCGCCGCTGCTCTGGGCCGGGCAGTCGGCGCTGAAATTCTACGGCCGCACCATGGTGGACGAGCACTACAACGGCCTGGCGCTGGATGAGGCGGAGGGCGACCGCATCGCCGCCTCGATCGGCGAGGCCGACATCGTCTTCATGAAGAACCACGGCGTGATGGTGGTGGGCGCCAACGCGGCCGAGGCCTGGGACGATCTGTACTACCTGGAACGCGCGGCCGAGGCGCAGCGCCTGGCGCTGTCCACCGGCCGCCCCATCAAGCCGGTGCCGGCGGCGATGGCGCAGAAGACCTATGACCAGATGCGCCTGGGCGACCGGGAAAGCGCCGCGCTGCACCTTGAGAGCATCAAGCGCCGCCTTGCGCGGGAGGAGCCGGACTACCTGGATTGACCCTGAAGCCCCTGGGCATGCCGGCCGCGGCGCGGCCCGACCCGCGCGGCCTGCTGCTGCTGCTGGTCACCGTCATCGGCTGGGGCTTCAACTGGCCGGCGATGAAGCTGCTGCTGGTCGAACTGCCGCCGTTTTCCATGCGCATCGCCTGCGTCGTCATCGGCGTGGCGCTGCTGCTGGGCATCGCCCTGGCGCGGCGGGAGAGGCTGGGCGTGCCGGCCGGGCTGTGGGGGCGGCTGGTGCTGGCCTCCCTGCTCAACGTCACGGCCTGGATGGGGGCGGCGGCGCTGTCCCTGGTGTGGCTGGCGGCCGGGGAGGCCACCATCGTCTGCTACACCATGCCGGTCTGGGCCTCGATCTTCGCCTGGGCGCTGCTGGGCGAACCGCCGACGCCGCGCCGCCTGCTGGCCCTGGCGCTGGGGCTGGCCGGGCTGCTGGTGCTGGTGCTCGGGCAGGGGGTGGATGTCGGCCTGGCCAAGCTGCCCGGCGTGGCGGCGGCGCTGACCGGCGCGGTGCTGTTCTCGCTCGGCACCGTGGTCACCAAGCGCTGGCCGGTGGCGCTGCCGCCCACCGCCTCCGCCGCCTGGCAGTTGCTGCTGGGCAGCGTGCCGCTGCTGCTGGGGGCGCTGCTGCTGGAACGGCCGGATTTCGGCGCGTTGTCCGCCGGCACCTGGGCCATCATGCTGTATGGCGGCATCGGGCCGCTCGGCCTGTGCTACCTCGCCTGGTTCGCGGCGCTGCGCCGCCTGCCGGCCGCGGCGGCCGCCTCCGGCACGCTGCTGACGCCGGTGATCGGCGTCGGCGCCGCGGCGCTGCTGCTGGGCGAACCGATCGGGGTGCGGGAGGTGGTGGCGCTGTCCATGACCATCGGCGGGGTGGTGCTGGCGATCCGCGGCTGAGGCAGCGTGTCATCGCGCCGCGCCTTGGGCTAAAGCGCCGTCATGGACTCCTATCCGCTGATCCGCCTCGCCCCCGGCGCCGACCGCCGCGTGAAGGCCGGCCACCCCTGGGCCTTCTCCAACGAGATCGCCATGACCCCGGCACTGCGCGCCCTGCCGCCCGGCGGCCCGGTGCGGCTGGAAGGCGATGACGGCGTCAGGCACGGCGTCTGGCACTTCAACCCGCACAGCCTGATCGCCGCGCGGCGGCTGGAGCCGGACCCGGCGGTGCGGATCGATGGCGCCTGGTTCCGCGCCCGCCTGGCCGCCTGCCTGGCGCTGCGGGATCGGCTGTTCGACACGCCCTTCTACCGCCTGGTGCATGCCGAGGCCGATGGCCTGCCCGGCCTGGTGGTGGACCGCTATGGCGATGCCCTGGCGCTGCAGGCCAATACCGCGGGGATGGAGGCGGCCACGCCGCTGATCCTGGCCGCGCTGCAGGACCTGCTCTCCCCCCGTCTGGTGGTGGCGCGCAATGACAGCGCCGTGCGCAAGCTGGAAGGCCTGGAGGAATCCGTCACCGCCCTGGTGGGGCAGGGCACGGCAAGGGTGCAGGAACACGGCCTGGCCTTCCCGGTGGACCTGCTGGGCGGGCAGAAGACCGGCTGGTTCTTCGACCAGCGCGCCAACCGCGCCCTGGTCGCCCGGCTCTGCCCCGGCCGCACCATGCTGGACGCCTTCTGCCACACCGGCGGCTTTGGCCTGGCGGCCGCGGCCGCCGGGGCGAGCGAGGTGACGCTGCTCGACCGCAGCGAGCATGCGCTGGACCTCGCCATGCAGGCCGCCCGCCTGGCCGGCTTCGCCGACCGCGTCACGCCGCTGAAGGCGGAGGCGCTGGAGCATCTGGAACGCATGGCGGCCAGCGGCAGGCGCTTCGACGTGGTGGTGGCGGACCCGCCGGCCTTCGCCAAGACGCGCAAGGACCAGCCGGCGGCGCTGCGCGGCTATGGCAAGCTGGCACGGCTGGCCGCGGGGCTGGTGGCGCCGGAAGGCATCCTGTTCATCGCCTCCTGCTCGCACCACGTCTCGCCGGGCGATTTCACCGATGCGGTGGCCTGGGGCGTGCAGCGGGCGAAGCGCCCGGCGCGGCTGCTGGCGACGGTGGGGGCCGGGCCGGACCACCCGGTGCATCCCGGCCTGCCGGAAAGCGCCTACCTCAAGGGCCTGCTGCTGCACCTGGCCTGATGCGCGCCCCGCCGCTCGCCGCCTTCCGCGCCACGGGCTACGAGGCCGCCGGGATCGTGGTGCGCATCGGCGCGCGCAGCCCGGCGATGGAGGCGCTGCTGGCCCGCCACGGCGCGCGCCGGGCCGCCTTCATCACTGCCTGGAACCCGCGGAGCCGCCGGATGCCGGCGGGCTGGAACCGGCGGATGCAGGACCGGCTGCGCCAGGCCGCCGGCGTGACGGTGCTGGCCGAGGGCTTCGGGCGCGGCCCGGGCTGGGCGGAGCACCACCTGCTGCTGGCAGGCGCCCCCGGCCGGCTGCTGGTGCTGGCGCGGCGCTTCCGGCAATGGGCCATCGTCGCCCTTGGCCCGGGCCAGCCTGCCCGGCTGCTGCTCGCCTACCGGCCATCCCGCGCCGGATAGGCGCTGTAGCCCCAGATGACGATCCGCTGCAGCCCGGCGAAGCGGATCACCTCCTCCCCCAGCGTCAGCGTGCCCTTCACGCCCTTCAGCTCGATCTCGCCCAGTGCCGCGCGCGGGGCGGGGGAGCCGGGGTCGGGGCGGATCGCCGCCAGGATCTGCTCCAGGGTGCGGTCGGTATCCTCCAGCCGGAGCGTCGCGACGCCGTCGGTGGCGGAGATGCCGAGATTGCCGTCGCCGGGGTGCCACACCATCACCTCCCGCCCCGGGCGCAGGCGCTGGTTCATCGGCCCGCCCTGCCAGCGCCCCTGGGCCGGCAGTTCCGGCATCAGGTAGTCCAGATCCCACCGCTTGCCGCAGGGCTCCGTGCTGTTCATCGCCTGGTCTCCAGCCATTGTTTTCGCTGGTCCGATCAAGCGCTTGCGACGGTTTCTCCTCCAATCCGAAGACCCTTTCGGGCCCATAGGCACAGCCGATGCCAAGGCCGGTGCCAATGCCCGGGCCGGCGGCCCCCGGGCGCGTGCCGGCAGGGGCGGCCTGCGCCACCCCTGCCGGCTCCGTCAGGCGAGGATCACCAGCCTCTCCAGGCCGGAGAAGGTGAGCGTGGTGCCGCCCAGCGTCAGCGTGCCGCTGACCCCCTGCAGGCTGATCACGCCCGTCTCCGGGTCCAGGAAAGGCGCGGCGCTGCCCGGCGCCAGCACGATCGAATCGAGGATCTCCTGCGGCGAGGCCTCGTAGTTGTTCACCACCAGCATGTCCTGGCCGGCGCCGCCCTCGATGGTGTCCTCGCCCTGGGCCGGGTTCCAGTAGATGCGGTCATCGCCCGTGCCGGCATCGATCAGGTCGGCCCCCTGGCCGGCAAAGATGGCGTCATTGCCGTCTCCGGCCTGGATGGTGTCGTCGCCGGTACCGCCGAAGATCACGTCGTTGTCGCTGGAGCCATTGATCTCCCGCCCCGCCTGCGGCGGCGCCTGCCCATCGCGCTCCCCGGCACCACCGACCACACCCGCCAGCTCGGCCTCCGTGATCGGCCTGGGTTGTCCCGTCATGTGCCTCTCTCCTGCCCAAGGCCGAGCCGGATGCTCGCGCCGCCGTGATCTGGCCATGCGGGGACGACCGGCGCCAGAAGGAACGGCCTATGGCGGCGATCGGGCCTGGCGTCAGAGGAAGCGTTCGCGGATGTCCACCGTGCTTTCGCGGCCCAGCTTGTCGAAGCTGCCGGCCAGCCAGGCTTCCGCCGCTTCACGCCCATATTGCTTCAGCGTGGACAGAAAGCCCCAGTCGCCGTTCAGCTTGGTGCTGAGCTTGAAATCCCGCATCCGCGCCTCGTCCTCGATGCAGTGGATGAACAGGCGGCGGTAGCGCGGCTGTTCCAGGCGCCCGGCCTCCAGCAGCCTTTGCACGAAGTCGATGGCGCGCATTTCCGCCATCAGGGAGGCGTTGAAGCTGATTTCGTTCAGCCGGTTGACGATTTCCGTCGGCCGCGTCGGCAGCTCGTCGCGCACGATGGGGTTGAGCTGGACCAGCACGATGTCGGGCGGCCCGCCCTGCTCGTAGAGCGGCCACAGCGCCGGGTTGCCCAGGTAGCCGCCATCCCAGAAGGGCTCGCCGTCGATCTCCACCGCCTTAAAGAATTGCGGCAGGCAGGCGGAGGCGAGCAGCACGTCCACCGTCACCTCGTTGCGCGCGAAGACCCGCGGCTTGCCGGTGCGGACGGAGGTGGCGGAGATGAACAGCTTGGGGCCGCGGCCGCTGCGCAGGATCTCCGGGTGGATCTCCTCCTCCAGCACCTGGCGCAGCGGGTTGAACTCATACGGGGTGGGGTTGAGCTGGTAGGGGGACATGACGCGGGTCAGCGTCTCGAAGGTCTGGTAGGCGACGGACCAGGTCAGGTCATGGCCCCAGATCGCCTTTTCCAGCGGCGTGTTCTGCAGCGGGCTCATCGCCATGCGGCCGGCGGCGTTGCGCCAGAAGCGGTCCAGCGCGCGGCGCGCGCCATCCCGCCCCCCCTCGCACAATCCCTGGACGAAGACGGCGGCGTTCATGGCGCCGGCCGAGGTGCCGGAGACGGCCTCGAACTCCAGCCTCTCATCCTCCAGCAGGCGCTCCAGCACTCCCCAGGTGAAGGCGCCATGGGTGCCGCCGCCTTGCAGCGCCAGGTTGATGCGCCGCGTCGCCGGCGCCGCGCGGGCGGCGGCGGGGCGGGGGGCGGGGGTGGCGCCGGCGGCACCCAGGGTGTCGGCGGCCTCCTGCAGGAACTCGTTCTCGATCATGGGTGGCGGGGTGTGCCTTCACGCGGAGCCGGGGGACTGCCGCAGTCTGCGCCCCCCGGCTTGCCGAACTGTGGCCGCGGCGCAAGAACCGCAGCCGGGGTGCCTATTGCGCGGTCCAGCCGCCATCGATGGACAGCGCCGTGCCGTTCACGCTGCCGCTGTTCGGGCCGCAGAGATACAGTGCCATCTCCGCCACTTCCTCCACCTCCACCCACCGCTTGGTGGGCTGGCGGTCCAGCAGGTAGTCGGTGAGCGCCGCCTCCTCCGAGACTCCATGCTTATCCGCCAGCGGCTTCACCTGCGCCTCGGCCAGCGGGGTGCGGACGAAGCCGGGGCAGATGGCGTTGCAGGTGACCGGGCTGCGCGCGATCTCCAGCGCCACCGACTTGGTCAGCCCGACCACCGCGTGCTTCGCCGCCACATAGGCGGTCTTGTAGGGGCTGGCGACCAGGCCGTGGGCCGAGGCGACGTTGACGATGCGCCCGAAGCCGCGCGCCTTCATCCCCGGCAGCGCCGCCTTGATGGCGTGGAAGTTGGAAACGAAGTTGATCGCCACGATCCGGTCGAAGCGGTCCTCGGGGAATTCCTCCACCGGGGAGACGAACTGGATGCCGGCATTGTTCACCAGGATGTCGCAGGCGCCGAGCTCGGCCTCGCAGGCCGTGACCATGGCGCGGATCTCCTCCGGCTTCGCCATGTCGGCGGGGGAATAGGGCGCCTCGCCGCTGCCCATCGCCTCGCCCACCGCCTGGCGGGCGGCGGCGATCTCCTCCGGCTTGCCGAAGCCGTTCAGCATCACCTTCGCCCCGGCCCGGGCGAAGCCGAGCGCGATGGCGAGCCCGATGCCGGAGGTGGATCCCGTGACGAGGGCGACACGGCCCTGCAAGGTCTTGGTCATGATGGAGGCGCCTTCTTCCCGCGTTGCAGCAAGCGTTGCCTAAGGCAGGCGCTTGAGCAAGCCGACAACGCGCTTCACCAGCGGCGAGAGCAGCTTCGGCGCGTAGAAATCCCCCGCCGCCCGCTTCGCCGCCTCCGCCAGGGTGGGGTAGGGCAGCACCAGCCCGGCCAGCGCCGAGAGCGGCAGCTTGCGGCCGATCATCAGCCCGAAGGTGCCGGCCATCTCCCCGGCATGCGGCGCCAGGATGCCGGCGCCGAGCAGCCTGCCCCCCGGCGTCACCACCAGCTTGGCCAGCCCCTCCTCGATGCCCTCCGCCACCGCGCGGTCGGTCTCCGCCACGGGGAAGCGCAGGAGGCGGATGTCGTGCCCGGCGTCCCGCGCCTCGGCCTCCGTCATGCCCACCTGGGCCAGTTCCGGGTCGGTGTAGGTGACGCGGGGCAGGGCGGCGTAGTCCACACTGGCCGGCAGGCGGAACAGCATCCGCCGGGCCAGGATGCCGGCATGCTGGGAGGCCACATGGGTGAAGGCGCGCGGGCCGATGCCCGCGGGGTCGGCGATGTCGCCCACGGCCCAGACCCGGCGGTTGGTGGTGGAGCGCAGCCCGGCATCGGTGGCGATGCCCTGGCGGGTTGCCGCCACCTGGCCCGCTGCCAGGTCCAGCCCGGCCAGGCGCGGCGCCCGGCCCACCGCCAGCAGCAGGTGGGTGCCGCCGATCTGCCGCCCATCCTCCAGATGCGCGACCAGGCCCGGCCCGCCATCCTCCGGCCGGTCGGAGGAAACGCGGGCGAGCTTCGCCCCTTCCAGCAGCGTCACCCCGTCCCGCACCAGGGCGCGGCGCAGGCCATCGGCCAGTTCCGGGTCGTCCCGCCCGGCAAGCCGCCCGGCCTCGATCACCGTCACCAGGCAGCCGAGCCGCGCATGCGCCTGCGCCATCTCCAGCCCGATCGGGCCACCGCCCAGGATGATGAGGTGGCCGGGCGGCTCCTCCAGCTCGAAGATCGTCTCGTTGGTCAGCCAGGGCACCGGGCCGAGGCCGGGGATGTCCGGCACGATGGCCTGGCTGCCGGCGGCGATGACACAGCGGCGGAAGGTGAGGCGGCGGCCGCCTGCTTCGATCATGTCCGGCGCCACGAAATGGGCGGAGGCGCGGATCACCTCCACCCCCATGCCGCGGTAGCGGGCTTCCGAATCGATCGGCGCGATCCGGTCGATGGCGCCCTGCACATGGGCGCGCAGCGCCGCCCAGTCGATCTCGGGCTCCGGCAGGCGGATGCCGAATCGGTGGGCGCGGCGGGCGCTGGCGGCGGCATGGGCGGCGGCCAGCAGCGCCTTGGAGGGGACGCAGCCGAAATTCAGGCAGTCGCCGCCCATCCGGCCACGCTCCACCAGCGCCACCTTCAGCCCCAGCCCGGCCGAGAAGGCCGCCGTGGAAAGGCCGGCGGCGCCGGCGCCGATCACCACCAGGTCGAAATCGGGCATGTCGGGTTCCGTCTGCTGGATCGCGCCGGCACGGGCATACCCGGTCTGGCCGGATCAGTCAGCCCGATGCGCGGCGGCGCCTTCCGCGCCGGCCGCGGCGCGCCCCCGGCCTCAACCCCTGGCGCTGCCGATCAGCCGCTGCCGCAGGGCGCGCGAGAGGGTGTCGAGGCCGATCACGGTCACCAGGACCAGGATGACGATCAGCGAAACCTCCCGCCAGGCGCTGATCATCATGCGGTCCATCAGGTAGAAGCCGATGCCGCCCGCCCCCACCACGCCGAGCACCGTCGCGGAGCGCAGGTTGGATTCGAGGAAATACAGGCTGTTCGCCAGCAGCACCGGCAGGGCCTGCGGCATGATGCCGAAAGCGATCGTCTGCAGCCGGCCGGCGCCCGTGGCGCGCACCCCCTTCACCTGCTCCCGGTCGGTGTTCTCCATCGCCTCGGCGAACAGCTTGGTCAGCACGCCGGTGTCGTTCACCGCGATGGCCAGGATGCCGGCAAAGGGCCCAAGCCCGACCACGCTGACGAAGAAGATGGCCCAGACGAGGCTGTCGATCCCCCGCACCACGTCGCTCGATCGCCGCACCAGCAGCCGGACCGGTCCCAGCGGCATGACGTTGCGCGCGCCCATGAGCGCGAGCGGCACCGCCAGCAGGGAGGCGATGAGCGTGCCGAGGAAGGCCATCGCCAGCGTCTCGCCGATCGCCCGCAGATACTGCCACACATGTTCGGTGATGGCCGGCGGCATCATCAGCATGAAGACCCGCCCCAACTCGCCCAGGCCGCGGTAGATCTGGCCGGGCGAGACCTCCAGCGCATGCAGGCCCCACAGGAACAGGCCCAGCCCCAGCGGCACCAGCGCCGCCCGGCGCCACAGCGCCGGGCCCCGCGGCGGGTAGAGTTCCGGCCGGCGCGCGCGCCAGGCGGTTGGCTTGGTGGCACTCATAGGGCGCGCAACCCATCCTGCCCGATCACCCGCCCGCGCGCCCAGGCGCAGAGCGCGTCGATCAGCATCACCGTGCCGATCAGCATCAGGGCGATCGCCGAGATGTCGGTATGGTCGAAATTCTTGATCGCGCCGTAGAGTTCCTGCCCGATCCCGCCGGCGCCGACGAAGCCGAGGATGGAGGCGGCGCGCACATTGATCTCCAGCCGCAGCAGGCCGTAGGAGAGGTAGTCGGGGGCCAGCTGCGGCGTCGCGCCGTAGAGCATGGTCTGCACCCAGCCCGCCCCGGTCGCGCGCAGGCCCCGAAGGGGTTCGGGGTCGGCATTCTCCGCCGCATCCCCGAACAGCTTGCCCAGGGCGCCGAAGGTATGCAGGCCGATCGCCAGCACGCCCGCCAGCGGCCCGATGCCGAAGGCGTAGACGAACAGCACGGCGAAGACCAGCTCCGGCACCGTGCGCGCCACTTCCAGGACGCGCCGCGCGACCATGCCGACCCAGGGGGCGGGCGTCAGGTTCCGCGCCGCCAGGAAGGAGGCGCCGAAGGCCAGGACGGCGCCGAAGATGGTCGCGTAGATCGCGATCAGCACGGTCTGCCAGAGCGCCGCCAGCCAGCGCCAGCCCTTCCAGTACCAATGGGCGAGGTCCTCCCCCAGCGTCGCCCAGGCCAGATCCGGCACCATGCGGCCGAAATAGGAGCCGAAGCGCGGCAGCCGGTCCCACAGCAGGACCAGATCCACCTCCCCCAGCCAGGCCGCGGCGGCGACCAGCACCAGCAGCAGCGCCGCCGCCACCAGCCATTGCCGCCGGCGCACCCGGCCCTGTGCCGCCCAGGCCCGGGCGAACGCCGCCCGCGCGCCAGCCGGTGCTGTCCGGTGCATGGTCAATGCGCCTCGCTGAGAGCGGCCGCGCTGCCATAGATGCCAAGCAGCGTCGGCTCGTCGAGCCCCGCGACCGGGCCGTCATAGACCAGCCGTCCGGCCGACAGCGCGATGGCGCGGTCGCACCAGGCCTGCGCCAGCGGAACGGAGTGGAGGTTGCAGAGGACGGTGATGCCCAGCTCCCGGTTGATGCGGCGCAGCGCCTCCATCACCGCCTGGGCGTTCACCGGGTCGAGGCTGGCGACGGGCTCGTCCGCCAGCATGATCCGCGGTTCCTGCACCAGGGCCCGGGCGATGGCGACGCGCTGCTGCTGCCCGCCCGAAAGCTGGTCCGCGCGCTTCAGCGCATGGTCTTCCATCCCCAGCGCCGCCAGCGCATCGATGGCGATGTCGCGCTCCCGGTCGGTGAACAGGCCGACCAGCTTGGGCAGGCGCGGCGGGTGGTTGAGCCGCCCGGTCAGCACATTGGTCAGCACGGAAAGCCGGCCGACCAGGTTGAAGCGCTGGAAGATCATCGCGCTCTGGCGCCGCCAGGCGAGCAGTTCCGCCCCGCGCAGCCGTGCGATGTCCCTGCCGCCATAGAGGATCTCGCCGCCGCTCGGGTCGATCAGGCGGTTGATCATGTTGAGAAGGGTCGATTTGCCGGCGCCGGATCGGCCCAGCACGGCCACCATCTCGCCATCCGCCACCGCCAGGGACAGGTTGTCCACGGCGGTGGCATCACCGAACCGGCGGGTCAGCCCGCGGAGTTCGAGCACGGGCTCAACGCCGGCGGCGTTCGGCCTGGCGCAGGGCGATGAAGGGCTCATAAGCCTCGTGCGAGACCAGGCCGATGCCGCCGAAGACGTTGCGGCTGACCGTCGCCCAGGCCTCGGGGGCGGTGTAGCGCATGTTGACCAGGCACTCGCTCATCTTCGCGCGCATCGGCTCGGGGTAGCTGCGGCGGGTGGTGAAGGGCGCGTTGGGAATCAGCCCGCTTTCGTGGATGAAGCGGATATCCTCGAGCTTGATGGTGCCGGCGCCGGCGGCGCGGACATGCGCGCCCGCCTGCGGCGAGTAGTACCAGCCCGTCGTCGCATCCAGGCGGCCCTGCGCCACGGAGACCATGCCGTTGTCGTGCGAGCCGGTCTGCACCAGCCGGCCGAAGAAGCTGCTCTGGCCGCGCTCATCCACCCAGCCGCGCTCGCGGAAATACTGCATCGGCAGCACGTAGCCGGAGGTGGAGGTCGGCGTCGCCCAGCCCACCGACTTGCCGCGCAGATCCTCAAGCGTGCGGATCGGGCTGTCGGCGCGGACGATGATGACCCAGCGGTATCCCATGTCGCCCTGCGGCGAGACATCGACCGCCACCGGCACCACGTCGCCGCGCGTCAGGTCGGACAGGATCGCGTATTGCGCCGGGCCGTACCAGGCGAGGTGCACGTCGCCCTGCGCCATCGCCTCGATCATCGCCGAATAGTCGTTGCTGACGCGGATGGTGACGCGCTCGATTCCCAGGCATTGCTGCAGGTAGGGGGCCATGGGCGCCCAGCGCAGATTGCCTTCCTGCTGGTTCTCGCCCGAGGCGACACCGAAGGTGATCTGGCGGAATTGCTGGCGCCAGTCCGGCGCGGCGGCGGGGGTCTGGGCAAGGGCCGAGGTGCCAAGGCCGAAGCAGAGGCCGAGGGCAGCGAGGAGGTTTTTCACGTTGTTGTCCCGGTTGATGGCGTCGTCGCGCCTTCTACCTGGGCGGGCCGCTGTCTTGATGACGACGGGATTGTGATCTCGTAAAGGTTCAGCCGTCGGTGGTTCCCTGCAATCCTGCCCTCTGGCGGCGAGGGTGGCACGCCCGATCCTTCATCTGGTGCAAGCCATGCGGTTGACGGCAGGGGGGGCGCTTCCCTATACGTCCGGGCCTTCGCCGGGGCGGCTCAATCCATGGGGGCTGCCGCCGGCCTATTCGTTCAGCCTGTTCGTTCAGATGCCAGCCGGCGTACGGCGGTCGGGGATCGCCCTGGCCGGGCCGATCAGCCGGGGCCCGCGGGAGTAGTGTCGTGAAGCGTACTTACCAGCCCTCCAAGCTCGTCCGGAAGCGCCGCCACGGCTTTCGCGCCCGTACCGAGACCGTCGGCGGGCGCCGGGTGCTGGCCAATCGCCGCGCCAAGGGCCGCAAGAAGCTCTCGGCCTGAGGTCGGGGCGGGCCTGTTCGTGCCATGCCGGCGCGCCCGCCACGCCTGAAGCTGCGCCGGGAGTTCAAGCGCGTGGCGCAGAACGGCCAGCGTGTCGCGCGCCCCGGGCTGGTGCTGCAGGTGCTGAAGGGGACGGAGGCACCGCTGCGCGCGGGCTTCACGGCCACCAAGAAGATCGGCAACGCCGTGGTCCGCAACCGGACCAAGCGCCGACTGCGCGAGGCTGCGCGCCTGCTGCTGGGCCGGGACGGCCCGCAGGGGTACGACCTTGTGCTGATCGGGCGCGACGGGACGGCGAAGCGGGACTTCCGCCAGCTGCTGGGCGACCTGCGCGGTGCCCTGAAGCAGGCCGGCGTGCCGCTGCCCGCGGAACCGCGCGAGGTCGCGCCCGCCCTGGTGGCCCAGGCCCCTCCGGGGGTCGTCCTGCAGGGGGCGGTGGCATGACCCCGCAGCAGCATCTGCTGCGCGGCGCCATCCGCACCTACCAGTACACGCTGCGGCCCATCATCGGCTGCAACTGCCGCTTCCTGCCGCATTGCAGCGATTTCGGCCTGCAGGCGGTGGCCGAACACGGCGCGCTGCGGGGCGGCTGGTTGACCGCCCGGCGCATCCTGCGCTGCAACCCCTGGCACCCGGGTGGCTACGACCCGGTCCCGCCCCCTTCCCAGAACGTCACGGGGACGGCGCATGCGCCTGTCCCGCGCCCGACGAAAGGCTGAATCAGGCCGTCATGGACCAGAAGCGTCTCCTCGCCGCCATCGCCCTTTCCGTCGGCATCCTGCTGCTGTTCGACCTGTGGAACCGCCCGGCCCGGGAAGCCGAGCAGCGCCGCCAGGCCGAAATCTCCGCCCAGCAGGCCGCCACCGCCCCTGCTCCCGGTGTACCGGCCCCTGGTGTGCCGGCCCCGGGCGTGCCGGCCCCGGGCGTGCCGGTGCCCGCCGCGCCGCTGGCGACGCCCGGCGCGCCGCTGGCGACCCCCGGCGCCGCGGTGGCCGCCGCCGAGGCGGCGCGCGCCCCGGAAACCCGCCTGCCGATCGTCAACCCCCGCCTGCAGGGCAGCCTGAGCCTGCGCGGCGCCCGCCTCGATGACCTGGTGCTGCGCGGGTACCGGGAGACCGTCGCCCCCGACAGCCCGCTGGTCCGCCTGCTGGCGCCGCGCAGCGACGCCAACCCGTATTTCGCGCAATGGGGCTGGACCGCCGCCGATGGCCGCACCCCGGTTCCGGGGCCGGAGACCGACTGGACCGCGGAAGGCGGCACCCTGTCCCCCACCCAGCCGGTGACGCTGCGCTGGGACAATGGCCAGGGCCAGGAATTCCGCATCCTGCTGGAACTGGACGAGGACTACATGTTGACCGCGCGGCAATCCGTGCGGAACACCGCGGCCGACGCGGTGCAGCTGCTGCCCTGGGCGCGGGTGCGGCGCGAACGCACGCCGCAGACCGCCGGCTTCTTCATCCTGCATGAGGGCTTCACCGGCGTGCTGGATGGCCGCCTGATCGAGTGGAAGTACAGCGACGCCAAGACCGAGGCCGAGAAGCGCCGCGGCCCGGCCATGGAGCAGGAAAGCACCGGCGGCTGGATCGGCTTCACCGACAAGTACTGGCTGGCGGCGCTGACGCCGGCCGACCAGGCGACGCAGGTGCGCGCCGCCTACCGCCACTCGGCGGAGGGCGGGCAGGACCGCTGGCAGCTCGACCTGGCCACCCCGGCAGCGCAATCCGTCGCCCCGGGCGCGGAAGCGGGGCTGGCGACGCGGCTTTTCGCCGGCGCCAAGGAAGTCCACCTGCTGGATTCCTACGAAAGCCGCCTGAACATCGAGGGCTTCGACAAGGCGATCGACTTCGGCTGGTTCTACTGGATCACCAAGCCGTTCTTCTACGCCCTGGACTGGCTGTTCGGCATCTTCGGCAATTTCGGCGTGGCGATCCTGATCTTCACCTTCGCCCTGAAGCTCGCCTTCTTCCCGCTGGCCAACAAGGCCTACATCTCCATGGCGCGGATGAAGACGCTGGCGCCGAAGATGACGGAGGTGCGGGAGCGCTACAAGGACGACCCCGCCAAGGCGCAGGCGGAGATGATGGCACTTTACAAGGCGGAGAAGGTGAACCCCGCCTCCGGCTGCCTGCCCATCCTGCTGCAGATCCCGATCTTCTTCTCGCTGTACAAGGTGCTGTTCGTCACCATCGAGATGCGGCACGCGCCCTTCTTCGGCTGGATCCAGGACCTGTCCGCGCCGGACCCGACCAACCTGTTCAACCTGTTCGGGATCCTGCCCTACGACCCGATGCAGCTTTCGAGCTTCCTGCACATGCCGGCCTGGGCCATCGCGATGGGCATCACGATGTTCCTGCAGTTCAAGCTGAACCCGACGCCGCCGGACCCGATCCAGGCCAAGGTCTTCGCCTGGATGCCGCTGATCTTCACCTTCATGCTGGCCAGTTTCCCGGCCGGGCTGGTGATCTACTGGACCTGGAACAACCTGCTTTCCATCGCCCAGCAGTACTGGATCATGCAGATGGACAAGAAGCGCCAGGCCAGCCGCCCGGCCGCGGCCCCCACCCCGCCCAAGCCCCTTCTGGCCGGCAAGGCCGAGGCGAAGCCCGCGCCCAAGGGCCGCAAGGGATGAACGCGCCATCGCCGGTGGCACCCCCCGCCGGCGGCCTGGCCGAGGCGGTGGATGACGAGCAGCGCGAGGCGCTGATCGAGGCCGGGCGCCTGCTGTTCGCGCGCCCCTGCACCTTCTTCTACGCCTCCCAGGCCATCAACCAGCTTCCCCCCCTGGCGGGGCCGGAGGTGGCCTTCTGCGGCCGGTCGAATGTCGGCAAATCCTCCCTGCTCAATGCCCTGACGGGGCAGAAGGCGCTGGCCCGTGTCTCCGTCACCCCGGGCCGTACCCGGCAGCTGAACTTCTTCCGCTGCGACGAGGGCCAGCTCACGCTGGTGGACATGCCGGGCTATGGCTACGCCAAGGCCTCCAAGACCCTGAAGGAGGATTGGCAGGGGTTGATGTTCGACTTCCTGCGCGGCCGGCCGACGCTGCGCCGCGTGCTGCTGCTGATGGATGCCCGCGTCGAGATCAAGCCGGCCGACCGCGCCGCGATTGAGCTGCTGTCGGATGCCGCCGTCGCCTTCCAGATCTGCATCACCAAGGTCGATGACGTGAAGAAGCCGCAGCTGGAGAAGCGGATCCGCGAGCTGGAGGCGCTGGTGAAGAAGCGCACGGCCGCCCACCCGCTGATGCTGGTGACCAGCAGCGAGACCGGGCAGGGCATCCCCGAATTGCGGGCGGAGCTGGCGGCGCTGGCCGGCTGAGGCGGCGGGGCGGGGCCGCCCGCTGGCGGATGGCCGGGCTGGCGGCGGCACGCCCGGGCGCTGGCTCGGGGACCGTTCGGTCGGCAACGCGATCCGGGGCGGAAAGGCGCTGCCGAATCGACCCGCGCTGTTATCAAACGATCTCTCATGGCTTCGTGAAAATCCTGCCGGCCGCAGGCAGTCCGTCATTGTTGACCCTGCTCCCTTCCTCGCCCAGCCTGGCTGCCGCGGAGGAATGGGGAGAAGAAGCATGTCTTCACGCGCCGCCTTGTTTGCATTCTGCTTCATCGGGCTGGGTCTGGCGGGGCTCTTTCTGTACGGCCCCAGGCCAGCCCTGGCGCAGCAGGGCGTTGCCCGCGAGATCTGGTTCCACAATGCTTGCAACAAGCCGATCCGGCTGCTGGTACGCCATGCCGAGCAGCCGCGCCGCTGGCAGTCCCGCGGCTGGTGGCAGTTTCCCGGCGCCGGCCGGCCCCGCGCGCTGAGCCTGCGCGGCACGCGGCTGAAGCACCTGACCAACCACCGCCTGTACTATTATGCGGAGGCGACGGACGGCTCGATGGTGTGGGAGGGGAGGCGCGCGGCGACGCGGCTGGGCGGCGTCACCTACCGGCTGCGCCAGGCCACGCCCACCGTGGTGCGCGGCCGGCTGCAGGTGCGCCTCACCTGCACCCGCTCCACCGGGCCGGCGAAGGGGTGATCCGGACGAGTTTCGCGCCACCCTCTTGACCCTGAACGAAGCGGACGCCACACGGCCAGCCGAGGCGCGCTGCGGGCGCCGGCTGATGGGGTTCGCCACGATGACCGACGACGCGCTCGACCAGATGGCGATCCTCGCCGGGGCTCTGCCGTTCCTGAAGCGCTACGACGACCAAATCGTGGTGGTGAAGTATGGCGGCCACGCGATGGGCGAGGAGGACGCGGCGCTGCGCTTCGGCCGCGACATCGCCCTGCTCGAGCAGGTCGGCGTCAACCCCGTGGTGGTGCATGGCGGCGGCCCGCAGATCAACGCCATGCTCAAGCGGCTCGGCGTGAAGTCCAACTTCGTCCAGGGCCTGCGGGTGACGGATGAGGAAATGCTCGACGTGGTCGAGATGGTCCTGGCCGGCCCGGTGAACAAGCAGGTGGCCTCCGCCATCACCCGCGCCGGGGCCATCGCGGTGGGGATTTCCGGCAAGGATGGCGGGCTGATCCAGGCCCGCAAGCTGGCCCGCACCTACCGCGACCCGGACAGCAACATCGAGAAGGTGCTGGACCTCGGCTTCGTGGGGGAGCCGGAGCGGGTGGACCCGCGGGTGCTGCAATTGCTGATCGGCGCGGACATCGTGCCGGTGGTGGCGCCGGTCGGCGTCGGCGCCGACGGCCAGACCTACAACATCAACGCCGACACGGTGGCCGGCGCCATCGCCGGCGCGCTGGGCGCGGAGCGGCTGCTGATGCTGACCGATGTGCGCGGCGTGCTCGGGCCCGACGGCGAGCTGATCCCGGAGATGACGGTGGCCGAGGTGAAGGCCGGCATCGCCGCCGGCTGGATTTCCGCCGGCATGATCCCGAAGGTGGAGACCTGCATCTATGCGGTGGAGCGGGGCGTGAAGGCTGCCGTCATCGTCGATGGCCGCGTGCCGCACGCCGTGCTGCTGGAACTGTTCACCGGTGCCGGCGCCGGGACGCTGATCCGGGCGTGAGCCGCCGGTTCCGCGCTTGACCGCGGGACCGGCCAGCCTTCCTGCGCGCCCCGCGCCGGGGGGACCCGGCGCGTGTCGACAAACCGGGCTTCGGTCCTGACGCCCGCTGCCATCCTTGGGCTTGCTCGCCGTTGCCGGCGCCTTCGGGCATTCCGCCGCTCAGGCCCGAACGCTCAGGCCCATGCGCTCAGGCCGGCAGCCCTTCCAGCAATTCGGCCTGCCACTGCAGCTCCGCCTCGCCCAGCGACCAGCCGCCTTCCGCGGTGGGGCGCACCACCTCGGCCGGGCTGAGGCCGCCCAGCACCGCCTGCACCTCCGCCGCCAGGGCGGCCGACCAGCCGGCGCTGTGGCACAGCCCGGCGATCGCCCGGCCGCTGCGCAGCGCCAGCGCCGCCTCCACCCGCGCGACGGTGACGCCGGCGGCTTCCGCCAGGTGTTCCGTCAGCAGCCCGCGGTCGCCGGCGCGGGCGGCGGCGAACAGCGCCGCCTCCGCCCGCGCGTCATCGGGCTGCGCCATCCGGGCGGTGACGCGCCCGCGCAGGGTCTCGGCCAGCCCGGGCGGCAGGTCGGGCCGCGCCGCCAGCACGCCCAGCAGGTGGTCGGCGACCATTTCGCCCAGCGCGCGGGCGGCGCCGGCGGGCAGCCGGGCCCGGCGGACCAGCGCGGCCTGCCAGCTGCTGTGGTTCCCGGCATTCTCCACCAGCCGGTCCAGCGTGGCTTCCCGGATGGCGGCGGAGGGGTTGGCCAGCAGCGCCGCGATGGCCGGCGTATCCGTCGTCTCGACGATGGCATCCGACAGCACCTCGCTCAGCGCGGGGCGGCGGGCGACGGCGCGGCGGGTGGCCGGCGCCGGCGGGTCGGCGATCAGCGCCAGCAGGTCCGCGTCCGAGAGCAGCGGCGACAGCCGGATCACCGGCTCCGCCACCGGCATGGCGGTATCCCGCGCCAGCCGCAGGATCAGTGCCCGCGGCGCGTCCGGCATGTCCCGCACCACGGCGGCGATGGCGGCGCGCACCTCCACCGCCGCATCCTCCACCAGCATCGCCAGGGTGCCGGCGGAAATCCGCGCCATGCGGTCCTGCGCCCCCGGTCCCAGGCCCGGGCCGAGGCTGGGGGCGAGGGCGGCGATGCGCCGGGCCAGCACGCGCCGCACCGCCGCATCCGCATCGCTGGCCAGCAGGCGGGCTGCGGCCGGCGGCGTGCCGGCATTGGCGGCGACGGCCTGGCGCACCTCCGCCGCGCGATCCGCGGCCAGGAAGGTGAGCAATTCGGGCGAGGTGGTGGTGCCGCGCGCGACCGCGGCGCGGGCGGCGGCATCGCCATGGCGGGCGGCCTGGATGGTGGCGGCAGTGTCCGTCATTCGCCCTGGCCCTCTGGCCAGCCTGGCACCGCTGCCGCCTGCCGGCGCTCGCGCTCCCGCCGTTCCGCCTGGTGGGTGCGCTTGGCAGCGTACATGGCGGCATCGGCACGAGCCAGCAGCGCGTCCACCGGCTCGTTCGGCCGCGGCACCGCCAGGCCGCAGCTGGCGCGCAGCGCTTCCGGCCCCGCTTCCGGCCAGCCGGGCAGGGGGCCGGGCTGGCCAACCTGCCGCATCCGCCGCGCCGCATCCGCCGGCGTGGCGTCTTCCAGCCACAGGCAGAATTCGTCGCCGCCCAGCCTCGCCGCCAGATCCGCCCGGGCGCAGGCGGCGCGCAGCCGGCCGGCCATGCTGCGCAGCGCGGCGTCGCCGGCCTCGTGCCCCAGCCGGTCGTTCAGCGGCTTCAGCCCATCCAGGTCGAGAAACACCAGCACCCCCTGGCGCGCTGCCGGCAGCGCCGCGACCAGGCCGCGGCGGTTGAGCAGCCCGGTCAAGGCATCGCATTCCGCGGCGGCGGACAATTCGCGCTGGCGCAGCACCTCCGCCCGCAGCGCCGCCATGGGCAGGGCCATGGCTTCCAGCAGGTCGCGATCATCCTCCTCCAGCGGCGGCGCGCCTTCGCCCCGCCAGGCCAGCAGGCAGGGGCCTGCCTCGGTCCGGGCCAGGGCCAGCGGGCCGGGGGGGAGGACCTGGGTCGGCTGCGGCAGGCGGTGCAGCGGCGGCGTCCGTGTCCCATGCGCCACGCTCCAGCCCTGCGGTTCCGGCAGCAGCAGCGCCGCGCCGTCGCAGGCCAGGGCGCCGGGCAGGGCGGCGAGCATGGCTTCGAGCGCCGCCTGCGCGCCGCCCTGCCGCTGGCCCAGCCGCAGCAGCCGGCCGAGGGCCGTGGCGCGGCGAAGTGCCCGTGCCGCGACCTCCTGCTGGCGTTCCGTCGCGGTGACGTCCCGCGCCGCGCCGCGCAGCCCCTCGCCATGCGGCATCAGGGCGAAGTCCAGGCAGGCCTGACTGCCATCGGCGGCCCGCAGCCAGGCGCGCTGGTGGCGCGGGCGGCAGGATGGGATGAAGGGCCCTGGCGCGTCTCCCGGTGCGGCCAGCAGCAGCGCCGCCTCGGTACCCAGCAGCCCCTGCGCCGGGTGGCCCAGCACGGTGTCGGGGGCAAGGAAGGTGAAGCGGCCCTCGGCATCGGTCTCGAACAGCAGGTCCGCGGACAGCAGCGCGAAATCCCGCCAGCGGCCCCGGCTTTCGATCAGCGCTTCCGAGAGGGTCAGGCCATCCATGCGCCACACTATGCCGCCGGCCGGTGAAGGCGCGGTTAGCGCAGTGCCCCACCTGTCCCCGCGTTGACAGCCTCGCCGCCCGCTAGGCATGGTCCGCCGCGCAAGGTGCCGCCGCGCCGCCCCCCCGCAGCCAGGACAGACCGCACATCATGGACACGACGACGCGCCTGAAGGGCCAGATCGAGGCGCTCTGGGACCGCCGGGACACGCTGAACGCGCAGACCCAGGGCGAGGACCGCGCCGCGGTGGAACAGGCGCTGGAACTGCTGGATTCCGGCCAGGCCCGCGTCGCCGCCCCGGGCGAGGCCGGCTGGACGGTGAACCAGTGGCTGAAGCAGGCCGTGCTGCTGTCCTTCCGCCTGACCGACAGCGCGCCGATGGATGTCGGCACCGGCGCCTATGACAAGGTGCCGCTGAAATTCGCCGACTGGGGCGCCAACCGCTTCAAGGAGGCCGGCTTCCGCGCCGTGCCCGGCGCCATCGTCCGCCGCTCCGCCTTCATCGCGCCGGGCGTGGTGCTGATGCCGTCCTTCGTGAACCTCGGTGCCTATGTCGATTCCGGCACCATGGTGGACACCTGGGCCACCATCGGCTCCTGCGCCCAGATCGGGAAGAACTGCCACATCTCCGGCGGCGCCGGCATCGGCGGGGTGCTGGAGCCGCTGCAGGCCAACCCGGTGGTGATCGAGGATGAGTGCTTCGTCGGCGCGCGCTCCGAAGTCGCGGAAGGCGTGATCGTGGAGCGCGGCAGCGTGCTGTCCATGGGCGTGTTCCTCGGCGCCTCCACGAAGATCATCGACCGCGCGACGGGCGAGGTCTTTGTGGGACGCGTGCCGGCCTATTCCGTGGTGGTGCCGGGCAGCCTGCCGGGCAGGGCGCTGCCGGATGGCACGCCGGGGCCGAGCCTGTACTGCGCCGTGATCGTGAAGCGGGTGGATGCGCAGACCCGCGCCAAGACCTCGATCAACGAACTTCTGCGGGATTGACCTTGGACCCGCTCCCCCTGGCGCAGGCGCTGATCCGCTGCCGCTCCGTCACCCCCGCCGATGATGGCGCGCTGGCGGTGCTGGAGGCGGCGCTGGCGCCGCTGGGCTTTGCCTGCCACCGGCTGCGCTTCGGGGCGGTGGAGAACCTGTTCGCCATCCGCGGCCAGGGCGCGCCGCACCTGATGTTCGCCGGGCACACCGACGTGGTGCCGGCGGGCGATGCGGGGTGGAGCGTCGATCCCTTCGGCGGCGAAGTGCGCGACGGCCGGTTGATGGGCCGCGGCGCCACCGACATGAAGGGCGGCGTCGCCGCCTGGGTCGCCGCCGTGGCAACGGTGCTGGACCGCCGGCCGGGGCTGCCGGGCATGCTCTCGCTGCTCATCACCGGGGATGAGGAAGGCCCTGCGGTGGATGGCACGGTGAAGGTGCTCGGCTGGCTGGCGGCGCAGGACCTGGTGCCGGATTGCTGCGTGGTGGGGGAGCCCACCAGCAAGGTGGCGCTGGGCGACACCATCAAGGTCGGTCGCCGCGGCAGCCTGAACGCCGCCATCACGGTGCACGGCACCCAGGGCCACAGCGCCTATCCGCAGCGCGCCGACAACCCGGTGCACCGGCTGGTGCGCGCCCTGGCGGCGCTGACGGCGGAACCGCTGGACCAGGGCACCGCGTTCTTCGAGCCCTCCACGCTGCAGGTCACCAGCGTCGATGTCGGCAATCCGGCGACCAATGTCATCCCGCCCAGCGCCACCGCGCGGCTGAACATCCGCTTCAACGACCGGCACACGGAAGCCAGCCTGACCGCGCTTCTGCGCGACGTGCTGGCGCGGGAGGCACCGCGGCACACGCTGGAGGTGTCCTGCTCCGGCGAGAGCTTCCTGACCCGGCCCGGCCCCTTCGTGGCGGCGCTGGAGCGGGCGGTGCAGGCTGAATGCGGGCTGGCGCCGAAGCTGGATACGGGCGGCGGCACGTCGGATGCGCGCTTCATCGCCCGCCACTGCCCGGTGGCGGAACTGGGCGCGGTGGGCGCCACCATGCACCAGGTGGATGAAAGCACGCCGGTGGCGGAGCTGCGGGCGCTGGCCCGGCTCTATGCCCGCGTGATCGAGGAGGTGCAGGGCTGAGCGGCGTGGTCCCCCCGCCGCCGCCCTGGCGCCGCGTGATGGCCGCCGGCGTGCTCGGCGCCGTCCTGCTCGGCCGCGGGCGCGCCGAGGGCATGGCGCTGGTGGAGGCCTCGCCCGAAGGCGCGCTGCGGTCCTTCGTGGCGGCGCTGATCTGCCTGCCGGCCTTCCTGGCGCTGCGCCTGCTGTCCTGGGCCGAGATGGGCGGGCCGGAGGCGCTGGCCCGGCCGCTGGCGGCGGAGCTGATCGGCTATGTCTTCGGCTGGGTGCTGTTCGCCCTGGTCTGCCTGCCGATGCTGCAGGGCTGGGGCCGTGCGGCGCTGTATCCGCGCTTCCTGTCGGCCTGGAACTGGATCAGCGTGGTGCAGTACCTGGCGCAGATCCTGCTGGCGGTGCCGCTGCTGCTCGGGCTGACGGGGGTGCTGGCGCAAGGCCTGACCCTGGCGGTGGTCGGCTATTCGCTCTGGCTCGAATGGTTCGTGGCGCGCGTGGCGCTGGGCATTTCGGGCTGGCGCGCCACCGGGCTGGTGGTGCTGGAACTGGTGCTCGGCCTGTTCATCGCCGGCATCGTGCACCGGATCTCGGCCGGCTAGAGCCGTTTCACCGCAGGCGAAGACGGTGAAACAGCTCCAGCTTATTGTTTCGATGCATTTTCCGAGTCGCCTTGCGAAGCCGCAAGGCTTGAAATTGCTCGAGAGCACGAGCTGCATTCGCCTGAACGCATATGGCTTTGGCCGGCATCGCAAGCAGGATCTCGGCCGGGTCGCCGGCCGGGCAAAAATAATTCGGGGAGGAGACGGAAATGGCTCGCTATCAGGTTGGCGCGCTGCGCCACTTCGCCACGCAGGCCTGCGCCGCGGCGGGGCTGGAGCCGGAGAAGGCGCGCGCGGTGGCCGAGGTGCTGCTCGAGGGCGACCTGATGGGCCACGACACGCATGGCCTGGCGCTGCTGACGCCCTATCTCGACGCGCTGCTCTCCGGCGACATGCGCGGCAGCGGGGAGCCGGAGGTGGTCTCCGCCACCGCCGTCGCGCAGACCTGGGATGGCCGCAAGCTGCCGGGCCCCTGGCTGGTGCGCCGCGCGATCGGCGAGGCGGAGGCCGCTTCCGCCAGCCTGGGCATCGGCGTGGTCAGCATCGGCCGCTGCCACCATATCGGCTGCCTCGCCGCCTATGGCCCGCCGGTGGCCGCCGCCGGGCGGATGCTGCTGCTGACCTGTTCGGACCCGGCGACGGGGTCCGTCGCGCCCTGGGGCGGCACGCGGCGCCTCTACACGCCGAACCCGCTGGCCGCCGCCTGGCCGACGCCGGCCGGGCCGGTGCTGATCGACGTCTCCATGTCCGTCACCACCAACGGGATGACCGGCCGCAAGCGCGCGGAGGGCCAGCTGTTCGACCATGAGGTGCTGCTGGACGCGCAGGGCACGCCGACCCGCGACCCCAATGCCTTCTGGGCCGATGGCACGCTGATGCCGCTGGGCGGGGTGGAGGCAGGCCACAAGGGCTTTGCGCTGGGCCTGCTGATCGAGGTGCTGACCAGCGCGCTGGCCGGCCATGGCCGCGCCGACGCACCGACCGGCTGGGGCGCTTCGGTGCTGGTGATGGTGATCGACCCGGCCCGTTTCGGCGGCACCGCCGCCTTCCTGCGGGAGACGGGGTGGATGGCGGATGCCGTGCACGCCAACCCGCCGAAGCCGGGCGGCGAGGCGCCGCGCCTGCCGGGCGAGCGCGCCATGGCCCGCCGGGCGCAGGCGATGGCGGAAGGCGTGGCGCTGCACCCGGCCATCCCGCCCGCCCTGGCGAGGCTGGCGCAGCGCTTCGAGCTGGAACTGCCCGCGGCGGGGTAGCTCATGCCAGCTTCCGGTGCTCGTCACCCAGCACCGTCTCAATCGCCGGCTTGGCAGCGCGCCACCTGGCGCGGCGGCCGTCCGGCCGCTCGCCGGCCTGCGGCGGGCGCAGGTTCCGTCACGGGGATTTGGCGTCAGCCCCAGGCCGGCGCCGGCTCATACCGGGCAAACCGGAACACCAGCCCGTCCGGCGGCGCCGTCTGGCCGGCCTTGCCGCGGTCCAGCCCCTCCAGCACCTGGCGGGGCCAGGTGACGGGGCGGCGGCCCTGGCCCACCTCGACCAGCGTGCCCACCAGGTTGCGGACCTGGTGGTGCAGGAAGCTGCGGGCCTCGGCGATGATGTGCACTTCCTCCCCCAGCCGGGCCACATCCAGCCGGTCCAGCGTGCGGACAGGCGACTTCGCCTGGCAGGCGGCGGCGCGATAGGCGGAGAAATCGTGCCGGCCCAGCAGCAGCTGCGCCGCCGCGTGCATCGCTGCCGCATCCAGCCGGCGCTTCACATGCCACAGCTTCGTTGCCTCCAGCGCCGGACGGGCAGGGCGGTTGAGGATGCGGTAGCGGTAGCCGCGGCCGAGGCAGTCGAAGCGCGCGGACCAGTCCGGCGCCACTCGGGCCGCCGCCAGCACCACCACCGGCTGCGGCTGGGTGCGGAAATTGATCGCATCCCGCACCCGCGCCGGCGGCAGGTCCAGCGCCAGCTCGATATCCGCCACGGCGCCTTCGGCATGCACCCCGGCATCGGTGCGGCCCGAGGCGGTGGCGGTGGGCAGCACGCCCTGGTTCAGCGGCGCGGCCGCTTCCTCCAGCAGCTTCTGGACGCTGGGCAGGTCGCCCTGGCGCTGCCAGCCGCAGAAATTCGTGCCGTCATATTCCAGCAGCAGCGCGTAGCGCGGCATCTATGGCAGCGGCGCGGGCAGGCTGAAGCCGCGCAGCAGGTCGGCGGTGGGCATGGCGGCACGGCCGGGGCGTTGCAGGCGCAGCAGGCGCAGCGCGCCCTGGCCGCAGGCGACCGTATCCGGGGCAAGGAGCGTGCCGGGGGGACCCTCGCCGGCCACGGGTTCCGCTTCGTGCACGCGCAGAACCTCCTCCCCGGCCTGGAAGAAGCAGCCGGGCCAGGGGGTCAGGGCGCGGATGCGGCGGTCCAGCGCCTCCGCCGGCTGCGTCCAGTCCAGCCGCCCATCCGCCTTGGAGAGTTTCGGCGCGTAGGTGACGCCCGCCTCCGGCTGCGGCGTGGCGGGCGGGTTTTCCGTCAGCGCGCGCAGGATCAGCCGGGCGCCGATCTCGGCCAGCGCGTCGTGCAGCGCCGGTGTGGTGGTGCGGGGGCCGATCGGCGTGGCCTCCGCCAGCAGCATCGGGCCGGTATCGAGCCCTTCCTCCATCTGCATGATGGTGATGCCGGATTCGGAGTCGCCCGCCAGGATCGCCGCCTGGATCGGCCCGGCGCCGCGCCAGCGCGGCAGCAGGGAGGCATGGATGTTCAGGCAGCCGCGCCTTGGTGCCGCCAGCATCGCCGGCGGCAGGATAAGCCCATAGGCCGCGACCACCGCCACATCGAGATCCAGCGCCGCGAAGGCCACATGCTCCGCCGCATCCCGCCGCACCCGGGCCGGCGTGCGGACCGCGAGCCCCAGCTCCAGCGCCGCGCGATGCACGGGGCAGGGGGTCTCCTTCTGGCCGCGCCCGGCGGGTTTCGGCGGCTGGGTGTAGACCGCCGCGATCTCATGCCCCGCCAGGTGCAACGCCCGCAGCGCCGGGACGCTGAAATCGGGGCTGCCCATGAAGGCCAGGCGGAGCGGCCGGCCTGTCACGCCTTCTCCTGCGCCTTCAGCTTCAGCTCCTTGGCCAGCTTGCGCAGCAGCATGTTGCGCTTCAGCGCCGAGATGTGGTCGACGAACAGCACCCCGTCGAGGTGGTCGATTTCGTGCTGCAGGCAGGCGGCCAGCAGGCCGTCGCCCTCGATCTCCCGCTTCGCGCCGGTCAGGTCGCGGTAGCGCACCTTCACCCGGGCCGGGCGCGTCACCTCGGCATACTGCCCGGGCAGGGAGAGGCAGCCTTCCTCCCGCACCGCGGTCTCCGCGCTGCTGGCCACCACCTCCGGGTTCACCAGCACCATGGGCGCGGGGGTGTCGTTCTCGTGCAGGTCCAGCACCACAAGGCGTAGCATCTCACCCACCTGCGGCGCCGCCAGGCCGATGCCGGGGGCCTTGTACATGGTGGCGAGCATGCGGGCGGAGAGGTCGCCGATGCGCGGGTCGTCCGCCGCGACGGGCTTGGCCTTGGCGCGCAGCCGGGGGTCGGGGACGAACAGGATGGGCAGCAGGTCGGGTTCGGGGGTCATATCGGTCGCTCGGCCGGAGGGGCGCGGCCATCGGGGGCGCATCAGGGGCGGGAGAGGTAGAGCCGAACCACCCCCTTGGCAACGCTCCCCGCATCGGCGGCCGCGACCTTGCCCCCCTTGCAACCGCCCGCGCCACCGCCAAAATTGCGTCTCGCGGGGTGCCTTCGGGCCCCGCACCACTCGGCTTCGCTCCTGAGCGAGGAGGCACCGTTAAACGAATGTCGCGTTCATCCCTGTTCGGCTCGCCGCTGTTCCTCGGCTTCGACCATCTCGAGCAGATGCTCGACCGGGTGCAGAAAAGCGCCGACGGCTACCCCCCCTACAACATCGAGCAGACAGCCGAGACGCGGCTGCGCATCACGCTGGCGGTTGCCGGCTTCTCGATGGACGACCTGCAGATCACGCAGGAGGACAACCAGCTGGTGATTCGTGGCCGCCAGCGGGATGATTCGGAGGGGCGGATCTTCCTGCATCGCGGCATCGCCGCGCGGCAGTTCCAGCGCGCCTTCGTGCTGGCCGAAGGCATCGAGGTGGAAGGCGCCTGGCTGGACAATGGCCTGCTGCATGTGGATCTGCGCCGCCCGGTGCCGGAGGTGCGGGTCAAGACCATCCAGATCGCCACCCGCGGCAATGGTCCGCAGCGCCCGGTGGTGGGCCAGGTGGGCGAGGGACGCGTCAAGGAGGGTTGAGGCCTGTCCCGGCAGTCCCGGGGCAGCGATTCGAGCGTTGAAGGGCGCGGGCCATGCCGGCCGCGCCGGAAGGAGAATACCATGTCCGACTTCGAAGGCGGCGCCGAAGAGGGCCGCATGCACCTGAGCCGTTCTACCCTGCGCAGCCTGTCGAACCGCGATTTCGCCCGGCTCGGCGCCGATGAGGTGGCCTATCTTCGCCCCGTGCTGCTGAACGGCGCGCTGGCCTTTTCGATCCATGCCGCTGACGGCACCCCGATCGGCGCGGCGCCTGACGCAAATCTGGCGGCGGCCGCGATCCGCCAGCACGACATGGAGCCGATGCTGGTGCATTGAGCGCGCCGCCGCGCCCGGCGCCGCGCCACCCTGTCGTGGAACCCAGGCCCGGGGCGGGAGTTTGCCCCGGAAGCTGATCGGGGATCACGCCATGCTCGCCTCCTTCCTGATGGCCCTGGTCGGTGGGCAGCGCGGTATGACGCCGCTCGCCGCCGTCTCCGTGGCCGCCGCGCGCGGCGATCTGCCGGCGGACCATGGCGGGCCGCCCTTCCTCGGCCATCCGCTGGTGGTGGGCGGCAGCATGGCCCTGGCGGCGGCCGAACTGGCCGGCGACAAGATGAAGTCGGCGCCCGACCGGATCGTGCCGGTCGGGCTGGCTACGCGCTTCGTCGCCTGTGCCATTGCGGGCGCCGCGCTGGCGCCACGCCGACAGCGATGGGGTGCCGCCGCGCTGGCGGGTGCAACGGCCGTCGCCGCTTCCTACCCCGGCTGGCACGGACGCATCGCCACCATGCGGCGCCATGGCCGGAAGCGGACCGGCCTGGTGGAAGACGTCATGGTGGTCGCCGGCGCCGTGGCCATCCTGTGCAACCTGGACCGGCTGGCTGCCCGATGACCCGGACGGGGGCATCGGGCAGCTGCCCTTGTTCTCAGCCGGGTCTGCCTCAGGCGGTCTTCGGGTCGATCCATCCGATATTCCCGTCGCCGCGGCGATAGACCACGTTCAGCCCGTTGGTCGCGCGGTTGCGGAACATCAGCACCGGCACATGCGCCAGATCCATGCGCATCACCGCCTCGCCCACCGTCAGGCGGTGGATCTCGGCCGGGGTCTCGGCCACCACGGCGGGGTTGTCGCCGACATCCTCCAGCATCGGGTCGGGCGTTTCCTCCTCCTCCTCCTGCCGCAGCACCACCTGGCGGGCGACCTCCGCCACCTCCGGCTCGCGTTCGCCGGCCAGGCTGCGGGCGTGGTCGTTCATGCGGCGGCGGTAGCGCCGCAGGCGCTTGGCGACGTGTTCCGCCGCCACCTCGAAGGCGCGATGCGCATCGGCGCCCTCGCCCTCGCCGCGCAGGAACAGGTTGCGGCCGGCCTTCAGGTTGATGTCGCAGAGAAAGGCATGACCCTTGGCGTCGCGGCTGAAGGTGACGTTTGCTTCCACGGCATGGTCGAAATACTTGCGGGATATCGTGTTCAACCCATCCCGGACATGCGTCTTCAGCGCCTCGCCGGTTTCGACCTGCTTGCCTGCGACAGTGATGTGCATGAGAGCCTGGCTCCTTCTCCGCTATGGGGAAGGCCGCGCCCGGGGGAAGGCGGCGGAATCGCGCCGCGGATCAGGCCGGGACGGCCTTCTCCCGCTTGCGCTGCACCGATGAGGGAATGCGCAGCGCCTCCCGGTATTTGGCCACCGTTCGGCGGGCAATGTCCACTCCCTCCTTGCGCAGACGCTCGACGATCGCGTCGTCGGAGAGCACATCCGCGCAGGTTTCGGCGCCGATCATCTCGCGGATGCGGAAACGCACCGCCTCGGCCGAATGCGCCTCGCCACCCAGGGTTCCGGCGATGGCAGTGGTGAAGAAATACTTAAGCTCGAAGGTCCCGCGCGGCGTCGCGATGTATTTATTGGCGGTGACGCGGCTCACGGTGCTTTCATGCATCGCGACATATTCGGCAACGTCGCGCAGGATCAGCGGCCGCAGATGCGCGACTCCGTGGCGGAAGAAGCCGTCCTGCCGCCGCACGATCTCGGCGGCCACCTTCAGGATGGTGTTGGCCCGCTGCTCCAGCGATTTGACGAGCCAGGTGGCGGATTGCAGGCGGTCGGCGATGAAGGCCTTGTCGTCGCGCGACTTGGCGCCCACCACGGCGCGCGCATGGAAGCCGCGGTTGACCAGGATGCGCGGCAGCGTCTCCGGGTTCAGCTCCACCGCCCAGCCGCCATCCGGCATCCGGCGCATCAGCACGTCCGGCACCACCGCCATGGCCGGCGGCGCGTCGAAGCTTGCCCCCGGCTTGGGGTCCAGCCGGCGCAGCTCCGCCACCATCTCCGTCAGGTCTTCCTGGTCCACCTCGCAGACCCGCATCAGCCCACGCAGGTCGCGCCGGGCCAGCATCTCCAGATTGTCCAGCAGCCGGTCCATGCAGGGGTCCAGCCGGTTGCGGTCCGCCAGCTGCACCGCCAGGCATTCGCGCAGGTCGCGGCAGAACATGCCGACGGGATCCAGCCGCTGCAGCCGTGCCCGCACCGCGGCCACCTGCGCTTCCGGGCAGCCCATGGCGGTGGCGATCTGCGCATCGGTGATGGCGAGCCGCCCGGCCGGGTCCACCAGCGCCAGCATCTGCGCCGCGATCAGCCTCTCCCGCGCATCGCCGAAGGTCAGGCGGACCTGTTCGCCCAGATGCTCGCGCAGGGATTTGCGGCCATCGGCCAGATCCTCGATGTCGGACAGGCTCTCGTCGAAATCGGCACGGCCGCCGCGGCCGCCGGATTCGGCGTAGCCGCCGCCCTCGCCGTCATAGACATTGCCCCAATCGGCATCGAGCGGCGCCGCGCCTTCCGTCGGCAGGTCGGTGGAGGTGGCGGCGGCATGGGCGTCCAGCGGCTCCGCCGGCGCCGCCTCCGGGGCGCGTTCATCGGCGGCGGTCCGCGGCTCCGGGCGCTCGTCGCGCTCCAGCAGCGGGTTGCGCTCCAGCTCCTCCTCGACGAAGGCGGTGACTTCCACGTTGCTGGACTGCAGCAGCTTGATGGCCTGCCGCAGCTGCGGCGTCATCACCAGCGACTGCGATTGCCGCAGGTCCAGCCGAGGGCCCAGCGCCACGGCCCCTAATCCCCAACCCGGCGATGCGCAGCCCTGTTCATCCGGGCCAGCCTAGAGCGAAAATCTTTCGCCGAGATAGACCCGCCGCACACCCTCATGCGCGACGATGTCGCGCGGGTTGCCCTCCATCAGCACCTGGCCCTCGTGCAGGATGTAGGCTCGGTCGATGATCTCCAGCGTCTCGCGCACATTGTGGTCGGTGATCAGCACGCCGATCCCACGGTCCTTCAGGTGCTTGACCAGGTCGCGAATCTCGCCCACCGCGATGGGATCGATGCCGGCCAGGGGTTCGTCCAGCAGGATGTAGCTGGGCTGGGTGGCCAGGGCGCGGGCGATCTCGCAGCGTCGCCGCTCGCCACCCGACAGCGCCAGGGCGGGGGCGCGGCGCAGATGGCCGATGCCGAATTCGGCCAGCAGGCTGTCCAGCATCTGCTCCCGCCGGTCGCGCACCGGCTCCACCACCTCCAGCGCCGCGCGGATATTGTCCTCCACCGACAGGCCGCGGAAGATCGAGGCTTCCTGCGGCAGGTAGCCGAGGCCGAGGCGGGCGCGGCGGTACATGGGCAGGAAGGTGACGTCGTGCCCATCCATGGTGACGGTGCCCTCATCGGGCTGCACCAGGCCGGTGATCATGTAGAAGGTGGTGGTCTTGCCGGCGCCGTTGGGGCCGAGCAGGCCCACCGCCTCCCCCCGCCGCAGGTTGATGGAGACGTTGCGCACCACCGGCCGCTTCTTGTAGCGCTTGCCGAGGCCGGTCGCGACCAGGCCGTTGTTCTGCGCCGCGAGCCGGACCGGCCCGCCACGGGCGATGTCCGGTCGCCCATCGGGGCGTCCATCGGGGCGCGACTGGTCGGCGCGGGCCGGGTCGGGCCGCAGCTGGTCCGGGCGTCCGGGCGTGTTCATCGGGCGGGTGCCTGGCCGCGCGGCGGCGGGCTGCCGGGGTTGCGCGGGGCGGGGCGGCCGGCCGGCGGCACCGCCGCCTGGTTCGGCTGCTGCTGGCCCGGCACCACCAGCCCCTGCACCCGCGCCCCGGGCGCGGAGACAAGGCGCGAGACGCCGGTGCGCAGGTTGACGATGGCTTCCTGGCCGTTCAACTGGTTCTCTCCACGGGTGATACGCACGCCACCCACCAGCCGGGCCAGCCCGGTATGCGGGCTGTAGACGCCGCGTGCGCCGCGGACCACCTCATCCGCCGTGCGGATCTCGACATTGCCATAGGCTTCCACCCGGTCGATCCGGCTGCCCTCGTCGGCGCCCGGCAGGCCGGCGATGGGCGGGCGGGCGCCAGGGGCGGGGGCGGGCGCCGGGGCAGGGGCGCGCGCCGGCGCGCCCTCGGTCGGGGCGTCCAGGAAATAGGCCACCAGCGTTTCCGCGGCGATGCGGCGGTTGTCGCTGGTCACCACCAGCGCATTGCCGCGGGCCACCGCCATGCGGCGCTGGGGCCAGTATTCCAGGCTGTCGCGCGCCGTGATCCGCTGTTCCGGCGTGGTCAGCGACAGGCCGCGGCCGGACAGCACCATCACCGCCTGGTCCATGTCATAGACCGCGCGCTCCCCCTCCGCGGTTTCGGTGGCGGAGGTGACGCGGACGCTGCCCTCGGCCTCCAGCCGCCAGATCTCGCCGCCGGAAAGCGGGCTTTCGCCCGGCGTGGCGGCGGGTTGCGCGCCGGCGCCGCCGCGGGGGCGATAGCGCGCGATCAGCCGGTCGGCGTCCACCGCCACGCCGTCGCGCAGCGCGCGGGCGGCGCCACGGGCGATCACCACCTGTTCCTGCTGGCGCCACTCGATGCCATCCGAGGCGGTGATCTCCACCGGCCCGCCCTGGTTCAGGTCCAGGCTTTGCGCCGGGGCGGCGCCGGGGCGGGCGAGGGCCGCCAGAAGCAGGATGGCGGGCAGAAGGCGACTCATCGTGCGCCCTCCAGCACCACACGGGACTGGCCGGTGAAGACCACCACCTGGCCGCGCTCATACAGGCGGAAGCCCTGCGCCGTCAGCGTGCCGAAGGGGCCCTGCGCCGCCACCGGTTCATCGCCGGAGGCATTGCCGGCGCGCAGGTCGATGGCCGCGCTCTCGGTCACGAACTGCGTGCCGTCGTCGTGATGCACCGTCACCTGCCCGGCGAGATCCAGCTTGTTGGTCGGGCGGTCGAAGCGGCCCTTGCGCGATTCCAGATAGACCCAGGCCTGGTCGGCCATCAGCAGGTCGGCGCGCGGCGCGTCCAGCACCACCACCTCCTCGTCTCCACCCTGGGTGGCGACGCTGGCGGTGACGGTATAGGGCCGATTCTGCTCATCCACGCCCTGGTAGCGCGGGTCCACGATGCGCAGCGCCTCCGGCACCGCCTGGGTGACGCGGCGGAAGGCGACGCGGCCACGCTCCGCGGCGCCGTCGAATTCCGGCCAGAGCGCCACGGCGGCCAGCAGGCCCACGGCCGCCAGCGGCAGCATCCGCTTGGCGACAGCGACCAGGATACGGCGGCGCGCCAACTGCCCGGCGCTGGGCGCGCGGCGTTCGCGGGATGGCGCCAACATGCGCCGAGCCGGCGCGCGGATGGCCGTGCCCGGTGTGGCGCTGGGGCGGACGGAGATGGGCGGCGGCAGTCTCACGGCGTTTCTATGGGCCTCGCGAAGCGGAGGGTCAACGCGCAGATGCGGCCATGGTGCCCGGCGGACAAGATTCGTGCCAAGGCGGCGCCAGGATGCCGAAACGGCTTTGCGCTGCGGTCAAGTTTCTGGCAGCTTTCCGCACTGCTGGTTGCTAATGCGCGAAGATGTCCGGGTCTTCGTAGCCGAGAAGGTCCAGCCTGCCGCGCATCGGCAGGAAGTGGTAGCAGGCCTCGGCGATGTCCAGGCGGCCCTCGCGTTCCAGCAATGCCTTCAGCCTTGCCCAAAGCGCATGCAGGTGCAGCACGTCCGACGCCGCATAGGCCAGCTGCTCCGACGTCAGCTCCGAAGCGCCCCAGTCGCTGGATTGCTGCTGCTTGGACAGATCCACGCCGAGCAGGTCGCGGCACAGATCCTTCAGCCCGTGCCGGTCCGTATAGGTGCGAACCAGCTTGGAGGCGATCTTGGTGCAGACCACCGGGGCCACAACGACGCCCAGCGCGTTGTACAGCGCGGCGACGTCGAAACGGGCGAAGTGGAAGATCTTCAGCACCGCCGGGTCGGCCAGCAGGCGCTTGAGGTTCGGGCAATCCGCGCCATGGCCGCCGAGACGGGTGGGCTGGATCTGCACGCAATGGGCGGTGCCGTCGCCGGCGGAAAGCTGCACGAGGCAAAGCCGGTCGCGCCGCGGGTCGAGGCCCATGGTCTCGGTATCGATGGCAACGGCAGGGCCGAAGTCGATGCCGTCCGGGAGGTCGTGCTTGTGAAGGCGGATCATGGCGCCCCGGGTGAAGAGGGTGGAACCCACGCCATGCTGATCCCGATCGGTGGTGCCCAGGAAAGGACTCGAACCTTCACGACCTTGCGGTCACTGGCACCTGAAGCCAGCGCGTCTACCAATTCCGCCACCTGGGCAATGGGGCGTCTGTGTGACGTGGCGGGGATTTACGGGGGGGGCTGGTCCCCGTCAAGCGGGGGCCGCACGGTTTCCTGCATTGGCGTGACAGGAAGTTCGCCGCCGCGCTTGGCGCCGCCCGGGCGCCCCCATATGGTCCGGCACCGATGGGTCGAGGAGCGGGTGACATGCAGGTGGGGCAGGATCGCAGGGTGGCCACGGTGTTCGGTGGTGCCGGCTTCATCGGCCGCTACGTGGTGCAGCGCCTGGCGGCGCAGGGCTATGTGGTGCGGGTGGCCACCCGCAACCCGGCCGGCACCCGCTTCCTGACCACCCAGGGCCGGGTCGGGCAGATCGTGCCGCTGCAGGTTTCCGTCACCGACGCCCCTGCGCTGGCGCGTGCCGTGCAGGGGGCCGATGTGGTGGTGAACCTGGTGGGCATCCTGCATGAGCGCCGCGCCGGGGATTTCGACCGGGTGCAGGGCGAGGCCCCGGGCCTGGTGGCGCAGGCCGCCGCGGCGGCCGGGGTGGCGCGGCTGGTGCACCTCTCCGCCATCGGCGCCGATGCGGCCAGCGAAAGCCTGTATGCGCGCAGCAAGGCAAAGGGGGAGGCGGCGGTGCTGGCGGCCTTTCCGGGCGCCACCATCCTGCGCCCTTCCGTGGTGTTCGGGCCGGAGGACCAGTTCTTCAACCGCTTCGCCGCCATGGCGCAGCTGCTGCCCTTCATGCCGGTCGTCTCCGGCGCCTCCCGCTTCCAGCCGGTGTTCGTGGGGGATGTGGCGGATGCGGTGATGGCGGCGCTGGTGCAGGATCAGGCGCAGGGGCTGACCTATGAGCTGGGCGGCCCGCGGGTGATGACGATGGCAGAGGTGCTGCGCTTCATCCTGGACACGACGCGCCGGCCGAAGCGGATGGTGGCGATGCCGATGGGCTTGATGCGGCTGCAGGCCGGCTTCCTGGAAAAGCTGCCCAACCCGGCGCTGACCCGCGACCAGTTGCTGCTGCTGCAGAAGGACAATGTGGCGGCAGCCGACAAGCCCGGCCTGGCCGCGCTCGGCATCGCGCCGCATTCGGTGGAGGCGGTGGTGCCGGGCTACCTGCGACGCTACCGGCCCGGCGGCGGGCGCCGGGATGTGGTGGCGGCCTGAAGGGCCGATCCGGCCCGTTTGGCGCGAGGCTGGGTGGGGGTTGTTAGGCAGGCGGTCGAAGTTTCAGGATAGAACGACAGAAAAGCTGTCCTATCTGCCTAAATCGGACTCGCATCGCGTGGGAAGGTCGTGTAGGACCCCCCCCGCGCGGTGCCGCACCGCGCCTTCCCCCCTGTGGAGCGTTGTGCCGCCATGGCCGATCGGATGCTGCAATTCGTGCGCCTCGACCAGCACCAGCCGGACAAGCGGCCGGCCACGGCGCGCCGCGAGGATTTCGCCGAGATCTACCAGGATTTCGCGCCCCAGGCCGCGGCGGCGCAATCCAGCCGCTGCAGCCAGTGCGGCGTGCCCTTCTGCCAGGTGCACTGCCCGCTGAGCAACAACATCCCGGACTGGCTGAAGCTGACCGCGGAAGGGCGGCTGGAGGAGGCCTATGAGGTCGCCGCCGCCACCAACACTTTTCCTGAAATCTGCGGCCGCATCTGCCCGCAGGACCGGCTCTGCGAGGGCAACTGCGTCATCGAGAAGGATTTCGGCAGCGTCACCATCGGGTCGGTCGAGAAGTACATCACGGACACCGCCTGGGAGAATGGCTGGGTCAAGGCGCCGAAGCCGCGGCGGGAACTGGCGCAGAGCGTGGGCATCATCGGCGCGGGCCCGGGCGGCCTGGCGGCGGCGGAGCGGCTGCGCATGCGCGGCTACCAGGTGCATGTCTATGACCGCTACGACCGCGTCGGCGGGCTGATGATCTACGGCATCCCCAACTTCAAGCTGGAGAAGGAGGTGGTGCTGCGCCGCTGGAAGCAGTTCGAGGAAGGCGGCATCCAGTTCCACCTGAACGTCGCAGTGGGCCGAGACATCACGCTTGAAGACCTGCGCGTGAAGCATGACGCGGTGCTGATCGCGACCGGCGTCTACAAGGCGCGCGACATGGCCGCCCCCGGCATCGGCCTGCCCGGCATCGTGCCGGCGCTGGACTACCTGACGGCATCGAACCGCGCCGGCCTCGGGGAGAATGTGCCCGGCATGGCCAGCGGCACGATGAACGCCGCCGGCAAGCGCGTGGTGGTGATCGGCGGCGGCGACACGGCGATGGACTGCGTCCGCACCGCGGTGCGCCAGGGTGCCACCTCCGTCACCTGCCTCTATCGCCGCGACAAGGCCAACATGCCCGGCTCGATGCGGGAGGTGTACAACGCCGAGGAGGAAGGCGTTGTCTTCGAATGGCTCGGCGCGCCGGAGGCCTTCCTGGGCGATGCCGCAGTCACCGCCGTGCGGGCGCAGCGCATGCATCTCGGCCTGCCGGATGCGACGGGCCGCCAGCAGGTGGCGCCGATCCCGGGCAGCAGCTTCGACCTGCCGGCCGACCTCGTCATCATGGCGCTGGGCTTCGACCCGGAGGACCTGCCCAAGGCCTTCAACGAGCCGGCGCTGCCGGTGACGCGCTGGGGCACGCTGAAGGTGGACCACCGCACCATGATGACGGCGCTGCCGGGCGTCTTCGCCGCCGGCGACATCGTGCGCGGCGCATCCCTGGTGGTCTGGGCGATCCGCGACGGGCGCGACGCGGCCGAGACCATGCACCACTACATCGAGCAGAAGACCGCGGCGCTCGCCGTGGCGGCGGAGTGACGGCGATGGAGAAGAACTACGTCGAGGCTTTTCGCGCCCAGCATGCGCTGCTGTCGTCCGAGGGCCAGATCGACCTGACGGAACATGATGCCTGCGGCGTCGGCCTCGTCGCCTCGCTCGACGGCCAGGCGCATCGCAAGGTGGTGCAGGCCGGCATCGATGCGCTGAAGGCGGTGTGGCATCGCGGCGCGGTGGATGCGGATGGCAAGACCGGCGACGGCGCCGGCATTCATGTCGAGATCCCGCAGGATTTCTTCGCCGAGGTGGTGGAGCGCGGCGGCGACCGGCTGCGGCCGGGGCGCATCGCGGTCGGCATGGTGTTCCTGCCGAAGACCGATCTCGGCGCACAGGAACGCTGCCGGCAGATCGTCGAGGCGGAGGTGCTGGCCGCCGGCTACAACATCTATTCCTGGCGCCAGGTGCCGATCGATGTCGCCTGCATCGGCGAGAAGGCCAATGCGACGCGGCCGGAGATCGAGCAGATCCTGCTGTGGAATCCGCGCGGCGTCGATGACGACACCTATGAGCGCGACATGTTCGTGATCCGCCGCAAGATCGAGAAGCAGGCGATCGCGGCGCAGATCCCGGAACTGTATCTCTGCTCCCTGTCCTGCCGGTCCATCGTCTACAAGGGCATGTTCCTGGCGGAGAGCCTGACGGAGTTCTATCCGGACCTGCTGGATGCGCGCTTCGTCAGCCGCTTCGCGATCTACCATCAGCGCTACTCGACCAACACCTTCCCGACCTGGCGCCTGGCGCAGCCCTTCCGCATGCTCGCCCACAATGGCGAGATCAACACCGTCCACGGCAACGTCAACTGGATGAAGTCGCACGAGACGCGGCTGGCGCATCCGCTGCTCGACCCGTTCATGGACGACATCAAGCCGGTGGTGCAGGCCGGCGGGTCCGACACCGCGACGCTGGACAATGTGTTCGAGCTGCTGGTGCGCGGCGGCCGCGACGCGCCGATGGCGAAGTCCATGCTGATTCCGGAAAGCCTCGGCAGCAACGCGACCATGCCGGATGCGCACCGGGAGATGTTCCTGTACTGCAACGCGGTGATGGAGCCCTGGGACGGCCCGGCGGCGATCGCGGCGACCGATGGCAAATGGGTGATCGGCGGGCTGGACCGCAACGGCCTGCGCCCGATGCGCTACACCATCACCGTGGACGGCATCCTGGTCGTCGGCTCCGAGACCGGCATGGTGAAGATCGCGGAAGACCGCATCGTCGCGAAGGGCCGCGTCGGGCCCGGGCAGTGCGTCGGCGTGGACCTGTCCACCGGCCGCTTCTACGGCGACAGCGAGCTGAAGGACGTGCTGTCCGCCCGCAAGCCCTTCGGCGACTGGACCCGGCGCACCACGCGCATCGACGCCATCGTCAAGGCCGGCGCCGATGAACAGGCGGAACTGACCGGGGAGGCGCTGCGCCGCCGCCAGCTGGCCATGGGCTACACGCTGGAGGAGCTGGAGACGATCCTGCACCCGATGGTGGAGGAAGCCAGCGAGGCGATCGGCAGCATGGGCGACGACACGCCCATCGCCGTGCTGTCCAGCCAGTATCGCGGCCTGCACCATTATTTCCGCCAGTCCTTCAGCCAGGTGACCAACCCGCCGATCGATTCGCTCCGCGAGACGCGGGTGATGTCGCTGAAGACGCGCCTCGGCAATCTGGGCAACATCCTCGACGAGGATCCGACCCAGTGCGACATGCTGATGCTGGACAGCCCGGTGCTGTCCAACGCGGAATTCGCCGCCATGCGCGCCTATATGGGCGACACCGCCTGCGTGGTGGACTGCACCTTCGCGGTTGCCGGGGGCGAGCAGGGGCTGCGCCATGCCATCGAGCGCATCCGGCGCGAGGCCGAGGAAGGCGTGCGCAGCGGCTGCGCGCATGTGATCCTGACCGATGAAGGGCAGGGGCCCGAGCGCGCCGCCATTCCGATGATCCTGGCGGTCGGCGGCGTGCACACGCATCTGGTGCGCAACTCGCTGCGCACCTTCACCTCGCTGAATCTGCGCTGCGCCGAATCCATCGATGTGCACTACATCGCCGTGCTGATCGGCGCGGGCGCGACCACGGTGAATGCCTACCTGGCGCAGGAAAGCATCGCGGACCGGCATCGCCGCGGGCTTTTTCCCGAGTTGTCGCTGAAGGACTGCGTCGCGCGCTACAAGAAGGCGGTCGACAAGGGGCTGCTGAAGGTGATGTCCAAGATGGGCATCTCCGTGATTTCGTCCTACCGCGGCGGCATGAACTTTGAGGCCATCGGCCTTTCGCGGGCGCTGGTCGCGGAGTTCTTCCCGGGCATTGCCTCGCGCATCTCCGGCATCGGCCTGTCCGGCATCGCGCGGCGCGTGCTCGCGCTGCATGCCAAGGCGTGGGATACGGACGCGGTGACGCTGCCGGTGGGCGGGCTCTACAAGCTGCGCAAGCGCGGCGAGAACCACGCCTTCGACGGCAGCCTGATCCACACGCTGCAGAAGGCAGTGGAGACGGACAGCTACCAGACCTTCAAGCGCTACTCGGAGGGCGTGCGCAAGCTGCCGCCGGTGGCGCTGCGCGACCTGCTGGATTTCCGCGCCGAGGGACGGGTCGCCGTGTCGCTCGAGGAGGTCGAGAGCATCACGGAAATCCGCAAGCGGCTGGTGGCGCCCGGCATCTCGCTCGGCGCGCTGTCGCCGGAAGCGCATGAGACGCTCTCCATCGCCATGAACCGCATCGGCGCGCGCAGCGACAGCGGCGAGGGCGGCGAGGACCCGGTGCGCGCGCGGCCGCGCCGCAACGGCGACAACGCGAATTCCGCCATCAAGCAGATCGCTTCGGGCCGCTTCGGTGTCACCGCCGAGTACCTGAACAACTGCAAGGAGATCGAGATCAAGGTCGCCCAGGGCGCCAAGCCCGGGGAGGGCGGGCAGCTGCCCGGCTTCAAGGTGACGGAGCTGATCGCCAAGCTGCGGCATTCCACGCCGGGCGTGATGCTCATCAGCCCGCCGCCGCACCACGACATCTATTCGATCGAGGATCTGGCGCAGCTCATCTACGACCTGAAGCAGATCAACCCCGAGGCCACCGTCTGCGTGAAGCTGGTCGCGCGCAGCGGCATCGGCACCATCGCGGCGGGCGTGGCCAAGGCGAAGGCGGATGCGATCCTGGTTTCCGGCCATTCCGGTGGCACGGGCGCCTCCCCGGTCTCCTCCATCAAGCATGCCGGCCTGCCCTGGGAGATGGGGCTGACCGAGACCCATCAGGTGCTGATGCTCAACCGTCTGCGGCATCGCGTGAAGCTGCGCACCGATGGCGGCATCAAGACCGGGCGCGACGTGGTGATCGCGGCCATGCTGGGCGCTGAGGAATTCGGCATCGGCACGGCGTCGCTCGTCGCCATGGGCTGCATCATGGTGCGGCAGTGCCATAGCAACACGTGCCCGGTCGGCGTCTGCACCCAGGACGATGCATTGAGGCAAAAATTCGCCGGCACGCCGGAGAAGGTGATCAACCTGTTCAGCTTCGTGGCGGAGGAGGTGCGGGAGATTCTCGCCGGACTCGGCTTCCGCAAGCTGACGGATGTGATTGGCCGCACCGACCTGCTGCGCCAGGTCAGCCGCGGCGCGGAGGATCTGGACGACCTCGACCTGAACCCGCTGCTGGTGAAGGCCGATGCCGGCGCGCATGCCGCCTACTGCACCATCGAGGGCCGCAACGAGGTGCCGGAGACGCTGGACGCCGACATGATCCGCGACGCCGCGGCCTTGTTCGAACGCGGCGAGAAGATGCAGCTGGCCTACAACATCCGGAACACGCATCGCGCCATCGGCACCAAGATCTCCTCCAAGATCGTGCGCAAGTTCGGCATGGAGGGGCTGCAGCGCGGTCACCTGACGGTGCGGCTGCGCGGTTCCGCCGGCCAGTCGCTGGGCGCCTTCGCGGTGCGCGGCCTGAAGCTGGAAGTGTTCGGCGACGCCAACGACTATGTCGGCAAGGGCCTGTCCGGCGGCACCATCGTGGTGCGCCCGGCGCCGTCCTCCACCCTGGTGTGGAAGGACAACACCATCGTGGGCAATACCTGCCTCTATGGCGCGACCGGCGGGGCGCTGTTCGCGGCCGGCCAGGCGGGGGAACGCTTCGCCGTGCGCAATTCCGGCGCGCTGGCGGTGGTGGAAGGCGTCGGCGCCAATGGCTGCGAATACATGACGGGCGGCACCGTCGTGATCCTCGGCGCGGTCGGCGACAATTTCGGCGCCGGCTTCACCGGTGGCGTGGCCTATCTCTACGACCCGGATGGCGCCTTCGAGCATCGGGTGAACCCGGAGACGCTGCGCTGGCGCCGCGTCGGCGGATCCGCCCATTGGGAAGGCGTGCTGCGCGACCATGTGGCGCGGCATGTGGAGGAGACGGGCAGCCCCTTCGCCGCCCGCCTGCTGAACGACTGGGCGGCGGAGCGACTCAACTTCTGGCATGTCGTGCCGAAGGATTTTGTCCGGTATCTGCCGCAGCCGATGGAAGACGCGCTGGCCGTCGCGGCGGAGTGAACCCCGCCGGGGCCACCCGCCGCGCGCTGCTGGCCCTGGCGATCCCCGGCTGCGCCGCGGCGCAGCCGCCACTGGTGACGCCGCCCGCTGCGCCGGGTGGCGGGCTGCACGCCAGGGCGGCGGCGAAGGGCCTGGCCTTCGGCGCCGCCCTGGCCACCCGGCATCTGGCGGAAGCCGACCTGATGGCCGCCTTCCGCGCCGATTGCGGCCTGCTGGTCGCGGAATACGAGATGAAATGGGCGGAGCTGGAGCCGCAGGCCGGCAACCGCCGCTGGCGCCGCGCCGACCAGTTGGTGGATTTCGCACGCCGCAACCGCATGGCGCTGCGCGGCCACACGCTGGTCTGGCATGAAAGCGAGCCGCGCTGGGTCTCGGACCTGTCCGCGCGCGGCGCCGAGGCGGCCCTCGCCCGGCATGTGGACGAGACGATGCAGCGCTGGCGCGGCGCCATCGGCACCTGGGACGTGGTGAACGAGGCGGTGGCCCCAGAGCATGGCAGGCCGGACTGGCTGCGCCGCACCTGGCTGCTGAACCGGCTGGGGCCGGACCATATCGCGCAGGCCTTCCACATCGCCCATGCGGCGGACCCCGCGGCCCGGCTGGCCTACAATGATTTCGGCGTGGAACATGCCACCGCCTGGTCGCGCCGCCGGCGCATCGGCATCCTCACGCTGTTGCGGGCGCTGCGCGCCTCCGGCGTGCCGGTGCATGTGCTGGGCGTGCAGGCGCATCTGCATGCCGGGCAGCCCTTCGAGGCCTCGGAATGGCGGGCCTTCCTGGCCGATGTCGCGGCGCTGGGCCTGACCATCGAGATCACGGAGCTGGACGTGAATGACCGCGCGCTGCCGGCCGCCGCCGCGCCGCGCGATGCCGGGGTGGCGGATCTGGTGCGGCGCTTCCTGGACGTGACGCTGGCCGAGCCGGCGGTGCGGGCGGTGGTGAGCTGGGGGCTGACGGACCGGCATTCCTGGATCCGCGAAGGGCGGCTGGCGGAACACCGGCGGCGCGACCGCGCCACGCCGCGACCGCTGCCCTATGACGAGGCGATGCGCCGCAAGCCGATGTGGGCGGCGATCGCCGCCGCGCTGGATGCCGCGCCGCATCGGGGGCCGCGTCGGGGCTGAACCGTATCAACCCCCGGCTGCGGGTTGGCCGCGCCGGCGCCGCGTGTCATATGTCGGGCGTCTCAAATACAGGCCCGCATGCGGATCCTTTTCCACCTTCCCCTGTCCCCCTTCGCCCGCAAGGTCCGGCTTGCGCTGGCCGAGAAGCGGCTTCCCTTCGACCTGCGCATCGAACGGGTCTGGGACAGGCGGGAGGAGTTCCTGGCGGTGAATCCCGCCGGCACGGTGCCGGTGCTGCAGGAATCGAACGGGCTCTCGATCGCGGATTCCTATGCGATCTGCGAATATCTGGACGAAGCCTATCCGGACATTCCCCTGCTGGGCCGCACGCTTGGCGAAAGGGCGGAGGTGCGGCGGCTGGTCGCCTGGTTCGATCACAAGTTCCACGCCGAGGTCACGCGCAACCTGGTGTTCGAGAAGCAGATGAAGCGGCTGCTGGGCCGCGGCAATCCGGACGCCGCGGCGATCCGCGCCGGCTATGCGAATCTCAAGCCGCATCTGGAATATATCGGCTGGCTGGCGGAGACGCGGGCCTGGCTGGCCGGGCCGCAGCTGGGCCTGGCGGATCTGGCGGCCGCGGCGCAGCTGTCCACGCTGGACTATATCGGCGATGTGGACTGGAGCATCTCGGATGCGGCGAAGGATTGGTATGCGCGGGTGAAGTCCCGCCCCAGCTTCCGCCCGCTGCTCGGCGACCGCGTCACCGGGGTGACGCCGCCGCCGCATTACGAGGACCTGGATTTCTGATCCGGGATCGCTGAGGCAGGGGCGGCTCAGGCGCCCTCCGCCGGGTCGTACATCACCCCGGCCGCCGCAAAGCCGCCATCGACATTGACGATGTGCCCGGCGAGAAATCCCGCATCCGGACCGCAGAGGAAGGCCACCGCGCCGGCGACCTCCTCCGGCGTCGCGTAGCGCTTGATCGCCATCCGATCCAGGAAGGCGGCGCGCTGGCGCGGGCCATGCGCGGTGCGGGCGATCTGCGTCGGCCCCGGTGCCACGCCGTTCACCAGGATGCCATGGGCGGCGAGTTCCACCGCCAGCACCTTGGTCAGCGTCTCGATCCCGCCCTTGCTGGCGCCATAGGCGGCGCGGCCGGTGCCGCCGAACTGGCCGGAGACGGAGGAGACGGTGACGATATGCCCGCCCGGCTCCGGCTTCCGCGCCATGGCGCGGGCCGCCGCCTGCGCCGAGACGAAGCAGCCCACCAGGTTGGTGCGCAGCACGCGCTCGAAGGCCGCCAATTCCAGTTCCAGCACCGGCACGCGATCGGTGATGCCGGCATTGCAGATGGCGAGGCGCAGCCGGCCGAAGGCCTGCTCCGCCGCCGCCACCGCGGCCGCGGCCTGGGCCGGTTCGGCCACATCCAGGGTGAAGGGCAGGGCGCGGCCGCCGGCCCGGGTGATGCCGGCGGCGACCCGTTCGGCCGCTTCGGCGTTCAGATCCGCCACCAGCACCGCGGCGCCGTCGCGCGCCAGCCGGGCGGCGATGGCGGCGCCGATGCCGGACCCGCCGCCGGTGACCAGTGCTGCCTGGCCCGTCATGGCGCCTCCTCCATGGCGATGACGCGGGCCGGCGCGCCATCGGCATCCGGCAGCTTCACCGGCAGGCCCACCACCTGGTTCCGCGGCTGGGTCAGGGCGCCCATGTTGCAGAGGTATTCGAACATGATCACGCCGCGCGCCAGCAGGTGGTAGTGGGTGACATGTTCCGGCAGCGGCGGCCGCTTCTCCCCGGTCAGGAAGAAGCGGATGCAGTGGTCCTGCGGGAAGTCGAAGCCCACCGCCTTCACGCCCTGCTCGCGCAGCCAGATCGAGCCCTCGGCCGTCATCCAGGGCGCGTTGAGCCAGAAATCCGGCGTGTCCAGGCTGGCGCGCTCGTCCCAGCGGGTGCGGATCAGCGCGAAGTCGCCGCGCCGCAGATGCGCGCCCGCCGCCGCAAGGCGCTCCACCGCAATCGGCGTGTTGGCCGGCACGTCGGAGACATCCAGCACCGCGCCCGGCCCCACCGTCATGTCCAGCGTGATGGCATCCGTGGTGAAGCCCTCGGGGTCCACATGGCGCGGGCTGTCCATGTGGGTGAAGCCGTGCACGTTCCAGCCGGCCCAGGTGGCCTGGCCCGCGCCGGTGTCATGCGCCTTGGCCAGCCGCCTATCGACCGCCCAGCGGAAATGCCCGGTGCGCACGGGTGTGGAAAGGTCGATCAGGCGCGGCATGGGCTTCTCCTCAGGCATCGCGCCAGGGCTGCTGCTGCCAGAGCTGGCGCAGCGCCGCAGCTTCGCGGAAGACGATGGCGCGGGTCTCCTCCGGGCTGCGGTAGCGCAGCGGGATGAACAGGCGCTGCGCCTCCGCGATCCAGGCCGGGTCGCGCATGGTGGCGGCGATCACCTCCGCCAGCTTCTCGCGGATCGGCGCCGGGGTCGCGGCGGGCACCACCAGGCTGCGCACCACGCCGGTGTCCAGCGCGTAGCCGGCCTCGCGGAAGGTCGGCACGCCCGGCGTCATCGGGAAGCGATCCGGCCCGGCGGAGGCCAGCGGGCGGACCTGGCCTTCCCGGATCAGCGCCACGCTCTCCCCCATGTTCATCGAGGCGACCTGGATGTGGCCGGCGATCAGCGCCGTCACGGTGGGGGCCTGGCCGGCATAGGGGATGTGGTTCAGGCGGATGCCGGCGGCGCGCGCCAGGCCGATCATCAGCAGGTGGTCGTCCGAGCCGATGCCGGCGGTGCCGACGGCGACCGCGCCGGGATGGGCCTTGGCATGGGCGACGAGGTCCGCGACGCTGCGCCAGGGGCTGCTGGCGGCCACGTGCAGCCCGCCCGGATCCTCCACGATGGTGCCGAGATAGGCGAAATCCTCCAGCTTGTAGCGCGGCTGGCGCTCGATGGTGATGGTCTGCAGGCTGGGGGTGATGATGGTGCCGATGGTGTGGCCATCCGGCTCCGCCGTCGCCGCCACGGTGTAGCCGATCTCGGCCCCGGCGCCGGGGCGGTTGACGATGACGAAGCGCGCGCCCGGCAGGTGCCGCGCGAAGTGCGTGGTCATGGCGCGCAGGTTGATGTCGGTGCCGCCGCCAGGCGGGAAGGGCACGATGATCTGGATCGGGCGGTCGCCGGGGAAGGCGGCTTGCGCCCGCAGCAGGCCGGGGGCGGCGAGCCCGGCCATGCCGGCGCCGAGCCCGCCCAGCAGAAGCCTGCGCGAGGCGGGAATGCCCTTGGTGTTCAGCCGGTCCGTCATTGGCCTGTCCTCCCTTGGTCCTGGTTCGTGACAAATCCCAGGTTGCGGGAAACGTTAGGGAGGCCAGGCGGCCGGTGCAAGCCGCCGGATTCGGCGGGTGATCCAGCCGGAGCAGGATAAGCCCTTCCTATCAGGGCGTTTTATCGGCGTCGGATTGCGGTCCGGCAATGCTCAGCGACGTGCCGGCCCGGCCTCGTTCAGGGCGAGGTTCTGCGCGGCGAGGTCGGCGGTGGCGGAATTGGGGGCCAGCTGGATCGCCCTTTCCCAATCCTCGCGCGCGCCGGTGCTGTCGCCGCGCAATTGGCGGAGGATGCCGCGTTCCAGCAGCGCCTCCGCATTCAGCGGGTCCAGCGCCAGGGCGCGGTCGATGTCGCGCGCCGCCTGCTCCACCTGGTCCAGGTGGCGATGCGCGGCGGCGCGGAAGACCAGCGTCTCCGCCCTGCCGGCCTCGATGCCCAGCGCCCGGTCCAGATCCTGGATGGCTTCCCGGTACCGGCCCAGAATGCCCAGCGCCACGGCGCGGTCCACCAGCAGCTCGTCATCCTCCGGCGCCAGGGTCAGCGCCAGGGTTGCGGCGCCATAGGCCCGGTTGGCGTCGCCCGCCATCAGCCAGGCCTGGGTGGCCTGGGCATAGACCGCGGCGCGGGCCGCGCTGGCGGCTTCCGAGCGGTTGGCCAGCGTCTCCAGCCGCTGCGCTGCGCGTGCCGGCTCGCCCATCGCCAGCAGCGCCAAGGCGTGGCAATGCCGCGCCCCCTCGCCGCCACCCTCCGCCTCCCACGCCGTGGCATGGGCGCGGGCGGCTTCCGGGTCCTGCCGCAGGAGGGCGACGCAGCGTTCGAATTCCGGCCCTTCGGCAAGGCGGTTCGCCGCGCCCGCGGCGACGCCGGCCTGCGCCGTCTGCGCCGCGCGCGGGGCGATCGCCAGCCAGCCGCCCGCGCCCATCACCGCGAGGGCTGCGGCGGCGCAGGCACCGAGAAGGGCGGGGCGGGTCTGGTTTCGCATGCGCGGCGATCCTAACCATCGTCCCTCATCGGCGCCAGTTGCAGGCTGGTGAGCGAAGGGGGGATCGGTGGCGATGCGGATGGTGGTGGCAGGGCTCGGCTATGCCGGGGCGGCGATCGCAGCGGAGGCGGTGGCAGCAGGCTTCGTGGTGGCGGGCACGACGCGGGACCCGGCCCGGGTGCAGGCGCCGCCGGGTGTCGCGGTGCTGCGCTTCGCGGAGGCCGGGGCGGCGATCGCCGCGGCGACGCATCTCGTCGTGACCGCGGCGCCCGATGCGGCGGGCGACCCGGTGCTGGCGCGGCATGGCGCGGCGCTGGCGGCGGCGCCCGGGCTGCGCTGGATCGGCTACCTGTCCACCACGGGCGTCTATGGCGACCGCGCCGGCGGCTGGGTGGAGGAGGCGACGCCGCCGGCGCCGGGCCAGCCGCGCTCCGTCGCCCGGCTGCAGGCGGAAGCTGCCTGGCGGGTGGCGGCCGGGGCGGCCGGGGCGGCGCTGGACCTGTTCCGCGTCGGCGGCATCTACGGCCCCGGCCGGAGCGCGCTGGACGAGTTGCGCGCCGGCACTGCGCGGCGCATCGCCAAGCCTGGCCACGCCTTCAGCCGCATCCACCGCGACGACATCGCGCTGGCCGTGCTCGCGGCCGCGCGCCAGGTGGGCCAGGGGGGAAGGCAAGGGGCGGGGCAGGGCGTGCGGGTGCTGCACCTGGTGGACGATGTGCCGGCGCCGAATGCGGAGGTGGTGGCGGAGGCGGCGCGGCTGCTGGGCGTGGCACCGCCGCCGGCGGTGCCCTTCGAGCAGGCATGCGCGGCGATGTCGCCCATGGCACTGTCCTTCTGGGCGGAGAACCGGCTTGTTGCGAATGCGGCGACCAAGGCGGCGCTGCACCTGGCCTGGCGCCACCCGAGCTACCGCGAGGGCCTGGCCGCGATCCTGGCCGGCGAGGATTGAGGCCGCGTCAGGCGGCGGCGCGCGCCCGCAGCAGCAGCCCCACCGTGCCGAGTTCGGCGATGATGCGGCCGGTGAAGGTCTCCAGCGCCGCCAGCGTCGCCGCGCGCTGCTCGGCGGGGAAGGCGCCGGGCGGGCGCAGCGCCGGCAGCAGCAGCCCGGCGGTGGCCGAGGCCTCCGCCACCAGCGCCGCGCGCCCCGCGGCGATCAGCCCGGAAGCCGCCATCGGCGCCAGCGCGGCGTACAGCGGCGGCAGCACCGCAGGCCACAGGGCCAGGTGCCGGTACAGGCTGGGCACCGCGGCCGCGGCGCCTTCGCCATGCAGCGCGGCGAGCGCCAGCACCTCCGCCCGCGTCGCGGCCTCCAGCACCTCCAGGCGCGGCATGGGCGGGACCGGCGGCAGCATCGCCAGCGGCGCGGCCTGCGGCAGGGCAGGGCCGCCGCCGCAGGGCGCGCCGGTCACCGCCTGGCGTAGCGCCGTCAGCAGTTGCAGGTTGAGGCCGTTGCCGCGGTTGTAGAGCTCCGTCACCGCCATCTGCGCCGGCACCAGCACCGGCAGCACCGCCAGCCCCGGCCCGGCCAGGGCGGCGATGCGCGCTTCCATCCGCGCGGTGCCCTCGCGCAGCGCCTGCGCCTGCGCCACTGGGCGCAGCGCCGCCCAGGCCCAGGGCAGCACCCCGGGAAGGGCGGCGAAATGGCGCCAGATCAGGTTGACCAGCGGAATGCCGAGCGCCTGGCGCAGCGCGCCATAGGTCGCCGCGACCTCGCCGGTTGCATCGGCTTCGAGGATCTCGGGCAGCGCCATGGCAGCGTCCTTGCGGGTCGGGCGATCTGGGTGGGGGCGGTGTCATACCATCGATCGCGATGGCCGCATCGCCCCTCGGCCCAGGATCGCCGAACCCGGCGCCGCCTTCAGTGGCCGAGGCCGCGCATGCGCCCCGCCCGGCCCGGGCGGGGAGGCGCCGCCTGTGGCAACGCCGGACAGCCGCCAGGGCCGGCGCCACCCTGCTCAGTCGAACAGGCCATCGCCACCGAACAGGCCGTCGCCGCCGAACCAGCCGTCGTCGCGCTCGCCATCGTCGCGATAGCCCTCGCCGCGCCTGCGCTCGCGCCGCTCATCCATGCGTCCCTGCTGGTAGCCGCGATCGTAGCGGTCGCGCGCCTCGCGCTCCCGATCCTCGAACCAGCCGCGATCCTCGCGGCGGCCCTCGTTCCAGCCGCGGCTGCCCCGGCCGCGCTCGTCGCGGTCGTTCCAGCCCCGGTTGTTCCAGGCGCGGTCGTCGCGGTCGTTCCTGTCCCGGTCGTTCCAGCCGCGGTCCTGGGCCCAGCCGCGGTTGTCCGGCTGCGCGGCGGCAGGCAGCGCGGCGCCCAGCGTCAGGGCCAGCGCGACGGGCAGCAGGGTGGTGATGATGCGCATGTCGTTCTCCTCCGTTGGGTTGCGGCCACAGCACGTCGTTGTCGAAGGCGCGGCCCCGGTCGGGGCCGCGCCTGGCTGGCTAATCGTTGCCGCTGCCGGAGCCCTCGCTGCTGCCGGACTCCGAGCCGCTGGAGGACTCCGAGTCGCTGGAGGACCCGCCGCCGGAGCCGGCGGGGGAGTCGCTGCCCGAGCCGGTGGCCTCGCCGTTGCCCTGGTTGCCCTGGCCGCTGCTGGCCTGGCCACCACTGCTGCCCTGGCTGCTGCTGCCCTGGCTGCTGCTGCCCTGGCTGCCGCTGGCCTGGCCGCCGCTGCCCTGGCTGCCGCCGCTGGCGCTGTCGCCGCGGATTGCCTGGCGGGCCTGGCGCAGCGCCTGGCGTGCGCCGCGCCGGTCACCCTCGCGCAGCGCCTCCTCGGCCTGCTCGATGGCCATTTCAACCTGCTGGCGGCTGCGCAGCGCGTCGTCCTGGCGCATGGCGCGATCCGCCTGCTCCAGCGCCTGCTGGGCGCGCTGCGTGTCGCCCTGCTGCAGGGCCTGGCGGGCCTGCTGCAACGGCTCCCGCACGTCGCGCAGCATCTGCTGGGTGCGGTCGCGCTCCAGCATCAGGATCAGCAGCCCGGTGTCGCGGCCATCCCGCGTCGAGGCCTGCCGGCTGCCGCCCATCTGGCCGCCCATGCGGTCACCCATCTGGCCGCTCATCTGGCCGCTCATCTGGCCGCTCATCTGGCCGCCCTGCATGCTGCGCCGGCGCTCCGCCTCGCGGCCCATCCGGTAGCCCGCCGCATAGGGGTCGTAGCGGTCCAGCACCGCGCCGGCGCCGCGCTCGCCCTGCCTGCCCTGATCGCCGCCCTGGGCCAGCGCCGGCGCGCCGGTGCCCAGCGCCAGCGCCAGGCCGAGCGCCGGCATCATCATCATCCGCGTGCGTTCCATCTCTGTCTCCCGTGTCCTGTCGTCGCCGTCCGAGGGCGTGGCCTCAGTTGCTGCCGGTGTTCCAGTTGCCGCTGTTCCGATCGCCGGAGGCCTGCGGCTGGCCACGGCCCCCTTCGCCCGCCGGATTCACCCGCGAGCCGGCGGTGTTGCTGCCGACGACCTGCCCGCGCGCCGCCAGCTCCATGGCGCGCGCCGTGCGCCAGCGGGCACGATCCGCCTCGCGGTCCTCCAGCGCCCGGCGGGCGGAGCGGATGGCACCGATGGCCGCACCCGTCGCAGCTTCCCCGGCGCTGCCTTCCGGCACCGCGCGCGTCAGCAGCCGCGTTTCCGCCTGGCCGAGCGCCACCCAGGCCTCGCGCAGATTGCCGCGGTCGATCTGCATGCGGGCATGGTCGAGGAATTCCATCGCAGCGCGCTCGTTGCGCGCCTCCGACATCCCGGAAGACCGGTCACGCCAGCGCCGCTCATCCTCGCGCCCGGCGCGGTAGCCGTCGTCGAAGGCGTCGATGCCCTGGCGGCCGCTGCTGTCGAACCAGGTGTCGCCGCTGTTGCGGCGCGCCATCGGGTCCGGCCCGGGGCCGCCCCAGGGCGCGGACAGGCGCTGATCCTCGCCACGGCGATAGTAGGTGCCCTCGGTGGGGGAGGTCATGAAGCGGCCGCGCTCGCTGATCTCTCCCCGCTGGGCCGCGGCCGGCGCCGGCGCCAGGGCCGTGCCGCCGAGCAGCGCGGCGGCGAGGGTCAGGGTGAGGGCGTTGGTTCGGCTGTGTCGCATGGGATGTTCTCCTGGTGTGAAAGGGGGCGTCAGCGCAGCTCGGCAGGGATGCGCAGCATCGCCTGCTGCGTCTCCAGCAGCGCGTCCTGCATTTCCGCGATCGCCTGGTCGCGGCCATCGCCCGCGGGCTGGCGCGCCAGCGCCTGGATCGCCACGCGGATGTTCTGCGCTGCGGCCAGCAGGCTATCCATCGCGCGGGAACGGTCCGGCACGATGACGGCGCGCTGGAAGGGCACGCCCGGCGGATAGGCATTCGGGATCACGAAGAAGCCTTCCCGCCGGCCGCCGGCCGAGGCCCGATCCGCGCCGGCGCGCGGGCCGGACCGGCTTTCGCGGCCAGCGCTCCCGCCGCCGGAGCGTCGTTCCGCCGCGCGGCCCGCCCGGTAGCCGCGGGCGAATTGCTGCCAGGCCGATTGCTCCCAGCCCGATTGCTCCCAACCCGGCGGACTGCCGGAGGAGGCCCCCCCCGCCTGGCCGCCGCCCTGGCGGGCGCTGTCGCCGCGGGCGGAGCGGGCGTCCTGGTCGCGGATCAGATCGTCGTGCAACTGCCGCAGGTAGCGTTCATAGGCTCGGCGCGCATCGGCGGGGCGGGACGGGCTGGCCATGCCCTGGCCGCGCCAATCCTCCCCCTGGGACGGGCCCTGGGCAAAGGCGCCGGCGGGCAGCGCGCCGCCGGCAAAACCCAGCGCGAGCAGCGCCGGGACGATCAGGTTGCGTTTCATGGCTTGGCTTCCTTCCTGTTCTCGTCGGCCGCTTGCCGGCGTCGCACCTCAACCCCGGGGGCCGCCGGAGGCGCGCTCGCCCCAGCCATGCTCGAGCGCGCCCGGTGGCATGCGCCGCGGTGTCGCGCCGTGGTTGGACCCGGACCCGCCGCGCGGCATCCAGGTGACGGCGTTCTGGGTGTGGATCAGCGCTTCCCGCGCCGCTTCCCGCGCCTGGGCGATGGCCCGCCGCCGGCTTTCGGTGAGGGGGGCCTCCTGCAGCGCGACGAGCGCTTCCCGCAGCAGGATGCGCGCCCGCTCCAGGCGCCGCATCGCCTGGCCCTGCGCAGCTTCGTTCCAGCCTGCGCCAGGACCCTGCCGGCGGCGCTCATCGGCGATGCCGGCACGGAAGCCGGCTTCGAAACGGGCCCGGGTCTCGTCCGACGCGGCACCGCCCTGCGCCAGGGCCGTGCTGCCCAGGCCGAGGCCGACGACGCCGCCCAGCAGCGCCCGCAGGGCGTGCCGCGTTGTCGGGTTTCGCATCTGCTGCCCCTCCTCATCCGCGCCGCCGGGGTGGTGGTGCCCGGCAGGCGGAGCGGCAATTGGGGCAGCGATGCGGCGGGTGGGACTCCGGGCGGCTACCTAGTCGCCTGATCCGGTCAGGCGTTTCGCGAAAGCTGCGGTGCGCGGGCTTCCCAGATCGGCAGGATCTCCGCGCTTGGCATCACGTCGTAGCGGCTGCGCTGCACCAGCAGGGAGGCTTCGTGCAACGCGGGGTCGTGATTGGCGACCGCATCCTCCACCACCACCGGGTAGTAGTCGTAGAAGCCGGCATCGCGCGCGGTGGATTCGACGCAGCCCTGGGTGATGAAGCCGCAGCACACCACGGTGCGGATGCCGTTGACGCGCAGCAGCATGTCGAGGTTGGTGCCGACGAAGGCGGAGCTGCGCCATTTCTGCACCACGATGTCGCTGGCCGTGGGTTGCAGCGCCGGCACGAACTCCGCGCCCCAGCTGCCGGCCAGGCACACCTCCGGCTCCTCCGTGATGCCGTTGCGCACCGTCAGGAAGCGCAGCCAGGCGGGCGAGGTGGAGCGGCCGTTGGGCAGCTTCTGGTTCTGGATGAAGATCACCCGCACGCCGGCGGCGCGCGCGCTGTCCACCAGCCGGGCGCAGGCGCGGATGGCGGCGGGGAAGGTGGACATGTCCTTGCCGGTGCGGGCGAAGATGCCGCCTTCCGCGCAGAAATCATTCTGCGGGTCGATCACCACCAGCGCGGTATGCGCCGGGTCCACCAGTTCCGAGGTTTCGGTGAAGACCTGCTGGTTGTCGATGGTGATCATGGCGTGGCGGTCTCCGGCTTCGGCAGGGTGCGGTGCAGGTGCTCGGCGATGTCGCGCCGCCTGGCCACCCAGACCGCGTCGCCGCGCAGCTTCAGGGCGCGCAGGATGCCCTCCACGGCGCGGAAGCGGGCGGGGCGGCCGCAGATGCGCAGGTGCAGGCCGATATTGAGCAGCTTCGGCACGCCACGCGCGCCTTCCTCGATCAGCTGGTCCATCGCCGCTTCCGCATAGGCCACGAACTGGTCGGGCAGCACGAAGCCGTTCGGGTGGAAGAACTTCATGTCGTTGCAGTCCAGCGCATAGGGCAGCACGAGCATCCCCGAATCCCAATAGGGCAGGTCGTCATCGAAGGCGTTGCTGTCATAGCGGTAGCCATGCTTCGCCAGCAGCGATCGCGTCCAGGCGGAGGCGCTGCCGCGGCAGAAGAAGCCGACCGGCCTTTCGCCCGTCGCGGCCTCGATCGCGGCGCTGCTGCGCAGCAGGGCCGCTTCCTCCTCCGCCTCGGTCGCGTAGTCCGCATGCGGGCGCCAGACCCAGCCATGGTTCGCCGCCTCATGCCCGCGCCGCGTGACCTCCGCCGCCAGCGCCGGCGTGCGTTCCACGGCGCGGCCGCACAGGAAGAAGCTGGCCTTCACCCCGTGGCGGTCGAAGGCGTCCAGGAATCGCGGCAGCCCGGCGCGCAGGCCGTAGCCGAAGATCTGTTCCTGGCCGAGGTCGCGCCGGCCGGGCGGCACCACGCTGATGACCTCGCCGATGCGCTCGTTTTCCGCATCGCCCGCCTCCACCGCCATCTCCGCCCCTTCCTCGTAATTCACCACGAGCGAGACGGCGAGCAGCGCGCCGCCGGGCCAGGCGAGGCGCGGCGGATCGAAGCCATAGCCGACGAGATCACGACGCATGCCCAACTCCCCTGCCGCGCTGCGCGGAAGCAACATCGGCAGCAGCCCGGGAAGCAACCTTCATGCCGCTGGCCCGGAACTTGCAAAGTTTCGCGGCGCAAACGCCTCCAGGAGAGTGTCCATGGGTTTCCTTCCACGCCGCCTTGCCATCGGCCTGTCCGCCGCCGCCCTTGCCCTGGGTCTCGGCGCGCAGGCCCAGGCGCAGGCGCCGATCCCGCTGCGCGTGGCGGGCAATTTCAGCCAGAACACCAAGCATGTGGACGGGGTGGAGCGGCCCTTCTTCGCCGGGCTTGCGGCGGCCAGCGGCACCCCCCTGGCGGTGAACTACAACCCGCTGGACGTGCTCGGCATCCAGGCCGCGGACAGCCTGCGCCTGCTGCGCTCCAACACCTTCGACGTGATGAGCGTGCAGATCGGCATGGTCGCGCGCGACGATCCCTTCTTCGAGGGTCTGGACCTGATCGGCGTCTCCACCACCGTGCCGCAGCTGCGCCAGGCGGTGGAGAGCTACCGGGAAGCCTTCGATGCGCGCCTGCAGCAGCGCTTCGGCGCCAAGGTGATGACGCTGTGGCCCTTCGGCCCGCAGATCATCTACTGCAACGCGCCCATCACCTCGGTCCGCGACCTGCGCGGGCTGAAGGTGCGGTCCTTCACGCCGACCATGTCGGCGCTGCTGCAGAACCTGGGCGCGACCCCGGTGACGCTGCAGTTCAGCGAGGTGTATCCGGCGCTGCAGCGCGGCGTGACCAGCTGCGCCATCACCTCCGCCACCTCCGGCAACACCGGCAACTGGCCGGAAGTGACCACGCACATCCTGCCGCTGGGCCTGTCCGGCGCCGTGCAGGGCCATTTCATGACGCTGGCCGCCTGGCGCCGCTTCTCGCCCGAGCAGCAGGCGGCGCTGACGCGGGAATTCCGCCGCATGGAGGATTCCATGTGGAACCTCGCCAGCAATTCCAACGGCGATGCGCTGTCCTGCTCCACCGGCGGCGCCTGCACGGAACACAAGCCGTTCCGCAACACGCTGGTGGCGGTGAGCGAGGCCGATGCCGCGCTGGTGCGCGATGCGGTGGGCGCGGTGATCCTGCCGACCTGGCGCGACACCTGCAACCGCGTCTGGGCGCAGTGCACCCGGACCTGGAACGGCACGGTGGGCGCCGCGCGCGGCTTCACCATCAATTAGCCCTCAGCCGTGGCAGAGGCACGCCAAAGGCGTGACGGGCGGCCGCTCGGCCGGCGAAGCAGGCCGGCCGCAATGCACGGTGGAGCGTTCAGCCGAAGCGCTCCACCGCGCCCGCGGCGATGCGGAAGGCGGCGGCGAAATCCGCCATCGCCATCGCCTCATCGGGGTTGTGGCTGCCACCCTCGTTGCGGATGAACAGCATGGCGGAGGGCACGCCCTGGCCCGCGAAGGTCACGCAATCATGCCCGCCGCCGGAGGCTATCTGCAGGGTGGGAATGCCGGCCTCCGCCGCCGCGGCCGCCAGCGCCGCGCGCAGCCCGGCATCCATCGCGGCGGGCGGTACGTGCAGCGCCGGGCCGTAGTCGATCTCCACCCGTTGCCGCGCCAGGGCGGACGCCGCCGCCCCGGCCAGCCAGGCTTCGGCGCGCAGCAGCGCGGCGGGCTCCGCGCTGCGGATATCCAGGGTGAAGCGCACCTCGCCCGGCACGCGGGTGGGGGCGTGGCGGGTGGGGTCGGTGAAGAACTCGCCGATGGTGCAGACCAGGTCGGTGCCCGCCGCCTCCTCCGCCGTCCAGAATGCATCCAGCCCGGCCACCAGGCGCGAGGCGGCGATCACGGCGTCGCGACGATGGCGCCGCGGCGCGCCTCCCGCATGGGCATCCTGCCCGATCGCGCGGCAGTTCCGATGCCGCAGCGACCCGCGGATGCCGGTGACGATGCCGGCCGGAACCCCGGCCTCCACCAGCAGCGGCCCCTGTTCGATATGCGGCTCCAGGAACCAGGCGATGCGCGCGGGGTGCAGGCTGGCGCGGCCCTGGCGGATGAAGTCGGGGTCGAAGCCCTCCTCCGCCATGTGCTCGGCGAGCGTCCGGCCGCTGTCGCTGCGCCGAAGGGTGTCGGGAGCCGCCGGCGGCAGCAGGCCGAAGGCGGCGCGGCTGCCCAGGTAGTTGGCGGGGAACCAGACCATCTCCTCCGCCCGGATCGCCAGCACGGTCAGGTCCCGGGCCAGGCGGCGGTCGAGATGGCGCAGCCGCGCCGCCACCGCCAGCCCCATCGCCACCCCCGCCGCGCCATCGAAATTGCCGCCATGCGGCACGCTGTCCGCATGGCTGCCGATGATCCCCGCCGGCAAGGCGCGATCCTCGCCGGGCAGCGTCATGGACAGGGTGCCGATCGGGTCCACCGCCACCTCCAGCCCCAGGCTTTCCGCGGCCTCCCGCGCCAGGCGGTGGGCCAGGCGCTCGCCTTCGCCGTAGGAGGCGCGGGTGACGCCGGGGTCGTCCAGGCTGCCGGCGCGGATCGCATCGAGGTAGCCGGCGGCCAGGGCAAGCGCTGCGGCTTCGGCATCAACTGGGTTCATGGAGATCTCCGATGAGCGGAACGGGCACCATCCTGACGGCCGAGGCGCTGATCGTCGGAGCCGCCGACAGCCGGGCGCGGGAAGGGCAGGGGGTGCTGGTGGAAGGTGGGCGCATCGCCGCCATCGGCCCGGCGGCGACGCTGGCCGAAAGGGCGCCGGGCGCGGCGCGGCTGCACCTGGCGGGCTGCATGCTGATGCCGGGGCTGGTGAACGCGCACCAGCACGGGCGCGGGCTGACGCAGCTGCAGCTCGGCTTCCCGGACATGATCCTGGAGGCCTGGCAGACCACCAAGCGCCGGCGCGGCTGGCTGGATCCGGCGGCGATGGTGCCGCTCGCGGCGATGCAGATGCTGGCCTCCGGCGTCACCGCCACCATCCACGCCAACAGCACCTGGGGCGAGGCCGGGCGGCAGCCGGACGATCTGGCGCGCACCATTGCGGCCTATGACGCGGCGGGGGTGCGCGCCCTGGTGGGCATCGGCGCGCAGGACCGTGCCGGCCTGGTCTTCCCGGCAGAGGCCCAGCCCGGCTTCGTCGACGGCCTGCCGACGGCGCTGCAGGCGCTGGTCGGGCAGGCCGATCCGCCGGTCTTCGCGGCGACGGCGGCGGAAGCGGCGGCGCTGTTCGACGATCTGGCGGCACGCCTGCCCGCGCATGGCCGGCTCCGCCTGGCCTTCGCGCCGGCCGGCCCGCAATGGGTCAGCGACGCGCTGTTCGCCGGGCTGGCGCAGGCGGCACGGTCGCGCGGCGCGCCGATCCACCTGCATGCGCTGGAAAGCGTGGCGCAGGCCGCCGCCGCGCGCGCCCTGTACCCTGAAGGCACGCTGGCGCGGCTGGAACGCCTGGGCGTGCTCGGCCCCGTCACCTCGCTCGCCCATGCGGCGCATCTGACGCCGGGCGATGTGGCGGTGGCGGCGGCAACCGGCACCCTGCTGGTGCGCAACCCGGCGAGCAACCTCCGCCTCGGCTGCGGCACCGCGCCGCTGGCGGCCTATTGGGCGGCGGGGGTGCGGGTGGCGGTGGGGACAGACTGCCAGACCATGGATGACGACGAGGATCTGTGGAAGGAGCTGCGCCTGGCCGCGCGGCTGGCCACCGAGCCCGCCTGGCACGGCGCCGGCCCGGCCGATGCTGAGACGCTGCTGGCGATGGCCACCGGCATGGGCGCCGCGGCGATGGGGCTGCAAGGGCAGGTGGGCGCGCTGGCGCCGGGGCTGGCGGCGGACATCATCGCCGTGGACCTGGCGCGGGTGCGCGGCGCCTATGCCGATCCTTCCGTGCCGCTGCTGGACCTGCTGCTGGCGCGGGCCGATGCGCGGGATGTGCGGCTGACCATGGTGGATGGCCGCGTGCTGTACCGGGAAGGCCGCTTCCCGCATCTCGACCCTGCCGCCATCGCCGCCGCTGCGGCGGAAGCCGCCGCCCGCGCCCGCGCGCCCTGGACGCCGGGGCGGGAGGAAGCGGTGGCCGGGCTCGTCGCCGCCGTGCGCGACCACTACCTGGCCCGCGAGGTCTAGGGCCTGTCGACAGTTGGGCAGCGGGCGCGTCCGGCGGTGCTTTTCCGCGCCGGGTGCGTCAGCCATGCTCGCCGATGGATAGCCATCGGCTGCGCTGCCCTCCTGCCCAGCACCAAGAATCCCGCGCCGGCCGCATCCCGGCCCCACCTTTCCAAAGGCCCTAGTCGAAGGCCAGTCCCGGCAGCCAAAGCACCAGCCCCGGGAAGGCGATCAGCACCAGGATCAGCAGCACCATCACGCCGAGGAAGGGCAGCGTGCCCTGGATGACCTCGCCGACGGAGCCGCCATTGCGCACCCCCTGCACGACATAAAGGTTCATCCCCACCGGCGGCGTGATCAGCGCGATCTCGCACATGATGACCAGGAAGATGCCGAACCATACCGGGTCGATGCCCAGGGCGACGACGATGGGGAAGACGATGGGGATGGTGCCCACCATCATCGACAGCGTCTCCAGGAAGCAGCCGATGATGAGGTAGAAGACGAACAGCACGAACAGGATGCCGATAGGCCCGACGCCGAGCGCGGTGACGAAGGCGGACAGCGCCTGCGGCACGCCCAGGATGCCCAGCACGAAGTTCAGGTAGAAGGCCGCCGCCACGATCAGCAGGATCATGGAGCTGACGGTCACCGTCGTCTCGAAGCAGGCATGCAGCATGGAGAGTTTGAAGCGGCCGGAGAACAGCGCCAGCAGGAAGGCCGCCATCACGCCCACCGCGGCACTTTCCGTGGGCGTCGCCCAGCCGGCATAGATGCTGCCCATCACCGCGACGAACAGCCCGACCGGCGCCGCCAGCCCACCCAGCGCGCGGATGCGCTCGCCCAGGGGAAGCCGCGGCTCGCTGCGCCCGGCCAGCGCCGGCCGCCACAGGCACATCAGCGCGATCAGCGCCATGAACATCGCCGTCAGCAGCAGCCCGGGGATCACCCCCGCCGCATAGAGTCGGCCGACGGAGGTGTTGGTCATCGCGCCATAGATGATCATGTTGATCGAGGGCGGGATCAGGATGCCCAGCGTGGCGCCGGCGGCGATGGTGCCCAGCACCAGGCGCGGGTCGTAGCGGCGGTCCGCGAAGGTCGGCATGGCCACCGTGCCGATGGTGGCCGCGGTGGCGACGGAGGAGCCGGAGACGGCCGCGAACAGCGCGCAGGCGCCGATATTGGTGTGCAGGAGCCCACCCGGCAGCGGCCCCAGCCAGGCGGCCAGCGCCTTGTACATGCGGTCCGTCGCGCCGCCCTTCACCAGCAATTCGCCCAGCAGCACGAAGAGCGGCACGGCCAGCAGGGTGAAGCTGTCCGTCGCGCCCCAGAGCTGCGTGCCCAGCGCGTTGATCACCGGCGCGCCCAGGTACAAATCGGCGCCGAGCAGGGCAACGGCGCCCATCGCCACCGCCACCGGCAGCCCGGCGAACAGCATGGCGAGCATCAGCCCGAAGCCGATCGCGGCCTCCGCCACCCCGAAGCCGGTCATCGTGCGGCACCCCGGCCGGTCTCGGCGGCGATCTCCTCGTCCACCGTGGGCGGGCCGTACCAGGCGTTGATCTGGCGCAGGCGGAAGCGGGCGAGCAGGAAAAGCGCGTGCAGCGCCAGCAGCGTCGCCACGACGCCGAACACGGCGAGCCCCGCGAACCAGACGCCCTGCGGGATCCACAGCGGCACCTGCAGCGGGCTGGTGGACACGGACATGAATTCGATGCTCTCGGCCATCTCCGCCCAGCCACGGCTGGCGGCAAACACGGCGAAGGCGGCGATGGCAACGGCCGCCACCACATGCGCCACCGCGCGCGGCAGGGCGCCGAGGTGCGACAGGAACAGGTCGATGCGGGTGTGCCGGCGGACCAGCAGCGTATGGGCGAAGCCGAAGGCGACCAGCCCCGCCAGGGTGTAGCCGCCGATCTCGTCCGTGCCCTGCAGCGACACCCCGAAATAGCGCCGCGCCACCAGGTCGGCGCAGACCAGCGCGCTGTAGCCCAGCAGCCACCAGCCGCAGAGCAGGCTGAAGAAGCGCGTGGCCGGCAGCAGCCGCGCGGCCACGGGGTTGGCGCCAAGGGAAGCGGGTGAGGGACTCGGGGGCATGGACACCGTGCGGCTGGGTTTTGCCGCGGGCGAAGCAACATCGGTGCCACGCCATGGCGGGGATGGGCCTTAGGGTTGCAGCGCCGCCAGCATCGCCTGCGTCACCTCGGGCAGGGGGCCCTTGGCGATGCTGGCCGCCGCATGGTCCAGCTCCGCCACGCTGGTGGTGCCGACCAGCGCCGTGGCGATGCCGGGCAGGCCGATCACGAAGCGCAGCGCCAGCTCCACCAGCCCTGCCGCATGGCCATCCTGCACCAGCGGCAGCAGCCGCCGCGCGAAGGCCACATCCGCCGCATAGCTGGCGCCGGAGCCGATCGGGCTCAGCGTCGGGGCGGCGTGGACGCCGCGCACCTCGCTGCCGCTGAGCGCGCCGCCGGCCAGCACCCGGATCGCCATGACACCGACATCGGCGGCCGCCGCGTGGCCGATCACCTGGCCGAGATCGGGCATGGCGGAACCGGCCGGCAGCGGCGCCACGCCGCTCGGGTTCAGCAGGTTGCAGGGCATCTGCGCCGTGGCGAAGCCGCCCTCCTCCAGCACCTGGCGCAGGGCCGGCGCCTCGCCGATGCCGGTCAGCCCGTACCAGCGGATGCGGCCCTGCTGCACCAGGCGTTGCAGCGCCGGCACCGCCTGGTCGAGGATCTGCGCCGGGGTGAAGGCCGGCACCTCGCCCACCCGGGTGACCGGGTTGTGCAGTTGCAGCAGGTCCACGCTGTCGCGGCCCAGCCGCTGCAGGCTTGCCTCCAGCGAGCGCGCGATGGTGGCGGCGATGGTGCCACGCTCCGCCGGCTGGATGCGCACCTTGGTGCCGATGGCGGGGCTGGCGCGCAGGCTGCGCAGCGCGCGGCCCAGATTGCGTTCGGAGGCGCCGTCGCCATAGGCCGGCGCGGTGTCGAAATAGGTGATGCCATGGTCCAGCGCGCGGCCGATCGCCTGGTCCTGCTCCGCCGCGCTGCCGCGCACCATCAGCCCGCCGATGGCGCCGCAGCCATAGCCGAGCACGGAGACCGAAAGCCCCGTCCGCCCCAGGCGCCGCTGCTCCATGTTCCGGGTTCCTCCCTGGCCGAGCCGCCGCGGCCGGCGGGATGCTGCATGGGCGACCCCGCCACCACAAGACTAGGTAGCCGCCCGGAGTTGGGTGCCTCGCCCGGCCCCACATGTCCCCACCCTGGACGCGGTGCCCGCGCCCGAACGGGAGACCAGGATGCGAGAGACCCGCCCCGCCATCACCCTGTTGCCCCCCCTCGCGCTGCTGCTGGCGGCCACGCTGCCGCCGGCGCAGGCCCAGCCGCAGGGCTGCCGGGCGGAGGTGGAGGCGCTGATCCGCGCGGTGGAGAAGGACGCCGCCTGGCCCCGGGTGGAGGCCGCCTTCACCAAGCGCAGCGGCCGCGCCCTGGTGCTGGCGCTGCGCGGCGACGAGGACGGCTGCCTCGCCCTGCTGGCGGAAAGCCGGCAATTGCTGGCCGCGGAGGGCATCGCCCCCGTGCCGCCGGCGCCATTGCTCGCCACCCCGCCCGGCCCGGCCACGATCTACCGCTTCGGCGCCGAGGCGGACGGGACGACGCGCCGCTACACCCCCGCCGCGCCGCCGGCCGGCCGGGTGCTGGACCTGACGGAGCGCGACCGCGTGGCGAATCCCGGCGCCGGCCCGGCGGCGGCGGTGCTGGTGGCGGAAGTGGGCTTCGGCTTCGACGAATCCCGCCTGACGTCCGACGCCGAGGCGCGGCTGCGGCAGGTGGCGGAGACCGCCTCCCGCCTGCGCAACCCGCTCGTGCTGCTGACCGGCCATGCCGATACCTTCGGCAATGCGGACTACAATCTGCGCCTGTCCGCCCGCCGGGTGGCGGCGGTGCGCGCGGCGCTGCGCCGGCTCGGCGTGCCGGAAGACGCCCTCCGCAGCCGCGAGGAAGGCGAGGCGCGGCCGGAGGTTCGGCGCGGCGACGGGGTGCGGGAAGCCGCCAATCGCCGCGTCGAGATCCGCGTGCTCGATGGTGGCTAGGCGGCTGCTGCTGCTGGTGCTGGGCCTGGCGGGCTGCGCGGTGGGGCCGGACCATGCGCGGCCGCCGCCGCCTTCGGTCGCCGACTACACGCTGGGCGGCCCGGTTCTGGGCACCGTGGCCGCACCCGGCCCGGCCGGCGCGGCACAGCACTTCCGCCATGGCGCGGCGGTGCCGGAGGCCTGGTGGCGCATCTTCGGCTCCGCCACGCTGGACGCGCTGGTGCAGGATGGCACCGGCAACCTGGAATTGCGGGCGGCGCTGGCGCGGCTGCGCCAGGCGCAGGCGCTGCTGCGCGCCGCCGGCGGCGCGCTGTTCCCCGCGGTCGACCTGGAAGCCGCCGCCACGCGGCAGCGTCCCGGCGGCGGCAGCCTGTCCTCGGGTGCCGCCGCCGGGGGCGGCGGGCCGCAGGTGTTTGACGTGGTGACCGCCGCCGGCACCGTCAGCTACCGGCTGGACCTGTTCGGCCGCGCCCGGCGCGCCATGGAAGCGCAGGCGGCGGAGACGGCGCAGGCTCTGTGGGCGCTGCAGGCGGCGCGGCTTTCGGTGGCCAACAACATCGTCGCCTCCGCCCTGGCGCAGGCCCGGCTGCGCGGCCGGATCGCGGCGCGGCAGGCGTTGATCGCGGCGCAGCAGCGCCAGATCGGGCTGATCCGCGCGCGCGTCGGCGCCGGCGCGGCCTCCGACGCCGCGCTGGTCTCGGCGCAGGCGGAACTGGCGGAGATCCGCGCGCCGCTGCCGCGCCTGGCGCAGGAATTGGCGGTGGCGCAGCACCGGCTGGCAGTGCTTGTGGGCCGGCCGCCGGGCCTCTTCGCGCCGCCGGCGCTGCAGCTGGGGGATCTGCGCCTGCCGGTGGCACTGCCGGTGGTGCTGCCCGCGGCCCTGGTGCGGCGGCGACCGGACATCCTGGCGGCGGAGGCGGCGCTGCAGGCGGCCAGCGCGCGGATCGGCGTGGCGACGGCCGGGCTCTATCCGGATGTGACGCTGGATGCCAGCTACGGGCTGGGCTCGGCCGCGCCGCGCGGGGCGGGGCTGGCCTTCAGCCCGTTCTGGAGCCTCGGTGCCTCCCTGTTGCAGCCGCTGTTCCGGGGCGGCCGGCTGCGGGCGGAACGCGATGCGGCGATCGCGGCCTTCGAGGCGGCAGAGGCCGATTATCGCGCGACGGTGCTGGGTGCCTTCGCCGAGGTGGCGAATGCGCTGCGCGCCCTGCAGAACGATGCGGCGGCGCTGCGCGCGGCGCGGGAAGCGGTGCAGGCGGCGCGCCGCAGCCTCGAACTCGCCCAGCTGCGCTACGAGGCCGGGGCGACGGACTTCACCGCCGTGCTGGTGGCGCGGCAGCAATTCCAGCGGGCCCTGCTGAACGAGGTGGATGCCGTCGCCGGCCGCTTCCAGGACACCACGGCGCTGTTCGCGGCGCTCGGCGGCGGCGTGGCGGAGGCACCGCTGGCGCTGGCGGAGGCCGGGCGATGAGCGCCCTGGCGCCGCGCCACTGGCGCTGGTGGCTGCTGGGCGCGGTGCTGCTGCTGGTGGCGGTGGCGGCGGTGCTGCTGCTGCGCGCGCCGGCCCCTGGCGGCACGGGCGGGGCGCCGCTGCCCGTGGTTGCCGCGGCGCCGGTGCAGGTCGTCGAATGGCGCAGCCGCCTGCGCGCGACAGGCACCCTGCAGGCGGTGCAGGGCGTGGAAGTGACCACCGATACGCCGGGCATCGTCAGCGCCATCCATTTCGACAGTGGCGACCGCGTGGAGGCCGGCGCACGGCTGGTGGCACTGGAGGCGGAGGCCGCCAGCGCGCAGGTGCAGAGCATCGAGGCGCAGCTTTCCCAGGCCCGTGCCGACCTCGGCCGCAGCCGGCGCCTGCTGCGCCGCGGCGCGGTGGCGGAGGCGGAGGCGGAGCAGGCCGCGACCGCGGTGCGGCGGCTGGAGGCGGAGCTGCGCGCGCAGCAGGCTCGGCTGTCCGACACCCGCATCCTGGCCCCCTTCGCCGGCGAGCTGGGGCTGCGGCGCGTCGATCTCGGGCAGTTCCTGGCGGCCGGGCAGGCGGTGACGACGTTGCAGCAGATCGCCCCCATCCACCTGGATTTCAGCCTGCCGGAGGGCAACCTGCCGCTGCTCTCGGTGGGGCTGCCGGTGGAGGTGACGGTGCAGGCCTGGCCGGACCGCGTCTTCGAGGGCCGGCTGGCCGCGATCAGCCCGGCGGTGGAAGCGGCGACGCGCAGCCTGCGCCTGCAGGCCATCCTGCCCAATGATGCGCGGCTGCTGCGGCCGGGGATGTTCGCCGCCGCCACGGTGCTGCTGACCGACCGGCGCCGCGTGGTGGCGCTGCCGGTCTCGGCGGTGACCTACAACCCCTATGGCGACGCGGTATTCGTGGTGCAGCCGCCCGCTGCGGCGGATCAGCCGGACCCGGCGGGGTCGGAGCCGCCCGGCTGGCTCGCCCAGGCCGGCGCCGCCCTGCGCGGCCTGTTCGCGGGCGGCGAGGAGGCGCCACCGGAGCGGGAGGAGCAGCCCGAGGGGGAGGAAGCCGCCGTCCGCCGCAGCTTCGTCGCGCTGGGGGAGCGGCGCGGCGGGCTGGTGGAGGTGCTGCGCGGCGTCGGCGCGGAAGACCGCGTGGTGACCGCCGGGCAGATCAAGATCTCCGACGGCCAGCGCGTCCGCATCGCGGCGGAGGCGGCGGTGGACCAGCCGCCGGCCGAAGCCGCCGTCAGCCGGGCGAGCCGCTGAACCATGGGCGACTTCACCGCCCTCTTCGTCCGCCGCCCGGTGCTGGCCGCCGTGATCTCGCTGGTCATCATGCTGCTCGGCCTGCGCGCCGTGCAGTCGCTGAACGTGCGGGAATACCCGCGCACCACCGCCGCCACCATCGTCATCGCCACACCCTTCCCGGGCGCGGGGGCGGAGCTGGTGAAGGGCTATGTCACGCAGCCGCTGGAACAGGCCATCGCCAGCGCCAACGGCATCGACTTCCTGCAGAGCACCAGCGCGCAGGGCGCCAGCAGCATCCAGGCGCGGCTGCAGCTGAACTACGACCCGAACGACGCGGTGGCGGAGATCCTCACCAAGATCAACCAGGTGCGGAACCTGCTGCCGGAAGGCTCGGAGGACCCGGTGGTGAACATCCGCACCGGCGCCGGCTCCGCCGCCATGTACATCGCCTTCACCAGCGAGGTGCTGCAGCGCAACCAGATCACGGACTATCTCTCCCGCGCCGTGCGGCCGCGGCTGGAAAGCGTGCCGGGGATCCAGCAGGCGGAGATCCTCGGCGCCCAGGCGATCGCCTTGCGCGTCTGGCTGGACCCGGACCGGATGGCCGCGCGCGGCGTGACCGCCGCCGAGGTGCGGCAGGCGCTGGACCGCAGCAACGTGCTGGCGCCGCTGGGTGAGACGCGCAGCGAGACCGTCTCCGTCACCCTCGCCGCCGACACGGCGCTGGAGGATGTGCAGGGCTTCCGCCGCCTGGTGGTGCGCGAGGCGCAGGGCACGGTGGTGCGGCTGGAGGATGTGGCGCGGGTGGAACTGGGGGCGGAGAGCTACGACACCAGCGTGATCTTCGACGGCCGCCCGGCGGTGTTCATCGGCGTGGAGGTGGTGCCCACCGCCAACACGCTGGAAGCGGTGGGCGCGCTGCGCGACCTGCTGCCGGAGATCCGCCGGCAGATGCCGCGCGGGCTGCAGATGGAGGTGGTGCAGGACAGCACCGTGTTCATCCGCGGCGCGATCGAGGAGGTGCTGTGGAACCTGGCGGAGGCGCTGCTGATCGTCACCGTGGTGATCTGGCTGTTCCTCGGCTCCGTCCGCGCCGCGCTGATCCCCGCGGTGGGGATGCCGCTGTCGCTGATCGGCGCCTTCTTCCTGATGCTGATGATGGGCTTCTCCATCAACCTGCTGACGCTGCTGGCGCTGATCCTGGCCATCGGCACGGTGGTGGATGACGGCATCATCATCGTCGAGAATGCCAGCCGCCACATCGAGGACGGGATGCCGCCGGAGGAGGCGGCGACGCGCGGCATCCGCGAACTGGCAAGCTCCGTCGTCGCGATGAACGTGGTGGTGATCGCGGTCTATGCGCCGGTGGCGTTCATGCCGGGGCTGACCGGCAGCCTGTTCACCGAATTCGCCTATACCGTCGCCGCCTGCACGCTGATCTCCGGCATCGGCGCGCTGACGCTCTCGCCCATGATGTGCGCGCTGCTGCTACGCAAGAGCGGGCAGCGGAAGGGGCCGGCGGCCTGGGCGGAGCGCGGCTTCCACTGGGTCTCCGCCCGCTACGACGGGGCGCTGCGCCGGGCGCTGGACGGGCGCTGGCTGGTGCTGGGGCTGGGGTTGGCGATCCTGGCGGCGACGCCCTTGCTGTACCAGGCCGCGGAGCGGGAACTGGCGCCGACCGAGGATCGCGGCTTCCTGCTGGCCAGTGCGACGGCCGATCCCAATACCTCGCTGGCGGGGCTGGAGCGCTGGACGCGGCCGCTGGTGGACGGGCTGGCGGCGATGCCGGCCACCGACCACGCCTTCGCGGTGAACGGTTCCGGTGGCGGCGGCGGCGCGGGTGCCGGCAACAGCGCCTTCATCGGAATCTCGCTGCTGCCGCAGGCGGAGCGGGAGGAAACGCAGGCCGCGGTGCTGCCCCAGGTGCAGGGCCGCGTGGCCGCGGTGCCCGGCCTGCAGGCGGCGGTGTTCGTGCCGCCGGCGCTGCCCGGCACCGGCGGCGGCCCGCCGGTGCAGCTTGTGCTGGCCACGATCGAGGAGCCGGAGGCGCTGTACGAGGTCTCCCAGGCCGTGCTGCGCCAGGCGCAGGAAAGCGGCCTGTTCGCCTTCGTCGAGACAGACCTGAAGTTCGACCGCCTGCAGGCGCGGCTGCGCATCGACCGCGACCGCGCAGCGGATCTCGGCATCGATGTGCAGCGCCTGGCGCTGGAGCTTTCGACGATGCTGAGCAATGGCTTCGTCAACCGCTTCGCCCTGCAGGGCCGCAGCTACCGCGTGGTGCCGCAGGCCGCGGCGGAGTTCCGCACGGCGCCGGAGCAGCTTCTGCGCTACCAGATCCGCGCCGGCGACGGCACGCTGGTGCCGCTTGCCGCCGTGGTGACGCTGGAGCGCAACGTGCAGCCGCGCCAGCTGGCGCGCTTCGAGCAGTTGAACGCCGCCACCATCCAGGGCGTGCCGCGCCCCGGCGTGCCGCTGGGCGAGGCGGTGGAATTCCTGCGGGAGGCAGCGGCGCGGCAGGCGCCTTCGGGCTATGTCACGGACTGGATCGGCGTCTCCCGCCAGTTCACGCGGGAAGGCACGGCGCTGCTGACCGCCTTTGCGCTGTCGGTCGCCATCATCTACCTGGTGCTGGCGGCGCAGTACGAAAGCTTCCGCGACCCGCTCATCATGCTGGTCAGCGTGCCGATGGCGATCGGCGGGGTGCTGCCCTTCTTCGCGCTGGGTGTCGTGACCGTGAACATCTACACCCAGGTCGGGCTGCTGGCGCTGGCCGGGTCCATCGTGCGGCATGGCATCCTGCTGGTGGAATTCAGCAACGATCTGCAGGTGGAGGAAGGGCTGGACCGCCGCGCGGCCTTGCAGAAGGCGGCCTCGCTGCGGCTGCGGCCGATCCTGATGACCACGCTGGCGACGCTGGTGGGCATGCTGCCGCTGCTGGTGGCAACCGGCCCTGGCGCGGAAAGCCGCTTCGCCATCGGCTTCGTGCTCGGCGCCGGCATCGCGGTGGGCACGCTGTTCACGCTGTTCGTGGTGCCGGCGCTGTATGTGGTGCTGGCGCGGCAGCGCGGCCGCCAGGCGGAGACGCAGGAAAGGCCGGCGGCGGCGGAGTGACCGCCGCCGCGCCAGCCTCAGTCGGCCGGGCGCAGCCGCAGCAGCGCGCCATCCTCGGCATCGGTCAGCGCGTGGATCACGCCATCCGGCGCCACCGCCACGTCGCGGATGCGGCGGCCGAGGTCGATGCGGTGCTCGCCGCGCACGCGCTGCCCGTCCAGTTCCACCCGAACGATGCCGCGCGCGGACAGCCCGCCGATCAGGATGTCGCCCTGCCAGTCGGGAAAGGCGCTGCCCTGGTAGAACACCATCCCGGAAGGCGAGATCACCGGCGTCCATTGGTGGATGGAGCCGGCCAGGTCCGGCCGGGTGGGTGGGTCCGGAATGTCGCGGCCATCATAGTGCTGGCCCCAGCTGACCAGCGGCCAGCCATGGTTGCGCCCGGCTTCCGGCCGGTTCAGCTCATCCCCGCCGCGCGGCCCCATCTCGGCGATCCAGAGGGCGCCGTCTTCCGGGCGGATCGCCGCGGCCTGGATGTTGCGGTGGCCGTAGGACCAGATCTCCGGCCGCGCCCCCTGCCGGCCGACGAAGGGGTTGTCCTGCGGCACGCTGCCATCGGCGGCGATGCGGAGCACGGTGCCCAGATGGTCCGACACATCCTGCGCCGGGTCGAAGCGGAAGCGTTCCCCGGTGGTGACGAACAGGTTGCCGTCCGGCGCGAAGGCGAGGCGGGAGCCGAAATGCATGCCGCCTTCCAGCTTCGGCTGCTGGCGGAAGATCACCTCCGTGTCCTCCAGCGCCGTCCCGTCCTGGTTCAGCCTGCCGCGCGCCACGGCGGTGGAGGCGGTGTTGCCCTCGCCAGGCTCGGCGAAGCTGAGATAGACGCGGCGGCTCTCCGCGAAATCCGGCGCCAGCACCACGTCGAGCAGCCCGCCCTGCTCCTCCGCGAAGACGCGCGGCACGCCGCGGACGGGGTCGGAGACCTCGCCATCCGGCGTCACCCGCCGGAGCCGGCCGGGCCGTTCCGTCACCAGCGCCGTGCCATCCGGCAGGAAGGCGAGGCCCCAGGGATGCGCCAGGCCGCCGGCCACCGTCTCGACCCGCGGCGCGCCCGGCTGCGCGATGGCGGGCAGCGCCAGCAGCGCCGCACCCGAAAGCAGGAAGCGGCGCCTCATGACCCGGCCCGGATCACGCCGCAGGCGATGCGCCGGCCGGCGCTGTCGCCGTCGCGGTAATCATCGGCCTGGGCGTGGATCATGATGGCGGAACCATCGGAATCGAGCAGCGGGAAGGGGCCGGTGCCGCCAGCCTGCGCCTGCTCCCCGCCCAGCGAGACACGGCTGCTGATGAATTCCGCCTGCGCCGTGCCCTGTTGCGTCACATGGATGTTCGGCAGGTCGCCGACATGCGGGCCGCGGGCGCTGTCGAAGCCGTGTTCGGCGCCGTTCGGGTTGTAGTGGCCGCCGGCGGATTGGAAGCCCGGCGCTTCGCAACGCCCGTGCTCGTGCAGGTGGAAACCGTGCGGGCCTGGCGGCAGGTTGCGAAGGTCCGCCACAAACAGCGTGCCATGGCGCAAGGGGCGCACCGTCACGGTGCCGACGGACTGGCCTTCGGCATTGCGCATCTGCACCGTGGTGCTGCGGTCGCCGGTGGCCTGCGGGGTGGATTGGCCCTGGGCCTGGGGCGGGATGCCCTGGACGCCGAGCAGCAATCCGGCGGCAAGGATCAGGCGTTGTGCGTGCATGTGGTGGATCCCTCTGCGGTTCCGCACGCCCCGTGTGGCGGGGCGCCGTGCCGCAGGTGGCCCGCCCGGATGCGCGGCGGCACATCCGGGCAACCACGTAGCGCGTGCGTGCTACCGCTCGTTCAGCCCATGGCCGGGATAGGGATGGGTTGCCACCCAGTGCCGCGCGATGTCGATGCGCCGCGTGATCCAGACGTCGCGCCGGCAGGCGACATAGTCCAGCAGGCGCTGCAGCCCCATGGCGCGCGCGGGGTGGCCGATCAGGCGCATGTGCAGGCCGACGGACATCATCTTCGGCCGGCCGCGCACGCCTTCCTCGTACAGTAGGTCGAAGGCATCGCGGATGTAGGAGAACCACTGGTCGCCGGTGCCGGCGGGGCCGTGCAGCTTGCCGTCGTTGTTGGTCAGCGAATAGGGCACCACCAGGTGGCCCTGGCCCTCCACCTTCACCCAGAAGGGCAGTTCCTCGCCGTAGTAGTCCGCGTCGTAGAGGAAGCCGCCATGCTCGGCCACCAGGCGGCGCGTGTTCACCGAGGGTCCATAGCGGCAGTACCAGCCTTCCGGGCGCTGGCCGGTGGCGCGCTGGATGCTCTCCACGGCGCGACGGATGTGGTCCCGCTCCTCCGCCTCCGAAAGCTCGTAGTGCTTCACCCAGCGCCAGCCATGCGAGCAGACATCGAAGCCGGAGGCCCTGATGGCGGCGGCGGCTTCCGGGTTGCGTTCCAGCGCCAGGCCGCAGCCGAAGACCGTCAGCGGCAGGCCGCGGTCCTGGAACAGGCGCATCAGCCGCCAGAAGCCGACGCGGCTGCCGTATTCGAACATGCCTTCCGCCGCCAGGTCGCGCCCGGCGCGCACCGGCACGGTGCCGTGCGATTCGGTGTGCCCGTTCTCCGACAGTGGTTCGCCATCCTGGACGGAAGGCTCGGAGCCTTCCTCGTAGTTCATCACGAAATTCACCGCGAGCTTCGCCCCGCCCGGCCATTGCGGGTCGGGTGGATTGGCGCCGTAGCCGATGAAATCGCGCTGCACCTCATAGGCCATGCGGGGACCTCCTTCTGCCGGATCGCGCGCAGCCTGCCCCAGAAGCGCGGAATGGGAAACCGCCATGGTTCCTTGGCGATGCGGAAAAGGATCGAACGGCGAAGGCCGCGCCGTGTTGTCCCTGCACCCGGGCAACGCGGTGCGCCGCTGGCTGCGCCGCCTCGCCCGGCCTCCATGGACTTGCAGGAGAAGGACCAGAAGCCATGACCGACAAGGACCGTATCGAAGGCTCCGGCAAGCAGGCGAAGGGCGCGATCAAGGAAGGCGCCGGCAAGCTGACGGGGGATGAATCCCTGAAGGCCGAGGGCCGCGCCGACAAGGCCGAGGGCAAGGTGCAGAACGCCGTGGGCGGCGCCAAGGACAAGGCGCGCGAGACCTTCGGCGACAAGGACTGATGATCCTCGCCATCCAGCAACCGGCCTTCGGGCCGCACCAACGGGAGACACGCATGATGCAGAATTTCAGGACCACCCGACTTCTCGCCACCGCCGCCACCGCGGCAGCCCTTGCGCTGGGCGGCGGCGCCGCCCTTGCGCAGCAGGGCGCGCAGCCGCGTGCCACGCCGACGCAGCCGCAGGCGCAGATGCAGCCGATGGAGCGCGCGATGCAGGAACTGCGCGTGGCGCAGCAGCAGATCGGCAGCGCCACCTCCGCCGCCCCGGCGCAGGCGCTGGAACGCGCCCGCGCGGCGCTGGAGCGGGTCAGCAGCGCGATGCAGGGCCAGAACCAGGGCCAGAACCAGCAGCTGCAGCAGCGCGTGCAGCAGGCGCGCCAGGCGCTGGAAGGCGAGAATGTGCCGGCCCCGCGTGCCCGCAACGCCATCGAGCAGGTGCTGGCGGCCATGCCGAACCAGCAGGGCCAGCAGGCTGAAAGCCAGACCGGCAGCCGCAGCGGCGACGCATCGCGCGTGATGGTGCAGCAGGCCTCGCCGACGCTGCAGGTGACGCAGCCCGCTCCGCGCGTGACGGTGCAGCAGCCGGAGCCGGTGATCACCGTGGTGGTGCCGCAGCCGGAGATCATCGTCCGTCAGCCGGCGCCGCAGGTGACGGTGCAGATGCCGGATCCGCGCGTGCAGGTGCAGCAACCGCAGCCGCAGGTGCGCGTCTCGGAGGCGGATCCGCAGGTGCAGGTGCAGCAGGGTGAGGCCCAGGTGCAGATGCAGCGCGCGCAGCCGCGCGTGATCGTGCGCCAGGCCGAGGGCCAGCCGCAGATCCGCTATGAGCAGCAGGGCACGGCGCAGGTGCGGATGGAGCAGACCGATTCCAGCCGGTCCGACCGCAGCCAGCAGGCCCAGGCGCCGCAGAACGAGGCGGTGCAGCGCCAGGCCCAGCAGAACCAGACGCAGCAGAACCAGACGCAGCAGAACCAGACGCAGCAGAACCGGGCGGGCATGTCGCAGGACAGCCGCGCCAACGCCGCGACCGGTGCCAGCAGCATGCAGGCCCCGGCACAGGGTGGCGGTCAGGCACAGCCGGCGACGGCGCGGCCGGTCGCGGTGGGCGTGCCGCTGGCGCGCGTCTCCAACCTCGTCGGCTCCAATGTCTATGGCGCCAACAACCGCGAGGCGGGCGAAGTCGAGAACCTGCTGATCGACGCCGACGGGCAGGTGCGCGCCGCGGTGGTCGAGTGGGGCGGCTTCCTCGGCATCGGCACGCGCCGTGCGGTGGTGCCGATCGAGCAGCTGAACCTCGGTGCCGGCGGCACCGACCGCGTGCGCATGGAGCTGACGCGCCAGCAGCTCGAGGGCCTGCCGCGCTATGAGGCGGATCGCGTCGCCGATTACGGCCGCGACCTGGGCTGGGGCGATGGCGTTCGCCTGTATCGCTGAGCCGGAAGGCTGACCAGGAAGGGGGCCGGCACGGTGTGCCGGCCCTTCTTGCTGTCCAGGAGCCGCCGGTCGCGTCGGCGGTTCGCGCAACCGGCAGCGCGGGCGGGCGGGCCATCGCTGATGCCGCGGGGCCTGGCCGTGAAGCCCGCCTCAGCATCGCCTGGGCAACACGCCCACCACCGGCCGCGAAGGCTCCAGCCAACCGAGGCTGCCCGACCTGGACCCGGGCCGGGAGGCGGCGGCCCTGGGCGCGCTGCACCAGGCGTCGGGCGTGCTGCGGCCGGAGGCTGCCGGCGCGCCCGGCCAGGCGGCCGCTACACCGCCACGGAATGCCGCCCGGCGTGGCTGAGATGCGCATCGAAGGCCGCCGCCGCCAGGCGCAGGAAGGGCCGCCCCTCCTCCGTCATCGTCAGCCGCGTGGCCTCCAGCCGCAGGATCCCGGCTTCCTCCAGCGGGCGCAGCGCGGGGCGTGCCGCTTCCAGCAGGTCGGCCGGCGGGGCCACGGTGAAGTCGCACATCAGGCGCTCAATCACCGTGCCGCGGCGCTTGTCATCCTCGCTCAGCGCCAGGCCGCGCGCCACGGGCAGCCGGCCCTCGGCCACCGCGCGCCGCCAGGCGCCGGTCTCGGCCAGGTTCTGCACATGGCCCTGCGGCAGCCGGCCGATGGAGGAGGCGCCGAGGCCGAGCAGCGCATCGGCCGAATCCGTGGTGTAGCCCTGGAAGTTGCGGCGCAGCGTGCCGTTGCGGGCGGCCTGCGCCAACGGGTCCTCGGGCCGCGTGAAGTGGTCCAGGCCCACAGCCTCATAGCCCAGCAGCGCCAGCATCTCCCGCGCCATGCGCGCCTGGTCCAGCCGCTCCGCCACGCCGGGCAGGGCGGATTCCTCGATCAGGCGCTGGTGCTTCTTCATCCAGGGCACATGGGCGTAGCCGAACAGCGCGATGCGGTCCGGCTGCAGCGAATGGGAAAGCCGGATGCTGCGCGCCAGACCTTCCAGCCCCTGATGCGGCAGGCCGTGGATCAGGTCGAAGTTCAGCGCGGCAATACCGTTGCCGCGCAGATGCCCGACGCCGGCCTCCACAACCTCGAAGGGCTGGATGCGGCCGATGGCGCGCTGCACGGCAGGGTTGAAATCCTGCACGCCCAGGCTGGCGCGGTTCACGCCCAGGCCCGCCAGCGCCACCGCCAGGCTGCGGGTCAGGCTGCGCGGGTCCAGCTCCATCGCATGTTCCGCCAGGCCGGACAGGTCGAAATGCCTTGCCAGCGCCTCCATCACCCGCGCCAGGTTGGTCTCCCCCAGCAGGCTCGGCGTGCCGCCGCCCCAGTGCAGATGCGTGACGCGACGCGCCGGCGTGGCGCGGGCCAGCAGCGCGATCTCCGCCACCAGGGATTCCGCATAGGCATCCAGCGGCGCCTGCTGCCGCGTCACCTTGGTATGGCAGCCGCAATAGGCGCACATCGCCGCGCAATAGGGCACGTGCAGATACAGCGAGAGGCTCGCCGCCGGATCCAGCGCGGCCAGCCATTGGCCCAGTGTGGCGCCATCCACGCCGGGGTGGAAGTGCGGTGCGGTGGGGTAGGAGGTGTAGCGCGGCACGGATCGCTCCGCGAGCGCCAGGCGGGTGGTGTCGAGCGTGGTGGTCTGCATCGGGGTCCTCACCAGTCCAGGTCGAAGGCGCAATCCGCGGGCCCGGCGGCTGAGGGGCGGGCCTGGATGCGCGCATCGACCAGCGCGCGGTACAGCGCTTCGAAGGTCGTGCGGTAGAAGGCGGAAGCGACGGGCGCGACATCCGCGAGGCAGGCGGCCAGGCGGATGCGGATGCCGAGCGGCCGCCGGCCCAGCACATCCAGCCGGCCGCTGCCGAGGAAGGTCCAGCCATGCTGCCGGATCGCGGCCGTCAGGATCGGCGCCGCCAGCACCGCGGGCAGGTGCGGCAGCAAGGCGCGCATCGGGCGGGGGATGCGGTTGCTGAGAAGGTAGCGCGCGGTGCCGGCCCCGGAGGCCGCGGCGCGGCGGCAGGCCAGGTCCTCGCCCATCTCCCGCCGCAGGGCCTGGAACAGGGCCGCGACCTCGGTTTCCGCCACCATGCTGCCGGGCGGTTGTTCCAGGTGGCGCAGCAGGTCCGCTCCGGCGAAGACGCGGGCCAGCACGGCATCGCCATCCGCGGCGCGGATCGCGGCGCGCAACTGCAGCACGGCATTGGGCCCGATGCGGCCGGTGGCGTGCATCTCAGCCCGCCTCCTCGTGCATCTGTTCCGTGCCGCCACCGCAAGCCATGGCACGCGGCGGTGGCGGCGGGTTCATGCCGCGGCGGTTGTGCGTGGTGGTCCATTCCACCTGCGCCGGATCGGCGCGGGTGCGGCTGGCATCGAAGTGGAAATCGACTTTCTCCTTCGATTGCGGACCCCAGTAGTTGACCTTGCCGAGGTCATAGAACTTGCGTTCGAAGCCGGATTTCAGGAAGGCCTTCAGGCAGCCCAGCAGGTAGCGCCGCCGCTGGCCCTTGCCCGCCCAGGGGTAGGAGAACAGCGCCTTGCGCATGTAGAATCGCCGGTAGTTGCGCATCACGCAATCCAGCAGCTCGCCCCGCTCCATGCTGTCCGGCTTCACGATGGGCGTGACGAAGTTGTACTTCTCGTAGTCGAACACCTCCACCTTGTCGCCCATGCTGCGGAACAGGTCGGAGAAGGGCCAGGGCGTGTACATGGACCAGTTCGCCAGGTCCGGCTTCCAGTCCTGCGCCATGCGGTAGGTTTCCTCGATCGTCTCCGGCGTCTCATTCTCCAGGCCGACGATGAACTGCGCTTCCACCACGATTCCGGCTTCACGCAGCAGCTGGATGGCGCGCTTGTTCTGCGCCACCGTGGTCTCCTTCTTGAACAGGTCGAGCTTGAGCTGCGCCGCGGCTTCCGTGCCGAGCGAGACATGGATCAGCCCGGCCTGGCGGTAGAAGGGCAGCAGCGCCTCGTCGCGCAGGATGTCCGTGACGCGGGTGTTGATGCCCCACAGGATGTCCAGCTTGCGGTCGATCAGCTCCTGGCAGAAGGCGACGAACTTCTTCTTGTTGATGGTGGGTTCCTCATCCGCCAGGATGAAGAAGCCCACCTGGTGGTCGCGCTTCAGCGCCTCGATCTCGTCCACCACCTTCTTCGGGTCGCGGATGCGGTAGTCGCGCCAGAATTTCCACTGGCTGCAGAAGGAACAGGTGAAGGGGCAGCCGCGCGCGAAGTTGGGGATGGCGACGCGGGTGCCGAGAGGGATGTAGGTGTATTTCGCCCAGTCGAGGATGCCCCAGTCCGGCGAGAGCGCATCGAGGTTGCGGATGGTGGGCGCGGCGGGCGTCGCCACCACCTGCGCGCCATCCAGGTAGGCGATGCCCTTCAGGCCGGCGCGTTCCGCCGGCCAGCGACCCTCGGCGATGGCGCGCACCAGGGCGACGATGATCTCCTCGCCCTCGCCGCGCACGATGCAGTCGATCCAGGGCGCTTCGGCCAGTACCTGCTGGTACATGAAGGTGGCATGGATGCCGCCGAGCACCGTGACCGCCTTCGGCGCCACCTCCCGCGCCATCTTCAGAACGGCCTGGGCGCGATAGATGGCGGGGGTGATGGCGGTGGTGCCGACGATGTCCGGCGCAGCTTCCGCGATCATCTGCCGCAGCTTCTCGTCGGGGATGTCGTTGGTCATGGCGTCGATGAAGCGGATGTCGTCGAAGCCCTGCGCCTTCAGCGCGCCGGTCAGGTAGGCGACCCAGGCGGGCGGCCAATTGCCGGCGATCTCGGCGCCGCCGGAATGGTAGTTCGGGTGAATGAACAGGATCCGCATCTGCGCCTCCTCGCCTTTCGGCCAGGATGAGTGTCAAGCGCGCTTGACGCCTTGATCTGTATCAACCTCCGGGCGAGGCGGCATTCACCCTTTGGCAAGTCCTGCCGCCGCATGCTGCGGCCCCTCAGCAGCGGAGCAGTCGCATGAAGCGCGCGCGCAAACGCGTCCTGGTCACCGGCGGCGCCGGCTTCCTCGGGTCCCATCTGTGCGAGCGCCTGCTCGCGGAGGGGGAGGAGGTGATCTGCCTGGACAATTTCTTCACCGGCTCCCGCGACAACATCCGCCACCTGCTGCCGCATCCGCATTTCGAGGTGATCCGCCACGACGTGACGCAGCCGATCCAGCTGGAGGTGGACGAGATCTACAACCTGGCCTGCCCGGCCTCCCCGGTGCACTACCAGCACAACCCGGTGCAGACGGTGCGCACCTCGGTCCACGGCGCGATCAACCTGCTGGACCTGGCGAAGCGCCTCGGTGCGCGCATCCTGCAGGCCTCGACGTCGGAGGTGTATGGCGACCCGACGCTGCATCCGCAGCCGGAGAGCTACCGTGGCAGCGTGAATCCCATCGGCATCCGCGCCTGCTACGACGAGGGCAAGCGCTGCGCGGAGACGCTGTTCTTCGACTACCACCGGCAGGACGGGGTCTCCATCCGCGTCGCACGCATCTTCAACACCTATGGCCCGCGCATGCACCCGAATGATGGGCGCGTGGTGTCCAACTTCGTGGTGCAGGCGCTGCGCGGGCAGCCCATCACGCTGTACGGCGATGGGCGGCAGACGCGCTCCTTCTGCTATGTGGACGATCTGGTGGAAGGGCTGGTGCGGCTGATGCGCGCGCCGGAAGGCGTGACCGGCCCGGTGAACCTGGGCAACCCGGCGGAATTCACCATCGCGGCGCTGGCGGAGGAGGTGGCGCGGCAGACCGGGTCCCGCGCCGGCGTGCAGCACCGCCCCCTGCCGCAGGACGACCCGATGCAGCGTTGCCCGGATATCGGCCAGGCCCGGCTGCTGCTCGGCTGGCAGCCGCATGTGCCGCTGGAACAGGGGCTGCGCCGTACCATCGCCTATTTCGCCGATCTGCTGGGCGTCGAGCCGCTGCGCCTGGTGGAAGGCGGCGGCAGCAGCCGCGCCGCGGCGCGCTGACCCGCACGGGATTTACGCGCGGGCAATGCGACCGCGCTAGCCTGCCTTCATGACCCTGGCCGAAAAGCGGTTGGCGCCCGAACTCACCGCGCTGCGCGGCGTCTTCCTGCTGGCCATGCATCATGGCCTGCAACTGGCCCCGGATGAATTGCCGCAGCCGGGCCAGCCGGACATGGTGGCGGAGGTGCTGCGCGCGCTGCGCGCGGCGGGGCTGAAGGCACAGGCGCTGCGGCGCGGCGGCTGGGCCCGGGCGGCGGGGCTCGGCACCGCCTATCCCGCCCTGGCGCAGCGGCTGGATGGCAGCTGGGTGATCCTGGTGCACACGCTGGACGGCGCCGATGGTGCCCCGCTGGCCGCCGTGCTGGACCCGGCCGCGGAACAGGACGGCATCCAGCTGCTGCCCCAGGCCGAGTTCCTGGCGGCGTGGAACGGCACGCTGGTGCTGGCGCGCCGCGTCCATGCGCTGGCGGACGAGGCGCAGCCCTTCGGCCTGCGCTGGTTCCTGCCGGAGATCATCCGCCATCGCGCCTGCTTCGCGGGAGTCGCCGTGGCGGCGCTGGTGGGCAACCTCATCGGCTTCGCCATCCCGCTGCTGTTCCAGGTGCTGATCGACAAGGTGATCGCGCACCAGGCCTGGCAGACGCTGACGGTGGTGGTGGCGGGCTTCGTGCTGCTGACGGGCTTCGATGCCGTCTTCGCCTATGTCCGCCAGCGCCTGATGCTGCTGGCCAGCAACAAGATCGACGCCCGGCTCGGCTCCCGCACCTTCGCGCATCTGCTGGCGCTGCCGCTGGCCTTCTTCGAGGGTCATGCGGCGGGCGTGCTGGTGCGGCACATGCAGCAGACGGAGAAGCTGCGCCACTTCCTGACCGGGCGGCTGTTCCAGACCCTGCTGGACGCCATGCTGCTGCCGCTGCTGCTGCTGTTCCTGGTGCTGTATTCGGGCGCGCTGACGGCGGTGGTGCTGGGCTTCTCCCTCGCGATCGCGCTGGTCATCGGCGTCATGGTGCCCACCTTCCGCGCCCGCCTGAACCGGCTCTACGCCACCGAGGGCGCGCGCCAGGCGCATCTGGTGGAAACCCTGCACAACATGCGCGCGGTGAAGTCGCTGGTGCTGGAGCCGGTACGCCAGGCCGCCTGGGACCAGCGGCTTGCCGCGGCGGTGCGGCAGCATGAGGCGGTGGGCCGCATCGGTGCGCTCGGCAGCGCGGCCACCGGCGCGCTGGAGAAGCTGATGCAGATCGCGGTGCTGGCACTGGGCGCGACGCTTGTCTTCGACGGCGCCTTGAGCATGGGCGCGCTGGTGGCCTTCACCATGCTGTCCGGCCGCGTCACCGGGCCGCTGGTGCAGATTGTCGCGCTGATCAACGAATACCAGGAAGCGGCGCTGTCCGTCCGCATGCTGGGCACGGTGATGAACGCAACGCCCGAGGCGCGCGGTGGCATGCGCCAGGCGCGGCCGCCCATCACGGGCCGGCTGGTCTTCGAACAGGTGCGCTTCGCCTATCCCGGCGCCGCCATGCCGGCGCTGGATGGCGTTTCCTTCCAGGTGGCGGCGGGGCAGGTGGTGGGCGTGGTCGGCCGCTCCGGCTCCGGCAAGACCACCATCACGCGGCTGGTGCAGGCGATCCAGGCGCCGCAATCCGGGCTGATCCAGCTGGATGGCGTGGATCTGCGCCACATCGACCTCGACCATCTGCGGCGGTCGATCGGCGTGGTGCTGCAGGACAACCTGCTGTTCCGCGGCAGCATCCGCGACAACATCGCCGCCGCACGCCCCGACGCGCCGATGGAGGAAGTGATCGAGGCGGCGCGGCTGGCCGGCGCGGCGGAGTTCATCGACCGGCTGCCGCATTCCTACGCCACCATCGTGGAGGAAGGCGCGAGCAACTTCTCCGGCGGCCAGCGCCAGCGCATCGCCATCGCGCGCGCCCTGCTGACGCGCCCGCGCCTGTTGATCTTCGACGAGGCGACCAGCGCGCTGGATCCGGACAGCGAGGCGATCATCCAGCGCAACCTGGCGGAGATCGCCCAGGGCCGCACCATGCTGATCGTCTCCCACCGCCTGTCCTCCCTGGTGCAGGCGGATGCCATCCTGGTGCTGGAACAGGGCAGGCTGCTGGATTGCGCGCCGCATGCCGTGCTGCTGGAGCGCTGCGCGGTCTATCGCCATCTGTGGCAGCAGCAGACGCAGCACCTGCGGTGAACGCGATAACCCCCCTGCGGCGGCTGCGCCCGAAGCCGCGCCGGCTGACACCGGAGGCAGCGCCCTTCCAGGAGGATCTGGAGGCGTTGATCGCGGAGCCGCCGCCGCCGCTTCTGCGCGGCGCGCATTGGCTGCTGGCGCTGCTGTTCGTCTGCCTTCTGGCGGCGGCCGCGGTGATGCGCCTCGACGTGGTGGTGACGGCGCCCGGCCGCCTGATGCCCGACACGCCGCCGCTGGTGGTGCAGCCGATGGAGCGCGCCGTGCTGCGCGAGTTGCTGGTGCGGCCTGGGGAGGTGGTGGCGCGTGGTGCCGTGCTGGCCCGGCTGGACCCGACCTTCGCCGAGGCCGACCGGGCCGCCCTTGCCAACCAGCGCGCCAGCCTGGCCGCGCAGCTGGCGCGGGTGGAGGCGGAGCTCGACGGCCGCGCACCGCCGGCGGCGACGCAGCCCGAGGAAGCCCTGCAATCCGTGCTGCTCGGCCAGCGCCAGGCGCTGCAGGCCAGCCGCCTGCGCGCCCATGCGGAGGCGATCGCGGCGCTGCAGGCGGGGCTTGCCAGCAACCTGGCGCAGCAGGGCGCGCTGCGGCAGCAGGCGGCCCTGGCGCGGGAGGTGGAGGCGCTGCGCCAGCGGCTGATGGAAGGCCAGATCGGCTCCCGCCTCAACCTTCTGGCAGCCCGCAGCCAGCGGCTGGAGGCCGACAAGGCGCTGGAGACGGCGGAGGGGCGGGAGGCCGAGCTGCGCCACGACCTGGCGGCGCGGGAGGCGGAGCGCGAGGCCTTCGCGCAGGACTGGCGACGCCAGCTTCTGGAGGATGCGGTGCGCCTGCGCGGCGAACTGGCGCGCGCCACGGAATCGCTGGCGAAGGCGGAACGCCTGGCGGCCCTGACCACGCTGGTGGCGCCGGCCGATGGCGTGGTGCTGGAGGTCGCGCGCCGCTCCGCCGGTTCGGTGCTGCGGGAGGCGGAGCCGCTGGTGACGCTGGCGCCGAGCGAGGCGCCGCTGGTGGCGGAGATCATGCTGCGTTCGGCCGATATCGGCCGGCTGCGCCCCGGCGACCCGGTGGTGCTGAAGGTGGATGCCTTCCCGTTCCAGCGGCACGGCCCGCTCCACGGCACGCTGCGCGCAGTGGGCCAGGACAGCTTCAACCCGCTGCAGCCCTCGGCGGAGCCGAACCTGGCCGCCGGCGGTGCGGCGCATCGCGGCCAGGTGCGGATCGAGCCCGGCAGCACGCTGCCGCTGGTGCCGGGCATGACGCTCGCTGCCGAGATCCATGTCGGGCAGCGCAGCGTCCTCGGCTACTTCCTCGCACCGCTGCTGCGCGGCCTGCGGGAGAGCCTGCGCGAACCCTAGATCACGCTGCGTTCGCTTGAACGCATATTGCCCTAGGCAGCCAGCCTCGCCGCCTGCGCGCGCCGCGGCTGGCGCAGCACGCTGATGAAGTAGCCATTGTGCCAGTCGCTTTCCTTGAAGGCGAGGGCGGGGTGGCTGTTGTCCTGCGTGGTGCGGATTTCCGCGCCATAGAGCATCTGCAGGCCACCCTGCACCACGGCGCGATGCGTGCCGGCGCGCACCGGCCACCAGTTCCAGTCGTCGCAGATGAAGACGAATTCCTCCGCCAGGGCGGGCAGGGCGGCGATCAGCCCGTCATGCTGGTCCTGCTCCTCATGCGGGCCGTCGAAGAGGTAGACCTCGAAGGGCGCATGGCGCGCGGCAAGCGCCGCGAAGCCGACGCTGCGGAAATCCGCCTCGATCACCTCCACCGCGGCCTCTGCCGTGCGGAACTGTGCCAGGTTGGCGAGGAAGGCATCGCGCGGCCCGCCGAACTGGCTCCAATTGTCGATCGCCACCGCCTGCACCGCATTGCCGTGGATGGCGCTGCACAGGGTGGAGCCCATCCAGCTGCCGACCTCGAGGTAGCCGGTGCGGCCCAGCCTGCGCAGCAGGCCGTTGATGAAGTGGCGGTAGCGCGCGCCGGACATGCCATCGATGCCGTAGAAGCCCTGGCTGCGGTCGATCGGCGCGGCCAGGGCCTCGGACAGCGCCAGGCGCAGGGGCGCGACCAGCCGCGCCTCCGGCTCGATCAGGATCTCGGTCAACTGCGTCATCGGGCTTTTCTCCGTGCGGCGTCGCGCGCCTGCATGAAAGACCAACCGGCTGAACGGAGGATGAAGGCGCGCCGCGTGCAGGCTTCCTTCATCCTTTTTCGCGAGACTGCCGCGCCACCCGCCCGGAAAACCCGCCGCATGGACATCCTCGCCCCCGCCACCCGCAAGGTCCTGCATGTCGGCTGCGGTGCCCCCGGCCCGCACAAGCTGCCCGCGGGCTTCTTCCCGCAGGAGGAATGGGCGGAGATCCGCCTGGACATCGACCCGGCCGTGGCGCCGGATGTCGTCGCTTCCATCACCGACATGGCGGCGGTGGCGGATGCCTCGGTGGATGCCGTGTGGTCCTCGCACAACCTGGAACACCTGTTCCCGCATGAGGTGCCGCTGGCCCTGGCGGAATTCCGCCGCGTGCTGCGGCCGGACGGCTTCGCGCTGATGACCATGCCGGACCTGCAGCAGATCGCGGCGCTGGTGGCGGCGGACCGGTTGACCGAGGCGGCCTATCTCTCGCCGATGGGGCCGATCACGCCGCTGGACATGCTGTATGGCCACAATGCTTCGCTGGCGCAGGGCAACGCCTTCATGGGCCATCGCGGCGGCTTCACGGCACGCAGCCTGGAAGCGGCGCTGCTGGCGGCGGGCTTCCCCATCGTGCGCGTGGTGCGCGACAGCGGCTATGCGCTGTGGGCCACGGCCTATATGGGCGGCGTCAGGGGCTGAGGCGCACCCGCGTCAGGGCCGCTTCCAGGCGGCGCGCGAAGCCGGCGCAGTCGCCCAGGCTGCGCGCCCAGGCATCCCCCGCCAGCACCGCGCGGGCCGCGGCATGGCGGGACGGGTCCGTGCCGAAGGCGATGGCGCGCTGCACATAGGCTTCGCGCGTCGTCGTGATGCCATCGGCCAGGCCAATGGCGCTCAGCAGGCTGGTCGCCATGCGCCCGGCGAAAGCCTCGCCGGAACGGGTGAGCAGCGGCAGCCCCATGCGCAGCGCGTCGCTGGCGACGGTGCCGGAATTGTAGGGCGTGGTGTCCAGGAACAGGTCGGCCAGGCGCAGCCGCGCCAGGTAGCGTGGCGGCTCCACGCGCGGGCCGAAGACGAGGCGGTCAGCGCCCAGCCCCGCGGCGGCGGCGGCCCTGCGCAGATGGGCGCTTGCGCCGTGGCCATCCTCCGCCAGCCACAGCACGCTGCCGGGCACGGCGTGCAGGATGCGGCACCAATCCTCGAACATCGGCTGGGTGATCTTGTAGAAATTGGCGAAGCAGCAATAGACGAAGCCATCCGAGGGCAGGCCCTCCTCGGCCCGGGTCAGCTCGGGCAGCGCCGGCATGGTGCTGTCATTCGCCTGGTAGACTCCGTCGATCGGCAGCGGCGTCGGGGCGTAGCGCGCGGCCCGGTCGGCAGGGATGGTGATGGCGTCGCACAACAGGTAGTCCAGCTCGGGCAGGGGCACGCTGCCGATATAGCCGAGCCAGGTGGCCTGCACCGGCGCCGGCTTCCAGCGCAGCACGCCGAGCCGCGCGCCGCGCGTCAGCCCGTTCAGATCCACCAGGATGTCGATCTCGTCGTCGCGAATGCGCTGCGCCGCGACGGCATCCGGCATGTCGGCGATCCGCACATGGTGGTCCAGCGCCGCGATCACCCGTGCCCGCACCGGGCTGCCATCCTCGGGCGAGGAGCAATAGCCGAAGACCTCGAAGCGATGGCGATCGTGGCGCTCCAGCAGCTCCGCGATCAGGAAGCTCATCGCATGGCGGCAGAAGTCGGAGGAAAGATAGCCGAGCCGGATCCGGTCGTGCCGGTATCCGCGGGGTGGGGCCAGCTGGCGCGGCGCGGCCGGCACCTTGCGCGCCAGCCAGGCGGCGACGATGTCGCGCTGCACGTCGATGTCGTCATACAGCGCCAGCGCCCCGAGCGGGCCGGCATGGCGCTGTGCCTGCTCCGGCGACAGTTCCGGGATGTCATGCGCATGGATCGGCCATTGGCACAGCTTCTGCCGCAGATGCGTCCAGTGCTGCAGCACGTCGGGCTGCCCCGCCTGGCTCATCAGGCTGGCGCGCAGGGCCTGCTCCGCCTCCGCGAAGCGGCCGGTCTGTTCCAGCAGGCGGCCGCGCTGGTTGAGCAATTCGCGCCGCATCGCTTCCGGCTGCAGCGCCTGCTCCCAGGCATCCAGCGCCGCCTGTGCCTGGCCGGCGGCTTCCAGCGCCAGGCCGAGATTGACCGCCGCGGCGTGGAAATCGGCCTTCAGCGCCAAGGCGTTGCGATAGCAGATCGCGGCCTGCGCGGGCTCGCCCGCCTGGGCCAGTTCCACGCCCAGGTTGAACCAGGCGGCCAGGGCCTGGGGATGGCCCGGATTGGCGGCCAGCCAGGCCTGGTAGGCGCCGATAGTCACGCCGCGACGGCCTTCCGCCGTGGCCCGTTCCAGCAGCGGCAGCAGCCCTTCCAGGCGGATGGCGCGCAGCGCCCGCTGCCGCCGCGCCTCTTCCGCCGGCGGCAGTAGCGCGGGCCAATGGCTGCCGCCGAGCAGGCCGGCGAGCCAGCCTATGTCCAGCGTGTCGCCCGACGTCAGGGCGTTCATGCGCCGCTCCACAGGCGGCTGTCTCGCGGCAGCTTCTGGAAGCCGTTGTGCCGGGCCAGGCGCGCCTGCCATTGCGCGCGATACGCTTCCAACGAAAGGCCCTCCGCCACCGGTGCCTCCACCCCGATCTCGAGGCAGGTCTCGAGGTTCGTCAGATCCGGACGCGGCAGGCGGTCCGCCAGGAACTCGGCCCAGATGTGGCGAAGCGCCGCCTCCAGGCTGCGCACGAAGGCTTCGGTATCGAACAGCAGGCTGCTCTCCCGCTGTGCGAGCAGCTGCTCGCGCAGGCCGCGCAAACGGGCCGGGTCGCGGCCCAGCGCGATGGCCTGCGCCACGTAGTCCTCCGGCCCGTCGCAGATCAGCTCCGGCACGCCGGCGGCGCGCACAAGGCTGGCGCAGACGCGGGTGGCGAAGCCGAGCCCCGGCCAGGTCAGCACCGGCAACCCCATCCAGAGCGCATCGGAGGCGGTGGTGTGCGCGCCATAGGGCGCGGTGTCGAGGAACAGGTCCGCGGCGCCGTAGCGCGCGACATGCGCGGCATTGGCGTCCATCGGCGCGAAGACGAGGCGCGCCGGATCGATGCCCGCCTGTGCTGCCTGCTGCCGCAGCCGGATATCGACCGCCTCGCTGGTCTTCAGCAGCCACAGCACGCTGCCCGGAACCGCCTGCAGGATGCGCATCCAGCGCGCGAAGCCGCTTTCCGTGATCTTCTGGCTGCCGTTGAAGCAGCAGAAGACCACCGCATCCTCCGGCAGGCCGAGTGCCGCGCGCGACGGTGTCTCACCCACCATCCGCTGCCGGTCATTGGGCTGGTAGCAGGGCAGGCGCAGCACCGCCTCGGAGCAGAAGGCCTCGTGCCCTGGCGGGATGATGACCTCGTCTGCCAGGATGTAGTGATGGTAGGGCGTGCCCATGCTGCCGGCAAAGCCGAGCCAGTTCACCAGCACCGGCGCCGGCCGGCGGGCGAGCAGCGCCGTGCGCGCGCCCCGCGTATGGCCGTTGATGTCCACCAGGATGTCGATGCGATCGGCAAGGATTCGCGCCAGCGCGGCCTCGTCATCCAGCGGCGTGATGTCCACCCAGTTCTCCACCTCGTCGCGGATGCGCGCCTTCACGGCATCCTCCTGCGGGATTCCGCAGTAATAGACGAAGACATCGAAGTACCGCCGGTCGTGCCGGTGGAACAGGTCGGCCGTCAGGTGACCGATGGCATGGGATCGCAGATCGGAGGAGAGATAGCCGATGCGCAGCCGCCGCGACCCCGCCCGCTGCGCCACGAAATCGGCATCCACCCGGAAATCCCGTGGCACGCCGAATTCCTGCCGGCTGTAGGCGGCGGCAGCCGCGAGCGCCAGAAGCGGATCGTCGATCGCGGTGACCAGGCTCAACGGCGCCATGGCGCGGCGCAGGGCGCGCACGTCCAGGCTGCCGACAGGCTCCAGCAGGGGCCAGGTGCATTGGCGTTGACGCAGGCTGACCCAATGCTGAACCACGTCGCGCGTCGCCGGCGCGATCTCGATGATCTGGCGGAGGTTGGCCTCGGCCTCCGCATGGCGCAGCGAAGCCTCCTGGACGCGGGCAATGTGCTTCAGCGCCGTCACCTTGTAGGCCAGCGCCTCCCCGGTGATGGTGCCGAGCATGGCGGCTGCATGCGCCCAGTGCGCAAGGGCCGGCTCCAGCGCGCCGAGCCGTTCGTAGACCACGCCGAGGTTGATGAAGGGCGGCAGGAAGGCGGCGTTGCGGCGGATCGCCTCGCCGAAGGCCGCGGCGGCGCCGGGTAGATCCTCGAGTCCGGAAAGCAGCACGCCGTAGTTGAACCAGGCGGCGTGGCCGAGCGGATCGGCCGGATGTCGGAGCAGCCAGTCGCGATACAGCGCGGCGGCCTGCGGGGCCTGGCCGCGCGTGGCAAGGTCCTGCGCCGTGCCGAACAGCTCGGCGAGGTGTGCGGTCTGCATGCTTCCTTCCTGGCGCGCTGCAATGGGCGGTTCACCATCGCGCGGCGGGCTTAAGGCTTGGTTACCGCGCGCGGCGCCGTCGCCCAGCGCGGCAGCATCCCGGTTTACCGCGCGTCAATCACACCGCGCCTAGGATGCGAATGCGCCCGGAAGGACAGGAGGTTCAACCGCGGCGGCCGCTTGGATTCTGCCGGGGCGCTCTGGTCCCAGCCGCGGCTATCTCTGCCAGCCGGGAGCAAGGCACATGGCGCTGTTCGACTCGCTGACCACGACGCAGATCACCGAGCTGACGACGACGACGGTCGCCGCGCTCACCACGTCGCAGGTACGGTCGCTGGCCACCACCCAGGTGGCGGCGCTGACGACGACGCAGATCGGCGTGTTGGCCTCGACCCAGCTCGGCGCGCTCCTGGCGACGCAGGCGGCGGCGCTGGAGACGACGGATATCGCGGTGCTCGGCACCGCGCAGATCCGCGGCCTGGTCTCGACGCAGATCGCCGCACTCAGCACCACGCAGGCGGGCGCGCTGACCACGACGCAGCTGGCTGCCTTCAGTACGGCCCAGGTTGCGGCGCTGACCACCACGCAGGCCGCGGCGTTGACCACGACGCAGCTCGGCGCCTTCGGCACGACGCAGGTGGCCGGCCTGACCTCGGCGCAGATCACGGCGCTGACCACCACGCAGGTGGGCGCGCTGACCTCCACCCAGGTCGGTGCCATCCGTGCCAGCCAGATCCGCGGCCTGGAGACCTCGGACATCGCGGCGCTGACCACCACCCAGGTGGCCGGCCTGACCACGGCGCAGATCACGGCGCTCAGCGGCACCCAGGCGGCGGCACTGGAGACGACGGACCTTGCGGCGCTGACGACGACGCAGCTGCGCGGCCTGGCCAGCACGCAGCTGGCGGCGCTGAGCACGACCCAGGCTGCGGCGCTGACGACGACCCAGCTGGCCGTCTTCACCGCCACCCAGACCGCGGCGCTGACGACCACGCAGATCGTCGCCTTGACGACGACGCAGCTGGCTGGCCTCGGGACAACGCAGGTGGCCGGCCTGACCAGCGCGCAGCTTGCCTCGCTGAGCACCACGCAGATCGGCGCGCTGAGCAGCACGCAGATCGGCGCGATCGCCTCGGCGCAGGTGAAGGGCATCGAGACGACGGACCTGGCCGTGCTGACGACGACGCAGGTGGCGGGGCTGACGACCCAGCAGATCGGCGCCCTTGTCAGCACGCAGCTGCGTGCGCTGGAGACGACGGACCTGGCGGCGCTGAGCACGACCCAGCTGCGCGGCCTGTCGGCGGCACTGGTGGCCAGCCTGACCACCACGCAAGTGGAGGCGCTGACGACGACTCAGGTATCGGGGCTGGCGACCTCCCAGATCGCCGGGCTGACGAGTGCGCAGCTGGCGGCGCTGACGACGACGCAGGTGGGGGCGCTGAGCAGCACGCAGATCGGCGCGATCGCCTCGGCGCAGGTGAAGGGCATCGAGACGACGGATCTGGCGGCGCTGACGACGACGCAGGTGGCGGGGCTGACCAGCCAGCAGGTGGCGGCGCTGACCTCGACGCAGGCGGCGGCGCTGGAGACGACGGACCTGGC
>NZ_JAAVNE010000021.1 GCF_012103215.1 Falsiroseomonas selenitidurans
GCGCGCGCCTGGCTGGCGGAGGCGCGGGACGGGCAGGACCGCGGCGCGCTGCGGGCGCGGCTGGTCGCCACGCCGCCGCCGGTCTTCCCGCTGCTCGGCCGCGACCTGATGGCGCTCGGCCTGCCGCCGGGCCGCGCCGTCGGCGCCTGGCTCGCCGCGCTGCGCGCCTGGTGGCTGGAAGGCGGCTGCGTCGCCGACCATGAAGCCTGCCTGGCGGAGCTGCGCCGGCGGCTGGCGACGAAGGACGGCTCGCCGGCACCCTCGCCGGGCGCTTGTGGTTGATCTAAACGGCGCGGATGGCCCGCCCTGCCCTCGACGCAGCCTCCCTGCCGCTGATCCGCCGGCTCTGGCGGCATTATGTCCGCCAGCATCCGCGCGGGCTGCTGCTGGCCACGCTGTGCACCATCGGCGTCGCCGCCACCGCGGCGCTCTACCCGCTGGTGATCCAGCAGGCCTTCGACCGCTTCGCCGCCGGCGATGCCGGCGTGGTCTGGGTGCTGCCGCCGCTGATCGTGCTGGTGACGGGGCTGCGCGCGCTGACGCTGTATGGCAAGGCGCTGGCCACGCAATCCGTGGTGCTCGGCGTCATCGCCCGGCTGCAGCAGGATTTGTTCATCGCGCTGACCCGCGCCGACCTCGCCGCCGTGGCGCGGGATGCACCGGCGCGCCACGCCGCGCGCTTCACCACCGATGCGGCGCTGATCCGGGAGGCGCTGTCCAAGGCACTCGGCGGCGTGGCGGATGCGATGACCGTGCTGGGCCTGGTGGGGTCCATGCTGTGGATCGACTGGCAGATGGCGCTGCTGTCCTTCCTGCTCTACCCCTTCGCCGCCGTGCCGATCCTGCGCATCGGCAAGCGCATCCGCCGGGCGTCTTCCGGCATGCAGGACCGGGTGGGGGAGACCTCCGCCCTGCTGGTGGAAAGCTTCGCCGCGGCGCGCGTGGTGCGCGCCTACCGGCTGGAAGCGGCGGAGGAGGCGCGGGCGGAAGCCGCCTTCGGCCGTCTGCGCGACAGCCAATTGTCCATCGCCCGGTCCCGCGCCCGGCTGGACCCGGTGCTGGAGGCGCTGGGCGGCGTGGCGGTGGCGGCCGTGCTCGGCTTCGTCGGCTGGCGCGTCTCCGCCGGGCTCGGCACCATCGGCGACTTCACCGGCTTCGTCGCCGCCCTGCTGATGGCGGCCCAGCCGGTGCGCGCACTCGGCAGCCTGAACGCCGCGTTGCAGGAGGGCCTGGCGGGCCTCGCCCGGGTGTTCTCCGGCATGGACGAGCCGCCGCGCATCGTCGATGCGCCGGGCGCCGTGCCGCTGCCGCCCGGCCCGGGGCGGGTGGAATTCCAGGGCGTCGGCTTCGCCTATGAAGGCGTGCCCGACGCGGCGCTGGCGGATCTCAGCCTCATCGCCCGGCCGGGCTGCACCGTGGCGCTGGTCGGGCCTTCGGGCGCCGGGAAATCCACCGCGCTGTCGCTGGTGCCGCGGCTGTACGACGTGACGGCGGGGGCGATCCTGCTGGACGGCCAGGACATCCGGCAGGTGACGCTGGCCAGCCTGCGCGATGCGATCGCCTATGTCGGCCAGGACGCGACGCTGTTCGACGACACCGCCTTCGCCAACATCGCCTGCGGCCGCCCTGGCGCCACCGTGGCGCAGGTGGAGGACGCCGCCCGCGCCGCCGCCGCGCATGACTTCCTGGCGGCGCTGCCGCAGGGCTATGCGACGCCGCTCGGCACCCAGGGATCGCGGCTGTCGGGCGGCCAGCGCCAGCGCGTCTCGCTGGCCCGCGCGCTGCTGCGCGACCCGCGCGTGCTGCTGCTGGACGAGGCGACCAGCGCCCTGGATGCGGAGAACGAGGCGCTGGTGCAGCAGGCCCTGGCCCGGCTGCGCCAGGGCCGCACCACGCTGGTGATCGCGCATCGCCTGTCCACCGTGCGCGATGCCGACTGGATCGTGGTGATGGAAGGCGGCCGCGCCGTGGAACAGGGCAGCCACGCCGCGCTGATGCAGCAGGACGGGCTCTATGCCCGGCTGGTGCGGACCCAGGCCTTCGCGGAATGAGTATCCCGCAAGCTGCCTTCGCCGCATGAGGTCGCACGCCGAAGCCGCGATGCTGCCGGACCCGGAGGCGCTGCACCCGGTGCCGAACAAGCCGCGCATCGTCTTCCTGAAGCCGCTGCTGGCCAGCGTGCCCGGTGTTGCCAATTGCACGGTCGGCGACTTCACCTATTACGACGACCCACTGCACGCGAAGGACTTCTTCCGCCGCAACGTGCTCTACAATTTCCAGGCTTCCGGCGCGCGGCTGGAGATCGGCAAGTTCTGCGCCATCGCCACCGCGGCGCGCTTCATGATGCCGGATGCCATGCACGCCATGGCCGGCCCCAGCACCTACCCCTTCGGCATCCTGGGCGGCGCCTTCGCCAGCGCCCTGCCGCTGGCGGACTACCCCTGGCGGTCCTCCGGGGACACGGTGCTGGGCCACGACATCTGGGTGGGGATGGAGGCGCTGGTGATGCCGGGCGTGCGCATCGGCCATGGCGCCGTGATCGGTGCGCGGGCGGTGGTGACGCGGGATGTGCCGGACTACGCCGTGGTCGCCGGCAACCCCGCCCGCGTGGTGCGCCGCCGCTATGCGGAGGAGGATGCGGCGCGGCTGGTGGCGCTGGCCTGGTGGGACTGGCCGGCGGCACGGGTGGCCCGCGCGATCCCGATCCTCGCCAAGGGCGGCGTCAAGGCGCTGGAGGATTTTGCCGCGGCCGGGGCGTGAGAGCCGGTGCATCAAGAGCCGAGAGCTGGATGAGGCGGATCGGCGCCACCGAGCAAACACCAGATCCCCTTGATCGGAACCTGCGCCCGCCTGAGGCGGGCGAGCGGCCGAACGGCCGCCGCGCCAAATGGCGCGAAGCCAAGCCGGCGATCGAGGCGGTGATCGGTCACGATCACCGGGATTCGGTAAGGCGCTACTCCCGCCGCAGCACCCCATCCACCAGCCGGTCGGCCCAGGGCCGGCTGCGGAAGGCGGCGCGCAGCGCGGCCTCGTCGTAATCCTGGCGCAGCCAGTCCAGGAACGGCTTCGCGCCGTACTGCGCCTGGAAGCCGGCATAGTCGCGGAAGAACGCGTCCAGGATGCCGGTGCGGCTCGCAGCAACATGGCCGAAGCGCCAGTGCAGCTGGTCCAGCGCCGCCTCCACCGGGCGGCCCTGCAGCAGCAGCCACACGCCGGCGATCAGCCCGGTGCGGTCGGCGCCGGATTTGCAGTGGATCAGGATCGGCTCCGGCAGCTCCGCCAGCAGCCCCACCAGGCGCAGGATGCGGTCCTTGTGCGGCGCACCACGGCTTTCGAAGGGCGCATCCACATGCACCAGCCCCAGCACCTCGGCCCGCGCCCGGCCCAGCGCATCGGACCCGCAATCCTGCCGGTGGCCGCGCAGGTTGATCACGCTGCGCAGGCCGAAGCGCCGCTGCGCCGTGGCCAATTGCCAGGGCAGCGGGTGGTTGGAGCGGTACAGCCGCCCGGATTCCACCACCCCCCAGTTGCGCCAGGAAATGCGCAGCGCGGCGTGGTCGACCAGCAGGCTGTTCAGCCAGGCGGCCCGGCGGCCGGCGGGGGAGGAAAGGTTCACGGCCCTCGATATGGCCCGCCCGAACGCCGATGGCCAGCCACCGGCGAACGCCCGCGCGCCCGGGGCGTTGGCATGGCAGACCGCGAAGGAGCAAGCGCATGTCCAAGGCCAAGCTTCCCCCCGTGCCGCCCGCCAACCAGAGCCCGGCCGGCCAGTCCAACCCCGGCGGCAGCCCGATCAGCAAGCCGGCGGCGCAGGAGAACATTGAATCCCGAAGCCGGGACCCGGAACAGCAGGGTCGCCAGGGCAACACCTGGCAGAACACCCACCACCAGGGCCACCAGCAGGACCGCTGAACCCGCCGCCGCCCGCCCCCCTCCCGCTTGGCGCCGTTTTGCCATACCCATGGGGCAGGGAATGGGGGAGCGCATGGACCAGGTCGATTGCGTGGTGGTGGGGGCGGGCGTCGTCGGGCTGGCGGTGGCCCGCGCCCTGGCCCAGGCGGGGCGGGAGGTTCTGGTGCTCGATGCCGCGGAGGGCATCGGCACCGAGACCTCCTCCCGCAATTCGGAGGTCATCCACGCCGGCATCTACTACCGCGCCGGCAGCCTGATGGCGCGCAGCTGCGTCGACGGCAAATGGAAGCTCTACGAATACTGCGCCAGCCACGGCGTGCCGGCGCGCAACTGCGGCAAGCTGATCGTCGCGACCAGCGAGGCGGAGGCCGCGCAGCTGGAGGGCATCCGCCAGCGGGCGGCGGCCAATGGCGTGGACGACCTCCGCTTCATCACCGGCGCGGAGGCGCGCGCCATCGAGCCGGCGCTGCATTGCACCGCGGCGCTGGTCTCCCCCTCCACCGGCATCATCGACAGCCACGCCTACATGCTGGCCCTGCAGGGCGATGCCGAGGATGCGGGGGCCCTGTTCGCCTTCCACGCCCCGGTGCTGCGCGGCGCCGTCACCGGCACGGGGGTGGAGATCGAGGTCGGCGGGGCGGAGCCGATGGCGCTGTCCTGCCGCCTGCTGGTCAATGCCGCCGGCCTGCACGCGCCGCGCCTCGCGCGGTCGCTCGCCGGGATGCCGGAGGCGCTGGTGCCGCCGGCCTTCTTCGCCAAGGGCAATTATTTCAGCCTGACCAGCCGCAACCCCTTCGGCCGGCTGATCTACCCGGTGCCGGTGCCGGGCGGGCTCGGCACGCACCTGACCATCGACCTCGGCGGCCAGGCGCGGTTCGGGCCGGATGTCGAGTGGATCGACCGCATCGACTACAATGTGGATCCGCGCCGCGGCGACCTGTTCTACGCCTCGATCCGCCGCTGGTGGCCGGACCTGCCCGAGGGCGCCCTGGCGCCGGGCTATTCCGGCATCCGCCCGAAGACGGTGCCGCAGGGTGCGCCGGCGCAGGATTTCGTCATCCAGGGGCCGGCTGACCATGGCGTGCCGGGGCTGGTCAACCTGTTCGGTATCGAGAGCCCCGGCCTGACCGCCTCCCTCGCTTTGGCGGAGGAGGTGCTGAAGGCTACAGGCTGAAGGGCACGCCCTTCTCCGGCACCAGGACCTTGGCCTTGGCGCCTTCCATCTCCGCCACGAACAGCGCGGGCGTGGCGGCCAGCAGGCCGAAGGTGCCGAAATGGCAGGGGATGGCGGTGGTGACGGAGGGCAGGAAGCGCTTCACCGCCAGGGCCCCGCGCCTTCCATCCATGGTGAAGCGGTCGCCGACCGGCACGATGGCCACGCTCGGCCGGTGCAGCTCGTCGATCAGCGCCATGTCGGAGAAAACCTCCGTATCGCCCATGTGGTAGACCGTGGGCTCGCCCGCCGCCTTGGGCGTGATAACCAGCCCGCCGGGCAGGCCCAGATCCTGCGTTACGCCGTTCTCGTCCATCTGGGCGGAGGAGTGGAAGGCGATGGTCAGGGTGACGCTGAATTCGCCCTGGTCGGTGGTGCCGCCGGTGTTCATCGGGTCCATGGCCTTCAGCCCCTGGCGGGCCAGCCACATGCAGATCTCGAAATTCGCCACCACCTTGGCGCCGGTGCGCTGGTGGATCGCCAACGCATCGCCGACATGGTCGCTGTGGCCATGCGTCAGCAGCACATGGGTGGCGCCGGCGCTGGCCGCCTCGGCATCGCCGGAAAACACCGGGTTGCCGGTCAGGAAGGGGTCGACCATGACGACGGCGCTGCCGAATTCCAGGCGATAGGCGGAATGACCGAACCAGGTGATCTTCATGGGCTTGCCTCTCCGAGTGCGGGAGGCGCCTTTTAGCCCGGGCTTCGCCCGCGCGTCACCGCGGGCTGTTCCGCAGGCCCGGCGTCACCGGGGGCGCCTCACCGGGGGGCGAGCAGCTTCCAGATGCCGGTCGCCGCGATCACCGGGGTGTCGCCATGGCGCAGCGTGCCGCGGATGAACACCACGCTGCGCGTCTGGCGCGTGATCTCCCCCTCGCCGATCAGGAACTGGCCGGGCATGGCGGCGGCCAGGTAGTGCAGGTCGAGCTGGATGGTCGCGAGGTTCAGCCCGCCGCCAATGGCCCGGCGCACGATCAGCCCCAGCGTGTGGTCCATGAAGGTGGCCAGGATGCCGCCATGCACCACGCCGCGCGCATTGGCATGATCCTCCCGCGCCTGGAAGCCGAAGGCCTCCCCGCGCTGCCACAGCGGGTCCGCCACCCGCGGCAGACCGGAGGGGTCGAGGAGGCGCCAGCCATCGGCGGCGGGGTCGTAGGGGGCGGTGTCGTCCATGGCGGCAGATCAGCCTTTCCCGCCGCCCTCGTCCAGGGGGGGTTCCGGGCGCCTTGCGCCGTCCAGCAGCGCGTTGCGCCGCGCCTCCGCCGCCTGGTCCGCCTGTTTCTCCGCCCGGGTGCGGCCGTGCTTCACCCGGTTGGCCGCGGCCGTTTCAGCCGCCGCCTGGCGATCCCGCGCCTTGCGCGCATGGTTGAGGTTGACGAGCTTGCCCATGCCGGGACACTAGACCCGCAATCCTCAGCGGGAAACGCCATGCAGACCGAGCTGACCGCCGCCGACGGCCACCGCCTTGCCGCCTACCGTGCCGGACCCGCGGATGCGACGCGCGGGCTGGTCGTGGTGCAGGAGATCTTCGGCGTGAACCGCCACATGCGCCATGTCTGCGACGCCTTCGCCGCGGAAGGCTACGCGGTGATCGCGCCGGCCCTGTTCGACCGCGTGGAGCGCGGGGTGGAGCTGGGCTACGCCGCGGAGGATGTGGCCCGCGGCCGCGACCTGCGCAGCCGGGTGAACGAGACGGGCACGATGCTGGACATCGAGGCCGCGGCCGCCGCCCTGCCGCAGGGCCTGGCCCGCGGCATCGTCGGCTATTGCTGGGGCGGCACCATCGCCTGGTGGGGCGCCACCCGCAGCACCAGCTTCAAGGCCGCCTGCGGCTGGTATGGCGGCGGCATCGCCGGCACCCGCACCGAAGGGCCGAACTGTCCCGTGCAGCTGCATTTCGGCGAGGTGGATGCCTCCATCCCCATGGCGGATGTGGAGCTGATCCGCGCGGCACAGCCGGATGTCGAGATCTTCGTCTATGCCGGCGCCGGCCACGGCTTCGGCTGCGAGGAGCGTGGCTCCTACAAGCCGGCGGATGCCGAGGTGGCGCAGGGCCGCACCCTGGCCTTCCTGGCCAAGCATCTGGGGGGCTGAGCCGATGCTCGGCTACTACATCACCGCCGGCAGCTGCCTGGCGCTGCTGGTGCTGATCCCGATCTGGAGCCCGGGCAGCGACCAGCCGGTCTATCCCTTCTGGGTCATCCTGCTGCTGGCGGTGATCGTCATCGTCGTGCCGATGGTGCTCAAGCGCCGCAAGCGGGAGGGTGCCGCCCAGACCGGCGAACTGGCGGTGCGCCTGGAGGAAGTGAAGGACTGAGGAGCAACGGCCGCCTCCGCGGCGGTCGGCTTATCCGCAGGCCCTCAGGCGCCCTCAGGCTTCCCGTCGCCGCAGCACCGCGCCCGCCGCGGCGGGCGCGGTGCCGAGCAGCGCCAGCAGCAGCGCCAGCGGCAGGGCCGCGCCGGCGCCGAACTGGCTGAAGCCGATGGCGCCGAGCGTGCCGCCGCCGACGAAGGCCGCCAGCATGCGGCCCAGCAGCCGCAGCTTCGGCCGGTCCGCCACCACCTGCGCGCCCGGGCTGCGGTTCCAATAGGCCAGCTTGCCGAGCTCGATGCCGATATCCGTCACGATCCCCGTGACGTGGGTGGTGCGCAGCCGGGCGCCCGACACCTTGGTGATGGTGGCGTTCTGCAGCCCCATGATGAAGCACAGCAGCGGCACCGCCACGGCCACCGCCAGCGGGCCACCGCCGAACACCATGCCGGCCAGGCCCAGCCCGGCCAGCAGCACGCCTTCCAGCAGCAGCGGCAGCGCGTATTGCGTGCCGCGGTCGTGCCGCCGCCCCCAGTTGATCAGCCAGGCGGAGGTCGCCGCCCCCAGGATGAAGCACAGCAGCGCCGCCAGCCCCGCCGCGACCAGTGCCCATTGCCCCAGCGCCGCATTGTCCGCGACGGCGGAGACGATGCCCGACATGTGGGAGGTATAGTGCCCGACGGCGAAGAAGCCGCCGGCATTGATGGCGCCGGCGATGAAGGCCAGCGCATAGGCCAGGTGGCGGTCCCCGGCCTCGCTGCGCTGGTCGGTGACCAGGCTGTGGGCGTAGATGATGGTCGGCGCCAGCGGGCGCAGCAGCCGGGTGCGCAACGGGTCAGGCCACCGGGTCGCGGGCGGGGCAGCTTGCGGCCAGCCACAGGCTGGGGTGATCGGACGCCGGAGCCATGATCCGCCTCTGCGGGCTGGAGACCTGGGCGTTCCGATGAACGCAGCGTGCTCCCCTCGCCTGCCGCGACGATAGCGCCCGGTCGGGGCCGCGGCAACGCGGCGATCAGCCGGCCGGCTTCAGCACCCGCCCGGCCACCGCGTCCAGCTTGGCCAGCAGCGCGGGGTCGCGCATCTCCGGCGCCGTGATCAGCGCGTGGTCCAGCGCCCGGTCGCAGCCCGCCGGGCAGGGGCCGCGCGGGGCGCCGAGGCCCGGCACCACATCGGCCACCAGCGCGCGGGCCTTGTCGGCATTGCCGAACAGCACCTTCACCACCTGGTCCACCGTCACCGCGTCATGGTCCGGGTGCCAGCAGTCGAAATCCGTCACCATGGCGACGGTCGCGTAGCAAAGCTCCGCCTCCCGCGCCAGTTTCGCCTCCGGCATGTTGGTCATGCCGATCACGCTGCAGCCCCAGCTCCGGTACAGCAGGCTTTCCGCCTTGGTGGAGAATTGCGGCCCCTCCATCACCAGATAGGTGCCGCCGCGCGTCACCGGCAGGCCGAGCTTCTCGGCCGAGGCCTGCAGCGCATCGCCCAGCCGCGGGCAGACCGGGTGGGCCACGGAGACATGGCCGACGCAGCCGGTCTCGAAGAACGACTTCTGGCGCGCAAAGGTGCGGTCGATGAACTGGTCGACGATGACGAAGTGGCCCGGCGGCAGTTCCTCCTTCAGCGAGCCCACGGCGGAGAGGGAGATGATCTCGGTGCAGCCGGCGCGCTTCATCGCGTCGATATTGGCGCGGTAGTTCAGCGCGGAGGGCGGCGTCGGGTGGCCGCGGCCGTGGCGCGGCAGGAAGCGCACCTGCACCCCCGCCAGGCTGCCATGCAGGATCTCGTCCGAGGCCGCGCCCCACGGGCTTTCCACCCGCAGCCAGCGCCGATCCTCGAGCCCCGGGATGTCATAGAGGCCGGAGCCGCCGATCAGGCCGATGACGGGGGTGACGGTTTCGGGCATGCGGTGGGGCTCCTGGCTGCGGGCGGCTTCTACAATGGCAGCCGCCGCACTTGAAGCAGGCGCCTATCGGCCCTGATCCGCCACCGCGACCGCCGGGTAATCCATGCCCGCCAGGGCGCGTTCCAGGCGCTGCCGCGCCGGCGGCAGGTGCGGCAGCAGGCGCAGCGCCACGGCGCGCAACGCCCGCATCGCGGGGCGGCGGCCCAGCACCAGCGCGGTCAGCCGATCCGTCCGCCCCACCACGAGCGCGGCGATGCGCCGGCGTTCCGCCGCCCAGGCCTCCAGCGCCGCCTCCCCGCCCGGCAGCGCCCGGGCCAGGGCGCAGGCATCCTGGATGCCGAGGTTCATCCCCTGCCCGCCCGCCGGGGAGTGGATATGCGCGGCATCGCCGGCCAGCAGCACGCGGCCCTGGCGGAAGCGGGTGGCGATCCGGTGGCTGATGCGAAAGGCGCTCCACCAATCCGCCGCCACGAAGCGCAGCCCGGGATGCTGCAGCGTGGCGAGGTCGCCTTCCGCTGGCGGGGCACCGCCGGGCGGGCGCATGGAGACGCCGCGCCAGCGCCCGCCCGGCAGGGGAAAGTAGAAGCTGCCGGAATCGCGCCCCGGCATGATGTGCAGATGGGCGGGCTCCAGCCCCTCGATCAGCCCATCCGCCAGCACGCATTGCTCCTCATAGGCCGCGCCCTCGAAGCCTATCCCGGCGGCCTTGCGGACGCTGCTGTGGGCGCCGTCGCAGCCGATCACATGGTCGAACTGCGCCACCTCCTCGCGCCCGTCAGGGTGGCGCAGCGTGGCGGTGCCGGTGGTGGCGTCCAGCGCCACCAGCGCCACCCCGCGTTCCGGCGGTGGGGCGCCGGTAGCGGCCAGGGCCTCGGCCAGCAGCCGCTCCGTCTCGGTCTGCGGCAGCAGCAGCATGCTGGGGAAGCCGGGATGCGCGCGATGCGACAGGCGGATGGTGGGCGCCGCCGGGCCCAGGCCGAACACCACGCCCAGCGGCCGCAGCGCCACGGCCGCGATCGGCGCCGCCACGCCCAGCGGGGCCAGCGTCTCCAGCGTGCGGGCCTGGATGCCAAGGGCGCGGGAATAAGCGGCCGGGGCCGCGGCGCGGTCCACCTGACGGAAGCCCAGCCCCTGCCGGCTCAGGGCCAGCGCCAGCGCCAGGCCGGCCGGCCCGGCCCCCACGATCAGCACGCGCATCGCCGCACCTCCATCCCGCCGCCGATCCTGGCACAGGCGCGGTTGCAGGGAAGGCAAAAACAAAGGGCCGCCCCTTGCCGGGGCGGCCCTCGCCTGGCCTGGTGCTGAGGCGCTGGGATCAGTGCGCCACGTCGGCCCAGATCTTGCGCTTCACCGCATAGGTCAGGCCGCCGAGGACGATCAGGAACAGGATGATGCGCACGCCCATGGCCTTGCGCTGCTCGGCCTCCGGCTCCGCCGCCCAGGCAAGGAAGGTGGCAACGTCGCGGGCCATCTGGTCCACCGTCGCGGCCGTGCCGTCGGCGTATTCCACCTGGTCCGGGTTCAGCACCGCCGGCATGGCGATCTGGTGGCCGGGGAAATAGGCGTTGTAGTTCATGCCCTCCGCCACCACGAAGCCCTCCGGCGGCTCGACATAGCCGGTCAGCAGGGCGCGGACATAGTTGGCGCCGTCCGCCCGGGCCTTGGTGATGACCGACAGATCAACCGGATAGGCGCCGTTGTTGGCCGCCCGCGCCGCCAGTTCGTTCGGGAAGGGGCGGCGGAAGCGGTCGGACAGGCGGGCCGGGCGCTCGAACATCTCGCCCAGATCATTCGGGCCGTCCGTCACCGTGAAGCTGGCGGCGAGGGCGCGGACCTGGTCCTCGCTCAGCCCGATCTCCAGCAGGTTGCGGTAGGAGAGCAGGTGCATGGCGTGGCAGGCCGAGCAGACCTCCTTGTACACCTGCAAGCCACGCTGCGCCGAGCCGCGGTCATAGGTGCCGAAGAAGCCGGCGAAGCTGAAATTGGCGTTGGGGATGGCGATCGCCTCCCCGGCCGCCTGCGCCGGCGTGGCCATGCCGAGGGCGGCGGCGCCAAGCGCCATCGCCCCGACGAGGTTGCGGAAGCCCCGCTTGAGGTCGCGCATCAGGCCTTCTCCATCGGCTTCGCCACGGCCCCGGCAGGCATCGGTCCGCCGCCGCGCAGGACGGGCAGGGCAATGCTCTCGGGCAGCGACAGGGGCCGCTCCAGGCGGCCGAGCAGGGGCAGGATCACCAGGAAGTAGGCGAAGTAGTAGGCGGTGGCGATGCGGGAGATCGTCACATACGGCTCCTCCGCCGGCTTTCCGCCCGCCCACATCAGGACGAAGAAGGCGATCAGCCACAGGAACAGCGTCCACTTCGCGATCGGCCGGAAGCGCATCGACCGCACCGGGGAGGTATCCAGCCAGGGCAGGATGAACAGCACCGCGATCGAGCCGAACATCAGCAGCACGCCGCCGAGCTTGTCCGGCACCGCGCGCAGGATGGCGTAGAAGGGCAGGAAGTACCATTCCGGCACGATGTGCGCGGGCGTCACCAGCGGGTTCGCCGGAATGTAGTTGTCCGGGTGGCCGAGGTAGTTCGGCGCGAAGAACACCAGCGAGGCGAAGACGATGAAGTAGACGATCAGCCCGACGCTGTCCTTGGCCGTGTAGTAGGGGTGGAAGGGCAGCGTGTCCTGCGGGCCCTTCGGGTCGATGCCCAGCGGGTTGTTGGAGCCCGTGATGTGCAGCGCCGCAACATGCAGGAAGACCACGCCGGCGATCACGAAGGGGAGCAGGTAGTGCAGGCTGAAGAAGCGGTTGAGCGTGGGGTTGTCCACGCTGAAGCCGCCCCACAGCCAGGTCACGATGTGCTCGCCCACGATCGGGAAGGCGGAGAACAGGTTGGTGATGACGGTGGCGCCCCAGAAGGACATCTGGCCCCAGGGCAGCACGTAGCCCATGAAGGCGGTGGCCATCATCAGCAGGAAGATGACGACGCCGAGGATCCACAGCAATTCGCGCGGCGCCTTGTAGGACCCGTAGTAGAGCCCGCGCCAGATGTGGATGTAGACGACGATGAAGAACATGCTGGCGCCGTTCATGTGAACGTAGCGGATCAGCCAGCCATAGTTCACGTCGCGCATGATGCGCTCGACGCTGTCGAAGGCGTAGGTGGTGTGCGGGGTGTAGTTCATCGCCAGGAAGATGCCGGTGGCGATCATGATCATCAGCGTGACCATGGCGAGGGCGCCGAAATTCCAGAAGTAGTTGAAATTCCGCGGCGTCGGGAACGTCCCGTATTCCTTTTGCATCATGGTGAACACGGGCAGCCGCTGGTCGACCCAGCGGATGACGGGGTTCTTGATGCTGCTGTCGTGAAGGCCGATGGCCATCTGCCTGGCTCCCCGGGGGGTTTGGATGTGGCGCGCCGAGTGGGCTGGGTCAGCCGATACGGATCTGCGTATCCGACATGAAGCTGTACGCCGGAACCGCAAGGTTCAGCGGCGCCGGCCCCTGGCGGATGCGACCGGAGGTGTCGTAGTGGCTGCCGTGGCAGGGGCAGAACCAGCCATTGTAGTTGCCCTTGGCATCGGTCGGCTTCTGGCCCAGCGGCACGCAGCCCAGATGCGTGCAGACGCCCAGCACCACCAGCCACTGGTCCTTCTGCACCCGCGCCTGGTCCGGCTGCGGGTCCTTCAGCTCGGACAGCGGCGTGGCGCGCGCCACCTGGATTTCCTCCGCCGTGCGGTGCCGCACGAAGACCGGCTTGCCGCGCCAGACCACGGTCACCGCCTGGCCGACCGCGATCGGCGTCAGGTCGACCTCGGTGGAGGCCAGCGCCAGCACGTCGCGCGCCGGATTCATCGAGCTGATGAAGGGCCACACCACGGCGCCCACGCCAACCGCGGCGAAGGCGCCCGTCGTCAGCACCAGGAAGTCGCGCCGCGTCCCGCCATCCGGCGTCGGCCCGTGGGCGGCGCCATGCGGTGCCCCGGCAGGCACCATTGTCTCGGCCATCTCGTCGTCCTTTTCCGCCCGCCGCTTGCGTGACCGCCCGGGGAGCGCCCCCGGCAGGCCCACCGGCCGAACCCGATCCCTGGTTCGTCCGGTCGGCCCCTGCCTGCAAGGCGACCCGCATCGCCGCGAAACCTCGGCGCCAGTCCCGTCGCCCGGAGGGTCGTGCCGCCGCAAGGGCGGGTGCGAAATCCTGGCGCGCGGCCGTGGCGCTGCGGCGCATATAAAGGGTGGGTTGCACAGGTGTCCATCCGCTGCAGCGCCGGAAATCTCGGCGGAAGCGGTCTGTTGCCATGCCATCGCAGGAAGGGTCGCCTTCGGCTTAACCCGCTGCCAATCTCCGTTTCATCCAGGAGGAAGCCGCCACCATGTCCGAGACGCCCGCCCCGCAGCCCCCCGCCAGCGCCGAGGCGAAGGGCGTGCCCCTGGACCACCCCATGGTCGCCCCGGCCCGCGCCTGGTTCGAGAGCCTGCGCGACCGGATCTGCGCCGCCTTCGAGGCCTGCGAGGACGAGCTGGCCGGAGGACCGCACGCCGGCCTGCCCGCCGGCCGCTTCCAGCGCACGGCATGGGACCGGCCGGAAGGCGGCGGCGGCGTGATGTCGGTGATGAAGGGACGGGTGTTCGAGAAGGTGGGCGTCAACGTCTCCACCGTCTTCGGCGAATTCTCCCCCGATTTCCGCAAGCAGATTCCCGGGGCGGCGGAGGATCCGCGCTTTCTTGCCACCGGCATTTCCCTGGTGGCGCACCTGCGCAGCCCGCGCGTGCCGGCGGTGCACATGAACACCCGCTTCATCCTGACCACCAAGGCCTGGTTCGGCGGCGGTGGCGACATCACGCCGATGGACCATGCGGCGCCGCATTCCCTGGCCGACGCGGCCGATTTCCACGCCGCCTTCAAGGCCGCCTGCGACCGCCACGACCCCACCTACTACCCGCGCTTCAAGCAGTGGTGCGACGAGTACTTCTTCCTGCCGCACCGCAACGAGCCGCGCGGCCTGGGCGGCATCTTCTACGACTGGCTTGGCGACCGCACGCCGGGCCAGGGCATCGAGAAGGATTTCGCCTTCACCAGGGATGTCGGCCTTGCCTTCCTGGAGGCCTACCCCGCCATCGTCCGCCGCCGCATGCACGAGCCCTGGACGGAGGCGGAGCGCACGCACCAGCTGATGCGCCGCGGCCGCTACGTGGAGTTCAACCTGCTCTACGACCGCGGCACCATCTTCGGCCTGAAGACCGGCGGCAATGTGGAGGCCATCCTGATGTCCCTGCCGCCGGAGACCGGCTGGCCGTAACCGTTTCCGGGCCGCAGGTTGCAATCGGTGGCTCGACATGGGCGCCGCCGGGGCGGCAATCTCGCGGCCGCAGAAGGGCCACCAGGAGGCCCCGTCCAGGAGGCCCCCTGATGGTTGAGATCAGCGTCAATGGCGCGACGCGCCGGGTGGATGTGGAGGGGGATACCCCCCTTCTGTGGGTGCTGCGCGACACGCTGGGCCTGACCGGGACCAAGTATGGCTGCGGCGTGGCGCAATGCGGCGCCTGCACCGTGCTCATCGAAGGCGCCGCCATGCGGTCCTGCCAGCTGCCGGTGGAGAGCGTGGCCGGCCAGCGCATCACCACCATCGAGGCGATCGAGGCCGACCCGGTGGGCGCCCGGCTGGTCGCCGCCTGGGTGGCGCTGGACGTGCCGCAATGCGGCTACTGCCAATCCGGCCAGCTGATGGCCGCCACCGCCCTGCTGAAGGAAACCCCGCAGCCGGCCGAGGCCGACATCGCCGCGGCGATGACCAATCTCTGCCGCTGCGGCACCTACAACATGATCGCCGCCGGCATCCGCCAGGCGGCGGACGCGGCATGAGGGGGCAGCCGGCCATGACCCGCCTCGACGACGCGCTCGCCACCCTCGGGCCGATCGCCCCGCGCAACCTCTCGCGCCGCGCCGGCCTGCTGGCCGGCTTCGGCGGCGGGCTGCTGCTGGCCATCGGCGTGCCGCCGCAACCGGCCCGCGCCCAGGCCATGGGCGGCATCGCCCATGCGCGCAAGGTCTCCGCCTACCTCACCATCCAGCCGGATGGCCGCATCCGGCTGCTGAACCCCTTCGCCGAGGGTGGCCAGGGCATCCATACCGCGGTCGCGCAGATCGTGGCGGAGGAGCTGGACGCCGACCTCGCCGCCTTCGAGGTGACCACGGCGCCGGCCGGGGCGGACTACCAGGTGCTGTTCAACGGCACCCGCCGCGTCACCGGCGGCAGCTTCTCCATCCGCAACAGCTTCCAGCACTTCCGGGTGCTGGGCGCCACGGCGCGGGCCATGCTGGTAACGGCCGGGGCGGCGCGCCTCGGCGTGCCGGCGGCGGACATCACCACGGAGCCGGGCTTCGTGCTGCACGCCGCCTCCGCCCGGCGCATCCCCTATGGCGACCTGGCGGCCGCCGCGGCCGCCCTGCCGGTGCCCGGTGACGCCGAGCCGAAGTCGCCCGCCCGCTTCCGCCTGATCGGCACGCCGGCCAGGCGCCTCGACACGCGCGCGAAGAGCACCGGCGCCGCGCAATACGGCATCGACATGCGGGTGGAGGGCATGCTGCAGGGCGCCATCCTGCACGCCCCCCGCGCCGGGGCGGAGCCGGGGGAGGTGCTGAACGAGGCGGCGCTGAAGGCCATGCCCGGCGTGCATTCCGTGCACCGCCTGCCCGGCGCCGTCGCCGTGCTGGCCGACAGCTTCTGGCGCGCCCGCCGCGCGGTGGAAGCGGCGGAAGTGGCCTGGACCGCGCTTTCGGGCCAGCCGGTGGTGCCGGAGGACTTCTCCTCGGACGGGATGCGCGAGGCGCTGCGCGCCCAGGCGGATGCGCCCGGCAACCCGGCCCGCGACGCGCAGGGCGACGCCCCCGCGGCGCTGCGCAGCGCCGCCAAGGTCATCACCGCGGACTACGACGCGCCCTACCTGGCCCATGCGCAGCTGGAGCCGCCTTCCGCCACCGTCCGCTTCAACGCCGACGGCACGCTGGATGTCTGGACGCCGAACCAGGCGCCGGAAGCCTTCCAGGCGATCGCGGCGCGGGAGGCGGCGCTGGATGCGGGCAGGGTGCGCATCCATTCCCCGCTGATGGGCGGCTTCTTCGGCCGGCATTTCACCTACGGCCAGTACCACCCGATGAACCAGGCCATCCGCCTGGCGCGGGCGGTGGACCGGCCGGTGAAGGTGATCTGGAGCCGGGAAGAGGAATTCGCCCGCGACGCCTATCGCCCCATGGGCTTCGCCCGGCTGCGCGCCGGGCTGGATTCGGAAGGCCGGCTGGTGGCGCTGCATGCGACGGTGCCGGGGGAAGGCCCGGTCGCCAAGCATTTCGGCGGGGCGCGGCTGGGCAACCCGCCGCTCGATACCTCGGCGGTGGAGGGCGTGGCCTTCAAGCCCTACGCCATCCCCAACCGGCGGGTGGACTGGGCGCATGTGCCGCATCCGGTGAATGTCGGCTTCTGGCGCTCCGTCGGCCATTCCATGAACGACTTCTTCTACGAAGCCTTCCTGGACGAGGTGGCGGAAGCCGCGGGCGCGGACCCCCTGGCCTTCCGCCGCGCGCATCTCGAAGCCTCGCCCCGGCACCAGGCCCTGCTGGACGCGGTGGTGGACCTGGCGGGCGGCTGGCGGCGCGGGCCCTTCGCGGCAGCGGACGGCACGCGCCGCGCCCGCGGCCTGGCCATGGCCTCCCCCTTCGGGACCGAGGTCGCGACCATCGCGGAGGTCTCGCTGCGGGATGGGGAGGCGGTGGTGCACGACCTGTTCGTGGCGATCGACCCGGGCAGCATCGTCAACCCCGCGATCATCGCCGCCCAGGTGGAGAGCGCCGCCTGCATCGGCCTGTCCTCCGCCGCCTTCGAGGAGGTGGTCTTCGAGGGCGGGCGCCCGCAGCAGCGCAACTTCGACACCTACCGCATCCTGACCCGGGCGGAGATGCCGAAGGTGCATGTGCGCATCGTGCAGTCCGGTGCGCCAATGGGCGGGGTGGGGGAGCCGGGGACGCCGGGCGTGCCGCCGGCGGTGGCGAACGCCATCGCCGTGCTGACCGGCCGCCGGGTGCGCAGCCTGCCCTTCGCCCGCAACCGGCTGGGCGAAGCCTGATTCCTGGCGCACCAGGCTCCGACCTGCGGTCCGAAGGGCCGGGCGCACGCGCGGCCGGTGCCGTGAAGATGGGGCCCGCGGAGGCGGCGCCGCCGGACGGCGCCGGGTGACTGCGCGATTCGCGCGGGGGGAGCGCCGGGTGGACTGACGATCAATCCACGAACAGGTGCATCTCCCGCGGCAGGTGCCGGGGGGCGCCGCCATCCTGCAGCCGGCCCAGCGCCTCCAGCGCCCTTGGCACCTCATCCGGCTGATAGGGCTTGGTGAGGCAGCCGCGGGCGCCGGTGTCCTCCATCTCCTGCCGCCAGGCGAGGCCATGGCCGGTGGCATAGAGCACCTGCACGCCCACCGCCGCCAGCGCCCGCCCCACCTTCAGCCCGCTGCCGCCCTGGCCGAGATGCAGATCCACCACGGCGAAATCCGGCGCATGCCGCGCCGCCAGTTCCAGCGCCGCGCCTTCCGTGGCAGCGGTGCCGCAGACCCGAAAACCATGGTCCTGCAAGGCTTCCTCGGCCGCCAGGGCGACCAGATCCTCATCCTCCACCAGCAGGACGCTGCGTGGCCGGCCGGCTTGCATCCTCGCTCCCTCCGCGTGACGTTGGCTCAACGGCGGGCGGGGCAGATGGTTGCGTGGCCAGCGCGCCGTGCAGCCAGGTGCAGAAGGCCTGAACGGTGGACCGGCGGGCGGCCATTTCCGTCATCACCAGATGGTAGCCGGTGCCATCGTCCAGCACCTGGCGGAAGGGCCGCACCAGGCGGCCGGCAGCGATCGCATCGGCCACCAGCACGCCCCAGCCCACCGCCAGGCCCTGGCCGGCCTCGGCGGCGGCCAGCGTCAGGGCGGTCTCGTCGAAGCGTGGGCCGGGGCTGGCCAGCGCCGGGTCGAGCCCGGCGGCCAGCAGCCAGTCGCGCCAATGCGGGCGTTCGGCGTAGTGCAGCAGCGGCCCGCGGCGGATGGCGTCCTCGGCCGGCAAGTCCACCGCCGCATGGGTGGGGGCGCAGACGGGGAACAGCACCTCCCGCGTCAGCGGGCGCACCACATGGCCCGGCCAGTCGCCATTGCCGGCGCGGATGGCGACATCCACATCGGCGCCGTGCAGCTGCGCGAAATAGCGATGCGTCTCCAGACGCATGGCGATCCAGGGGTGTTCCCGCGCGAAGCCGGCGATGCGGGGCGCCAGCACGCGCATGGCGAAGGTGCGGGCGGCATTCACCACCAGGGTGGTGCGGCTGCGCGGCTGGCCGATGCGGAACAGCCCGGCCTCCAGCTGTTCCAGGCCACGCCGGACGTAGTCCGCCAGCAGATCCCCGGCCTCGGTCAGCTTCAGGCCGCGCGGGCCGCGCAGGAACAGGGTTTCCGCCAGCTGCGCTTCCAGGGATTTCACCTGGCGGCTGATGGCGCCCTGCGTCACGCCCAGCTCCTCCGCCGCGCGGGCCATGTTGAGGTGGCGGGCGGCGGCATCGAAGGCGCGCAGCGCCTGGAGGGGAAGGGCGGAGACGCCTTGAGGCAGGCTCATGGCGCGGCAGCCTAAAGGGTCGCTACCCGGGCTGCCAAGCGGAGGCCAGACTGGCTGACCTGCCGGAGATTGCGCATCAAGATGCATTTCGACCCCGTCACCCTGCAGATCCTCTGGAGCCGGCTGATCTCCATCGCCGATGAGGCGGCGGCCGCGCTGCTGCGCACCTCCTTCTCCACCATCGTCCGCGAATCCAACGATTTCGCGACCGTGCTGATGGATGCGGAGGGCAACAGCCTGGCGGAGAATTCCATCGGCATCCCGAGTTTTGTCGGCCTGCTGCCGCGCACCCTGAAGCACATGCTGGCGGAATATCCGCTGGAGGAGCTGCGGCCGGGCGATGTGCTGATGACCAACGATCCCTGGATGGGGACGGGGCATCTGCTGGACATCACCACGGCGATGCCGGTGTTCCATGGCGGCAGGCTGGTGGCCTTCGCCGGCGCCACCTCGCACATGCCGGATATCGGCGGCACGCTGTGGTCGGCCGATTGCACGGAGGTTTTCGAGGAAGGCCTGCGGATTCCGCCGACGAAGTTCCTCGTGGAAGGCCGCGAGAACCGGGAGGTGGTGCGCTTCATCCGCGGCAATGTCCGCGTGCCGGACCAGGTGATGGGCGACATCCAGGCGCAGATCACGGCGATTTCCGTCTGCGCGCGGCGGGTGGTGGAATTCCTGGCCGATACCGGCCTGGCCGACCTCACCGCGCTCTCCGCCACGCTGCAGGCGCGCGCCGATGGCGCCATGCGCCAGGCGATCGCGGCGCTGCCCGATGGCACCTGGCATGGCACGGTCTTCGCGGATGGCTACGAGGAAGCCGAGACGCGCATCCAATGCGCGCTGACCATCGCGGGCGACAGCCTCAGCGTGGACTACGCAGGCACCTCGCCGCAGATCGCGCGCGGGCTGAACAGCGTGATGAACTACACCTACGCCTACACGGTGTACCCGCTGAAATGCGCGCTGGACCCGCTGACCCCGCGCAACGAGGGCAGCTACCGCGCCATCGGCGTGACGGCGCCGGAGGGCAGCATTCTCAATCCGCGCTGGCCGGCGGCGGTGAATGCGCGGCATCTGACGGGGCTGTTCCTCTCGGGTGCCTTGTACAAATGCCTGGCGCAGATCGCGCCGGGGCTGGTGGTGGCGGACAGCGCCTCCCCGGCGCCGCGGCCGGTCTATACGGGGCAGGATGACCGTGGCGACCGCTTCAGCCAGGTGCTGTTCGGCAGCGGCGGCATGGGCGCGACCCAGGCGCGCGACGGGCTGAACACCACGGCCTTCCCGACCAATTCGGGCTCCGGCTCCATCGAGGCTTTCGAGGCCTCCGCGCCGATCCTGGTCTGGCGCAAGGACCTGCTGCCGGATAGCGGCGGGCCCGGTCAGTTCCGCGGCGGGTTGGGCCAGGAGATCGAGCTGGAGGTGATGACGGACCAGCCGGTGCGCCTGTCGCTGATCTCGGACCGCATGAAGCATCCGGCGGGTGGGCTGGATGGCGCGGGGGCGGGGGCGCCGGCGCTGGTGCAGCTGCAGGATGGCCGCAAGCCGCATCCGAAGTCGCGCACCATGCTGGCGCCGGGGGATCGGCTGACCATGCATCTCGGCGGGGGCGGCGGCTATGGCGACCCGGCGGCGCGCGATCCGGCGGCGGTGCAGCGCGACATCGCGGATGGCTACGTCACGCCCGAAGGGGCGCAACGCGACTATGGGGTGACGCCATGAAGCCCCTTCGCATCGGCGTAGACGTCGGCGGCACCTTCACCGATTTCGTGCTGGTGGATGACGCGACCGGCCGCGTGCTGACCGGAAAGCGGCTGACCACGCCGGATGATCCCGGCCGCGCCATCCTCGACGGCATATCCCGCATTCTGTCCGAGGCGGGTGCGGCCATCGGCGATGTGCGCCAGGTGGTGCATGGCACGACGCTGGTGACAAACACGGTGATCGAGCGCAAGGGCGCGCGCATCGGCCTGATCACCACGCGCGGCTTCCGCGACAGCCTCGAGATGGGGCGGGAGATGCGCTACGACCTCTACGACCTGTTCCTCGACAAGCCGGAGCCGCTGGTGCCGCGCCCGCGCCGCCATGCGGTGACGCAGCGGCACGATGCGCGGGGCCGCGAGCTGGTGGCGCTTGTCGAATCCGAGGTGCGCGACGCCGCGCGCGCCCTGCGTGCGGATGCGGTGGAGGCGGTGGCGGTGTGCCTGCTGCACAGCTACCTCGACCCCGCGCATGAACGCCGTATCGGCGCCATCCTGGCGGAGGAATTGCCGGGCGTGCCCGTCACGCTCTCCTCCGACGTGGCGCCGGAGATCCGCGAATATGAGCGCGCGAATACCGCCTGCGTGAATGCCTATGTGCTGCCGCTGATGGACCGCTACCTGGCGAGCCTCGAGGCGGAGCTGCAGCGGCGCGGGCTGGGTGGGAAGCTGCATCTGATGCTCTCCGCGGGCGGCATCGCCTCCGTGGGTTACGCGCGCGCCAACCCCGTGCAATTGATCGAGAGCGGGCCGGCGGCCGGCGCCACCGCCGCGATGCATTACGGCCGCATCGCCGGCGTGTCGGACATGATCTCCTTCGACATGGGCGGCACCACCGCCAAGATGTGCCTGATCGAGAAGGGGGAGGCGGAGCATGCCTCGACCTTCGAGGCGGCGCGGGTGCGGCGCTTCCGCAAGGGGTCGGGGCTGCCGCTGAAGGTGCCGGTGATCGACCTGATCGAGATCGGCGCGGGCGGCGGGTCCATCGCGCATGTCAATGCGATGGGGCTGCTGAATGTCGGCCCGGAATCGGCGGGCTCCGTGCCCGGGCCGGTCTGCTACGGGCGCGGCGGCACGCGGCCCACGGTGACGGATGCGGACCTGCTGCTGGGCTATCTCTCGCCCGAGTATTTCCTGGGCGGCGAGATGGCGCTGGACCGCGCGGCGGTGGAAGGCGCGATGCAGGCGCATCTGGGCGAGAAGCTGGGCATGACGGCGCTGCAGGTCGCCGCCGGCATCCACAGCATCGTCAACGAGAACATGGCCGCCGCGACGCGCATGTATGTGGCAGAGAAGGGCCGTGATCCGCGCCGCTACGCCATGCTCGCCTTCGGCGGCGCGGGGCCTGTGCATGCCTATGGCCTGGCGAAACTGCTGAAGCTGTCCCGCATCATCGTGCCGCAGGGGGCGGGCGTTGCCTCCGCGCTGGGCTTTCTCGTCGCCGCCCCGGCCATCGACCTGGTGCGCTCCGGCGTGCAGCGGTTGACGGCGGTGGATTGGGACGGCGTGGCCGCGAAATTCGCGGCGATGGAGGCGGAGGCAAAGGCGATGCTGCTGGATGCCGGCGCGGCACCCGGCGACGTGCAGTTCCGCCGCAGCGCGGATATGCGCTACGCCGGCCAGGGCTTCGACATCAGCGTGCCGATCCCGGACGTCGCCGATGCCGCGGCGGTGGAAGACGCCTTCCGCGAAACCTACTTCCAGCTCTTCGACCGCCGAATCACCGGCGTGGCGATGGAGGTGCTCTCCTGGCGCCTGCATGCCAGCGCCAGCCGGCCGGAGGTGCCGCACAGCTTCACCCCGCCGCCCGGCGAAGGCCCTGCGCTGAAGGGCCACCGCGACGTCTGGTTCGCCTCCACGGGCCTCGCCCCCTGCGCCGTCTATGACCGCTACCGCCTGCCCGTGGGCCAGCGCATCGCCGGCCCCGCGGTGGTGGAGGAACGCGAATCCACCGTCGTCATCGGCCCCGACGCCCACATCACCCGCGACATCCACGGCAATCTGCTGATCGACATAACTGAGGAGACAACCCCATGAGCAAGACGGCGGACTACGCCTGGCTCGACGGCAAGCTGGTGCCCTGGGCCAATGCCACCATGCACATCTCCACCGAATGCGTCCTGCGCGGGGAGAATGTGTTCGAGGGCATCCGCGCCTATTGGAACGAGGAACAGCAGGAGCTTTTCACGTTTCGCCACGCCGACCACATCGCGCGGCTGCGCCAGGGGGCGCGAATCATGCGCATGGCGATTCCGTATTCGGATGCGGAGATCGAGGCGGCGAGCCTGGAGCTGATCCGCGCCTGCAACTACCGGGAGACGATCCACTACCGCCCCGTGGTCTATTTCGCGGAAGGCGAGCTGACGCATTACCTGCCGAGCGAAATCCGAACCGGCTTCTTCATCCTGGCCTTCGCCATGCCGTCGAAGACGGTGCAGGAGACCGGCGTGAAGAGCGCCATCAGCACCTGGCGCCGCAACAGCGACCTGGCCTCGCCATCCCGCATCAAGTCCGGCGCGAACTATCACAACTCGCGGCTTGCCTATATCGAGGCGCGGATGAACGGCATGGGGCCGCCGGTGATGCTGAACGCCGCCGGCAAGGTGGCGGAAGGCCCCGGCGCCTGCGTGATGATCCTGCGCCACGGCAAGCTGATCACGCCGCCGGTCACCGCCGACATCCTCGAATCCATCACGCGCGAAACGCTGATGGAGCTGGCGCGCAACGAGCTGGGCCTGGAGGTGGTGGAGCGCGATGTCGATCGCTCCGAGCTCTATGTCGCCGACGAGGCCTTCTTCTGCGGCAGCGGCGCGGAGGTGCTGCCGATGGTCTCGATCGACCATTACGAGATCGGCGACGGCACGCCGGGCGAGGTCACCCGCAAGCTGCAGGGCCTCTACAACGATGCGGTGCGCGGGCGGCTGGAGAAGTATCGCCACTGGCTCACGCCGGTCTGGCGCGGCAATGCGGTGAAGGATGCGGCGGCATGACCCGCAGCGTCGGAAGGCTGGTGGCGGAAAGCCTCGCCGCGCAGGGCGCGGACCTGCTGTTCTGCGTGCCGGGGGAAAGCTTCCTCGGGCTGACGGATGCGCTGGGCGATGTGCCGGCGCTGAAGCTTGTGGTCTGCCGGCACGAGGGCGGCGCCGCCTACATGGCCGCGGCGGATGGCCGCATGCGGACCGGGCGCGCGGGGGTGTGCATGGTCTCCCGCGGCCCCGGCGTGTCCAACGCCATGATCGGCCTGCACACGGCCTTCCACGACGCCATCCCGATGGTGCTGCTGATCGGCCAGGTGGAACGCCGCGACCGCGGCCGCGGCGCCCTGCAGGAGCAGGTCTACGAAAAATACCTGGCGGATACGGTGAAGGCGGTGATCCCGGTGGACATGCCGCACCAGGCCAGCGAGGCCATCGCGCGCGCCTTCCACCTCGCCGAATCCGGCACGCCCGGCCCGGTCGCCGTGGTGCTGCCGGAGGATGTGCTGGACGAGGATGCCACCGGCATCGCTCTGGCGAAGCCGCGCCCGCGCGCCGTGCCCGGCCCGGCGCCGGCGCAGGTGGAGGACCTGGCCCGGCGCCTGGCCAGCGCGCAGCGCCCTGTGGTGCTGGTGGGCGGCGCCATGGATGGCCCGCCACAGGGGCTGGCCGACCTCCGGCGCCTGGCGGAGGAATGGTCGCTGCCCGTGGCGCCCACCCATCGCCGCCCGCACCTGTTCGACAGCCACCACCCCAACTACGCCGGCTACATCGGCAACCGCGTGCAGCCGACGCTGATGTCGGCCCTGCGGGAGGCCGATCTGCTGGTGGCGCTGGGGGAACGGATGACCGATGTGGTCAGCCAATCCTACACCTGGCCCAGCGCGCCGGACCCGCAGATGCCGCTGGTGCATGTCTGGCCGGACCCGTCGGAGCTCAACCGCGTGTTCCGCGCCGATCTGCCCATGGCCTGCGACCCGGCCCAGCTGGTGGCCGCCCTGCTGGCGCGCAAGCCGCCGCCCAACCCCGCCGGGCGCGCCGGCTGGATCGCCCGGCTGCACGGGCTGCACCGGGACCTGACGGCCCCCCGCTGGGACCCGGCGCCGGATGGGGTGAATTTCTCCGCCGTCTGCATCGGCGTGGCGGAACGCCTGGCAGCGGATGCGGTGCTGACCACGGATGCCGGCAATTTCACCAGCTTCGTGCACCGGCACATTCCCTTCCGGCCGGGCCAGATCTTCCTGGGCTCCGCCGTGGGCGGCATGGGGGCGGGGATGCCGATGGCGGTGGCCGCCAGCATCCGCCATCCGGGGCGGCAGGTGATCGCCGTGGTCGGCGATGGCGGCGCGCTGATGACGGGCAACGAGCTCGCCACCGCCATGCGCCACGGCGCCGCGCCGGTGCTGCTGGTCTCGGACAACCGGACCTATGGCTCGATCGGCATGCACCATGCCAACCGTTACCCCGGCCGCAACTATGCCGATGCGGCGGATCTGGTGAACCCGGATTTCGCGGCCTGGGGCCGGGCCTTCGGGGCCGAGGGCTTCACCATCCGCAGCGAGGCGGACATCGCGCCGGTGCTGGATGCGGCGCTGGCGCCGCGGCAGGTGCCGGCGGTGGTGCATGTGCACGCCTCCGCCCTGCAGGTCACGGCCTGGCGGCGCCTGAAGGGGTAGCGCCGCCACAGGGCAGCCCCGGCACCGGGCGGCCGGCGGCGCGGATCGCGCCATCCTGCCAGGTCACCGGTCCGCTCATCGGCGCGCTGGCGTGGCGGATGGTGCAGGAGTCAAGGTCCAGGGTCAGGATGCGCAGGGTGCTGCCGCTGAAGCTCGGCAACACCAGCAGCGCGCCCGTGAAGGCCGCCAGCGGGGCCAGCAGCAGGCTTTGCGGGTCGATCCGGCAGGCTGGCCCGGCGTTCGGCCCGGTGACGATGACCGGCCCCTCCCACACGGTCGGGGCGGTCGGCTGGTCGGGCTGGTCGAGCCGCACCCGATGGTCGCCCGCGGCGAAGGTGGAGGGGTCGGCGGTCGGGCGGATCGGCAGCGCTTGGCAGGCTTCGCTCCGTGCCTCGGCCGCCACGGCCAGCAGGCCTGCCAGCAGGATGGCCGGGACGACGGCCCGCAGCATCAGCGAAATCCGATATTCGGCAGTTTCGGCGCACGCCAGCCGATGATCCGCATCGGCAGCCGGCCGGCGACCCCATCGGCGGCGAGCGCGATGGAGCGGTATTCCACCTTGTCGCGGTCGGTCGCGCCCCAGCTCCAGTTGATGGTGGTGTTCTTCTTGCCGACGCCGGCGATGCTGCCCCAATAGGCGGTGGGGTATTTTCCGCGGTTGAGCGGGCCTGGAACGACGATGACCACATGGCCATTCGGCGTCGCCTCCAGCCCGCCGATGACGAAATTCCCTGCCGTCGCCTTGGCGCAGGCATCCGCGCCATCGGTCACCTCGTGCCAGTTGGCACGCACATGCTGGATCATCGCATTGGCCTGGCCGGTCAGGCTCAGGCCGCAAACCCGGGCGACGGCGCGCACGAAGCCGCTGCAATCGGCCTTGTTCGCCTCCCATTCGGATTCGCAGGCCGCCAGGATGGTGGCGGCGTGCGTCGCAGCGGTGCCTGTCATGGCCGGCTGACCTTCTTTGGTGGGCGAATGGCTTCGGGAATGGCTTCGCGGGACGATGGCGGAATGAACGCTTGACGCTATGCCCTGGCAGATGCGCGATGCAAGGCCCTCACGCCGGCGGCCGGGCCCTGCGGCCGCCTCGGGTCACGGCCTGGCGGCGAATCCGGGCCTGAAGCGGCGCAGGGCGGCGCGCAGCCCGAACCAGACGGCCAGCAGCGCAAGCCCCAGCGGCAGCACCATCCAGGGTCGGCCATCCAGCAGGGCGGCGAGGTGGCCGGCGATGGCGCCGGGCACCAGCAGCACTGGCGCCCAGATCAGGGCGGAGCCGATATTGGCGGCCTGGAAATGCCATTGCGGCATGCGCGTCGCGCCGGCCACCAGCGGGGCCACGGCGCGCATCGGGCTGACGAAGCGGGCGACGAAGATGGTCCAGCCGCCCCAGCGGCGCGAGAGCACCACGATCCGGGCATAGAAGCGTCGCTGCCCGCGCGGCAGATGACGCCGCACGAGGCGCGGGCCGACCGCGCGCGCGAACCAGAAGCCCAGCGCATCGCCCAGCACCGCCCCGGCAATGGCGGCCAGCAGCACCGGCCCGGGCGGAAAGGCGCCGGCCCCGGCCAGCAGGCCGAGGCCGATCAGCAGCGCCGAGCCGGGCAGCAGGATGCCCAGCAGCGGCACGGATTCGATGAAGGCGACGGCGAAGGCCACCAGCGGCGCCCAGCCGGCATGGGCATGCGCCCAGTCCAGCAGCGACGCGCCGAGGGCCTCCACGGCGCCGGCTATTCCAGGCGGGCGCCGGAGATGCGCACCACCTCCTGCCACATCGGCCGCTCCCGCGACGCGCGGGCGGCGGCTTCCTCCGGCGTGCCGTACAGGGCACGGGCGCCGGTGCGCAGGAAGCGGTCCTGCATCGCCTGCGTCTCCGACACCTCCTTGATGAGGGCGGCGGCGCGCTGGATGATGGCCGCCGGCACGCCGGCCGGGAAGGCCATGGCGCACCAGGAGGTGACGACGAAGTCCGGCACCCCGGCTTCTGCCATGGTCGGCACATCCGGCAGGGTGGGCCAGCGCGTCGCGCTGGTCACCGCCAGGGCGCGCATGCTGCCCGAGGCGATGACCGGGACGTAGGAGGCCAGATTGTCCAGGGCGAAATCCACGTCGCCGCCCAGCAGCGCCGGGATGGTCTGCGCCGCGCCGCGGAACGGCACGTGCACGCCCTCGATCCCCAGCCGGTTGGTGAACATGGCGCCCGAGAGGTGCGGCGTGGTGCCGACGCCCGGGGAGCCGTAGTTGACCCCGCCGCGCTTCGCCTTGGCCCAGGTGACGAAGTCCCGCAGGTTGGTCGCCGGCACATGCGCCGCCGGCACGGCGAGCACGTTCGGCAGTTCCCAGTGCATGGAGATCGGCGTGATGTCCTTCGCCGGGTCATAGGGCAGGCGGGCATAGAGGTACTGGTTGATCGACCAGCCCCCCACCGTGACCGGGCCCATGGTGTAGCCATCCGGCGTGCTCTTCGCGATCTGGTCGGCGCCGATGTTGCCGCCGGCACCGGGCCGGTTTTCCACCACGAAGGGCTGGCCGGTCTTCTGCGAGAGCTGCTCGCAGAGCAGCCGGCACAGCACGTCGGTGGAGCCGCCGGGCGGCCACGGCACCACCACGCGCACCGGGCGGCCGGGCCAGGGGGTCTGCGCCAGGGCGGGCGCCACCAGCGGCGGCAGGGTGGCGGCGAAGGGCGCGCCGAGTGTCGTGCCCAGCAGGGCGCGGCGGGAAACGGTCATTGTGGAACAGGTCCTCCGGTTGGTCTTGGCCGGAAGATAGGGGCGGCGGCCGGTTTGCGCCACCGCCCGCATGCGATCCTGCCCGGGCGCGGGGAGCATCGCTCAGGCGCCGGCCTTTCCGCCCCTGCTTCCTTGCCGGGCCGAAAAATCGCCTGCCGCCCCTCAGCCGCCGGCGGTCTCGAACGGTGTCTCGGCCCCGGCGCCAGCGCGTCGTGTTCCGCATCCGACCATGCGCGGCCCGGCCCCTGGATGGCGTTGGTGCCATGCTGGCGCGACAGCGAGGAGAGCGGGGCCGGAAAGACCGCGGGGCGGCTCCCAGGCCCGGGATCACGCCGGGAAGGGCGGCGGCGCGGTACCGGCCAGCAGGGCGGTGCGCGCCGCGGTCAGGATGGCGCGGCCGCCGGCTTCGGGGTGCAGCACCAGCAGCAGCAGGGACCGCCCCGTCACCAGATAGGGGTGGCCGAATTCGAAGGGCTCCGGCTCGTCCAGCTCCGGCGTGTTGGTGTCCACCAGCAGCAGCCAGCGCTGGCCGGCGGGCGGTTCCGGCAGGGCGAATTCCACCACGTCGTGATGCGCGTTCAGCACCAGCAGCAGCGTCGCGTCGCCGGCCGGCCGGCGGATGCGCGTGGCCCGCGCGCGGCCATCCAGCAGCATGCCGAAGCAGCGCGCATTGGGGTCGTCCCAATGGCCGTTCTCCATCTCGGTGCCGGAGGGCGTCAGCCAGCTCACGTCGCGGATGCCCAGCTCCTCGTCCAGCGCGCCGTTCAGGAAGCGGGCGCGGCGCAGCACGGGGAAGTTCTGGCGCAGCGCGATCAGCTTGCGGGTGAAGGCGGCAAGCCCGCGGCCTTCCGCGTTGATTCCGGCCCAGTCCACCCAGCTGGTCTCGTTGTCCTGGCAGTAGACATTGTTGTTGCCGGCCTGGCTGCGGCCGAACTCGTCGCCGCCCAGCAGCATCGGCGTGCCCTGGGACAGCAGCAGGGTGGCCAGCATGTTGCGCTTCTGGCGTTCGCGCAGCGCGATGATCGCCGGGTCATCGGTCGGCCCCTCCGCGCCGTGGTTCCAGGACAGGTTGTGGTCGTGGCCGTCCTGCCCGCCCTCGCCATTCGCCTCGTTGTGCTTGTCGTTGTAGCTGACCAGGTCGTGCAGCGTGAAACCGTCATGCGCGGTGATGAAGTTCACGCTGGACCAGGGCTTGCGGCCGCGCCGGTCGAACATGTCGCCGGACGCCGCCAGCCGGCAGGCGAGGTCGCTGGCCTGGCCCTCGTCGCCCTTCCAGAAGGCGCGCACCGTGTCGCGGAAGCGGTCGTTCCATTCCGCCCAGCCGGGCGGGAAGCCGCCCACTTGGTAGCCGCCGGGGCCGCAATCCCAGGGCTCCGCGATCAGCTTCACGCGCGACAGCACCGGGTCCTGCCGGCAGCTGTCCAGGAAGCCGCCGCCCTCGTCGAAGCCGTGATCCTCGCGCCCCAATATCGTCGCCAGGTCGAAGCGGAAGCCGTCCACGCGCATCTCGGTCGCCCAGTAGCGCAGGCTGTCGGTGACCATCTGCAGCACGCGGGGGTGCGACAGGTTCAGCGTGTTCCCGGTGCCGGTGTCGTTGATGTAGTAGCGCGGCTGGTCCGGCAGCAGGCGGTAGTAGCTGGCATTGTCGATGCCCTTGAAGGACAGCATCGGCCCGCGCTCATTGCCCTCCGCCGTGTGGTTGTAGACGACGTCGAGAATGACCTCGAGCCCGCCATCGTGCAGCCGGGCGACCATCTGCTTGAACTCGGAGAAGGCGAAGGCCGGGTTGTGGGCGTAGCGTCGGCCCGGCGCGAAGAAGGCGATGGTGTTGTAGCCCCAGTAGTTGCTGAGCCCCTTGTCCAGCAGGAACTGGTCGTTGAGGAAGGTGTGCACCGGCAGCAGCTCCACCGCCGTCACGCCCAGGCCGCGCAGATAGTCCACCACCTCGGCCGAGGCGAGGCCGGCATAGGTCCCGCGCAGTTCCTCCGGCAGGGCCGGGTGCAGCCGGGTCATGCCCTTCACATGCGTCTCGTAGATCACCGTGCGGTCCCAGGCGACGGAAGGGCTGCGTTCCCGCCCCCAGGTGAAGGCCGGGTCGATGACGCGGCATTTCGGCACCAGCGGGCCGCTGTCGCGCGTGTCGAAGGTCAGGTCGTCGCCGGTCTCCAGCTGGTAGCCGAAGCAGGCCGGGCCCCAGGTCAGGTCGCCGACGATGGCGCGCGCATAGGGGTCCAGCAGCAGCTTGTGCGGGTTGAACCGGTGCCCCGCTTCCGGCGCGTGCGGGCCGTGCACGCGGTAGCCGTAGATGGTGCCGGGGCGCGCATCCGGCAGGTAGCCGTGCCAGACCTCGTCCGTGTATTCGGGCAGCTCGATCCGCTCCAGCTCCGTCTCGCCGGCATCGTCATAGAGGCAGAGCTCCACGCGGGTGGCATGGGCGGAGAACAGGGCGAAGTTCACCCCCAGCCCGTCCCAGCTGGCGCCGAGCGGAAAGGGCAGGCCCTCGCGGATGCGGGTGCGCCGCATCACGCGCGGTGATTCAAGCACGGGCCGTATCCGCATCCAGACCTCTTTTTCCTCGCAGCGCCGGCCCAGATGCGGGCCGGCTGCCGCAGCAACATCCGACACGGCCGCCCGTTCCCCGGCCGACGGCGCTTTCGGCCCGGAGCGGCAATTTTTCGCCTGGCGATGGAACGATGCCGGCGGTGCCCGGTTCTCCGCGCATGGATGCTGTCGCCCGTGCCCACGCCCTGCCCTTCGGTGCCACCCTGCTGCCGGGGGGCGGCGTGCGTTTCCGCCTCTGGGCCCCTTCCCACGCCCAGGTCGCCCTGGTGCTGGAAGGCGGCCCGACGCTGGCCATGCGGCGCGACGCCGGGGGCTGGCATGAGCTGGTGGCCGAGGCGGCCGGCGCCGGCACGCGGTATCGCTTCCGGCTGCCGGACGGCCTGCTGGTGCCGGACCCGGCTTCGCGCCACCAGCCGCAGGACGTGCACGGGCCGAGCGAGGTGGTGGACCCCGCGGCGCATCGCTGGACCGACGCCGCCTGGCACGGCCGCCCCTGGGCCGAGGCCGTGCTGTATGAACTGCACATCGGCGCCTTCACGCCGGAGGGCAGCTTCCGTGCGGCGATCGAGCGCCTGCCGCATCTCGCGGCGCTGGGCGTCACCGCGCTGCAGATCATGCCGGTGGCGGATTTCCCGGGGGCGCGGAACTGGGGCTATGACGGCGTCCTGCCCTTCGCCCCCGATGCCAGCTACGGCCGGCCGGAGGATCTGAAGGCGCTGGTGCAGGCCGCCCATGGCCACGGGCTGATGGTGCTGCTGGATGTGGTCTACAATCATTTCGGCCCCGAGGGCGCCTGGCTGCACCCCATCGCGCCCGAAGCCTTCACCGACCGCCACCGCACGCCTTGGGGCGCCGCGCTGAATTTCGACGGGGCGGACTCCGGGCCGGTGCGCGACTTCTTCCTGCACAACGCGCTGTACTGGCTGGAGGAATTCCACCTGGACGGGCTGCGGCTGGACGCCGTGCACGCGATCCTGGACGACAGCCCGCGCCATTTCCTGGATGAGCTGGCAGCCCGGGTCCGCGCGGCGGTGCCCGGCCGCCCGGTGCACCTGGTGCTGGAGAATGAGGAGAACCAGGCGCGCCGCCTGGCGCGCGATGCGCAGGGCCGGCCGCAGCGCTACACCGCGCAGTGGAACGACGACGCGCACCATGTGCTGCATGTGGCGGTGACCGGGGAGCGCCAAGGCTACTACGCCGACTACCAGGGCGACACGGAAGCGCTGGGCCGCGCCTTGGCAGAAGGCTTCGCCTTCCAGGGCCAGGCGATGCCCTATCGCGGCCATCCGCGCGGCGAGCCCAGCGCCGGCCTGCCGCCCACCGCCTTCATCGCCTTCCTGCAGAACCACGACCAGGTGGGCAACCGCGCCTTCGGCGAGCGCCTGTCGCAGCTTGCGCCGCCGGCCGCGCTGCGCGCCGCGGCCGCGACCCTGCTGCTGCTGCCGCAGGTGCCGATGCTGTTCATGGGCGAGGAATGGGCCGCCGCGCAGCCCTTCCCCTTCTTCTGCGACTTCGGCCCCGACCTGGCGGAGGCGGTGCGGCAGGGCCGCCGTGCCGAATTCGCCCGCTTTCCCGAATTCGCCGACCCGGCCAGCCGCGACCGCATCCCGGACCCGATGGCGCCGGCGACCTTCCAGGCCGCGAAGCTGCGGTGGGAGGAGGCCGGGCAGCCGCCGCACGCCGAATGGCTCGCCTGGCACCGCGCCATCCTGGCGGTGCGCCGGGCGGAGATCGTCCCGCGCCTGGGGGGCATCCGCCAGGGTGGACGCTTCCATCTGCTCGCGCCGGGCGCGGTCGCCGTGGGCTGGGCGCTGCAAGGCGGCGGCACGCTGCACCTGGTCGCCAACCTGTCCGACCAGCCCATCGCCGCCTTCCCGGTGCCTGGCCGGACGATCTGGCAGGAAGGCGAAGGCTTCGGCCCCTGGAGCACAGGCTGGTCGATCGAGGAGCCGGCATGACCGCCCCGCGCGCCACCTACCGCCTGCAATTCCACGCCGGCTTCCGCTTCGCCGATGCGGCGCGGCTGGCGCCCTACCTCGCCCGGCTCGGCATCAGCCATGTCTATGCCTCGCCCTGGCTGAAGGCGCGGCCGGGCAGCACGCATGGCTACGACATCGTCGACCACGCGGCGCTGAACCCGGAACTGGGGACGGAGGCGGATTTCCGCGCCATGGTCGCCGCCTTCAAGGCGCACGGGCTCGGCCAGATCCTGGATTTCGTGCCGAACCACATGGGCGTCGGCGGGGCCGACAACCCCTGGTGGCTGGACGTGCTGGAATGGGGCGAGGCGTCCGACTTCGCCGGCTGGTTCGACATCGGCTGGCAGGCCGGGCGGCTGCTGGTGCCCTTCCTGGGCGACCAGTACGGCGCGGTGCTGGAAGCCGGGCAGCTTGAACTGCGCTTCGATGCGGCGGAGGGCCGCTTCGCGATCTGGGCCTATGGCACGCACAGGCTGCCGATCTGCCCGCTGCATTACGGCCGCGTGCTGGGGGAGGACGACCCGGTGCTGGAACGCCTGGGCGATGCCTTCGCCGGCCTGCCGGACTGGCGGCCGCGCATCGCCGCCCGGGCGCGGGATCTGCAGGCGGGGCTCGCCGCGCGCGTCGCCGCCGATGCCGCGCGGCGCGCCGCCGTGGACCGCGCGGTGGCGGCGCTGAATGCGGACAAGACGGCGCTGGATGCGCTGATCCGCGACCAGCACTGGCGCGCCGCGCATTTCCGCGTCGCCGCGGACGACATCAACTACCGCCGCTTCTTCAACATCAACGAACTCGCCGGCCTGCGGATGGAACTGCCGGAGCTGTTCGAGCATGCGCACCGCCTGGTCTTCGCGCTGCTGGCGGATGGATCGCTGGACGGGCTGCGGATCGACCATGTGGACGGCCTGCTGGACCCGAAGGGCTACCTGCTGACGTTGCGGGAGGCCGCGCCGCGGCCCTTCTACCTGGTGGTGGAGAAGATCCTGGCGCGGCATGAGGCGCTGCGTTCGGATTGGCCCGTGCAGGGCACCACCGGCTATGAATTCGCCAACCTCGTGATGGGCGTGCTGCTGGACCCGGCGGGCGAGGCGCCGCTGACGCGGCTCTATGCCGATTTCACCGGCGAGCGGCAGGGCTTCGCCGCCATCGTGCAGGACTGCAAGCGCCGCATCATGCGCAACGAGATGGCGGGCGAGTTGGCGATGCTGGCGCGTGAGGCCGCCCACATCGCGCAGCAGACGCCCCGCAGCGCGGATTTCACGCGCAACATCCTCTCCCGCGGCCTGGCCGCCATCGTCGCCGGCTTCGATGTCTATCGCAGCTATGTCGATGCCGCCGGCCCGCCCGCCGAAGCCGACCGGGCGGAGATCGCCACCGCGGTCGCCGCGGCGCGGCGGCAGGAACCGGATCTCGACCCCAGCGTCTTCGACTTCCTGCACCGGCTGCTGACCGCGGATCTGGTGGCACAGCCGCGCAGTGGCTTCGCGCGCCACGCGGTGCAGCGCCTGGCGATGAAGCTGCAGCAATACAGCGGCCCGATCATGGCCAAGGGCCTCGAGGACACCGCCTTCTACCGCTACAACCGGCTGGTGGCACTGAACGAGGTGGGCGGCCATCCCGACCATTTCGGCGTCAGCCTGGCGGAATTCCACGCGGCCAATGCCGCAAGGGCGCGCGACTGGCCGCTCGCCATGCTCACCACCAGCACCCACGACACCAAGCGCGGCGAGGACATGCGCGCGCGGCTGGCGGCGCTGGCGACGCTGCCGGCGGAATGGGCGGCGCAGGTGCAGGGGTGGTCACGCCTCCTGCGCGCCACGCACGGCGCCGGCGCGCCGGACCGCAACGACGAATACCTGCTGTACCAGCTGATGCTCGGGGCGTGGGAGGGCGATGCGGCGGCCATGCTGCCGCGGCTGGAAGGCACGCTGACCAAATCCCTGCGCGAAGCCAAGCGCCATTCCAACTGGGCCGCGCCCGATGCGGCCTATGAGGAGGCGAGTCTGGCCTTCCTGCATCGTGCGCTGGACTCGCGCGACTTCCTCGGCGCCTTCCTGCCCTTCCAGGCGCGCATCGCAAGGCTGGGGCTGGACACCAGCCTGGTGCAGACGGCGCTGAAGCTCACCCTGCCGGGGATGCCGGACACCTACCAGGGCGCCGAGCTGTGGGAATTCAGCCTGGTCGATCCGGACAACCGCCGCCCGGTGGATTACGCGCGGCGGGAGGCGGCGCTGGCCGACATCACCACCGCCATGGCGCAGGACCGCGGTGCCGCGATCCGGGCGCTGCGGGAGGATTGGCGGGATGGCCGCCTGAAACTCGCCCTGACGACGACGCTGCTGGCGCACCGTGCGGCGCAGCCGGCGCTGTATGCCGAGGGCGACTACACGCCGCTGGCGGCGCCGGAGCGGCTTGTCGCCTTCGCCCGCGCCCGGGGCGGGCAGGCGCTGCGCGTGGTCGCCGCACGCTTCCCCGGCGAGGCCGACTGGGGCGGCACGCGCCTCGACTGGCCCGACGCCGCCTGGCAGGATCTGCTGACCGGTCGGGTGCTGCGGAGCCGGGGCGGGCTGGACGTGGCGGAAGCGCTGCGCGACCTGCCGGTGGCGGTGTTCGTGCGGGCAGCCTGACGCGGTTCATGCGTGCAGGCCCGGTGCCTCCTGCCCGGTGCGCGCCACGTATTCGGTGTAGCCGCCATCATAATCGTGCAGCCCCTCCGGCGTCAGTTCCAGCACGCGGTTGGACAGGGCGGCGAGGAAGTGGCGGTCATGCGAGACGAACAGCATGGTGCCCTCATACTGCGCCAGGGCGGCGATCAGCATCTCCTTCGTCGCGATGTCCAAATGGTTTGTCGGTTCGTCCAGCACCAGGAAGTTCGGCGGATCGTACAGCATCTTCGCCATCACCAGCCGCGCCTTCTCGCCACCCGACAGCACGCGGCAGCGCTTTTCCACATCGTCGCCGGTGAAGCCGAAGCAGCCGGCCAGCGCGCGCAGCGAGCCCTGCGGGGCGCGCGGGAAGTCATCCTCCAGCGCCTGGAACACGGTGCGGTCGCCGTCCAGCAGCTCCATCGCATGCTGCGCGAAATAGCCGAGCTTCACGCTGCCGCCGAGCGTCACCGTGCCCTCGTCCGGTTCCGTGCTGCCGGTGACCAGCTTCAGCAGGGTGGATTTGCCGGCGCCGTTCACACCCAGCACGCAGCAGCGTTCGCGCCGCCGCACCAGCAGGTCCAGCCCCTCATAGATCACGCGGCTGCCATAGCGCTTGTGCACCTGGCGCAGCTTGGCCACGTCGTCGCCGGACCGCGGCGCCGGCAGGAATTCGAAGCTGGTCACCTGGCGGCGGCGCGGCGGTTCCACGCGGTCGATCTTGTCCAGCTTCTTCACCCGGCTCTGCACCTGGGCCGCGTGGCTGGCGCGGGCCTTGAAGCGCTCGATGAAGGCGATCTCCTTCGCCAGCATCGCCTGCTGGCGCTCGAACTGCGCCTGCTGCTGCTGTTCCGCCAAGGCGCGCTGGCGTTCGTAGAAGCCGTAGTCGCCGGAATAGCTGGTCAGCGCGCCGCCATCGATCTCGATGATCTTGCGCACGATGCGGTTCATGAATTCCCGGTCGTGGGAGGTCATCAGCAGCGCGCCGTCATAGCCGCGCAGGAAGTTCTCCAGCCAGATCAGGCTTTCCAGGTCCAGGTGGTTGCTCGGCTCGTCCAGCAGCATGACATCCGGGCGCATCAGCAGGATGCGCGCCAGCGCCACGCGCATCTTCCAACCGCCGGACAGCGCGCCGACATCGCCATCCATCATCTCCGGGCTGAAGGACAGGCCGGCCAGCACCTCCCGCGCGCGGCCGTCCAGCGCATAGCCGCCCAGCTCCTCGAAGCGGGCCTGCACCTCGCCGAAGCGTTCGATCAGCGCCTCCATCTCATCCGCCCGGTCGGGGTCGGCGAGGGCCGATTCCAGCTCGCGCAGCTCCGCCGCCACGGTGCTGACATCGCCGGCGCCGTCCATCACCTCCGCCACCGCGCTGCGGCCGGACATCTCGCCCACATCCTGGCTGAAGAAGCCGATGGTCACGCCGCGGTCCACCAGCACCAGGCCCTCATCCGGCGGTTCCTGGCCCGTGATCATGCGGAACAGCGTGGTCTTGCCGGCGCCGTTCGGCCCGACCAGGCCGATCTTCTCCCCCCGCTGCAGCGCGGCGGACGCCTCGATGAACAGGAGCTGGCGCCCGTTCTGCTTGCTGATGTTGTCCAGGCGGATCATGTGCGAAGGGGCCGGCTGCGGTTTGCCGGGGGGTTAAGGCACGGGGCGGCCCGGTTCAAGGGCCGGCATGGCTACGCCTCCTCCAGTCGGTCCAGCGCCGCGTCGATGTTGCGGCGGGCACGCTTCTCCCGCTCCAGATGGAAGCGGTCGGTCAGGTAGAGTCGGTCGCGCCACAGCAGCATCTGGTAGGCGGCGATGCGGCCGGCGCGGTAGCGTTCATCCGGCAGATGCGCGTATTCGCGGCGGTTCGCTGCCTCATAGGCCATGAAGCGCGCGGCCGGCTCACCCAGCACGGCATGGTCCATGTCGCAGATCAGCGCGGCATCGGCGCGCAGGCCGGGGTCGTCCGTCTCCGGCAATTCCTGGCGCAGCACGGCATGGATCAGCACGGTGGCGCGGTCCAGCATCGGCCGCGGCAGGGTCCGGTCCAGCATGTCGCGCATCACGGCGATGCTGCGCGCCTCGCTGTCCGGGCGGGTGCGGTCGAAGACGGCGGTGTGGAACAGCACGGCCAGGATGAAGGCCGGCCTGTCCGCCAGGGCGTGGGCGATGTCCTCCGTCATCGCCAGCATCCCCGCGATCCGCGCCCAGTCGTGATGGGCGCGGTGCGGTTCGGCATGGCGCCGCTGCAATTCGGCGAAGATGACGGGGGTCAAGGCAGGCGGTCCGGAGAAGCGCCGGGCGGGCTGGCCGCGCCGGCGCGGCCCCTGTCAGGCACTCTCGTAAAGGCGCGTCAGGCTGAACTCGCGATGGCCGAGCAGTTCCGCCGCCGTCAGCTCCCCCTCCGCGGTGCGCAGGATGCAATCCAGCAGCGCCTCCCCGGCCTCGTCCATGTTCATCTGCTTCTGCAGCAGGCCGGTCACATCGACGTCGATGTGCTCGGACATGGTGCGCTGGGTGCGCGGATTCGCCGTCAGCTTGATCACCGGCAGGATCGGGTTGCCGATGACGTTGCCCTGGCCGGTCGGGAAGGTGTGCACCGCGAAGCCCGAGGCGGCGCAGAGCGTCACCATCTCCGCCGCGGCGGAGGAGCTGTCCATGAACCAGAGGCCGGAATGCGTCGGCACCTCGGCCTTGTCCAGCACGCCATCGACCGTGCACTTCTTGCCGATCTTGGTGATGTTGCCGAGCGCCTTCTCCTCGATGGTGGTCAGGCCACCCTCGATATTGCCCTTGGTCGGCTGGCTGTCGGACAGGTCGTTGGTCTTGTTCGCTTCAACCACGCGCTGGTAGCGGTCGAACATCGCCTGGAACTGCGCCCGGATCTCCGGCGTCTTGCAGCGCGCGGCCACCAGGTGCTCGCCGCCGGTCAGCTCCGTCGTCTCGCCGAAGACCAGCGTGTTGCCGTTGGCCCAGAGCTTGTCATAGGAATTGCCCACGGTGGGGCAGGAGGCGAGGCCGGAGGTGGTGTCGCTCTCGCCGCACTTCGTGGAAACCCACAGCTCCACCAGCGGCGCCCTGGTCTTCTTCAGCTTCGAGGCATGCTTCACCAGCCGGTAGGCGGCGCGCGACGCGCTGGCGATGGTGTTGATGTCGCCATTCTGCTCGATGGCGAAGCCCTCGACCGGCTTGCCCGACTTGGCGATGCCCTCGACGATCCGGCCGGTCCAGCCCGGCTCGATGCCGATGACGATGACGCCGGCGACGTTCGGGTTGGTGCCGGTGCCGATCAGCGTGCGGAAGTGCAGCTCCAGGTCGGCGCCGAATTGCAGCCGGCCATAGGCGTGCGGAATCGCCAGCGCGCCCTTGATGTTGTTGGCGACGGCTTCCGCCGCGGCGTTGGAGAGGTCGTCCACCGGCAGGATGATGACGTGGTTGCGCACGCCCATCCGGCCGTTCTCGCGCCGCCAGCCTTCGAAGGAGGCGTCCCTGAGGTTCAGGCCCATCGGATGCGTCCCCTTACCAGCGCTTGGTCTTGACGTTGTGCACGTGCAGATGCTCGCCGGCGCCGATATCGGCCACCGCGCGGCCGATATCCACCCCGTACTTCATGATGGTGTCGCCCTTGGCGATGGGCCGGATGGCCAGCTTGTGGCCGATGGGAATGTCCGACTTCGCGTCGAAGGCCATCATCCTGTCCTGGTCCATGATCCAGCCATTCAGGCTGGTGCCGGCCTTCAGGCCTTCCACCACCACCACGCCCACGCTGTCGCCCTCATCATGGACGACGAAATGGATCGTCATCTGTTCCCCCCGGAAACGCTTGGAGGCGCACCCTAGGCCCGCTTCCCGCCCCCTTCAACCGCCCCTTCAACCCTCCCCGGGGACGTGCCATTCAGGGGGCGGGACAACAGCGCAAGAGGGGGCTGCCACCATGGCGGGCGTCTACTGGTATGCCGGCACCTGGTCGACCGAGGAGCCGAAGATCATCGGCCCCATGGACCACGCCTTCTGGCTGGGCAGCGTGATCTTCGACGGTGGCCGGTCCTTCGGCGGCGTCGCGCCGGACCTCGACCTGCATTGCGCCCGCGCCGTGCAATCCGCCCTGAACATGCTGATGAAGCCGACCCTGACGCCGGCCGAGATCGAGGCGCTGTGCCGGGAAGGCATCGCCCGCATGGGGCCGGAGGCGGAATTGTATATCCGCCCGATGTTCTTCATCCGCCGCGGCCTCGGCGCCGCGCGGCCGGACCCGGACAGCACGGATTTCGTCCTGGCGATCTACGACAGCCCGCTGCCCGCGTACAAGGGCTTCTCCGCCTGCCTGGCGCCCCAGCGCCGCCCGGCGCCGGACCAGGCGCCGACCAATGCCAAGGCCGCCTGCCTCTATCCCAACGGCTCCCGCGCCGCATCCTTCGCGGCAGAACGCGGCTTCGACGCGGCGGTGGTGCTGGACCCGATCGGCAATGTGGCGGAATTCGCCCATGCCAACCTGATGCTGGCCAAGGATGGCAAGGTCATCACCCCGGCGCTGAACGGCACCTTCCTGGCCGGCATCACCCGCGGCCGCGTCATCGCCCTGCTGCGGGAAGCCGGCGTGGTGGTGGAGGAACGCGCCGTGCGGCCGGAGGAGCTGGACGCGGCGGACGAGATCTTCTCCACCGGCAATTACGGCAAGGTGCTGCCCGTCTCCAACTGGCAGGGCCGGCACATGCAGCCGGGGCCGCTGGGGCAGAAGGCGCGGACGCTGTATTTCGACTGGGCGGAAGCCACCTGGCGGGTGCTGCCGAAGGTCGCGGCCTGAGACGAGGTGCCGATCAGGCGGCGGTCAGCCGCACGCGCAGCCCCGGCGCCGCATCCTCCAGCGCCAGGGCCAGCCCGTGCAGTTCCGCCACCGCGGCGACCAGCGCCAAGCCGAGACCCGTGCCGGCGCTGCTGCGGCTGGCATCCAGGCGGTGGAAGCGGCGCAGCACCAGGGCGCGGGCCTCGGCGGGGATGCCGGGGCCGTCATCCACCACGGTGATCTCCGGCCCCGGGCGCAGCGCCAGCGTCACCCGCCCGCCTTCCCGCCCATGCCGGATGGCGTTCTCCACCAGGTTCGCCAGCATCTGCGCCAACAGGTCGCGATCCCCCTGCAGGGTGACGTCGGGGGCGAGGTCCAGCGCCAGGGTCTGGCCACGTTCCGCGGCGGCGCCGGCGTAGAGTTCCGCCACCGTCTCCGCCACCTCGGCCAGCGCCACGGCCCGGAATCCGGCGCGGCGGGCGCCGCTTTCCACCTGGGCGATGCGCAGCAGGGCGGCGAAGATCTCCAGGATGCGGTCGCATTCGGCCACCGCCGCCTCCGCCTCCTCCCCCTCCAGGGTCTCCAGGCGCTGGCGCAGGCGGGTCAGGGGCGTGCGCAGGTCATGCGCGATGTCGTCCGTCACCTGGCGCAGCGCGGCCATGGTGGCCTGCAGGCGGTCCAGCGTGGCGTTCAGGCGGCGGGCCAGCCGGTCGAATTCGTCGCCGCCCGGCCGCGCCGGCAGCCGCGTCTCCAGCCGCCCGGCCTCCACCTCCGCCAGGGCGCGCTCCATCTGCGCGGCGCGGCGCACCACGCTGCGCCCCACCACCAGCCCGCCGCCCAGCGCCAGCAGCAGCGCCGCACCCCCCACCCAGCCGGCGGCGCCCAGCAACCGCGCCTCCAGCTCCCGCACCGGGGCCAGGTCGCGGCCGACCAGCAGGAAGAATCCGCCGCGCAGCGCCGTGCCATAGGCCAGCAGCACGCTGTCCGCCGCCGCGGAATCGAGCCGCATGGTGGCCCAGCCATCCGGCCGCGGCGCCACCGCCAGGTTGCCGGCCACCCGCCCTCCATCCGGCCCGGACAGGAAGAAATACTGCGTGCCGCTGCGGTCGGAGGCGATGCGCGCCTCGATGGACAAGGCGAGCGAGGGCGCGCCCCCCAGCCGCGCCGCGTTCAGCAGCACGCCGACATCGCGCTCGATCTCCGCCTGGATCTGCTGCGCCGCGAAGCGGGAGGAGGCCCAGAAGCCGATCCCGGCCAGCAGCAGCGTGCCCAGCAGGGTCAGCGCCAGGTGCAGCAGGGTGATGCGGAAGCCGGTGGTGGCGTACCAGCGGGTCGGCCGATCCTCCTGGGTCCGGTCCTCCTGGATCTCAGGCATCGGACGGGCGCGCCACGTAGCCGGCGCCGCGCAGGGTGTGGATCAGGCTCGGCTCCCCCAGCTTGGCGCGCAGCCGGCTGATATGCGTCTCCACCACGCTGGTCTTCGGGTCGAAATGGATCTCCCACACCTGTTCCAGCAGCATGTTGCGCGTCACCACCCGCCCGGCATGGCGCAGCAGCACCTCCAGCAGCCGGAACTCCCGCGGCTGCAGGTCGATCCGCTGCCCCGCCCGGCTCACGCTGCGGCGCAGCAGGTCCATCTCCAGATCGGCCACCCGCAGCGTGCTGGGCTCCGCGTTCAGCGCCGGGCGGCGGCCCAGCGCATGCACCCGGGCCAGCAGCTCGGCAAAGGCGAAGGGCTTGGCGAGATAGTCATCCGCGCCGGAATCCAGCCCCTCCACCCGGTCGCCCAGCCCGGCGCGGGCGGTCAGCATCAGGGCGGGGGTCGCCACGCCGGCGGCGCGCAGCGCGCGGACCAGGCCGAGGCCATCCAGCGCCGGCAGCATCCGGTCCACCACCAGCAGGTCGTAGCCGCCGCCGATCGCCTCCATCAGCCCGGCCCTGCCATCCGCCACATGGTGCACCAAGTGGCCCGCCCCGGTCAGGCCGCGGGAGACCTCCGCCGCCGTGCCGGCATCGTCCTCCACCAGCAGGATGCGCAAGGACCGCCTCCTCCAACCTTACCAATTCGTAGGACAGCCGCGAGGCCCCGGTGAGAGGGCCACCCGAGATGGCAGGTCGGGCCATCCAGGATGGCATCCAGCAGAAGGACGACGCCATGAGCAACTCCCCCACCCCCGCCCCGCGCCGCCGCGGCCTGCTCGCCGCCGGCCTGCTTGCCTTCGCGCTCGGCACCAGCGCGCTCACCACCCTGCCTTTCGCCGGCAACGCCCAGCCCTCCCCGACCCCTGGCGCCGCCATCACCCTGCCGCGTCAGGCCGGCCCGGAGGGCTTCGGCGACCTCGCCGCCCGCGTCGCCCCCGCCGTGGTGCGGGTGACGGTGACCGGCCGGGCGCAGGCCGCGGCGGCGACCGAAGTGCCGCCGCAGCTGCGCGGCACGCCGCTGGAGGACTTCTTCCGCCGCTTCGAAGGCCAGCAGCGCCCCGGCCCGCGCCCCCCCCAGGGCCGGCGCAGCATGGGCCAGGGCAGCGGCTTCATCATCGACCCGGCCGGCTACATCGTCACCAACAACCATGTGGTGGGGGAAGCCAGCACCGTCCGCGTCGAACTCGCCGATGGGCGGGAGCTGGAGGCCCGGGTGGTCGGCCGCGACCCGCAGACCGACCTCGCCGTGCTGAAGGTGGAAGCCGGCGGAACCCTGCCCAGCCTCAGCTGGGGCGACAGCGATGCGCTGCGCGTCGGCGACTGGGTGGTGGCCATGGGCAACCCCTTCGGCCTTGGTGGGTCGGTGACCGCCGGCATCGTCTCCGCCCGCGGGCGGCAGATCGGCGCCGGGCCCTATGACGACTTCATCCAGACCGATGCGCCGATCAACCCGGGCAATTCCGGCGGCCCGCTGTTCAACGCGAATGGCGAGGTGGTGGGCATCAACACCGCCATCTACGCGCCCTCCGGCGGCAATGTCGGCATCGGCTTCGCGGTGCCCGCCCGCATGGCGCGCAACGTGATCGCCGATCTGCAGCGGGATGGCGTGGTGGCGCGCGGCTGGCTTGGCGTGTCGATGCAGCCGATCGACAGCGAACTGGCCTCCGCCCTGAACCTGCCGAACCAGCAGGGCGCGCTGGTCGCCGGGGTGGAGCCGCGCAGCCCCGCCGCCCGCGCCGGCCTGCGTTCCGGCGACGTGGTGGTGCGCCTGGGCGACAGGGAGATCGCCAGCCCGCGCGACCTCGCCATCGCCGTGGCCGAACAGCAGCCGCAGAGCGAAGCCGCCATCACCGTGCTGCGGGATGGGGAACGCGTGCAGCGCCAGGTGACGATCGGCCTGCGGGAACAGCCGCAGCAGCAGGCCGGCGCCCGGCAGGGCGGGTCGGGCCAGGCTGGGGCGGAGGCCGCCCCGGCCACGCTCGGCCTGCGGCTGATGCCGCGCAAGGGCGAAGGCGCCGGCGTGCAGGTGGCGGAGGTGCAGCCGGGCAGCCTGGCCGCCAGCCGCGGCCTGCGCCCCGGCGACGTGATCCTGCGCATCGGCGGGCAGGAGGTGCGCAACCCGCGCGACGTGACGGAGGCGCTGGGCGCCGCACGCCGCGCGGGGCGGGAGGCGGTGGCCTTCCAGATCGACCGCGAGGGTGGCCGCGCCTTCGTCGCCGTGCCGCTGCGCGAGCAGGGCTGAGGCGGCATCACGCCGCCCGGCTTCGTGCCCCTGCGGGGGGCGGGGCGGGCGGCGTGGACCCTGGCGCCGCCGGGTGGGCTTTCAGCCGCCCGGCGGCGTGCCAGCTTCTTGTTTTTGCGCATTTCCCGAGTCGCCGGGCGATTCCGCCCGACCTGGAAATGCTCTACCCTTCGCGCCAACCTGCGAAGGAACGTCCCCCAGAATGACCGCCACCGAACGCCGCCAGGCCTTCCGCGCCGTGCTCGCCGGCCCGGGCTGCGTGCACCCCGCCTCCGTCTTCGATGCCGTCTCCGGCCGCATCGCCGCCGATCTCGGCTTCGAGACGGCGATCCTGGGCGGCTCCGTCGCTTCGCTGGCCGTGCTCGGCGCGCCGGACCACATCGTGCTGACGCTGACCGAATTCGCCGACCTCATCCGCCGCATCACCCGCGGCGGGGCGCCGCCGCTGCTGGTCGATGCCGATCATGGCTACGGCAATGCGCTGTCCGTGATGCGCACGGTGGAGGAGCTGGAGGCCGCCGGCGTCGCCGCCCTGACCATCGAGGACACGCTGCTGCCCCGCCCCTATGGCCCGGAGGCCACGGCGCTGCTGCCGCTGGCGGAAGGCTTGGGCAAGATCCGCGCGGCGCTCGCCGCCCGCACCGACCCGTCGCTGGTCATCGTCGCCCGCACCTCCGCCCTGGCCGTCACGGGGGTGGAGGATGCGGTGGCGCGCGCCACCGCCTATGCGCAGGCGGGGGCGGACGGCATCTTCGTCACCGGGCTGGCGGATCCCGCCCAGCTCGATGCCCTGCGGGCGGCAACCGGCCTGCCGATCCTGGTGGGCAGCGCCAAGGCCGGGCTGGGCGGCGCCGCCACCCTGGCGCAGCACGGCGCGCGGGTGGCGCTGCAGGGCCACGCCACCTTCCCCGCCGCCATGCAGGCGGTGCACGAGACGCTGAAGGCGCTGCGGGAAGGCACGGCCCCGAAGGACCTCAAGGGCCTGCCGGATGCGGCCAGCACGAAGCGCTGGCAGCGCGAGGAACACTACGACGCGGCGATCCGCGACTTCCTGGGCGGCTGAAGCCCCCCTTCCGTCGCGCGGGCCTTGGCCCATACTGCCCGCGACGACGGAGGAAATGGTCCAGGTGACGATGCGGGAGGCTTCCTGCGCGTGACGCCCCTGCTGCGCCTGGCGAGCCTGGCGCCGTTTCGCCAGGCGGCCTTCCGCCGGCAATTCCCGGCCGACCTCGCCACCTCCTGGGCCTTCGAGATCGAGACGCTGGTGCTCGGCTGGTTCGTGCTGGTCGAAACCGGCTCCGTCGTCTGGCTGACCGCCTTCGCGGCGCTGCAGTTCCTGGGCACGCTGGTGGCACCGATGTTCGGCGTGGTGGGCGATCGCATCGGCCATCGCCGGCTGCTGGCCGCCATGCGCGGCTTCTACGCCTGCCAGGCGGCCGCCATCGCCGCCATGGCGCTGGGCGGCACGCTGGGGCCGTGGCAGGTGGTGGCGGTGGCGGCGCTGATGGGGCTGGTGCGGCCTTCCGACCTCGGCCTGCGCAGCGCGCTGATCGCGGCCAGCATGCCGCCGGCGCAGATGACGCAGGCCATGGGCATCTCCCGCAGCACGGCGGATTCCGCGCGCATCGCCGGGGCACTGGCCGGGGCCGGGCTGGTGGCGACGCTGGGCCTGGGCGCGGCCTACCTGGTGGTGACGGGGCTGTACCTGTTCTCGCTCGCCTGCACGCTGAGCATGGCGGTGCCGGCGCGGCCGCGCCTCGCCCGTGCCTCCCCCTGGCGGGAATTGCGCGACGGCATCGCCCATGTGCGCGGCAACCCGCCGCTGCTGGCCACGATGCTGCTGGCCTTCCTGGTGAACCTGGCGGCCTTCCCCACCACCGGCGGCCTGCTGCCCTTCGTGGCGCGGGAGATCTACGGGCTGGACCGCAGCGGCCTGGGCACGCTGGTCGCCTGTTTCGCCGGCGGCGCACTGGCCGGCACGCTGGTGGTGATCGCCCGCGGGGCGGCGCTGGCGCCGGCGCGCAGCATGGTGCTGTCCTGCCTCGCTTGGTTTCCCATGCTGATGGTCTTCGCCTGGATCCGCGACCCGGCGCCGGGCATGGTGCTGATGGCGCTGATCGGCTTCACGCAGTCCTTCGCCATGGTGCCGATGTCCGTCATCCTGCTGCGCTGCGCGGCGGAGCCGTTCCGCGGCCGCGTCATGGGGCTGCGGATGCTGGCGGTCTATGGGCTGCCGATCGGCCTGCTGCTGTCCGGCCCGGCCATCGCCGGGCTGGGCTTCGCCGCCGCCACCACGCTGTATGCGGCGCTGGGCCTGGGCTGCACGGTGGCGATCGGGCTGGCTTTCCGGCGCCACCTGTGGCCGCGCACGGCCATCGCCAACACGCCGCGACCGGGGTGACGGCCCGGACGCTTCATCCGCCCGTCAGCGCCCTGGCGAAACCGGGGCGAGGCTGGCGGCCGGGCGCGCCGCTAGCCAGCGGGCGCCGGCCATGCCGGCGAACATGGCGGCCAGGAACAGCCAGGCCGGGGCGCCGCCGGTGGTCAGCGCGGTCAGCGCCGGGCCGGGGCAGAAGCCGGCCAGGCCCCAGCCGATACCGAAGATTGCCGGCCCGAGGAGGATACGAGTGTCGAGGTCGGTGGCTGTGGGCAGGTGGAAGCGCGTGTCGAACAGCGGCCGCGGCCGGCGCAGCACCAGGCGGTAGCCCAGCGCGGTCACGGCAACGGCGCCGGCCAGGACGAAGGCCAGGCTGGGATCCCAGCCGCCGGCCGGAATGGCGGCGAGGTCGAGGAAGTTCAGCACCTTCGCCGGGTCCGCCATGCCGGCGATCACGAGCCCGAGGCCGAGGACCAGGCCGATGGCGAAGTGCAGCAGGATCAGCATGGTGCGCCTCAGAGCAGATGGCGGGTTGCGAGGACGGTGGCGAAGGCCGTCGCCATGAACACCGCCGTGGCGACCAGGGAGCGCCGCGACAGCCGCGCCAGGCCACAGACCCCGTGGCCGGACGTGCAGCCATTGCCCCACACCGCGCCGAAGCCCACCAGCAGGCCGGCCAGCGCCAGGAGGGGCAGGGAGGCCTCGATCCGCGGCACCGGCACCGTGCCCGTCACCAGCCCCGCCACCAGCGGTGCCAGGACGATGCCGAGCACGAAGGCGAGCCGTCCGCCCAGGCCGGCATCGGCATAGGGCGGCAGCAGGCGGGCGGCGATGCCGCTGATGCCGGCGATGCGCCCGGTGGCGGCCATCAGCGCCACCGCGGCGGCGCCGATCAGGGCGCCGCCGAGCAGCGAAGCGGCTGGCGTGAAGGCGGTGGCGATCATGTCAGGCCTTGCCGGCCGGGCAGGTGCGGATACCCAGCAGCGTGTAGGCCGGGCAGAACCGGAAGGCGGCGGTGCCAATCATCACCACGCCCCAGGCCACCACCGCGTAGCGCCAGGCGCCCAGCGGCGCGAAGGCCTCCGCCAGCAGGAAAGGGGCAAGGACCAGCACGGCGCCGAGGAGAAAGCGCAGGGTGCGATCGAGCGAACCGACATTGGCCATGATCTGATTCCTTCAGCGGATGGGTAATAGATTTATATCTTCGTATCTTCTAATATGTCAACATGAACGAGGGCGATGAAGACGACCCCCCGCGGTGCTGATGGCGGCCAGGGCAATATGCTGGAGCCGTTTCACCGTCTTCGCTTGCGGTGAACGGTTCTAGCGCAGCCGCCGCGCCCGCAGCAGCAGCCAGCCGACGATCGCCAGATTGGCGGCGTTCCACGCCATGCCGTTCAGGAAGGCCATGGCGTAGGACCCGGTCCAGTCGAACACCACGCCGGAAAGCCAGCCGCCCAGCGCCATGCCCAGCAGCGTCGCCATCAGCACGATGCCCACCCGGGTGCCGGCCTGGCTGGCGGGAAAATACTCCCGCACGATCACCGCGTAGCTCGGCACGATGCCGCCCTGAAACAGGCCGAACAGGGCGGAGATCAGGTACAGCGACACCAGGCTGTCGAAGAACAGGTAGAAGGCCAGCGCCACCGCCTGCAGGGTGGCACCCAGCATCAGCGTGCCCAGCCCGCCGATGCGATCGGCGATGAAGCCGGACGCGATGCGGGAGACGATGCCGCAGGCCAGCATCAGGGACAGCATCTCCGTCCCCCGCGCCACGCCGTAGCCCAGGTCGCCGCAATAGGCGACGATGTGCACCTGCGGCATGGCCATGGCGACGCAGCAGCCCACCCCGGCCAGGCCGAGCAGCGCGGTCAGGCCGTTCGGCGTCAGCCCCAGCGGGCGGCTGGCCGGCGGCGCCGGGCTGCCGGCCGGCCGCGGCGCGGCGCGCGGTGGCCGGGCACGCAGCAGCAGGGCCAGCGGCAGCATGGTGACCAGCAGCACCACGCCCACCACCAGGTGGGCGGTGCGCCAGCCCTGCGCCGTGATCAGCGCCTGCACCACCGGCGGCCAGACCGTGCCGGCCAGGTAGTTGCCGGAGGCGGCCAGCGCCACGGCGATGCCGCGCCGCCGGCGGAACCACAGCGAGGCATCGGCCATCAGCGGCCCGAAGGCGGCGGAAGAGCCCAGCGCGCCGATCAGCACGCCCTGCACCAGCGCGAAGACCGTCAGGCTGGGGGCGAAGGCGGCCAGGATGTAGCCGCCGCCCAGCATGACCGTGCCGCCCAGCAGCGGCACCATGATGCCGAAGCGGTCCGCCAGCCGGCCCATCAGGATGCCGCCGCCGGCGAAGCCGATCATGGTCAGGGTATAGGGTAGCGAGGCCTCGCCTCGTGTGGCGCCGAATTCCGCCTGCACATGCGGCAGCGCCACCACCACGGACCACATGCCGGCGCCGCCCAGCGTCGCCAGGGCGACGATCGCGGCCAGCCGGGTCCAGGCCTGCCGGCTGTCCAGCACCGCCTCCGCGGCCGGGGTCACGCCGGGCCGAAGGTGACGAAGTCGGCCAGCGGGGCGCGTTCCGTGCGCAGCCGGTTGGCTGGCTCCGCCGGGTCCTCGAACCCGAGCGACATGCCGCAGACCAGGGTCTGGTCCGCCGGCAGGGCGAGCATGGCGCGGACCACGTCGTGATGCTCGCAGAAGGCGGCCTGGGCACAGCTGTGCAGGCCGAAGCCGCGCGCCGCGAGCATGATGGATTGCAGGAACATCCCGAAATCCAGCCAGGAGCCCTGTTCCAGATCCCGGTCGATGGTGAAGAACAGGCCCACCGGGGCGCCGAAGAAGTCGAAGTTGCGGGCGCGCTGGGCGTGGCCGGCCGCGGTGTCGCCACGCGCCACCCCGGCCAGTTCGTAAAGCGCCCAGCCGGATCGGCGGCGCCGCGAAAGGTAGGGCTCGCGCCATTGCCGCGGGTAGTAATGGTATTCGCGCGCCGGGGCGGCACCGGCATCGTGCGCCGCGCGCAGGGCGGCGGAAAGCCGCCCCTTCTCCGCCCCCTGCGTCACCCGCACCCGCCAGGGCTGGATGTTGGAGCCGGAGGGAGCGCGGGCGGCGGCGGCCAGGATGGTCTCGATCGCCGCGCGCGGCACCGGGTCCGGCAGGAAGCCGCGCGTGCTGTGGCGCGTGGCCAGGGCCTCGAACACGTCAATGCCCTGCGGCATGGTCTGGAGCGTCCTCATTCTTGCGGCGCATCCTGGCGAAGCCCGGCGCCCGGCGCAACGCGGCGGCGGTGGGTCAGGCCGCGTGTGTGGTGGGCGAATAATTCCACTTACGGTTGGGAAGGCTTTGCCGCAGGATGCGGCAGCATGCGCCGCGCCTTGCTCCTCGCCTCCGCCCTGGCCACCGCCGCCACCGCCCCTGCCTGGGCGCAGCCTGCGGCGGAGGCGCGGCCGCAGGGCGGCGTGGTGGTGGCCGGCCAGGCCCGCATCGCCCAGACCGCGGCGCGCACCCAGATCACCCAGGGCAGCGACCGCGCCATTTTGGAATGGCAGCGCTTCGATGTCGGGGCGGCGCACCAGGTGGATATCCGCCAGCCGGCCGCCACCTCCTGGTCCCTGCAGCGGGTGGTCGGCGGCGATCCCTCCGCCATTGCCGGGCGCGTCACCTCCAATGGCGGGGTGGCGCTGGTGAACCGGGCGGGGGTGGTGTTCCACCAGGGGGCGCAGGTGGATGTGGCGGCGCTGATCGCCACGGCCTCGGACACCACGAACCGCGCCTTCACCGAAGGAAGGCTGGTCTTCGACGGCGCCCCCGCCCCCGGCGCGCGGGTGGCGAATCGCGGCACCATCCGCGTCGCCGATCGCGGGCTGGCGGCGCTGGTGGCGCCCCAGGTGGCGAACGCCGGCAGCATCCGCGCCCGGCTCGGCCGCGTCGCCCTGGCGGCCGGGGAGGCCTTCACGCTCGACCTCGCCGGCGATGGGCTGCTGGCGCTCGATGTCACCCGCCAGGTCGCCGCCACCCCCGCCGGCGCCACCGCGCTGGTCACCCAGACCGGGCTGATCGAGGCGGAGGGCGGCAGCGTGGTGCTCAGCGCCCAGGCGGCCTCCGGCGTGCTGGAGGATCTGGTCCTGGCCGGCGGCAGCCTGGCGTCGCGACAGGTGGCGGTTGCGGCAGGGGGCGGCGGGGTGCGGGTGACGGGCAGCCTGGCCGCCACCGGCACGCTGGAAGCCACCGCCAGCGGCACGCTGCGGCTGGAGGCCGGCAGCCGCATCGCCGCCGGCCGCGCCACGCTCGGCGCCGGCGCGGACAGCCGGCCGGGCGCCCCCACCCGGCTGGCCCGGCGCACGGTGGTGGCGCGCGGCGCGACGGTGGCGGCCGGCGACATCCTGGTGCATGGCGCGGACCAGGTGGCGATGCACGGCAGCCTTGCCGCGCCGGGCGGGCGGATTGAGGTTTCCTCCCGCGGCGGTCTGGCGCTGGACGGGAGGCTGGAAGCCGGCACCATCCTGGTGGACCCGGTGACGCTGCGCGTGGTGACGACGCTGAGCGGCGCGACGGAACCGGCCGAGATCACCGCCGCGACCATCGCCGCCACCACCGGCGCCCTGACCCTGCAGGCGGAGCGCGCCATCCGGGTGGAGGCCGCGATCAGCAAGCCGACCGGCCCGCTGACGCTGGAGACGACGGCGGCGGACGCCACCGGCATCACCCTGCTGCGGCGGGTGACGGTGGCCGGCGACCTGGCACTGCGCAGCGCCGGCGACATCACGCAATCCGCCACCGGCGCCGGGCTGAATGTCGGCACGCTGGAGGCGCATGCCGGCGGGCTCGTGCGGCTGGACGGCGCCGGCAACACCATCCGGGCGCTGGCCGGCGGCAGCGCCGGCGGGCGGTTCGACCTGGCGAGCGTGGTGGCGTTTTCCGTCGATGCGCCGCTTGCCGCCGCCGACATCGCCCTGGCCACGCCGCGGACCATCGACCTCTTCGCGCCGGTTTCCGCCGACGGCACGCTGTTCCTCGAAGCACTGCGCGGGGTGGTTCAGCAACCCGCCGGCGCCGGTGTCTCGGCCGGGCTGCTGCGGCTGGATTCGGCGCTGGGTGCGGTGCGGCTGGACGGCGCGGGAAACCAGGTTGCGCGGCTCGGCGACGCCTTCGTGCCGCAGGGCCTGTCGCTGCTGAACCAGGGCGGGCTGGTGCTGGCCGGCGGGCTGCTGGGCGGCGTGGTGGCGCTGGAGGTGGCGCAGGGCGACCTGACCCAGGCGGCGGGCGCGCGCCTGGTGGCGGAGGCGCTGCGGGTGCAGGCCAGCCAGGGCGCGGTGCGGCTGGATGGCGCCGGCAACGCCATCGCCGGGCTCTTTGGCCAGGCCGGCACCAGCCTGGTGGTGGTGACGGCGGGCGACCTGTCGCTCGCCGCGCCGCTCGGCGCCCCGGCGGTGGCGTTGCACGCGGGCGGCGCGCTGACCCAGGACCAGGGCGCGCGGCTGACCACGCTGGCGCTGCGGGTCGCCGCCGGCAGCGTGGTGCTCGACGCGGCCGACAATGCCGTGGCCGCGCTGGAAGCCGGCAGCAGCGCCAGCGTCTTCAGCCTGGCGACATCGGGCACGCTGGCTGTCACGGGGCCGCTTTCGGCGACCTCCGTCAGCCTCGCCGCCGGCGGGGCGCTGACCGCGCCGGGCATCACCGCGGAACGGCTTGCCCTGTCCGGCGCCAGCGTGGCGGCCGACGGCGCCGTGGCGGTGTTGGAAGCCGGCGGCGCCACCGGCGATTTCCGCTTCGCCGGCAGCCTGGACCTGCGGCTGGCGGGGGCGCTGACGGTGGGCGGCGCACTTTGGCTTGAAGCCCCCGCCTTGGCCCTGGCCGCCCCGGTCGCCGCCGGCAGCGCCACGCTGCGCGCCACCCTGGGCGACCTGACCCAATCCGCCGCGCTCACCACCGCGGCGCTGCGGGCGGAGGCGCCGGGCGGTGCCGTGCGGCTGGACCATGCCGGCAACCGCGCCGGCCTGCTGGGCGGGCTGGCGCAGGGGGATTTCCTCTGGACCGGCCTCGGCGATCTGGCGCTGGACCCGGTGGCGGGGCTCGCCGCCCAGGCGGCGACGCTGGCGGTGGGCGGCAGCCTGACCCAGGCGGAGGCCGCCGCCGGGCTGTCCGCGACGCGGCTTGCGGTGCAGGCGGGCGGCGCCGTGGTGCTGCCGGCCGCAGCCAATGCGGTGAGGGAACTGGGGCTGGTGGCGGCACCCGGCGGCTTCACCCTGGCCAGCACCGCGGCCCTGCGGCTGACCGAGCCGCTGGCGGCGCCCGACATCGCCCTGTCCGCCGCCGGCGGCATTGACCAGGATCTCGGCGCCGGGCTGGCCACCGCGCGGCTGCACGCCACCGCCACGGCCGGGGCCGTGGTGCTGGACTCGCCCGCCAATGACGTGGCCGGGCTCGGCGCCAGCCAGGCGGCCGGGCACTTCGCCCTGACCACCGGCGGGGCGCTGGCGATCCTCGGCCCCGTCGCGGCCGGCGGCACCCTGACCCTGCTGGCGGCGGGCGACCTCACCCAGGCGGCCACCGGCGCGGGCCTCACCGCCCCGCTGCTGCTGGCGCGGTCGCTTGCCGGCAACCTGGCGCTGGCGGGTGCGGGCAATGCGGTGGCGGCGCTGGGGGCCAGCGGCGCGGCCGGCGACTTCGCCCTGGCGCAGCAAGGCGCCGCGGCGCTGCGGCTGGAAGGCCCCGTCGCCGCGCCCAGCCTCGCCCTCCGCACCGAATCCGGGCTGGACGATGCCGGCGGTGGCGCGCTGCGGGCCGGGCTGCTGCGGCTGGACACTGCCGGGCCGGTGCGGCTGCAGGCCGGGGCGCATGCCCTGGCGGCAATCGCCGGCCAGGCGGGGAGCCTGGCGCTGGCCCAGGCGGAGGGGCTTCTGGTGACGGAGGCGCTGTCCGCCGGCAGCCTCGACCTTGCCGCCGCCTCCATCGGCGTGCTGGCGCCGGTCTCGGCCGGGGCGGCCGTGCTGTCCGCCAGCAGCGGCGACATCACCCAGACGCTGCGCGGCGCCGGGCTCACCGCCAGCCTGCTGCACGCGAACGCCACGGGGCAGGTGCTGCTGGACGGCCAGGGCAACCAGGTGGCGGCGCTGGGCGCCGGCCAGGCCGGCGGCGCCTTCGCCCTGGCCTCGGAAGCCGCCGGCGTGCTGCGCCTGACGGCGCCCATCGCGGCGGAGAGCCTGTTCCTCGGCGCCGCCGGTGGCATCGCCGACAGCCCCGGCGCGGTGCTCAGCGCCGGGCTGCTGCGCCTGTCCTCGCCCGGTTCGGCCAGCCTGGCGGAGGGCCATGCGGTGGCGCGCCTCGGCGGCCAGCTCGGGGCGCTGACACTGGCGGCGCAGGGCGCGCTGGCGGTGCCGGAGGCGCTGGACGTTGCCGGCAGCCTGGCGCTCTCCGCCGCCAGCCTGCACCTGGCCGCGCCGCTCCGGGCCGGCGGCGCGACGCTGACGGCGCGGGCGGGGGACATCACCCAGGCGGCATCCGGCGCCGGGCTGGCGCTGGGCGCCGGCGGGCTGCGGCTTGCCGCCAGCGGCGCCATCGCGCTGGAGGGTGCGGGCAATGCGCCCGGGCTGGTCCGCTCGGCCGAGGCCGGCGGCACGCTGCTGCTGGCCAGCGACGGCGCGCTGACGCTGGCCGGCGCTGCCAGCGGGCAGGATGTGGTGCTGCGCGCGGCCGCGCTGCGGCTGGACGGCGCCATGCTGGAAGCCGACCGCGCCGTGCTGCTGGCCGCCCCCGACGGCATCACCGCCGGCGCCACCAGCCGGCTTCTGGCGCGGGATCCCGGGGCGCTGCCGCTGCTGATCCTGGACAGCCGGCAGGGGGGGCTGGCCGCGGTCCCGGCCGGGCTGGCGGCCGACATCCCCGGCCGCGCGCCGGCGCAGCAGCCGGTGCAGCTGGCGGATTTCGGCCCGGTGCGGGCGCAGGCCGGCGGGCCGGTGGCCTTCGACCTGCTGGCCGGGGAGTCGCCGATCTTCCTGCTGCTGGATGGTGGCGCCGCGCTGGGCACGCTGGAGGCCGGGCGGCTCGGCCTGCTCGGCCAGGGTGGGTCCGCCTTCATCCTTGGCACGCTGGGCGGCGTCGGCGGGGAAGCCGCGGCCCAGGCGGTCAGCGTCGCTGCCGCGGGTGCGCCGGGCTACCTGTTCAACACCTGCGTCATCGCCGCCACCACCTGTTCCGGCGTGGTGGTGGACCCACCGGTCGTGGATCCTCCGGTCGTGGATCCTCCGGTCGTGGATCCACCGGTCGTGGATCCTCCCGTGGTGGACCCGCCCATCGTCCCGCCCCCGGTCGACGAGCCGCCAGTGGTGGACCCGCCCATCCTGGTGGCGCCGCCGATCCTCGCGCCGCCGGCGCTGGTACCGGCGGCGGCCGCCGCGCCGCTGCTGGCCGAATGGGATCTGCGGCTCGGTGCACCCGCCCCGCGCGCCGGGCGGCGCGAGGAGGAGGCGGCGGAATAGCCCGGCGCCTCAGCGCAGGGTCGCCAGCCCCTCCATCAGCGCGCGCAGCGCCGCCGCCCCTTCCGAGACCCCGTCCATGCGCAGCGGGCTGCCCGCCGTGGTGCCTGCGGCCGTGGCGAAGCCGACCCGGTCCTGCGCCAGCTCCGCCGGGGACAGGCGGCCATCCCCGTCATAGTCCAGGCTTTCCAGCAGCAGCCGGGCGGAGAGGATGCCGCCCAGCGTGCCGATGCCGGCCACGCCGCCGACCACCTCCGCCGTGGCACCTTCCTGCACCGCCGCCACCCAGGCGGCGCCACGCGCCAGCCGCGCCAGCTCGGCCGGGGACAGGGCATTGTCGCCGCTGACATCGGCCTGCGCCACGATGGCGGCGGCGCAGGCGCCGGGCGTGCCGCTGCCGCAGCCGGCCTCCAGGTGCTCCAGCGCCGCCAGGAAGGCCACGCCCTCCCCATGCAGGGCGGCCAGCGCCACCGGCGGTGCCGGGCAGCGCTGCCAGGCCGTCACCATGCTGTCGCCCGGCAGCCGGTCGTCGCGCAGCTTGGCATCGGGCTCGGCGGTCTCGAGCCCGGCGTCGGCCGCGCGCAGCAGCAGCCGGGGCGCTTCCGCCCCGCCGGCGGTGCCCAGCGTCCAGGCGCCGTGCTCGGCGGTGGCGCGGAAGCGGAACAGGCGGGAGGGCCCGCCCGTCTCCAGCCGCGCGGCGGCGCGGGCGGTCACCGCCAGCATCGCCTCCGGATCGGCGCAGCCGCCGGCGAACCAGGCGCCGCGCAGCGCCTCCGGCACCCCCGGCTGGGAGGATTGCGCCAGGGCGGGCCAGGTGCCGGCGGCCAGCAGCAGGGCGGCGGCGATGCGCATGCGGAAGCGGCTCATTGGATCTCGATCTCCTCGCCCTGGCAGAGATCGACGCCGGGGCGGCTCACCTCCCGCCCGTCACGGAACACCACGACCAGGTCGGCGGCGCAGGCGCCGGCATCGGGCGCCTCCAGCTCCAGCACCTCGTCCACCCCCAGCACATCCGCCCCCAGGCGGTCGGCGCCGCGCGGCTCGCCCGGCGGGGCGGCATAGATCTCGACGATCGGCAGCGGGCCGGCATTGCGCAGCTTCAGCGCGCCGGGCTCCGGCGCCCGTTCGGGCGCCGCTTCCGGCGTCGGCGCCGCGGCATCGGCGGTGGCGCCCAGCACCCAGCCGGGGGCGATGGCAAGGCGCGGCGTCTCGCAGATGTCGACCTCGCGCCGTTCCTCGGCGCCACCATTCGGGAAGACGATGCGGATATCCGCCTGGCAGGCGATCTCCAGCTCCAGCGTCGTCTCCGCCCCCACCGCCAGCCGCGTCTCCGGCCCCAGGCGTTCCGGCCCCCAGTCGTCATCGGTGCTGGCGGAGACATACACCTCCTGCACCGTCGCCATGTGGCGGTTCAGCAGCACCAGGGTCCGCGACGGCGGGCGGGCGATGCCGCTGCGGTCGAAGGCCACGCCCCGCTCGGCGCAGAGATCGAGGCGGGTCTTCACCTCCTCCCGGTCATCGGCATAGACGGCGCGCAGGTCGAAGGTGCAGTCGCGGGTGCGCAGGCGCAGGCGGAAGCCGCCACCGGCCTCCACCACCTCGCTGCCCAGCCGGTCCGGCCCCCAATTCTCCGCCCCGTTGGTGGAGGCATAGAGTTCCCGCAGCACGACGTCCGACCGGTTGGCGATGGCCGCTTCCAGCGTCGGCATGGCCGGGTCGCCGAAGACCAGGCGCGGGGTGCGGCAGATGTTCACGCCGCTGCGCGCCTCCTCCGTCCCATCCTGCCAGATCGCCACCACGTCGAAATTGCAGCCCAGGCTGCGCGGCATGCGGAAGCGGAAGGTGGTGGAGGGGCTGACCACCTCATTGCCCAGGCGGTCCGGGCCGCGATCCTCGGTGCCGGGGGCGAAGAGGTACAGGAAGTTCAGCACCAGGTCGGTCTCGTTCTGCACCGTGACCTGGCGATGGGTGGATTGCTGCGCCATGGCCCCGCCGCCGGCCAGCGCCAGCAGCAGGGCGAGCAGGACAGGCAGGACCGCCCGCCAGGGGCGGGCCGGTTGATGACGCATGGCATGGTTCCCCGGATCGGGGGGGAGCATGCTGAGACCGCGCACGCCGCGCAAGCGCGCCGCGATGTCGGCTGTTTCACCCGGGCAACGTGGCCTGGCTCACCTTCGGCCGCAGCAGCGCATAGGCAAGCAGGATCGCCGCCACCAGCCCGCCGGCCAGGGCGGGGGCGCGCCAGTCGTCGCTGGCCAGGCGGTTCAGCAGCAATGCGCCGCAGACCAGCGCGCCGGCGGCCGGCACCGGCCAGGGCACCTCGAAGCCGCCCGGCTTTTCCCCCGGCCGGCGCTGCAGCACCAGCAGCGCCACGTTCACCACGGTGAAGACCGCCAGCAGCAGCAGCACGGTGGCCGAGGCCAGCTGGCCGATGTCGCCGGCCAGGACCAGCGCCGCCAGCACCGGCAGCAGCGCCAGCACGGCGATATGCGGGGTGCGCCGCCCGGGATGAACGCGCGCCAGCGCCGCCGGCATCAGCCCCTGCCGCGCCATGCCATACAGCAGGCGGGAGGCCGTGACGTAGTTCAGCAGCGCGGTGTTCGCCACCGCGAAGACGGTGATGGCCACATAGGACCAGCCCGGCAGCCAGGGCGCGGCGCGGGCCATCACCTCCGCCAGCGGCCCCGGCGCCGCCGCCAGCTCCTGCCACGGCACGACGGAGACGGCGGTGACGGCGACGGCGATGTACAGCGCGGTGGCCGCCAGCATGGCGGCGATGATGCCGAAGGGCAGGGTCCGGCGCGGGTCGCGCGCTTCCTCCGCCACGTTGATCGTGTCCTCGAACCCGATGAAGGCGAAGAAGGTCAGGATGGCGCCGGTCATCAGGAAGGACAGGCCGATGCCTTCCCCGCCCGGGGTCTCCAGCAGGTCCGCCCCGCCCCAATAGGGGATGCCCACCGCGATCACCAGCAGCAGGCCCGCGGCCTCCACCGCGGTGCAGACGATGTTCATCCACATGCTTTCCCGGATGCCGCGCGCCACCACGCCGGCCACCAGCAGCAGGAAGCCGAGCGAGATCGCGATGGCCGGCACCTCCTCCAGCCCCGCCAGGCGCAGCAGGTTCTCCGCCACCACGCGGGACTGGGTGGCGACGGAGGACAGGCCGGAAGCCATCACGGCCAGCCCCACCACCCAGGTCAGCAGCGGCCGGGCGAAGGCGCGCTGGGCGATGTTGGCGGCGCCGCCGGCCTGCGGGTAGCGGCTGCCGAGCGAGGCATAGGACAGGCCGGTGAGCAGGGCGGCGACCATCGCCACCAGGAAGCCGAGCCAGATGGCGGAGCCGAGCTGCCCGGCGGCGCGGCCGACCAGGCCATAGATGCCCGCCCCCAGCATGCCGCCCAGCGTATAGGCGAACAGCTGCACCGGCCCGATGCTGCGGATCAGCGTCGGCTCTCCGGCCTTCTCCGCCGCCGCCTCCTGCGCCGTGGTGCCCATGCCCGAAACTCCCCCTTCCCACCTCGACGCGTGACGAATGCGCAAGGTTGCATCACGGCCGCTGCACGCGCCGAATCCCCGCCTTCCGGCCGGCCGGCCGCATGATTAAGGTGGCGCCTCATCCGCGCCCATTGGAGGAAACATGACAAGCCGCCGCACCCTGATCGCCGCCAGCGCCGGCCTCGCCGCGATGGGCCTGTCCCGCCGCGCGATGGCCCAGCAATTGTTCGACAGCATGTTCATCTTCGTCCCCGCCGGCCCCGGCGGCGGCTGGGACGGGCTGGGCCGCGCCATCGAGCAGGCGTCGCGCACCGCCGGCCTGGTCGGCAGCTTCCAGTTCGAGAATGTCGGCGGCGCCGGCGGCATGGTCGGCCTGCCCCGCTTCATCAGCCAGCGCCGCGGGCGCGGCAATGCGCTGCTGGTCGGCGGCGCGGTGATGGTCGGCGCCGGCATCACCAACCGCACCCCCGTCAGCATCCGCGACGTGGTGCCGATCGCGCGCATGACGTCCGAGCCCGGCATCATCGTGGTGCCGGCCAGCAGCGACCTGCGCACCCTGGCGGACTTCACCAATGCGCTGAAGGCCAATCCGGGCGCCACCTCGGTGGCCGGCGGCAGCGCCGGCGGCATCGACCACATCATCCTCGGCCTGATGCTGAAGCAGCTTGGCCGCAATGCGCGGGAGGCCAGCTACGTGGCGTTCGCCGGCGGCGGGCCGGCCCAGGCGGCGATCCTGGGCGCGCAGGTGAAGGCCGGCATTTCCGGCGTCTCGGAATTCAGCGAGCAGGTGAAGGCCGGCCGCATGCGCGCGCTGGCCACCACCGGCGAGACCCGCAGCCTGGAGGGCGTGCCGACGCTGAAGGAAAGCGGCATCGACATCGTCATGGGCAATTGGCGCGGCCTGTTCGGCGCGCCGGGCATCAGCGCCGCCCAGCGCCAGGCGCTGGTGGCCTATGTCACCGCCGTGCATGCCACCCCCGCCTGGCGCGAGATCGTGACCACGCGCGGCTGGGACGATGCCTTCCTGGTGGGCGACGCCTTCGCGCAGTTCATGCAGCGCGACCATGCGGATACCGAGCAGGTGCTGCGCGACATCGGCCTCGCCAGCTGATGCGCACGGCCAGGGCCGACCTCGGCGCGGCGCTTTTCGTGCTGGGGCTCGGCCTGATGGCCGCCTGGCAGAGCCATGTGATCCCGCCTTCGCCGATCTACGCGCAGGTGGGGCCGACGCTGGTGCCCTGGCTGGTGACGGCGGTGCTGCTGGCGCTCGGCGTCGGGCTGACCGCCACCGCGCTGCGCGGTGGCTGGTCGCAGGACATCGAGGAACTGGCCGAGGCGCCGCCGCTGAACCGGCGGGCGCTGGCGCTGCTGCTGGCCGGGCTGCTGGCCAACCTCGTGCTGATCGTGCCGCTGGGCTTCACCGTCGCGGCGTCCGCGCAATTCGTGCTGGTGGCGGCGGCCTTCGGGTCGCGCGCCCTGCTGCGCAACCTGGTCATCGCCTTCATCGTCGCGCTGTCCGCCTATGGGCTTTTCGTGAAGGGCCTTGGCGTCAACATCGGCGCCGGGGTGGTCGAGGCGCTGGTCTTCGGAGAGCCCGGGTGATGAATGCGATCGACGGGCTGATGCTCGGGTTCGGCCATGCGCTGAGCCTGTCCAACCTCGGCTGGGCGCTGCTCGGCTGCTTCCTCGGCACGGCGATCGGCGTGCTGCCCGGCATCGGCCCGGCGCTGACCATCGCGCTGCTGCTGCCCATCACCTTCTCGGTCTCCGCCACCGGCGCCTTCATCCTGTTCTGCGGCGTCTTCTACGGCGCCATGTATGGCGGCTCGACCACCTCCATCCTGCTGAACACGCCGGGCGAATCAGGGTCCATCATCACCGCGCTGGAAGGGGCGAAGATGGCCCGCAGCGGCCGGGCGGGGCCGGCACTGGCCACGTCCGCCATCGGCAGCTTCGTCGCCGGCACGGTGGGCACGCTGGGCATCGCCTTCCTCGGGCCGATCGTGGTGGAGCTGGCACTCCAACTCGGCCCGGCCGAGTACTTCATGCTGATGGTGCTGTGCTTCGTCACCGTCTCCGCCGTGCTCGGCGGCTCCGCGCTGCGCGGGCTGACCAGCCTGGGCTTCGGCCTGCTGCTGGGGCTGGTGGGGGTGGATCTGCAGACCGGCCAGCCGCGCCTGACCTTCGGCGTGCCGGAATTGCTGGACGGGGTGAATGTGGTGCTGGTCGCCGTCGCGCTGTTCGCGGTGGGGGAGACGCTGTACCTCGCCTGGCGCCATGTGGAAGGGCCGGCGGTGGTGCGGCCGGTGGGCAGCATCATGATGACGCGGCAGGATTGGCGCCGGTCCTTCTGGCCCTGGATGCGCGGCGCGGGGCTCGGCTTTCCCTTCGGCGTGCTGCCGGCCGGCGGCACCGAGATGCCGACGATGCTGAGCTACTACATGGAGCGGAAGCTGGTGCGGCCGGAGCATGCCGAGGAATTCGGCACCAGCGGCGCGATCGAGGGCGTGGCGGGGCCGGAGGCGGCGAACAATGCGGCGGCCGCCGGCGTGCTGGTGCCGATGCTGACGCTCGGCCTGCCGACCAGCGCGACCGCGGCCATCATGCTTTCCGCCTTCCAATCCTACGGCATCCAGCCCGGGCCGCTGCTGTTCACCACCCAGGCGGACCTGGTGTGGACGCTGATCGCCAGCCTGTTCATCGCCAATGTCATGCTGGTGGTGCTGAACCTGCCGCTGGTCGGGCTGTGGGCGCGCATCCTGAAGATCCCGCAGCCGCAGCTCTATGCCGGCATCCTGGTCTTCGCGACCATCGGCACCTACGGCATCAGCAATTCCGTGGTGGATCTGGTGCTGCTGTACGGCATCGGCATCATCGCCATGTTCATGCGCCGCTTCGACTTCCCCGTGGCGCCGGTGGTGATCGGCATGATCCTCGGCCCGATGGCGGAGAATGCGATGCGCCAGGCGCTGACCATCAGCCAGGGCGACTGGAGCGTCTTCGTGACGCGGCCGATCAGCCTGGTGATCCTGCTGCTGGCGCTGGCCGCCCTGGCGGGGCCGCGGCTCTATGGGGTGTGGGCGCGCCGCGCCTCGGCCTGATCCAGCATCGCCCGCAGCCGCGCCACCTCCACCTTGCCAAGCGCGGTGCGCGGCAGGGCGGGCAGGGTGAGCACGGCGCGGGGCAGCTTGAAGCGGGCGACCTGGCCTTCGAAATGCGCCAGCAGCCGCGCCGCGTCGAAGTCCGCTGCCGGCACCACCACGGCCACCGGCACCTCCCCCCAGCGCGGATCGGGGCGGCCGATGATGGCACCTTCGATGATGCCGGGGGCGCCGCGCAGCAGGCGCTCCAGCTCCGCCGGGTAGATGTTCTCCCCGCCCGAGATGATGACGTGCTTGAGCCGGTCGCTGAACCACCAGCGACCCTCGGCGTCGATGCGCCCCACATCGCCGGTGGCGAACCAGCCCTCGGCATCCAGCGCCGGCCGGTCCGGCCAGTAGCGGCGCAGCGTGGCGGGGCCGCGGATCTGGATCTCGCCCTGCGTCGCGGGGCGGCCTTCGGCATCCACCAGCCGGGCCTCGGCATGGCGCGCCGGATGGCCGATGGAGCCCGGGGCGGCGAGCGCCTCCGCCCGGCTTTGCAGGATGGCGATGGGGCAGGTTTCCGTCGCGCCATAGACCTGCTGCACCGGGATGCCGCGCGCGTGGAAGGCTTCGATCAGCGGCACCGGCACGTCGGAGGAGCCGGCACCGATGGCGCGCAGGCCGGACAGGTCGGCGGCGGCCCAGCGCGGATGCGCGACCAGCGCCTGCATGATGGCCGGCACCAGCAGCGTCAGCGTCGGGCGGAGCTGGGCGACGGCGTCGAAGAAGCCGTCCGGGTCGAAGCGCGGCAGCAGCACCACCTCGGCGCCGGCCAGCAGCGCCGGCGTGGTCTGGATGTTCAGGCCGCCGACATGGAACAGCGGCAGCAGCGTCAGCACGCGGTCGGCCTCGGTGATCCCGAAGCCGGCGAGGGCGTTCCGCGCATTGGCGTGCAGCGCGCGCTGGTCCAGCACCGCGCCTTTCGGCCGGCCGGTGGTGCCGCTGGTATAGACCAGCAGCACCGGGTCGTCCGGCGTGCCATCATCCGGTGCCTCGCCCGGCGCGGCCAGGGTGGTCGCGTCCAGCGCCCGTTCATGCACGGATTGCGCGGCGGAAAGCATCTCCGGCGTTGCCAAAAGCAGCCTGGCGCCGGAATCCTCCAGGATGAAGCGCCACTCCGGCGGCGCCAGGCGCCAATTGAGCGGCAGCAGCATTGCGCCGAGCCGGGCGCAGGCGAACAGCGCGACGATCTGCGCCGGGTGGTTCTGGCCGAGGAAGCCGACGCGGTCGCCCCGCGCCACGCCCTGTGCCGCCAGCGCCGCGGCCATCGCCGCGGCCTGCGCGTGCAGGGCGCCGTAGGTCAGCGCCGCCTCGCCGAAGCGCAGCGCTGGGCGATCCGGCGGATGCGCGGCAAGCCAGTGCCTCATACCCCGCGCACGAAGGCTTCACCTTCGTGCCCCTCAGACGCCGGGCGGGCCGCCTCCGCGGCCCTTGGCTTCGCGGCACTGGCCGCGGCGCGCCTTCGCGCGCTCGGCCCTTCGGGCCGCAGCCCGGGCCCTTGTGCGCCACGAATCACTGGTCCGTCTCGCCCTTCTCGTACAGCGCGTCGCGGCCGATGCGGTCGATGCAGAGCTCCGCCGTCCAGGGCAGCATCAGCGCGCCGCAGCGGCTGTCGCGGAAGATGCGTTCCAGCGGCAGGGATTTCAGCATGGCCTGGCCACCGCAGGTGCGGATGGCGAGGCTGGCGATGGCCTGTGCATTCTCCATCACCGTGTGTTGCGCCGCCAGGGCGCGCAGCATCTGCTCCCGGGTCGGATCCGGCCCGGCTTCCGTGATCGCCTGGAACCACAGCGCCTTGGTCTGTTCCAGCATCACGCGCATCTGCGCCACGGCGATCTGCTTGGTGGGGTACATGCGGCGCTGCACCGGCGGCGTGCCCGGCTGTTCGCCGCGCAGGTAGCGCACGCAGAAATCATAGGCCGCCTGCGCCAGGCCCATATAGGTGGGGCTCAGCGTGAGGAACATATGCGGCCAGCGCATCGCCGCCTGGAAGTACAGGCCGGGCGGCATCAGCGCCGCATCCTCCGCCACGAAGACATCCTCGAAGATCAGGGTGCGGGAGACGGTGCCGCGCATGCCGAGCGGGTCCCACTCCCCCGTCACGGAAACCCCCGGCGCATCCGCCGGCACGCCGAGATACAGCGTGTTCTTCCGCGACGCCTTCTCGCCCGGCAGCATCTCCGTGCAGAGGATGCCGTAGGTATCGGCATGGCCGGCGAGACTCGCAAAGATCTTCCTGCCGTTGATGCGAAAGCCGCCCTCCACGCGCTCCGCCGTGGTGCCGAAGGCCACCGCACCCGCCGCCGCCGCGCCGCCTTCCGAGAAGGGCTGCGAGAAGATTTTTCCCTGGCTCAGAATCGTGTCGTAGTGCAGCCGGCGGCGGCGGCGGTGTTCCGCGCGCGTCGAAGAATCCATCTCCAGGTCTTCGGTCAGCGCGCCGGTCCACAGCGTGCTGCACACATGCATGTTCCAGGTCAGCGCCGTCGCGCCGCAATAGCGGCCGAGTTCGGCGGCGGTCAGGCAATAGGCGCGGAAATCCGCCCCGAGCCCGCCCTCCTCCGCCGGGATGCAGATGCCCAGCAGGCCCTCGGCGTGCATGTCGCGGTAGTTGTCGATCGGGAAGCTCGCCTCCCGGTCCCAGCGCGCGGCGCGCGGCGCCAGCACGCGCTGTCCGAAATGGCGGGCGCGGGCGGTGAGCGCCGCCTCGAAGGGCGAAAGCCGGAAGGCCCGTGCCTCGAAGATCGGCGCATCGGCGACGAGGCCAGCGGGCAGCGCATCCATGCTCACGCCTCCAGGAAGGGCAGCAGCGCGGCGCGGAAGGCGTCCGGCGCTTCCAGGTGGATCAGATGGCCGGCGCCGGGGATCACGGCCAGCTGCGCGCCGGGGATCATCGCCGCCATGCGCTGCATGGTCTTCAGCGGCGCCGCCTGGTCGCGCTCGCCGGCGATCAGCAGCGTCGGCACGCGGATCTCCGCCAGCGCGGCGCGGCGGTCGAAGGTGGTCAGGCAGCGCAGCGTGGCGCGGTAGATGTCGGCCGGAATGGCGCGCATGGCGGCCAGCGCGCGCGGCATCGCCTCCGGCGGCGCCGTCGCCGGCAGCATCCCGTCCAGCAGGTCAGGCGCCGCCTCGTCCATGCTGCGGCCTTCCAGCGGGCCGAGCCGCGCGGCCAGGAACTGCTCGGCGAAGGACGGGTCGCGGCCCCCGAAGGCCGGGGTGGTGCCGTACAGCACCAGCCTCGCCACGCGCCCGGGATGCGTCGCGACGAAGTCCTGCGCCAGCATGCCGCCCATGGAATGGCCGACCAGCGTCACGCGATCGATCCCCCGCGCATCCAGCGTGGCGCACAGCGCCGCGGTCAGCGCCGGGAAGGTCATTTCCGGCAGCGGCGCGGTGCCGCAGAAGCCGGGCATCGGCCAGTCCAGCGCGCCGGGCACCAGGAGTTCGCCGGAAGACTGGGCCCAGGAAGGCCCGCCGATGCCGTGCAGCAGGACGATGCTCATGCCACCAGAACTCCTTCGCGGACCACGGCCTCGCCATCCAGTTCGATGGTGCAGCCGAAGACGGGGATGTCGAAATGCCCCTCGGTGAAGCGGCCGGCGAATTCATTGGCGCCGGTGGAGAACAGGAAATTGCCCGCCGCCGCGCGCAGCTCCGTGCCGTTGATATCGCGGCGATCGTGGAACAGCAGTGCCTCGCGCCGCGCGCGGGGGTTCATGCCCCAGCCGACATGGCTGACGGCATAGGCCGCGGGCTCGCCCCAGGCGGCCAGGTGCTCGCGCAGCATCCGCGCATCCAGCCCCTCCCCTTCCACCGCCACCACATGGTCGTCGCGCAGCACCAGCCGCACGGGGGATTCGATGTAGCGCTTGAAGGTCAGGTTGGCGTCGCCCGGCGCCAGCACCAGCGTGCCGGCCACGGTGCCGGCGCGCGGGAAGGCCACCACCACCCCGCCCGGCCAATGCGCCACCGTGCCGGGCCGGTCCGTGAAGCCCCAGACGCCGGCACTCGCCGCGCCGGCGATCGCCACCGTCAGGTCGGTGCCGGCGGCGCTCGTCACCCGCATCGTCTGCGCGGCGCGCAGGCGCTTCACCGCGGCCTTCACCGGCGCCGCATCGCCGGCCCGCGGCACCAGGCGTTCCAGCACCTCCGGATGCTCGTCGCTGACCATCAGCACGCGGGCGCCGGCGGCCAGGATGCCCTTCAGCTCCGGCGCGTGCAGCAGCCCTTCCAGCGTCAGGTCCACCACCAGCCCGCTGGCGCCCAGCCCCGCCAGCACCGCCGGGTGCCCGGCCAAAGCGCGGGAGGCGCCGGTGGAGCGCATGGGCAGGCGCCCGGCGGGGGGCGTCGGCACCTCCAGCCGGAAGGGGCGGCCGCCCAGGCGATGCGCCGCCAGCTCCGCCAGGTCGATGTTCAATCGGCGGGACTGGCTTTCGGCAAGCAGGCACACGGCCTCCCCGGGCTGCAGCGCGCAGAGCCGCAGCACCTCGGCGAAGGCGTCGATCCATTGCGGCTCGATCCGGTCGTCGCGCACCTGCCCACCCCCTTGCCTGTGCGGGAAGCCTAGTGGTGACGCGATCATATGAAAAGTCATATATTGGCGCCGTGACCGAACCGGGCGCCTTCGTCGAGGACTACCTGCTGGCCCTGCTGGCGCGGGCCTCCCACGCCGCCTCGGCCGGCTTCCATGCGCGGCTGCGCGCGCTGGGCGTGGCGGTGCCGGTGTGGCGGGTGCTGGCCAGCCTCAGCGGCCAGCCGCGCCAGGTGGGGGAGCTGTCACGGCTCTGCCTGATGCAGCAGCCCACCATGTCCAAGCTGCTGGACCGCATGGCGGCGGAGGGGCTGGTGCGGCGGGAAAGGCAGGGCCGCGCCGTGCGCATCGCGCTGACGCCGGAAGGCGCCGCCCTGGCCGCGCGGCTGGTGGCGGAAGCGCGGGCGCATGAGGCGGCGCTGCTGGCCCGCCATGCGGAAGGCGCGCCGGCGCTGAAGGCGCTGCTGCGGGCGCTGATCCCCCCTTCCGGCTGAGCGAGGAAGGCCCCATCTGCCGGCAATGCCGCCGCCCTCCCAGCTTTCCCGCATCGTGCTGATCCTGCTGGTCGTCTCCGCCCTGGTGCAGATCCTGGTGCTGGTGTTCGGCTGATCGCGCGCCCGCCCGCGCCGGGGTGATCGGCTTGCGCCACGGCGCCGGCGCGGCCAGCCTGCGGGCGACGGAACGAAGGATGCGCGGGATGCAGGTTGCGGTGATCGGCCTCGGGGCCATGGGCATGGGGGCGGCGCGGTCCTGCCTGCGGGCCGGGCTGGACACGGTGGGCTGCGATTTCGCGGCCGCTGCGCGGGAGGCCTTCATCGAGGCCGGTGGCCAGGCCGTCGGCGCGGCCGATGCGCTGCCGCAGGGGGTGGAGGCGGTGCTGCTGCTGGTGGTGAACGCGGCGCAGACGGAGGCGGCGCTGTTCGGCCCCGCCGGCTGCGCGCCCCGGCTGGCACCCGGCGCCGTCATCATCGCCTCCGCCACCATGGGCCCGGACGATGCCCGGCGCCTGGCGGCGCGGGCGGAGGCGATGGGCCTGCTGTACCTGGATGCCCCCGTCTCCGGCGGCGCCGCCAAGGCGGCGGAAGGCGCAATGACGGTGATGGCGGCCGGCAGCGCCGCCGCCTTCGCCAAGGCCCGCCCGGTGCTCGACGCCATCGCCACCAAGGTGTGGGAGCTGGGGGAGGCGGTGGGCGCCGGCGCCACGGTGAAGGTGGTGCACCAGCTTCTGGCCGGGGTGCACATCGCCGTGGCGGCGGAGGCGATGGCGCTGGGCATCCGCGCCGGCGCCGATCCGCGCCAGCTCTATGCGGTGGTGACGAGCGCTGCCGGCAATTCCTGGATGTTCGAGAACCGCATGGCCCGGGTGCTGGAGGGCGACGATGCCCCGCGCTCGGCGGTCGACATCTTCGTCAAGGATCTGGGCCTGGTGGCGGAGATGGCGCGCGGGCTGAACCACCCGGTGCCGCTGGCCAGCCAGGCGCAGCAATTGTTCACCGCCGCCAGCGCCATGGGCCATGGCCGCGCCGATGATGGCTTCGTCATCCGTGTCTGGCAGGCCCTGACCGGCATCCCGCTGCCGGGGAAATGATCAGCCCAGCGCGGTGATCACCACCGCGATCAGGATGAACAGCGCCGCCAGCGCCCCGCCGGCCCGCACCAGCTCCCCGGCCTTCTCCCGGGTGACCAGCGGGCCGGCCGGGGGGCGGGGCGCGGGCTCGGTGCCCGCCGGGGCATCGGCCCAGGGATCATGCAGGCCCAGGAACTCGGAACCGCCCTCGGCCGGCTCGCCCTTCGGTTTAGCAGGGTTGGCCCTGTTCCTTGTCCCCTCGCCACGGCCAGGGCGGGCCGGGGGTTCGGCCTGCCCTGGTAACACATCGGCCTGCGACATGGACGACCCGTCAGGTATAGTTTGTTGAACCTAGCGTTCCTTGGATTCGCAGAAAACCAACCGAAGGTTGTGCTCAAGCCGCGGTTCTACACGCGTCATCGACGCCTTGGATAGGTCTCCGCCCGCACCTCCTCCAGGAAGGGCGCGCGCAGCCCGGCGGGGCAGACCAGTTCCGTCTCCACATGGTCGGCGTGCAGCGTGTGGCGCAGGAAGCCTGTCACGCGGTCCCCGGGCAGGCCGGGCTGGAGCTCCGGCTCGCAGATGAAAGAGGCCGGGGCGGCCCAGGCATAGCTCGCCTCCCCCCGCCGGGTCAGGCGGTTCAGGTGCAGGTGGCCGGATGCGACCAGGCGCAGCGCCGGGTGGTCCAGCACCGGCGCCAGCGCGCCGCGCGCCTCCGGCGGGACGGACCAGTAGTCGAAGGGGTCGTCCGGCGCGTGGATGAAGACCGGCTTGTGCAGGAACAGCGCCAGGCGTCGCCGCCCCAGCCCCGCCAGCGCCTGGCCGATCCAGGCCGCCTGCTCCGCCTCCCGCGCCAAGCCGGTGCCCATGATCTCGGTGTTCAGGCCCAGCAGCCGCCACGCCTCGCCGCCCGGCCCGTCCAGGTCGTGGGCGAAGCGGTCGGCGCCCAGCAGCGCGTCCCAGCGCGCCAGCCGCGCCGCATCCACCGGCTGGTCCGGCATGCTGCGGGCATCGCTGCCGATGTCGTGGTTGCCCGGGATGGCCAGCAGCGGCGCCGCGCCGGCCAGGCCGCGCAGCGCCTGCGCCGCGAAGGCCAGATCCGCGTCGCGGCCGGCACCGTCCAGCGACAGGTCGCCGCTGGCCACCAGCGCATCCGGCGGCGCCGCGTCCAGCACCGCGGCGATGCGCGCCAGGTTGGCCTGGAAGACGGTGGTGCGCGGGCCGAGATGGGCGTCGGAGATCTGCGCGACGATCAGGGGCATGGGGCGTCCGGGTTCGGGGGGGCGGTGGAGGCACGGCACACCAGTTCCGGCACCAGCCGGATGTCGCGGCGCGGCAGGGCGGGGTCGGCCATCTCGGCCAGCAGGATCTCCGCCGCCTGGCGGCCCATGGCGGCGTGCTGGATGCGCACCGTGGTCAGGGCCGGGCAGATGCGGTCGACGAAGGGCATGTCGTTGAAGCCGGTGACGGAGACATCCGCCGCCACGCGCAGCCCGGCGGCGGCCAGCGCGTCATAGGTGCCGAGGCACAGCATGTCGTTGGCCACCGCCACCGCGGTGAAGCGCGGCCCGGCCAGCAGCGCCGCCATTGCCGCCTGGCCGGCGGCGGCGGTGTAGGCACCGGCGTGCAGGATCGGCGCCGCGTCGGGGTCCAGCCCCTGCGCTGCCAGCGCATCGCGGAAGCCGGAAAGCCGGTCCATGGCGGTGGAGATGCCCTCCGGCCCCGCCAGATGCGCGATGCGACGATGGCCGAGCGCCAACAGATGCGCCACCGCCAGGCCGATCCCGCCATGGTCGTCATTGGTGACGGCGGAGGTGGCGCCGCAGCCGGCCGGCATGCGGCGGTTGATCAGCACGGCGGGGATGCCAAAGCGGGCGCAGAGGTCCAGCGCCCCGGTGCCGGCCGCGGCCGAGGCCAGCATCAGCCCATCCACCAGATGCGTCGCCATGCGCTCGATCAGCAGCGCCTCCCGCGCCGGGTCATTGGCGGTGTTGGCCATCAGCGTGGCGTAGCCCTGCCCGGCCAGCAGGGTTTCCACCGCATGCAGGATGGGCGGGAAGATCGGGTTCACCAGGTCCGGCACCAGGATGCCGATGGTGCGGGATTTCCGCGTGCGCAGCCCGGCGGCCAGGGCGGAGGGGCGCCAGCCAAGCCGTTCCGCCGCTTCCGCCACGCGCTGCGCCACGCCCTCCGTCACCATGCCCCGGGTGGCGGGGTTCAGGGCGCGGGAGACGGTGGAGGCGTGTACCCCGGCCTCCCGCGCCACATCGGCGATGGTGGCGCGCGGCGCCGGGCCGGGCGGGAGCCCTGGGATCGAGTCGGAGGAAGACATGCCCGCCGGCTATAGCGCAAGCGCGCCGCCGGCGCGCCCGGCGATGCGCCGGCAGCGCGGCGGCGACGCCCGGGCGGGGTGGTTTTGCTTTCTGCAATCGATTGCACATTTCCCTTGACCGCACCCGGCGCCATCCCCTACCCCTTCCGGCATCGGAGGAAATCGCCCGCAATGCATGATGCGCCATCCCAAGCCGGGTCGCTTTCGGCCCTGCCCGGCCAGGCCTCGGCACTTCGCTTCGCCGCCTTCGGCGGGCCGGACCAGCTGCGCTGCGAAACCCTGCCCCTGCCGCCCCTGGCGGCGGAGGAGGCGCTGGTCGCCGTGCGCGCCGCCTCGGTCAATCCATCGGACGTGAAGAACCTGGCCGGGCGGATGCGCCAGACCGTGCCGCCGCGCACCCCGGGCCGGGATTTCGCCGGCATGGTGGTGGCCGGTCCGGCCGAATGGCTGGGCGTGGAGGTCTGGGGCACCGGCGGCGATATCGGCTTCACCCGCGATGGCAGCCACGCCGAATACCTGCGCCTGCCGATCGCCGCCCTGGCGCGCAAACCCGCCAACCTCAGCTTCGCCCAGGCCGGCGCGGTGGGGGTGAACTACGTCACCGCGCTGATCGGCCTGGACTACGCCGCGCTCAAGGCCGGGGAGACGCTGCTGGTGCTGGGCGCCACCGGCGGCGTCGGCGGCGCCGCCTGCGGCATCGGCGCGGCGCGGGGCGCCCGGGTGATCGCCGCCTGCCGCGGCCAGGCCCCGGCGGACAGCGCCGCGCGCGCCGCCACGGCGGCGTTCCTGGACCTCGCCGCGCCGGACCTCGCCGGGCAGATCGCCGACGCCACCGGCGGGCGCGGCATCGACGTGGTCTATGACTGCGTCGGCAAGCCGCCCCTGACGGAAGCCGCGCTGGCGGCCCTGGGCTTCGGCGGCCGGCTGGTGGTCATCGCCGGCACGCCGGGCGAGCAGCTCAAGTTCGAGCTGATCCCCTTCTACCGCCGCGAATGCCGGCTGCTGGGCGTGGACAGCCTGAAGCGCAGCGCCAGCGCCTGCGCGCCGATGATGGAAACGCTGCGCCCGGGCTTCGAATCCGGCGCCTTCCCGCCGCCCGCCATCGCCGAGGCGCATCCGCTGGCCCAGGGGGCGGCGGCCTATGACGCGGTGGCCCGTGGCACGCGCGGCCGTGTCGTGCTCACCATGGGCGACTAGGAGAGGGAACCCCGACCATGCCCGAAGGCCACATCACCTATACCAGCGAGAACCTGACCGGCGCCGTGCTGGCCCGCATCGCGCCGGATGCCAGCCCGCGCATGCGCCAGGTCATGACCGCCCTGGTCAACCACGTGCACGACTTCGTCCGCGAGGTGGAGCTGACGCCGGAGGAATGGGAAGAGGGCGTCGGCTTCCTGACCGAACTCGGCCGCTGGTGCGACGACAAGCGGCAGGAGGTGATCCTGCTGTCGGACATCCTTGGCGTCTCCATGCTGGTGGACGCCATCGCCCACCGCACCCATGCCAGCGTCAGCGAGACCACCGTGCTCGGCCCTTTCCACCGGGAGAATCCCCCGGTGATGCAGAACGGCCAGAACATGTCCCCCGGCGTGGAGGGCGAGCGCCTGGACGTGGCGGTGCGCATCCTGGACGAGGACGGCGCGCCGCTGGAAGGCGCGCAGGTGGATGTCTGGCACACCTCGCCGGATGGCTTCTACGACAGCCAGCTGGGCGATGCGCACAACATGCGCGGCCGCTTCCTCTCCGGGCCGGACGGGCTGGTGGCCTTCCCCACCGTGATGCCGGCCAGCTACCCGGTGCCGCATGACGGGCCGGTGGGCCGCCTGCTGTCCGCCATGGGGCGCGGGCCGATGCGGCCGACGCATGTGCATTTCTGGATCAAGAAGCCCGGCTACCGGGACCTGATCACCCACATCTTCAGGGATGGCGACCCCTACCTGCACGACGATGCGGTGTTCGGCGTGAAGGCCAGCCTGGTGACCGACTGGGACGCGCCCAAGGCGGAAGGCAAGCCGGCGACGCTCACTTACGATTTCCGCATCCCCAGGGAGGACGCCGCCTGATGCTGTTCCTGATCCACTGCACCCAGGTCGCCGACGGCGACGCCATCCGCGACGCGCATTACGAGGCGCACCGCGCCTATCTCCGCGCCAGCCCCGTCGACATCAAGCTGGCCGGCCCGATGGTCTCCGACGACGGGGAGACGAAGATCGGCTCCGTCTTCATCGTCGACGTGCCGGACCGCGCGGCGGCGGAAGCCTTCTCCGCCGCCGATCCCTTCGCCGCCAACGGGCTGTTCGAGCGCGTGCTCGTCACCCGCTTCCTCGACATCACCCGCGGCAGGCCGGCCTTCGGGGCTCCGGTACAAGAACCGGCCCCCGGCCCGGCCAAGGATTAAGCGCATGCGCCGCAAATACATCCTGACCTGCGCCGTCACCGGCAACATCACCACGCCGGAACAGACGCCGCATCTGCCGATCACGCCGGCGCAGATCGCCGATGCGGCGATCGAGGCCGCGAAGGCCGGCGCCGCCGTGGCGCACATCCATGTGCGGGACCCTGCGACGGGCAGGCCCTCCATGTCCATCGACCTGTACCGGGAGGTGATGGACCGCATCCGCGCCTCCGGCACCGATGTGGTGATCAACCTGACCACCGGCCCGGGCGGGCGCTTCGTCCCCTCGCTGGACAACCCGCGCGAGGCCGCCGCCGGCAGCACCCTGCTGCCGCCGGACCAGCGCGTGGCGCATATCGTGGAGCTGAAGCCGGAGATCGCGACGCTCGACCTGAACACCATGTGGTCCGGCAGCGCCGTCGTGATCAACGCGCCCTGGTCGGTGACCAGGATGGCGGAGCTGATCTATTCCGTCGGCACCATCCCGGAGCTAGAGGTCTTCGATTCCGGCGATATCGGCCTGGCGAAGAAGCTGATGGCGGATGGCGTGCTGAAGGGCCCCTGCCTGTTCCAGGTCTGCATGGGCATCCGCTGGGGCTTCGACTGGGACCCGGCGACGCTGCACTACGCGAAGTCCATCCTGCCGGCCGGCAGCCCCTGGGCGGCCTTCGCCATCGGCCGCATGGAATTCCCGATGCTGGCGCAGGCCTGGCTGCTGGGCGGCCATGTGCGCGTCGGCCTCGAGGACAACATCTACCTCAACAAGGGCGAGCTCGCGGTCAGCAACACCGTCCTCGTCGAACGCGCCGTCCGCATCCTGCGCGAGCTGGGCGCCGAGCCGATGACGGCGGCGGAAGCGCGCGCGGAGCTGTCGCAGGTCGGCGGATGGAGCCGATGACCGACCGCGGCGTCCTGGTCGTCACCGGCGCCGGCCGCGGCATCGGCGCGGCCATCGCCAAGGCGGCCGCGGCGGATGGCTGGAACGTCGTCGTGAATTTTGCGCGCGACGCAGCCTCGGCCGAGGCCACCGTCGCCGCCATCACCGGCGCCGGGGGACGCGCGCAGGCGGTGCAGGCGGATGTGCAGTCCGAGGCCGGCATCGCCGCGCTGTTCGCCGCGGCGGACGCCATCGGACCGGTGAAGGGCCTGGTGAACAATGCCGGCGGCAGCGCGGAGGCGAAGATCGCCGACATCACCGCCGCCGACTACGACCGCATGATGGACGGCAATCTGCGCACCACCGTCTTCTGTTCCTCGGCCGCCGTGCAGCGCATGGCCACCGATCGCGGCGGGGCGGGCGGCGTCATCGTGAATATCGGCTCGCGCGCCTCGGTCCTCGGCGGTCAGCCGGGGCGGGTGATGTATGCCGCGGCCAAGGGCGCCGTGGACGGCTTCACCGCCGGCCTGGCCAATGAGGTGGGAAAGCTCGGCATCCGCGTCTGCTGCGTGCGGCCAGGCGTGATCCGCACCGAAAGCCATGAGGCCCGCGCCGGGGCGGACCGGCTGAAGACCATGACCGCCGCCATCGCCCTGGGGCGGCCCGGCGAGCCGGAGGAGGTGGCCAGCCTGGTCGCCTTCCTGCTCTCGCCCGGCGCCGCCTACATGACCGGGGCGCTGGTGGATATCGGCGGGGGACGTTAGCGCGCTCTGCAATCGATTGAGGGAGGACCAAGAACAATGACCATCCAGACCACCCGCCGCCGCCTGCTCGGCGCGGCGCTCGCCGCGCCGGCGCTGCTCGCCGGCACCGCCCATGCCCAGGCCAGCTGGCCCAGCCAGAGCATCACCCTGGTGATCCCCTTCGCCCCCGGCGGCCCGACCGATGCGGTGGGCCGCATGCTGGCGGAGGCGATGAGCCGCGACCTCAGCGTTTCCGTGGTGGCGCAGAATGTCGGCGGCGCCGGCGGCACCATCGGTGTCAACCGCGTCGCCCAGGCGCGGCCGGACGGCAACACCATCCTGCTGCACAACATCGGCATGGCCACCGCGCCGACGCTGTACCGCCGCCTGCCCTACAACCCGCTGACCTCCTTCGAGATGCTGGGCCTGGTGACCGCCACGCCGATGGTCTGGCTGACCCGCCCGGACTTCCCGGTGGCGGATTTCCCCGCCATGCTGGCCCGCATCCGCGAAAGCGGGGAGCGCATCAACCTGGGCAATGCCGGCCTCGGCTCCGCCAGCCAGCTTTGCGGCACGCTGCTGCAGGCCAGCCTCGGCACCCGCTTCACCACCGTGTCCTTCGCCGGGTCCGGGCCGATCTATCCGGAGCTGATGGGCAACCGGCTGGATATCTACTGCGACCAGACGACCAGCGCGATTCCCTTCATCCAGGCGCGCCAGATCAAGGCGATGGCCGTCACCACGCCGCAGCCGCTGCCGGCCATCCCCGGCGTGCCCACCGCCAGCCAGTCCCTGCCGGGCTTCGAGATCGCCATCTGGCACGGCCTCTATGCCCCGGCCGGCACGCCGAAGCCGGTGCAGGACAGGCTGAACGCCGCGCTGCGCTTCGCCCTGGCCGATGCCCGTGTGGTGGAACGCATGACCGGCCTGGGCAGCCCGCCGGAGCCCGTCGCCCGCCAGAATGGCGAGGTGCACCGCGCCCACCTGGCCGCCGAGATCGAGCGCTGGCGCCCGGTGCTGCAGGCCGCCGGCCAGTTCGCGGATTGACCCGGCCATGACCCACCTGACCCGGAGGGCCGCCATGGCCGCCGCCACCGTTGCCGCCTGGGGTGCCGGCGGCGCCCTGGCGCAGGGCGCCACGAGGCTGAACGTCGTGGCCTTCGCCGGCGCCTCCAACCTCGTCATCTGGGCCGGCCAGGCCCAGGGGCATTTCGCCCGGCACGGGGTAGAGGTGGCGCTGGAGTTGACCCCCAATTCCCGCGCCATGGCCACCGACCTCTATGCGGGCAGGTACGACCTGGCACTGACCTCGGTGGACAACATCGTCGCCTACAATGAGGGGCAGGGCGAGGCGCGGCTGCCGGGGCCATCCGACTTCGCCGCCTTTTTCGGCGTCGATGACGGCATGCTCTCCGTCATGGCGGCGGCCGATGTGGCGGATCTGGCGGCGCTGCGCGGCCGGGCGGTGTCGGTGGACGCGATGACCACCGGCTTCGCCTTCGTGCTGCGGGAAGTGCTGGGCCAGGCCGGCCTGGCCGGGCAGGTGGAATGGGTCGCGGTGGGCGGCGGCGCGCAGCGGCTGGCGGCGCTGCTGGAAGGCAGGCAGGCGGCCACCCTGCTGAACACGCCGCTCGACCTCGCGGCGGAGGCGCGGGGCTTCCGGCGGCTCGCACGCGGGCGCGACGCGGTGGGCGCCTACCAGGGCATCGTCGCCGCCGCCCGGCGCGGCACGCTGGCGGCGAAGCGCGAAGCCCTGGTCGGCTTCACCCGCGGCTTCCGCGACAGCCTGGTGTGGCTGGACGCCAACCGGGCGGCGGCGGCGGCGATCCTCACCGCACGCGCCAACATGCCGCCGCCGGTCGCGGCGCGTGCCGCCACCGCGCTGCTGGATGCGGAGCGCGGCATCTTCCGCGACCTGCGGATCGACGAGGCCGGGCTGCGGACGGTGCTGCGCCTGCGCAGCAAATACGCCGAGCCGCAGCGGGAACTGACCGACATCGCGCGCTACAGCGACCCCTCGATCCGCGCCGCCGCGCTGGGCTGAGACCGCCCCTGCCGCCGAGCGGGCTGAAGCCGGCCTGGCGGCCGCTACAGCCCCAGCAGCAGCACGCCGGCCAGCGCCAGGCCGGCGATCAGCAGGCTAAGCAGCACGCCCAGCCCGAGCGGCCTGAGGCCGCGCCTCCCCAGCGCCCGCAGGTCGGTCGCCAGGCCGAGCGCCGCGACACTGGCGGCCATCAGCAGCGGCACCAGCAGGCGGGAGGCCTCGGTCGCCACCGCCGGCACCAGCCCGGTGGAACCCAGCAGCACCAGCCCCAGGAAGCCCAGCGCGAACCACGGCACCTGCACCTTCGCCGTGCCACCCGCGGCGCCCTGGCGCGCCACCCACCAGCCCAGCGCCATGATCGCCGGCGCCAGCAGCATCACCCGCGCCAGCTTCATCACCGTGCCGGATTGCGCGGCTTCCGGCCCGCCGGCCGCGGCGGCGCCCACCGCTTGCACCACCTCGTGCAACGAGGCACCGGCCCACAGCCCGTAGGACTGCGCATCAAGGCCGAGCGGCGCCGCCAGCAGCGGCAGCAGCACCAGCCCCAGCGTGCCGCACAGGGTGATGACGGCCAGGGCATAGGTCACGTCCTCGTCCTTCGCCCGTACCACCTGGTTGGCGGCGACGATGGCGGAGGCGCCGCAGATGCCGGTGCCCATGCCCAGCAGCAGCGCCAAGGGCTGCGGCACCCCCATCCGCGCGCCCAGCCAGGCGGCGGCCGGCACCGTCACCGCCACCACGGCCACCGCCAGGGCCAGGGCACCCGGGCCCAGGGCCAGCACCTCCGTCAGCGTCACCTGCAGGCCGAGCAGCACGATGGCGAAACGCAGCATCGGGCGGATGGCGAAGGCGATGCCGGGGTCCAGCGGGGCGCGGCGACCCAGCCCCGCGCGCAGCGCCAGCCCGGCCAGCAGCGCAATCACCACCGGGTTCAGCGCGGCGATGCCGGAGGCGCGGCGCAGCAGCACGGATGCCAGCGCCAGCAGCAGGCAGAGGCCCAGCCCCGGCAGCAGACGACGCAAGCGCGTCAGCGGGCCCGGGGCGCCGCCCGGCCCGCGCGAAGAAACGCCCTCCATGCTGCACTCCAGCCCGGACGTCGCCGGGGTCCTTGTCGTTGGGGGATGGCGGCCTGGCACCGGTCTGGCCGGGCGGTTCCGTCGGTCCGGCAGGCGCCGGCTTGCCGGGCGGTATAGGACCGACGCCCCGGCGCGGCCAGCCCCGGGCGGGGAAGGTTTTGGGAGCGATGGCGGCGGAACCAGCCGCTTCATTCTCGGATTCGGGTGGCGCGTGGCAGGATTCCGCCGCGCCCTGGGGCGGATTGCCTCCCGCCTGAAGCGGCGCCATGCAGGGCCTGCCAGACCGCGAGGATCGCCCGGACATGACGCCTGCCCCCGCCCCCGCCTTGCTGCCTGCCGCCGTGGGGGTGACGCTGGGCGCGCAGGCGCTGGTGGTGCTCGCCTCGCTGGCGCTGTCGGTGACGGCGGCGCTGGTGCTGCCGGCGCTGGGCCTGCCGAAGGCGGCGGTCGGCTGGTATGCGGCGGCGCTGTTCGTCGCCAGCGCCGCTGCCACCCTGGTGACGCCGCAACTCGTCGCCGGGCTGGGGCCGGTGCGGCTGCACCAGGCGATGCTGCTGCTGGCCGGGCTCGGCCTCCTTGCCCTGGCGCTCGGCCATGTGGCGGCGCTGGCGGCCAGCGCGCTGCTGATCGGGCTGGCCTATGGCCCGGCCAACCCGGCGAGTTCGGCCCTGCTGGCCCGGCTTTCACCGCCGCATCTGCGCAACCGGGTCTTCTCCATCAAGCAGATCGCCGTGCCGCTGGGCGGCGCCACCGCCGGGCTGCTGCTGCCGGCGCTGGCCGCGGGCCTCGGCTGGCAGGCGGCGCTGGCGCTGCTCGGCGGCGTGCTGCTGGCGGCGATGCTGGCCATCGCGCCCTGGCGCCGGAAGCTGGATGCGGGGTTCCTGCAACCGGGTGGGCCGGCGCAGCCGCTGTGGCTGCCCTTCGCCGTGCTGCGGGAGGGCGGGCCGGCGCTGCGGCTGGGCGCCACGGCGCTGAGCTTCGCCTGCGTGCAGTTCACCTATTCCGCCTTCGTGCCGACGCTGCTGGTGAGCGTTGCCGGCTGGAGCCTCGCCGGCGCCGGGCTGGTGCTGACGGTGGGGCTCGCGGTCTCCGTCGCGGCGCGGCTGGTGCTGGGCTGGGTGGCGGACCGGGTGGCGCCGCCCCTGGTGCTGGGCGCGCTGGGCGTGGTGATGGCGGCGGCCTGCCTGGCCGGGATGGGGCTGGGGCCGGGGACGCCTTCCTGGCTGGCGCTGCTGGTGGCCGGGGTGCTGGGTTTCGCCGCCTTCGGCTGGAACGGCATCTGCCTGGCGGAGACGGCACGGCTGGCGCCGCCCGGGCGCGTGGCGGCGGCGACCTCCGGCACCATGATGATGGTCTATGCCGGTGCCTGCCTCGGCCCGGCGCTGTTCGGCGCGGCCCTGGCCGCGACTGGCGGCCCCGTTGCCGGGCTGGTGCTGCTGGCCCTCTTCGGCCTGGCGCCGCTGGCCTGGCTGCGGCGGGAAGCACCACAGCCTACAGGTTGAAGGCCACCGTCCCGGTGGCGGCGATGTCGTAGCCGCCCATCCGTGCCGCCCGGGCGGCGAAGGCGGGGCCGCGGGCGAAGCCGAACAGCGCCTGCATCGGCGGGCCGAAATAGTGCCGGCGCGGCATCACCAGGTCGAACCGCTCCCGCACCAGGGGCACGAAGTCCAGGGCGCGCGTCGCCGCCTCCGCCCGGATGCCGAAGCCGGCATCGGCGCGGCGCTCCGCCACCGCGGAGGCCACCTCATCCTCCGCCAGGGCGGGCTCCGGCAGGAAGCCCACCGCCTCCAGCCGCAGGCCGGCCTCGGCCAGCAGGTGCATGAGCAGCACATGGCTGCCGGCGCGGCGCTGCCGCCCGATCACCCGCAGCCCCGGCCGCGCCAGGTCGCCGATTGCGGCGATGCCCAGCGGATTGCCCGGCGGCACCAGAAGCCCCTGCTCGCGCCAGGCCCAGACCAGCCCCACCACGCCGCGGCCCGAAAGCGCCTCCCGCACCGCGGGTTCGTTGAAGGCGCCGGTATCGGCGTCCAGCAGATGGGTCGCCGCCGCCAGGGCCTGGCCGGCGGCGAGTGCCGCCAGCCCGTCCTGGCTGCCGCCAGCGGCCAGCGCCAGGCCGCAGCCGGATTGCCGCACCGCCCAGTCCAGCAGCGGGTCGTGGCTGCCGGCCAGGATCGGCGGCGGGTCGGGCCGCAGCGCGTCCTGCCCGGCCTCGGCCTGCGCCGCGAGCCAGCGATCCAGCGCCCGGCGCGGGAACAGCCACTTGCCGCCCAGCTGCGCCGCCGGCAGCCGGCGGCCGCGCGCCAGGTCGTACAGCGCCCGTTCGGAGAGGCGCAGCCAGGCTGCGGCCTCCTTCAGCGTCAGCACCTCCGGCAGATAAGGCAAACAACGGCACCCTTCGGCAGATGATGGCGGCAGCAAGGAACGGATCGCGGTTGACGTCAAGCGCCGCCACCCACAGCCTCCGCCGGGATGAATGACCTGCAAGGCGCCTTTGTCCAGGCCGTGGGGCTGGTGGCAACCGCGGACCCGGCGGTGGCCGGCATCGTGCTGCTGTCGCTGCGCGTCAGCCTGGCGGCGGTGGCGGTGGCGGCGCTGGTCGGCCTGCCGCTGGGCGCGCTGCTGGCGGTCGCCCGGTTTCCCGGCCGCCGCGCCGTGATCGTCGCGCTGAACGCGCTGATGGGGCTGCCGCCGGTGGTCGCCGGGCTGCTGATCTATGTCCTTCTCTCCCGCTCCGGCCCGCTGGGGTCGCTCGGCCTGCTGTTCACGCCGACGGCCATGGTCATCGCCCAGGCGCTGTTGATCGCCCCGATCCTGGCCGCGCTGTCGCGCCAGGTGCTGGAAGCGATGTGGGAGGAATATGCCGAACAGCTCCGCAGCTTCGGCGCCGGCCCCTGGCGCGCCGTGCCGACGCTGCTGTGGGATGGCCGCTTCGCCCTGCTGACCGTGCTGCTGGCCGGCTTCGGCCGGGCGAGCGCGGAGGTCGGCGCGGTGATGATCGTCGGCGGCAACATCGAGGGCTTCACCCGCCTGATGACCACCGCCATCGCGCTGGAGACCAGCAAGGGCGACCTGCCGCTGGCGCTGGCGCTGGGGCTGGTGCTGATGGCCATCGTGCTGGGGGTGAACGCCCTGGCGCAGGGGCTGCGCGATGCGGCGCAGCGGAGCCTGGGCTGATGCGCGCGCCGGACGCCATCCTGCCGCTGCGGGCGGAGGGGCTGGGCTTCACCGCCAATGGCGTCGCCATCCTGCAGGATGTGACCCTGGCGCTGGAGGCCGGGCCGCCCACGCTGGTGATCGGGCCGAACGGCGCCGGGAAAAGCGTGCTGCTGCGCCTGCTGCACGGGCTGCTGCCGCCCAGCGCCGGGCGCGTGACCTGGGAGGGGCCGGCGCGGCACCCGGGGCGGCACCAGGCCATGGTGTTCCAGCGCCCGGTGCTGCTGCGCCGCTCCGTGCTGGCGAATTGCCGCTACCCGCTGGCCTTGGCCGGCCTGCCAGCCGCCGAACAGGCGCGGCGGGCGGCGGAGGCGCTGGCGCTGGTCGGGCTGGCGGCGCTGGCGGACCGCCCGGCCCGGCGGCTCTCGGGCGGGGAGCAGCAGCGCCTGGCGCTGGCCCGCGCCGCGGCGCTGCGGCCGGAGGTGCTGTTCCTCGACGAGCCCTGCGCCAGCCTGGACCCCACCGCCACCGCGGCGGTGGAGGCGATCATCGCCACCCTGGCCGGGCGGGGCTGCAAGATCGTCATGACCACGCACGACCTGGCCCAGGCCCGCCGGCTGGCCGGCGACATCGTCTTCCTGCACCGCGGCCGGCTGCAGGCGCAGGCATCCGCCGCCCGCTTCTTCGACCACCCACCCAGCGCCGAGGCCGCCGCCTTCCTGCGCGGCGCGCTGCTGTGGTGATCCACGACAAGGGGAGAAACGTCATGTTCCGCCGCCTATTGCTCACGGCCGGCCTGGCCCTCGGCCTCGCCCTGCCTGCCCTGGCGCAGGACCGCAGCATCACCGTCGCCAGCACCACCAGCACGGAGCAATCCGGCCTGTTCGGCCACATCCTGCCGCTTTTCACGCGGGAGACGGGGATCGCCGTGCGCGTGGTGGCGCTCGGCACCGGCCAGGCGCTGGATGTCGGCCGCCGCGGCGATGCCGACGTGGTCTTCGTGCACGATCGGATGGCGGAGCTTCGCTTCGTGCAGGAAGGCCATGGCGTGCGCCGCCAGCATGTGATGTTCAACGACTTCGTCATCGTCGGCCCCGCCGCCGACCCCGCCGGCATCGCCGGCCTGCGGGACACCGCCGCGGCGCTGACGCGCCTCGCGCAGGCGCGGGCGCCCTTCATCTCCCGCGGCGACCGTTCCGGCACCCATGCGGCGGAGCTGCGGCTGTGGCGGCAGGCCGGGGTGGACCCCGCTTCCGGCCGCGGCGCCTGGTACCGGGAGGTCGGGCAGGGCATGGGCCCGGCGCTGAACACCGCCGCCGCCCAGGGCGGCTACATCCTGACGGACCGCGCCACCTGGCTCAGTTTCCGCAACCGCCAGGACCTGCGGATCTTGGTGGAGGGCGATGCCCGGCTGTTCAACCAGTACGGCGTCATGCTGGTGAATCCGGAACGCCATGCGCATGTGAAGCGCGCCGATGGCCAGCGCTTCATCGACTGGCTGGTCTCCCCGGCCGGGCAGGCGGCGATCGCCGGCTACAAGATCAATGGCGAGCCGCTGTTCTTCCCGAACGCAGCCCAGGCCGAACCGGGGATTTGAGAGCCGCTTGAGAACACCGGCGGGTCGGCTGCACGGCGGCGCCGGCGCGGCTGGCGCCGGCCATGTCGAGGCATTGACGGTCTATGCATCGAAGCACTATGCCTCAGAACCGCTTCCGAGGCTCGCCATGTCGCTCTCCAGCACCCAATCCCGGCTGACCATCCTGGTATGGGCGCTCGGGACCACGCAGGTCATCGGCTATGGCACGCTTTACTACGCCTTCGGCATCCTGGCCGCGCCGATGGCGCACGACCTGGACTGGCCGCAGGAGTGGGTGTTCGGCGTGTTCTCCGCCGCCCTCCTGCTCGGCGGGCTGGCGGCGCCGCTTGCCGGGCGGCAGATGGACCGCCTCGGTGCCGGGCGGGTGATGGTGGTCGGCTCGCTGCTCTCGGCGCTGGCCCTGGCCTGCGCGGCCATGGCGCCGGGGCGGGTGGGCTTCGTGTTCAGCATCGTCGCGATCGAGCTGGCGGCGACCCTGGTGCTCTACGATGCCGCCTTCGCCGCGCTGGCGCAGGCGGCGGGCTCCGCCGCGAAGCAGCGGATCACGCAGTTGACCCTGATCGGCGGCTTCGCCTCGACCGCCTTCTGGCCCCTGACGGCGCTGCTGCTGGAGCACCTCACCTGGCGGGAGATCTTCCTGGCCTTCGCCCTGCTGCATCTGGGGATCTGCGCGCCGCTGCACCTGCTGCTGGCCCGGTCCCTCGATTGGCGCAAGGCGTCGGCGCTGGCCCTGGCCGGCGGATCCGCGCCGGCCACGCACCATGCCGGTTCGCTGAGCCCGGCCGCGCGCCCGCGGGCCTTTCTGTGGATGGCAGCCGGGTTTTCCTGTGGCGGCTTCGTCCTGTCGGCCGTCCTGATGCATGTGGTGCCGATGCTGGCCACGCTGGGCCTCGGCGCCGCGGCCGCGCTGGTCGGGTCCCTGTTCGGCCCGGCGCAGGTGGTGGCGCGGCTGGTGAACATGCTGTTCGGCGGCCGGCTGGCGGCAACCTGGCTGGCGGTGCTGTCCACCGCCCTGCTGCCCTGCGGCCTGGCCCTGCTGCTGGTCAGCGCGCCGGCCCTGCCGGGTGCGCTGGCCTTTGCCCTGTTGTTCGGCATGGGCTCCGGACTGATCAGCATCGTCCGCGGCACCGTGCCGCTGATGCTGTTCGGCACCGCGGATTACGGCGCGCGGCTGGGCCGCCTGACCGCGATCCGGGTGGTGACGACGGCGGCGGCGCCCTTTGCCCTTGCCGTCCTGCTCGCCCGGCTTGGCCCGGCCTGGGCGCTATCAGGGCTTGTCCTGATCGGGCTGGCCGGGGTGGTGGCCCTCATCGCGCTGGCCAGGCTATCCGCCAGCGCGGCGCCGCAGCCGCGCCTGACGCCCGCAACCTCCGGCTGAGCGGGACCGGCGAACGGGGACGGTCTCAGCCCTTGCCGTGGCAGTGCTTGTACTTGTTCGCATGTCACTTACCGCGTTGTTTTCGCTGATGAACATCTGCCCTGATCGCTTAAGCCTAACGTCTGCCTAACTCGCTACGGCTGCGCATCTGATGGTGCTGCGCAATGATCTGGGCGGCTGTGTATTTATTCACAGGCATAAGATCTGCGCGATCAGCCCATGAGTTCCACAGCAGCACGCTTCTGATCGTCATTGACGTCGATGTAGCGCTGGGTGGTGCTGATGCTGCGATGCCCAGCCAGGCTTGCCAACACCCTCACGCCCACGCCCTTGTGTGCCAGTGTGGTGATGAAGCTTCTGCGTCCCGAATGGCTGCTGGCTCCGTCCATCCCTGCCCTGCGATAGATGGTGTTGATGGTCTGGGCGAGGGTGTTGGCTGAGAACCCATCGCGCTTTTGGGTGCGCAGCAGCGGTCTGTCCGGGACGATGATGCCCTGGCTGCGCTGATACGTCATGAGCTCCTTCCTGAGCCTGTCGCTCACAAACACGGTGCGTGGCTGCTGCCCCTTGGTCTGCGCAGCTGAAAGCCGGATTTCTGCCTTCACGTGCCCATCCTGCGCGATCACGTCTGACCAGCGCAGTGACGCCACTTCCCCCACCCGCATGCCAGCCCAGTGCGTGAGCAGCAGCGAGATGCGATTGCGTGCTGAGTGCGGACGAGACGCCACATGGTCCAGCGCCTTGCGCAATTCCTTGGCGTTCAGTGTGCGGGCTTGGCTCATCGCGCAAAACCTAATGATTTCGTTCTGTTCGTATAAACTAATAGGTTGTGGGCGCGCGACCAGAACCAGAACGCACATAAATCCAACGACCTCAATGGCTTCGGGCAAAACCTAATCGTTTCAGTATTTCATGTGGTCTTTGTCTTGGAATCAAGACCATTCAGCGCAGGGTAGAGAATATACCCTTGGGCTGAGAGCTGGCTCAAATCCCCATATACAAAGTTTGTATATGACCCGATCAGCTGGCTGGGCGCTGCGTGCGTGCGAGCACCACCATGATTGCTGCGCAAATGGCTTGGATGGCTGCGTGTCGCTCTGGGGCGCTGGCATGGGTGGGCACATCATAAGTTCTCATATCGCTATTTATGCCACGCACGAGAACCACGCCACAGCACTCATGTTCCCATTTGGCAGCCATGCAGAAAGTCCCTGACTAATATCGCAATCTGCCATGCCATCAAGTTAAATAGCGATGTGAACATTCGACCGAGTTGGTCGTCAGCACGCCCAGATGCGTGCCTGCGCAAATACTGCCGCGCAAGCGTAGCCGTTGGTGGTGCAGAAGGACGGAGAATGATCACCAAGTCCCGCAAGGGGCACTTGAGATATGACGACGGTAATCTCACATCCATGACATCGCGCGGTGGTAAGCTCCGTGAGCTGCGCGATCAGATGAGCAGGCATTTAGCGTAAAGGTAGGCAATCGTAACAGCACCTGTCCCGCATGAGCGGGTTGCGAATAGACGGGCTGGGTTGGAAACTCAACGAATCCGAGGGTTCAATTCACACGACGACTGTGCGGACAGTCGTCGTGTGAGCGGAAATCTAACGAATGCCTCAGACCACACATGCTGATGCCAATCAGTCATGACCATGCATGATGCTTCCAGATGCTGAACTCAAAGCGTGATGTGAAGTCATTGGCGAGGACAGCGAACGCGACAGCGTGAAGCTGTCTGATGCCAACGGGCATCCTGCGTAGCAGGTGCCTGACAAGGGCGAATGCAATCACACCGATAGATCAATCAGCCATATCCATCACAAATGCCGCGCACAGATCACATGTGTGCCGGGAATAGGTCTAGACTAGACCTCATGCAGAAATCCGCAGCCAGATCGCCCAGAGACAGAAAGGCGCCGTGCGATCACTCACACAGCGCCTGGGATCAATTTGGACAGAACGCGAGGGTTACCCCTTGCCTGACTTCCGCTTGGTCTCCGTGATGGCTGCATCCATGGCTGCGTCCAGCTCACCTGCCCGCACAGCTGCGATCAGCGTGTGGATGGCACCAGGCAGCATGGCTGCATTTGGGATGCTGACCGCACGCTTGCCCTTGTGGAGTTCCAGCGATCGAGCCCCATACCTGACCAGCATGGCAACCCCCTCACCTTCCTGCCACCACCAGGGGCGCACCTGCCGCTCGCGCTGCACCCGCACCCGATTGCCGTCTGCATCACGGCTCCAGCTGGGCTTGATGACCAGATAGCGCTCGCCCTTGGCAAGTGCCTCCGCCAGCTTGAGCTGCTCTTCCAACTTGGTGATGAGCTTGGTGCGTCGTGCCTCCTGTGGGCTCAGCGCACTCTGGCGCTTCATTTGCGTGATCATCAGCTTGGCGAGATGGCTCATCATCTGTGCTCCTTGTGGGCGCACCTCGTCTGCTGTGATCACCAAAAAGGGTCGAGTGGGAAACACGTCGCTGGTTCTGATTATCTGCTCAGATAGAAACCGATATGCATCACCTAATTTTCTTGCGTGATCCTGCATTCAAAAGCGAGAAGGTTGCTGCGTGCACGAGAAAGCCCTCGCAGAGCGCGACAGCACGCTGTGATGGGCTGCGCTACCTGAATACCAAATTCTGCACCGAGCACGCTGTAGCGCTCTCGTCTTGGGCTGCGTGACTGCGCTGCTGCTGCCACGCTAAATAGCGAATGCCATCAATCACCGATCAAACCATCTACCACTGGCTGCGCGAACTGGGAGTAGCACGCAGCCAATATCATGTGAGCGAATTATGTGGTCGTTCGCTTGGCTGGTTCAGCAGCACCCGATGCCAAGGACGCAATATGCCTGCCAGTGCCGTTCTCGCACTCGTGTGGCACATGGAGAAAAGAGCTGCGCAGGAAACTGATGATCTGGCGCGAGAACGACTGAGGGTGATGATTGCGCATCTGCGCCACGAATGCACGCATCGTGCTATGCATAGGCGCCGCAACAAGACGCCCCAATGATCCATCTCGGCTGTAACACACCAGTGCGGCAGGTTTAGTTCTCGTTCCCGCTTCGACATGAAGTTGGGTGGTGTAACACCACTCAACTGCACACCTTGGTCACAGGGAACTTGCCCTGCACCACATGCTCAATCAGGCGCTGAGCCACACGCAGGTGCCGCGCCACTTCATTGGTCTGCCAACGTCGCAGTGCATGCCTATCATGTTGCAAGGCGGCATTGCGCACACCCACCTGCTCCGCGATCTCATACAGGTAGAGATCGTCATGCTGAGCGCGAGCCCGATACACGCTGAGCGTCTTGTGCAGCGAGCTGAGCACAGGACGTGATGCCACAGGGTATCGCGCTTGGCTGCGCTTGTGCTGCTTCACACGTTGCACCTCTTCACGCAGCAGGTGCTTCACGCGGTTGTTGATCTTGCGCAGCGAAAGCGACAGCGGGATCGCCACCACCGCGATGTCCGGATCATAGGTGCCAGCTTCGCCCGGTGTGAGCCGACGCACCACTCGCTCCGCAGGCTCTGCGAACAACTCCATACCGCGTGCATGCCACCAGGTGAGAAAGCTGGTGGCATGCACATCGCCGAAGTCCGCATACAGCTTGGCATACTTCCTGGAGCCGCGTCCCTTGCCGCCCCGCGCGCAGAATTCCTGGTAGCCCAGATCACAGCGCAGAAACTCCCACCAGAAGAAATACACCGAGCACTCATGCCTGGGCGCGCCTGGGTAGGGTGGCTGCACACGCTTGGGCTCTTCACGACCGCGGCGTGACACAGGTGGGGTGTGCAGGAACACCCGCTGTGTGAGTGCGGCAGTTGTGCTCGTTGTCCTTGGCATGCGACCTACGCCTCTCATGCACTAATCGAATTGCTTCTTTACTGGTTCGGTCGTGCTTCTGCAATTGGGTGGTACTTTTCATCCTGTCAGCAGCGATTGTCGCCCTGACATCATGACCATCGAACGAAGGAACAACCACCATGACCAAGACCAACATCACCAAGGCTGCCAAGGCGAACCAGTCGAACCTGGATCCGCTCGCCTTCATCGACCGCGTGCGTGTCGCGCAGGACGAATGGAACGAGAAGATGTTCCAGGGCACGAATGCGCGGCTGCTGTCGATGCTGGCAGACTGTCACGCTGTGCATGACGCGCTGACCGCTGCGGGTGTGAGCAAGCGCAAGGCGTTCACTGCCAAGCTCGCGAAGGAAGGGCTCACTTACAAGGAAGGCGTGCACCTGAGCACCAAGATCGTGCACTACGTGTTCCGTATGAAGAACGCACGCACCACTGCCTATGCACGGGTGTTGCGTGCTGCCATCAGCAACAAGGTGGAAGCTGAGAAGCTGTCTGCCTGGGTCACCGCACAGGGTGGCATCGAAGCCGTGCGTCGTCACAGCGCGGACAAGACCAGCCCCGCCAAGGTGGCACGCGAGCTGGGCAAGCGGGCGCAGGACACGCTGGCTCAGGTCACTGCCGAAGCGGTGCTCAAGGAAGTGCCGCAGTCGCTGGTGCCCAGCAACAGCGAGGAGCACGAACTCAGCGTGGCTTTGGTGCGCATGAATGCCAAGACAAAGAAGCTGGAGGTGGTGTGGGGCAGCAACACCGCTTCGGTGGTGCGCCTTGTGTTGGATGCTGTGGGCAAGGATGTGATCGCCAAGCACGGTGACGCCAAGGCAGCGCAGGACGCAGAGGCTGCGCTCGAACACAGCCAGCAGACGATCGAGAACGCAGTGAACGGCAACATGCCTTCGCAGCAGCAGGCTGCCTGATCAGGCAGAAGCGTGAGGCGCGGCATGCTGCGTATGCCGCGTCACGTACACCAAATGCTCAAACATAAAGGATACAACACATGAGCATGACTACCACCTCGTTGTTCGAGGAACAGCACAAGCCGCAGCGCTCCACCGATCTGGTGTTCGCACATGATGCGGTGAGGCAGAAGTTGGCGCTCTATGCGCAGTATCAGATGCACGGGAACCTGCTGCTGCATGGTCCCTACGGCACTGCCAAGAGCGTGACGGCACAGGTGATCGTGCGCGAGCGGCTGATCGCGTGCGGCATTCCTGACGGCAATCTGGCGCAGGTTCATGCGCTGGACATCAAGAGCAACGTGAAGCAGGTGGAAAACCACATCAATCTGTTGCTGACTACCAACTGGGCTGATCACCATCCCTATCTGGTCGTGGATGAGATCGACCAGCTGACTGCTGCGGAGCAGAAGCAGCTGCGTGCGGTGCTGGACACCTACACAGTGGTCAAGCTGATCGGCACCACCAATCACCTGCATGACGTGGATGGGGGGCTGCGCAGCCGTTCCGACTGCGTGAGCGTGATGCCCCCTGCCGCGCAGGATTGGCTGTCCAGGGCGCAGCAGATCTTGGCTGCGGAGAATGTGGTGGTGGCTGATGCTGCGCTGCTGGCAGTGCTGGGTCTGTCGCAGGATGCACGCGAACTCATGCGCAAGCTGGAAGAGATCGTGATCCGCGCACGGCAGAAGCAGGCGCAGGCTGTGGTGGCACCTGTGGTGAGCATGGTGCCGATCACCGTCACGCCCGTGATGCCCATCGCGGCTGTGGCAAGCACGGTGGCACCGGTGGTGAGCATGGTGCCGAACACCGTCACGCAGAACGGATTGAACACGCCCTGATCTGACTGCCGTCACCTCACACCAAGCCGTCCATGGTCCCTGACCTGGACGGCTTTGTGCTATCTGGGACCTGCGAGTTGGTTGGTGTTACACCAAGCAACTTGGTTCATCTGCGGAACAGCGCTGCCACACGTCGCTGGGCTCTCGCAGGATCAGCCAACACCTGGGGCTTGGCGGGAGCTATGGGACCGCTTCTGGGCTTGCGGCGCCTGGGTGTGGTCGCTTTGGGCTTGCGGGGCTTGGCGGGCTTTTTCCATGCCCACTTATGCGTCTTGGACTTGGGTTTGCTCTGCTCCGCTCCCTTACGTGCCAGTTGCATGACGTTCTGCAGTTCTGCCCACAGCCAAGCCCGTTGCCGTGCGCGAACCTGGTCCACAGTGAGCTGTGTTTCCAACAGCAGGTGGTGGGGGATGAATTCGTGTGCTCTCATGGTGCCGCTATTTAGGCGTACAACACCCGTCAATACTCGCTGGGCAGCATGAGCACGAGATGATCGCCCTGCGCGATCAGCCAGAGTGTGATCTCGTCAAGGCAGAAATCGGTGTAGGCGATCACCTGCTGAACCAGCGGGGTGTCTGAATTGCCGTCCGTCATGGTGATCACGGCTGTGCGTGTGATCTCATCCACATTGAGACGCCACGTCTGGAAATGCTCAGAGCTGATGTGAGGTTCGTGCTGATAGCTGGCGATAACATCAGTCAGCCAGTGGGCTTGCGCTTGATCCGCTAGCCAGATTACGCCCTGGGTCATGATCATGCGGCGCAGCAGTTGGCGGTGTGTGAATGTGTCACTGCCTGTGAATTGCGCAAGCTGTGCTCGTAGGGTGTTTGCATCCATGTGGGCTGCCTCCTTTCAGCGGCTCACCACTATCGAGCACGCCTCGCAGATTAGGTCGGCAGTTTTCCATCAGACAAAACTAAATATCTCCAGCCACCAAGCCAGCCACGCAACGCTCAGACAGCCGCGCAAAATATCCACAATTATCCACACACCAAAATCGCAAGCCCACTATGCTGCCCTGGCGCAATCTGGAGTGGCCCCCATCAAACCGGACACGCGGCATGGTTGGCTGACTGCAGGGCGATGAACTCACGGGGCGAGCGCATGCGCAAGCCGGAGTGCGGGTGGAT
>NZ_JAAVNE010000022.1 GCF_012103215.1 Falsiroseomonas selenitidurans
AGAGCAGCAGCGCGATGGCATCCGCCTCGTTGTCATCGGCCGGCGCGAAGCCACGGGCTCGGATGGCGGCGACCATCTTCGCCTTGTCGGCGTTGCCCTTACCGGTGGCGTAGCGCTTGATCGTGCCGACCGGCACGCCCTCGTAGGGGACGTCGTGCTCCTCGCACCAAGCGGCGAGAATGCCGAGGAAGCCGCCGTAGATGTGCGCCGCATCGGTGCCGGCATGGGCGCGGACTTCCTCGAACACGATCCGCGCCACGCCGCCGGACAGGGCGGCGACCTCGGCCAGCCACCCGCGGAAGCGCAGGAAACGCATCCCGCCGCCCTCGAAGCGGGTCGGCTTGAAGGTGATCGTGCCCGAGGTGATGCCGCCGTCCGGGCCGCGCAGCGCCCAGCCTGTGGTGGTGCCGAGATCCAGGGCGAGCACGGCGTGGTGCGCGAGGCCGGTCGCGGGCGGGAGGGCGATGGGCGGGCCGCTTGCATGGGCGGCGGGCATGGTGAGAGTCGCGGGTGCCATGGTGGTCTCCGGAAGGGGATCGTCCTGGTGAGGGCGGCGACGGCGCGGTTCTTGGCGGAGCTCGCCGTCGCTGCCCGGCATCGGGTGAGGTGGCCCAAGCGGGGGCGGCCCACGCGCCCAACCCGGTCGCCCGAGGTGTGGTGTGCGCGCGCCGATGAGGCCCGCACGCACACCCCCGTAGGGGGTGGATGAAACACCTAACTCCTCGGCGGGCCGCAAGCCGTTGATCGGATTGCCGAAAAGAGGAGTTAGGTGCGAAGTTTGAGGAGTTAGGGACCTAACTCCTCTGTCCTCCCAAGCCATTGATTTCATGACGTTGTTTTCGGGGAGGAGTGAGGAGTTAGGCCTAACTCCTCAGGAGTGAGGTCGTCCAAGACGCCTTCCGGGTAGACCCAGACCTCCGGATTTTCGACGTCCAGGCAGTTGCCGGATTGGGGGCATTTGAAGTGGCTGGGCAGGACGCGGCGGGCGCTGGTGGTCACCTCGCCGGTCTGCGGATCCACGGTTTCGACCTCTGGGCCGAAGGTCATGCCCTCCACGCAGAGGTACCCGAAGCGCGACCGAACGACGCCGAGGCCAAACTCGGTGCCGTCTCGGCGGAACTTCACGAAGCCCTTCGTGGCGAGCACGCTCAAACGCTCGCGGATCGTGTGCTTGCTGCCGAGCCCGACCTTGTTCTCGAATTTCTCGGCCAGTTGCATGGTGGAATAGAGCCGGCCTTCAGCTGCCTCATCGAGCAGGATGCCGAGGATCACATCCTGCTTGCGCAGCCGTTCGGCATCGAGCTTGCGTCCGATGTCCTGCCTGACCAGGCGCTCGCCGCGACGATCGAATTCCACCCAGCGGCCCGCGATTTTGTCGACCAGCATCGGCTCGAGGCCGGGGCCGTTGCGGAGCTCGACATGCAACTCGCGCTCGGTCTGTTCCTCGTCGGGGCGGAACAGGATGGCGCCCGAGGTGTAGTAGCCGCGCAGCGCGCTCGCGCCGGAGAGCGACAGGAAGGGATCGTCCTTCACCTGCTGCTTGCTGAGCTTCTTCGTGTGGTGGGCGAGGATGATGCCCGCCTCGGGGGCGACCTGGTCGCGCAGCGCCTCGACCCGGCTCTGCAGGAAGAACATCATCGCCGCGTTGTCGTTCTCCCCTTCGCCCGCGGGCCCGCCATCGAAGAGGTTGCGGATGGGGTCGATGCAGATGATGTCCGGCGGCGCGTCGGGGAATGCGGCGCGGATGGCAGTCGCGACGAGCGGCACGCCCTGGTCGTCGAGCAGCATGCGCAGCTTCGGGGTGACGACGAGGGTGTCGCGCGCGCGGGCCACAACGGCGGGGTCGAGCCGGAGTTGCTGCAGGCGCTCGCGCAGGTAGTGGTACTGGATCTCAGCCTGCAGATAGAACACCCGCAGCGGGCGCGGCGCCGTGAAGCGCAGGAACGGAGCGCCGGCGGCGGCATGCACCAGGAGGCTGATCAGGAAGTCGGATTTGCCAACCTTCGGCGCCCCGCCGAGGACCAGCATCCCACCCGGGGTCAGCAGGCGCGGCCCGATCAGGTCGTCGGGCATCGGGGAGGTGTCGTCGAGCAGCACGCCGAGGGTGTGCGCCGGGATGGTGCTCGGCGGTGGTGCTGTGGCGCGCAGCAGGGGCGGCCCGTTGCGGTCGACATGCAGCGCCCAGATGCTGTCCGCCTCGACTTTGAGGCGGTCCAGCGGCCACGCCGGGCGGAGGCAGGCGGCATTGTACTGGCAGATCGCCTTCCAGCCCTCGTCGCCGGTGATGCGGCCCTCGTGGACCATGCGGACAAAGTGGCCGATGGCGGCGCTGGCGCCCTGGAAGCGGGTCCACGCGTCCTGGCTGCCCTCGCGCACTGGCGTGGTGAGGACGGCATCGAGGCCGGGGCGGTTGGCGCCAGGGGCAGCGGTGGGCGCCTCCAGGCCCGGCATGGTCGGCATGGCGGCGACCGCCGCGGCGAAGTCGGGGAGCTCCACCTCGACCCTGGGGTGGTGCTCCCGGATCGTGACGTGCCGCTGCACGCCATGCTTCTGGTGGACAGTGCCGGGCACCCGGATCGGCTGGTGCGCGGAGCGGAAGTGAAGATCGCCACCAACCTTCTCCGCGATCTCCCCCCGCAGCGCGCATACCCGCGCTAGGTCCTCACCCTCGGCCGGCTCGGTGAGCCGCCACCAAACATGCAGCTTGGCGGCACCCTCGGCGGTGCGGCCGCCGCTTTCGACCAGTAGGGTGGGCGCGCCCAGGTGGTGGACGAGGTGCGCCAGCTTGGCGGCGATGTCGCCGGCGTCGAGGTCGACCACCACGGTCTGCATCTGCAGCACATGCTCGGCGCGGGCCTGCCCCTGCTCGGCGACGGTGCCGGGGATGACATAGACGGCGCTGCCCTCACGAGCGGCCCAGGTGGCATAGGCGCTGAGGGATGCGGCGGCGTGCCGATCGGCCGGCACCCAGATGTTGTGCGGCTTGGTGTCGAGGCCTTGGCCCTGGTCGACGAAGCCGCGGACGGGGATCAGCCCGTCGCAATAGCCGAACACCACGTCGAGGAAGGCGGCGATCTGCTCGATGTCCGGCGAGATGGACCCAAGGGCCGCCGGCATCGGCTGCCCTGCACCGGGAAGTCGATCGAGGGCGATCTGACCTGCGGAGGGAAGTTCGCTCACGCTGTTATCCGGCAGCGGCGCGGCATCGTTGAAGTCGCCCCATGCCGTCATGCAGGCTGCGCCCAGCAGCGCGCGGCCCAGGGGCAGAAGCGGCACTCAAAGTGATCGGCCTGGGCGGCAACGCGAGGCAGCAATTCGCCGGCATCGGTCGCGGCCAGGATGCGCACCGCCCGGTCCGACATGCGCTGCGCCAGCTCGGCGTTGAACGGCACCAGCTCGTGGTGCAGCTCGGCGGTGTCCTTGTTGATGGCGGTGAACAGCGCCGGATTGTCCGCCACCCCCGGCACGGCGGCGTCCATGTAGGCCTGGTAGACCGCGATCTGCGCCGCGTAGATCGGCTTGGCGACAGCGACGCCCTTGCTGGACGTCTCGCGCCAGGCCTTGGCGTTCATGGTCTTGCATTCCCACAGCGCCGGGAACGCCATGCCGGGGATGGTCGGGCCGCCGGCGAAGACGCCATCGACATGGCCGCGGATGCGACCGCCCGCGACCGAGAAGCCGAACTGCTCGCCATGCTCGCCACCGCCGCGGCGCGTGTAGAGATCGAAGCCAGCAGCGCGGAGCCAGGCGACGGCCACATCTTCCAGCGCGTGCCCGATCCCGAAGATGCGCAGCAGGCGCCCGTCGAAATCCGCGCCCTCATCTTTCGGCGCCTTCACGAACTCGAACTGCAGAGCGCGTTCGCAGGCGTGGCCAAGGCGGGAGCCGCCGAGATAGCTGCGCGGTGGCGTGGCCGCGTTGGTGGCGACCAGCGCGGCATCGATGGCGGCGTTGACGTGTCCCGACGTCTGGCCGCGGCTGTTGAAGTCGAGCATCAGAAGGGCGCCTCCGCCGCCGTGTCCTGCCGGGCGATCGCCTGCATCGCCTCCTGGAAGCCGCCGATGGCGACCTCGATCAGGGTCAGCACCTGCGCCTCGCTCAGATCCTGGAAGCGGGTGCCCCAGCCGATCTCGGCCATCGTCTCCGCGACGCGGCGCATGGCCGCGCGCATCGCCGCCTTCTCCTGCTCGGTGAGGTCAACCATGGCGGACGACCTCCCCGCCAAGCGCGACCAGAAGCCCTGGCAGGCGATGCAGCAGAAGCAGACCGAGGGCCGTGGCTTCTTCCGCGGCCCCGGGTCGAACCAGCCAAAGCCACGCGCCGGGCGGGAGCAGACGGCGCAGGGCGGTTCCGGGGAGCGGGCCATCGATCATGCGGCCTGCCCCAGCGCCGCGGGCTGGGCGCTGCGCACGAGGTGCTGGATGGCCTGCCGGTTGAACTTGAAGGTCAGCAGCGCCGATGCTTGGTAGCGCGTCATGCCGAGATCGGCGCGGGCCTGCGGCGGCAGGTGGATCAGCTGCCGCTCTGTCGGCGGCTCGCGCAGCCAGCGCCGCCTCTTATGGGCGCTCTCGTCCGTCTCGTAGGTGTTCAGCCAGTCATCCGCCGCGGCCAGCGCCACCAGCCGCTCGCCGATGGACAGCAGGCGGGGCCGCTCCTCCTTGGCGCCGCCGACCGCGTGCCAGGCCCCGTTCAGGAAGAAGATGCCCGCCCAGCCGTTGAAGCCATTGGCCAGCAGGGCGGCGTCATCGCCGAACAGATCGCACCATTGGAAAGCGGATCGGCGGAGGAGATCGATCTCCGTCATGACGAAGTCGGAAAGCGGCGTCGCCGCCCGCCCGCGGGGCTCGAAGGCGTGGCCGCAGATGGGGCACTCCATCACCGCGATCGGCACCTCCGCCTCGCAGGAGGGGCAGGTCTTGGTGGGCGGCTCACCCTCGCCGGGTTGGCTGTCGAGATCGACGTCCTGCTCCAGGCAGCCGTGGATCTGCGAGGATGTGCCGAAGTCGAGCACGATGCAGTCGCGCTTGACGATGCCCGGATGCTCGCCCGGATCGACGGTGCGGAGCCCGCGGCCGACCATCTGGATCATCGTGCATTTGAAGGAGCTCGGCCGCAGCAGCACGACGCAGGAGGTGGGCGGGTGGTCCCAGCCCTCCGTCAGCACGGCGACATTCACGACGATGCGCGCCTCGCCTCGGGCATAGGCGGCCAGGACGGAGCGCCGCTCCCCCTCCGGCATGTCGCCGGTCACCATGACGGTGGAGATGCCGGCCGCATTGAAGGCTGCGGCAACGTGCTCGGCGTGTGCGACCGTGGAGCAGAAGGCCACCGTCTGGCGGCCGCCGGCCTTCTCCTGCCAGTGCTTCACCACGGCATCGGTGACCGGCACCGTGTCCATGACGCGGGCGACCTCGCCCATATCGAAGTCGTCGCCGCTGCGCCGGACCGCGCGAAGCTCATCCTGCACGCCGACATCGATGATGAAGGTGCGGGGCGGCACCAGGTGACCGGACGCGATCAGCTCGCCCAGGCGTATCTGGTCGGCGACGTTCGAGAAGACCTGGCGCAGCCCGATCTTGTCGCCGCGGTTCGGCGTCGCGGTGACGCCGTAGATCCGGCAAGCGGGGTTGCGGTCGAGGGCGCGATCGATGATGCGGCGATAGCTGTCGGCGACGGCGTGATGCGCCTCGTCGATGACCAGCAGGTCCAGCGCCGGCATCGCCTCGAGGTTCGCCTGGCGCGCCAGGGTCGGCACCATGGCGAAGGTGACCTGGCCGCCCCAGGACTTCTGGCCGGCATCCACCACCGAGGTGGCGATGCCAGGATTCACGCGGCGGAACTTCGCCAGGTTCTGCGCGGTGAGCTCATCCCGATGCGCGAGGACCGCGGCCTTGGCGGCGCTGCTGCCGATATGCTCGCCCACCGCCGCCGACAGCATGATCGTCTTGCCGGCGCCGGTCGGGGCGACGCCGAGGGTGTTGCCGTGCTTATCGAGCGCACGAAGGCTGCGCTCGACGAAGAGCTTCTGGCGGGGGCGGAGCAGCATGCTGGTGCGGCCCTCCCTCAGCGCGCCCAGGCGGGACGCGGGTCGGCGCCGGCAGCGGCGGGCTGCGGCGCCGCGGCAGGGAAGGCGCCCTGCTGGATGGCCGGCGCGGCGGGCGGCGCGTAGGCCTGGGCGGGGGGTGCATAACCCGCCGGCGCCACATGCCGCCCCATCAGCTGGGCGTAGTCCCGATGGTCCGGCGTCACCGCCATGCGGATCTCGTTCTTGGTCTCGCCGCCGGCGTCGGTGCCGTGCTCGATCTTCGCCACGAACTCGAGGCCGTCGAGATCCGCGAAGCCGCCGATGCGGCGCGCTGCCTGCGCCTGGGGCGAGACATCCTTGTCGGAGATGCCGCGCGCGGAGTTCAGCATCCCGCGCAGGAAGCTGCGGCCCATCCCCGCCCATTCCGGCCCCTTCGGGCTGTGGAGGCCGATCAGCGTGAAGATCTTCCGCTTGGCGTAGGGGCCTTCCAGCACAGTGAACTCGCCATTGAGATAGACGGCGCCGGTGCTGCCGCGCGTGGCGTAGCCGCCGGTCCAGCCCTGGCTCGGATCGTCGAAGCCGCCGGGACGAATGGTGAGGCGGACCTTCGCCAGCGTCCCCTTGGGGATCAGGTTCGGGTTGGACTGGGCGTCGTTGTAGTCGTTCCAGGCAGCCATGGTGCTTCTGCTCCGATCAGGTGTTGGTGGTAGGGACGGGCGGCGCGATCGACGGCGTGCCGTGCGCGTCGATCGGCGGCGACGGGCTGCGGATTTTCTGGAAGAGCTGCCCGAGATGCGGCGGCTCCAGCATGTCGAGCCGGCCGCTGCGATCCTTCGCGGGATAGCCCCACGGATTCAGCGTCTGGCAGACCAGGCCGCGGAAGGACGCGACCGCAGGCTGGCCGGGTGCGACGTCCGGCTTGATCTCGGCCAGCGTCATGACCTGATCGACGATGCCGGGCAGCTCGAGGCCGGTCTTGCTGCCGTCGATCTGCGGCACGAAGACGCGGCGATTGAAGTCGTCGAGCTTCTCGTCGAGGATTCCGACGAAGATCACGTTGCGCCCGCGCGCATGCTGCAGGTGCGTGAGCCAGGCGATCATCTCGCGGCCATGCAGCCCATAGGCGCCGCGGATGTCGGGCTTGCCGGTCTTCTCCGAATGCGCCTCGGGCTGACCGCGGCACCACTGGAAGCAGAGCCGACCCGCGACCGTGATGCTGTCGACGAAAATCGTGGCGAAGCCGTCCATGCGCGCCGGATCGCCATAGGCCTGCAGGACGCGCACATACTGCGCGGCAGAATAGGGCTGGTCGTCGCGCAGCGCGGGGTTGGGGCCGGCGAGGAACAGCGCGAGGTCGCGGCATTCCTCCCAGGTGCGCGGGCGGATCGACGCGCCACGCCAGTGCTGCACGGCGAGATCGCCCGCCTCCAGGTCGATGAAGAGCGTGCTGCCCTCGTCGAGCGTCAGCAGGAGGTAGGTCTTGCCGATGCCGCTCTTCCCGAAGATCACGGCCTTGATGCCGCGCGCCTCAGCCTGCCGTTCGTCGGCGGTGATGATGCGCAGCGCCATCAGCGGCCTCCCCGCAGCGGGATGACGCCGGCGCCATGCGGGCTGTCGCGCAGCGCCGTCTCGGACATGATGGCGAGGCGATAGGTGGCGCGGCCGGTGCGGACCGTGCGGGCCGGCTCGAAGGCTTGGCGGATGCGATCGGGCCAGGCGGTATAGGCCCGCTCAGAGACCTTGAAGCTGACCTCGACGTACTGGCCGGGATCCTCACCGCCGGCGCGGATTTGCTCCGACAGCGCGGCGAGCCGCGCCTGATCCCAATCCACCTTCTTCGGCAGATCGACCGCGATCTCCACGGTGCCGTCCTGGAAGCGGACCGTGCCGGTGTCCTTGCCGGCAGCGGCACGGGCGCCGATGGCGCGCTGCTCGTAGCGGAGCGCGATCGCGGCCTCGATCCAGTCCTGCATGCGCTTGGCGGCGTCCAGCGCCTCGCGCGCATCGGTCTGCAGCAGCGCCAGATGCTCGGCGGGGAGCCCGATGACGTCGCTCACCGGCATGTGGCGCAGCGCGTCGAGGGTGGGGCGGTTGGTGCGGAGCGCGTCCATCACGCGGCCTCCGCGAGCAGCATCGGCAGGATGGCCGAGGCGGCGCGGCGGGGGCGACGGCGGGCGACGAGGATGTAGGCGTAGTCCTCGTAGCCGTGGCGGCGCTGCACGATATCGACGAGGCCGAGCTCGGCCAGCTTCCAGGCGCGGGCCGCCAGGCGCTGCAGCGCGGTGCGCTCCGGCTCGGGCAGGCACTGCAACTGCGGGCAGACCTGCCGGGCGAGCGCGCCGCGGTGGTAGGTGATGCTGTCGCCGGGAGCCGCGGCGCCCAGCCAGGTGCAGAGGGAAGCCTCGGTGAGAGGCGCCACCACTGCGCGGATGTCGGTGATGTTGGTGTCCATGACCATGATTACCGAGGCTGCGGTCATTCTGTTTCAGGCCGCCGGAGCGATGCCGGCGGCGCACAGCCGCAACCGCATCTCGCGCACGCGCCGGAACGCCGTGGTGCGGGACAGGCCGGCGTGACGGGCGGGATCGACGTCGCCACGCGCGAGAGCGGCGCAGAGGGGCGCATCCTCCTCCGTCAGCACGTCGGCGATCCGCTCGAGGTCCAGCCGGCGATTCACGTCCGCGAAGGCATCGGTCTGCTGGCCCATCCACGCGCCGTAGCCGTCCGCATCCGACAGCACGGCGCCGACCGTCGCGCCGCCGTCCGGCAGCGGGTCATCGAGGGAAATGGAGTGGTGGAGGGCCCGGTGCCGCTGCGTGCGGTGCGCCAGCAGGGCGGCATGATGCCGGAAGCAGGTGAGTGCGAAGGCGCCGAGACCGCCCTGGTCCGGGTTGAAGCCGGGCAGCCGGGCGAGGAGATCGGTCAGGAGGTCCTGGGCGAAATCCTCTGCGTCATGCGCGGGCAGCCCGAGGCGGCGGCACAGGCCGCGCGACATGCGCTCGGCCATGCGGTGCAGGGGTTCGAATTGGGCGAAGGTGAGCGAGGGCATCGGCGGCTCCAGCTGGCGGTGATGGCCAGCGGAAGGTGCCGCGGATGCTTTCCGACAGGCGTCGGACAGGCGTCTGCAAGATGTCGGATCGGCGCTGCTACTTCACGAGGACGGACAGTGGCGGGCAAGCGATGGAGTAGCCCAGCGTGTTGTTCGTCGTGATGAGGCCGGCCACGCGGGGAGTGTCGCCGAAGTGCTCCCTGAGTTGGCTGCGAAGCTCGTTCGCCAGCTTGCGAACCGCGTCGGGTGAGGTGTTCGCGGAGAAAAGCAACGCATGCAGCACCGATGGATGCACAACCGGCCGACCATCCCGATGAGCATCCGCGAGTGCCCTCAGAAGCTGAAACGGCTTCGCGCGGATGGAGGCTTCTCGGTCATCAAGCCGAACAGTCTGCGTGGCGGCCGTCAGCACCAACTCGTACCGGCCAGCGCGCCCGTCTGGCAGGCGGCGGGTGTCCAAAGCCAGGAAGAGGTCGCCCGCCGACGGCAGCAGGGCGTGGGCCGGCTGAACATGGTGGATGTCCTGTTCGGCCAGATTGCCGCGCGTCAGCGCAGGCAGTTCCGGCCCGACCAGGACGATCGTTCCTTCCTTGTGCGTGAGGCGAATTGCGCCGACCAGCCCCGGCTGCCGAATGCCGGCTCGGGTGGGGGCGGCCACGATGATGCGTCCGTCCGCCAGCATGCCAAGGCTCCACAGCCCTGGCGCCACCAGCTCCGCGCGGCCCAGGCCCATGGACGTGGCTACGCCGTCCATGAAGGCATGGACGTCGACGCTGAAGCTCCGCACATCATCCGCGTCCAGACGCTCATCCCGCCGGCGGTCGGCGGCGCATTTGGCGGTGGCGATATCGCCATCCCACAGGACTTCGCGCTCATCCGCGCCGCAATCGCAGTCGGCGCAGACATCCCAGGATGCCTCGCGCCCGCGATGCAGCAGGATGCCGAGCTGGAGGAGGCGCTCGAAGGCAGCCTCTTCTCCTACAGCATGCTGCCGGCCGAGCATGACGACCGGCTCGCCGGCCTCACTCAGCTGCCAGAGCTGCTGCGATAGGCCGTCGGTCATTTGTCAGCGCATTCAGCTTGAGGAGGGCCATGACCAGCTTCTTGTGCCGGACCCTTGGAAAGGTGACCGATCCGGGCGGCTTGATCGTGACGCTGATCGTCGGCGCGCGGCCACCCGGTGTCTTCAGCACGATGCGCGCGATGATGTGGTCGAGGCGCCACAAATTGTCGCCGTAGCTGATGTCGGTTCGGCTCTCATGCAGACGGCGCAGGGCGCTACCCTCGGAGTCCTTCACCCGCACCGAGAACAGGGTCTTCTCGCGGCCGGTCCGGGCATTGGTGGCGACGCGGTTGGCCTGCGCTTCCGTAATCTCGACCCGCTCGATCTGGTCCAGGTCACCGATGCGGAAGCCGAAGCCGCCATTCGAATTCTCGACCGGCGCCAGCGTGTAGAGGTCCTGCGAGCTGGCGGCCTTGAAGACCCCCGGGCGCCCGAGAATCTCGGTGGCGAATGCTTCCGCCAGGTCGCCGCGGCGCTTCTTCGCGCAGCCCCACACAGTGAGCCGCCCCGTCGCCTCGACGAAGGAGATCACCGCGGTGTCGACCTCCTGGAAGCCGATGACCTCATCCTCCTCGCCGCGGATGACCTCGGTGGAAACCGGCGGCGCGCCGTGGCGGACGGCGATGCAAAGCTCGCCATCATCGACGTAGTCCCGGACGCGGCAGAACTTCCCGCGCAGGTCGGCGGCGAAGATCCCGGACGCACGGATGCGCAGGGCCTCGAGCGCCTCCTTGGTCACGCTGGCCGCGATCCCATCCTCGCCAGCATCGAACTCGGTCACGCTCGGTGGCGCGATGAAGACGGAGGTGTGCTCCGCCTCCTTGAACACGTCCGGGTACTCGACGAAGGCGACCAGGGCATAGTCGCGCGGCGTTGCGGTCGGGGACACGGCCGGGTCGATGATGACGACCTCCTGGCGCTCAGCCTCCTCCTGGAGCAGCCGCATACCGGTCGGGCTGTCGAGCCGGACGATACGGTGCAGGTCCTGGATCAGACCATCCGGGTAAGAGTCCTTCGAGCCGAGGAGGTACTCGGTGATCCGCTTCCGCCCCTCGACTTCATCCGCCAGGAGGGTGTCGAGGTCGAGATTCTTGAGGCCTGCCCGATGCTTCGTGAGCAGCTTGCCCAGGACTTTCCAGTTCACGGTTTTCAGGAACCGCTGGTTGGCGAACTTGGTGAAGTCCTTCTGCACGTGACCGCCCTGTAATGTGGAACGTATCAGGTACATGATTCGGCATACCGCTGTCGAATCTAATCTGCAGCTTGGCGGTGAAACACTCAGGCCGCGGCCCCGGTAATCATGGGGATGGCGCCCCCATCGCACCTCCCCGGCAACGCCCACCTCCCGCCGCACCTCCGGGAGGTCTGCGGCATCCTGGCCGCCGGTCTGGTGCGGCTGCGCAGCCGCGCTGCCGAGGATGATGCGCAGGATGCGGAGATAGCTCGGGGGGCGGGAGACGTTCGCCTACACTCCACCGCCAGGCAGCGCCTGCATGCGAACCCCAACAGGAAGGGACTCGCATGACCAGACGATCCACCGCCGCGCCCGCGCCGGCGCCCACCATCCCGAAGATCCCGTCGACGCAGGTGCTGAGCCGCCTCGCCGCGCTGCAGGCGGCGCCCACCGCCATGCTGAAAGACCAATGGCGGGAGCTATTCGGGAAGGAGCCGCCGCCCTGGAACCGGGCCTACATCCAGAGCCGGCTGGCGTACCGCATCCAGGAACTCGCGTATGGCGGGCTGAAGCCCGAAACCGTCGATCGACTGGTGGCGCTGGGCGAGCAGTTGGATGGCGGCAACGTCGTCCTGCGCCGGATCCGGGCCGACAGTCGCCCGCTGGCCGGCACGCGCCTCATCCGGGAATGGCAGGGCGTGCAGCACGTCGTCACGGTGCGCGTCAACGACTTCGAATTCGAGGGGCGGCCCTACCAGTCGCTCTCGGCCATCGCGCGCCACATCACCGGCACGCGCTGGAACGGCTGGACGTTCTTCGGGCTGCGCGCGCGGGGTGAGGCATGACGCGCCGCGCCCGCATGGAGCCGGCCATGCCGGCCACCATGAAGAAGCTCCGCTGCGCCGTGTACACGCGAAAGTCCACGGACGAAGGATTGGAGAAGGAGTTCAACACCCTCGACGCCCAGCGCGACGCGTGCGAGGCGTACGTCGCCAGCCAGCGCGCCGAGGGGTGGGTTCTGGTCCGCGACCGGTACGACGACGGCGGGTTCTCGGGCGGCACGCTGGAGCGGCCGGCGTTGCAGCGCCTGCTGCGCGACATTCAGGCCGACCTCGTCGACGTCATCGTGGTCTACAAGATCGACAGGCTCAGCCGCTCGCTGATGGATTTCGCCAAGCTGGTGGAGGTGATGGACGCGCATGGCGTGACCTTCGTGTCCGTCACGCAGTCGTTCAACACGACCACGAGCATGGGGCGGCTGACGCTGAACATCCTGCTCAGCTTTGCCCAGTTCGAGCGAGAGGTCATTGGCGAGCGCATCCGCGACAAATTCGCCGCCTCCCGCGCCCGCGGCATGTGGATGGGAGGCAAGGTGCCGCTTGGCTACGACGTCGTGGCGCGGAAGCTGATCGTGAATGAGGATGAGGCGCCGCGTGTGCGCCGCGTGTTCGAGATCTTTGCCGAGACGGGATCGGGCATCGAGACGGTGAACCGCCTCAGGGCCGAGGGCGCCACGAGCAAAGCGGGTCGGCCGCTGGACAAGGGCGACGTCTACAAGCTGCTGAACAACCGCACCTATGTCGGCGAGGCGGCGCACAAGGGGCAGGTCTACCCCGGCGAGCACCAGGCCATCGTGCCGCGAGAGCTCTGGGATAGGGCGCATGCCGTGCTGCAGGTCAGCCCTCGCGTCCGCGCCAACCAGAATCGGGCGCAGACGCCGGCGCTGCTGAAGGGGCTGATCTTTGGGGTGGACGGCCGGGCGCTGTCGCCAACCCACGCCAGGAAGAACGGCCGGCTCTATCGCTACTACGTGGCGCAGCGCGTGCTGAAGGGTGATGCCGCGGGCGACGCCAGCATCTTGCGCCGGGTGTCGGCGGCGGAGATCGAGGCGGCCGTGGTGGATCAGGTGCGGGCGCTCCTGCGGCAGCCGGAGATCGTCGTCGGCACCTGGCGCGCGGCGCGCATGGAGGCGCCCGACCTGACTGAGGGCGAGACGCAGGACGCCCTGCATCGACTCGACCCGCTGTGGGAGCACCTGTTCCCGGCGGAGCAGGCACGGATCGTGCGGTCGCTGGTGGAGCGGGTGGTGGTAGGGCCCGCCGGCGCCGACATTCGGCTGCGGCTGGATGGGCTCGGCGGCCTCGTCCGCGACCTCGGCGCCATCGCTCCCGAGGTCCTGAGGTCGGCAGCATGACCACGGCGACCAGCATCACGGTCCGGGTGCCGCTGGCGATACGGCGCCGGCCAGGGCGGAAGACGATCGTCACGCCGATGGCGACAGGACCCGCGGGGGCCACAACGCGCGCCGATCCGGCGCTGGTCAAAGCGCTGGCGCGGGCGTTCCGGTATCAGCGAATGCTCGACAATGGGGTCTACGGCTCGGTCACCGAAATGGCTGCCGCCGAGAACATCGATCGCGGCTACCTCGGACGCCTGCTTCAACTCACCCTGCTGGCGCCGGATATCGTCCAGGGCATTCTGAACGGTAAATGCCCAGAACGAATCGGGCTCCCGATATTGATGAGCCCCCTTCCGTCTCCCTGGCAGGACCAGCGCGCCAATCTCGGCCTCGGATGATGGTAATTTCTTGGTTCGGTAGTGCACGGCGCCGCGGATCGTGGCAGGCTTGTAACGTGCCGCCAGCTGTCATCAACAACCCGATTCTCAACAGCCCGTTTGCCGAGCCGTCCCTTCACTGGGTGCTCGACGAGAATGGTATTCCGACCGGCTTCCCGACCGATGGGCGGAGGCGGAGCGAGTTCGTCGTACCCGTCCCACCGCCGAAGCATAAGCTAAAGAACCAGGGTAGCCTGGACCTTGAGGATAATTTCGGCCAGCGGAAGCCGAACGACTACATCAACGAGATCAGGTCGAAGGTTGCCGCCTGGCGCTCTCTCGGCGATGCCGGCCTTCGTTCCACCGTCACCCCGGTCACCGCCCGCCTGCTCCAGCACTGGCGCGATCCCAGCCGGACCCGAAAGCTGTTCTTCTGCCAGATCGAAGCTGCCGAGACGGCCATTTGGCTAACCGAGGTTGCCCCGAAGCAGGAGATCGACCGCCTCCGCACCCTCAGTGCCGAAGCAAACCCGGATCTGCTCCGCATCGCCTTCAAGCTTGCCACCGGCGCTGGCAAGACCACGGTCATGGCGATGCTGATCGCCTGGCAGACCCTTAACGCCGCCCGCGCCCGCAGCGCTAACCGGAACCGCTTCACGGATGCTTTCCTGATTGTTGCCCCCGGCATCACCGTGCGCGATCGCCTCCGCGTGCTGCTGCCTTCCGATCCGACCAACACCTATCTGCTCCACGACATCGTGCCGCGGGAGATGCGGGACGACCTCCAGCGCGCGCGGATCGTCATCACCAACTTCCACGCCTTCCAGCACCGGGAGACGCTCGACGCGCCAAAACTGGCGAAGGCAATCCTTGGTGGGCGCGAAGGACCGGTCCAAACTCTGGAATCTGAGGGCCAAATGGTCCAGCGCGTTTGCGGCGAGCTTCTTGGTCGCCGACGCATCATCGTGCTGAACGATGAAGCCCATCATTGTTATCGCGAGAAGTCCGGCGGGGACGATATCCCTGACGCCACGAAACTGGACGCGGAAGGCAAGGCCGAAGCGAAAAAGAACAACGCGGCCGCGCGCCTGTGGATAAGCGGAATCGAAGCCCTGCAGCGTGTGCTGAAGCACCCGGTCCAGGTCTACGACCTCTCGGCTACGCCGTTCTTCCTGCGCGGCTCGGGCTACCCCGAGGGCACGCTCTTTCCGTGGGTCGTCTCCGACTTCTCGCTGATCGATGCCATCGAATGCGGCATCGTGAAGGTGCCGCGCGTGCCGGTGCAGGACCTGCCCGGCGCAGACGAACCGATCTACCGCCACGTCTACAAGCATGTGCGCGACCGTTTGCCCAAGGCCGGCCGCGGCAAGCAGGCCAAGGCGCTGGACCCCGAGGATTTGCCGAGCCAACTCGTTGGTGCCCTTCAGTCGCTATACGGCCACTACGCCAAGGTCTTCGCCAATTGGCAGGGAAAGGGCGGCCCCACGCCGCCTGTGCTCATCGTCGTCTGCAACAACACTGCGACGTCGAAGCTCGTCTTCGACTGGATCGCCGGCTACGAGAAGATTGAGAAGTCCCTGGACGGCACCGAGCACACAGTGCTGGTCCCAGGCAAACTCGCGCTGCTTTCGAATGTGGAGGATGGCGGCCCAGGCCAGCGCCGCCTGGCGCCGCGTGCTCAGACCATACTCATCGACAGTGAGGAGCTGGAAAGCGGCGAGGCCCTATCCGACAGTTTTCGCAAGCTGGCTGCCCCCGAGATCGACGCCTTTAAGCGCGAGCTTCGCGCCCGCGGCCGACACGCGGAAGCCGAAACGGTCTCCGACAGCGACCTGCTGCGCGAGGTGATGAATACCGTGGGCCAGCAGGGCCGCCTCGGAGAGCAGATCCGTTGCGTCGTCTCTGTCTCCATGCTGACCGAGGGGTGGGACGCGCGCACTGTCACCCACGTCCTCGGGGTCCGCGCCTTCGGGACGCAACTGCTGTGCGAGCAGGTAATCGGCCGCGCACTACGCCGCGTCTCCTATGAGCCGGTCGGACAGGACACGCGTGGCAACGGCATGTTCGAGCCTGAATATGCCGACGTGCTCGGCATTCCCTTTTCCTTCGTCCCGGCCAACTCCGCCGCCGACTACAAGCCGCCAAAACCCACCACGCGGGTCCACGCCGTGCTACCCGAGCGCGACGATTTGGAGATCCGTTTTCCCCGGGTTCTTGGCTATCGCGTGGTGCTGCCGCCCGGCCGGCTACGCGCGACCTTCACCGGGGAGAGCCGTCTGCAGATCACCCCCGACATGGCGCCGCCAGATGCCATCAACGCTCCCTTCGTCGGCGAGAACATCAAGCTCTCGCTGGAGGATTTGGCCGATCAGCGCGCTGCCACCATCGCGTTCCACCTTGCCGGATACACGCTGGAGCGTTGGTTCAAGGACCAGGAGGGCAGCCGCAAGCCCTGGCTCTTCCCATCGCTGCTGGCGATCACGCGGCGCTGGATGGAGGAGTGCCTGAGCTGCATCGGCAACACCTTCCCCGCCTACCTGCTCTGGCGCGACGTGGGGGACAAGGCGGCCGAGCGCATCTACCGCGCATGCATCGAGAGCGAAGAGGGCGCTGGCATGCTGCGGCCCATCATGGACCCGTATAACGAGACCGGCAGCAGCCGAAACGTCGCCTTCACGACCACCAAGGCCAATTTCTGGGAGACCAACGCGGCGAAATGCCAGGTGAACCTGGTGGTCTGCGACGGTGACTGGGAGGCCGCCTGCGCCCAGGCGCTTGAGGGCATGCATGAAGTGCTGCGCTACGTGAAGAACGACCGGCTCGGCTTTGAGATTCCCTATGAGCATGGCGGTGCTGAACACCAGTACCGCCCCGACTTCATCGCCCTTGTGGATGACGGCGCAGGTGCTGACGACCTGCTTCATCTGGTGCTCGAGGTGAAGGGCGAGCGTGACGCCAAAGACGATGCGAAGCACGACACCATGCAGAAGCTCTGGGTGCCCGCGGTCAATGGCACTGGCCGCTACGGGCGCTGGAGTTTCCTGAGGCTCGATGGACCCTACGGGATCGCCGATTCGATACAGCTTCACATACGTGAGCGCGCCATCAGTGCCTCACAGACACCAACAATTGCTGCGTGAGGGATCGCCACCATGACCAACTGGACCACAGATATAGGTTTCCGCCTGGCATTGGCGAGACTGGGTGGTGCCATCGTGGCATCCGGGCGGCTTGGCCTGATCGACGCTAGGTCGATCCGTTGGCGGGCATCTGGCGGGGCCAATCTTCAAGGTCACGCAAATACCCTTGTTCCTCTCTCGCTACTCCTCGCGATGACCGATAAAACGCTTGTGCGACGAGTTCGTAGGGATACTGATTTGACGCGTGACATGGGGCGGGGTTCGGTTGAATCTCTAAACAAATCGCTTCGAGATGACATTGGTGTGGCGATGAGTAACCTGCGGTCTACTCAAGGCTCTGATATTGTTGCGCAGGAAATTAAATCCAAACGGAATATCACAGTAAATAAGGCTTGTGATACGTATCTGAGCATTGCGATGGGTGGGTCCCATGCCCGAGGAGGCGCCGGAGATACCGTCGTTAAGCGTACACTTAAAATAATTGCGCAGTTTAATATGGTCTAGACATGGAAAAATCAGACAAGATTGAGCACTATCGGCATTCATCGGCAACGCGCGCAAACATACCAACCGCTGAGACATCGTCTCTCTTGGCTAAGGAGGAAGCGCAGGCTGCTGAAATGAAGTATCCGCGCAATCCCGATCTTGACCCGCAACTCGTCTGGCGAGGCAAAGATGAAGCGGACGCTGCCGATCTGGCCGTACCAACGGTGCCGATCTACATCCAAGAAAAAATCATGCCGGAGGCGCTGATTCGGGATCTCCGTAAGCAAAAAGCTCCAGGCGTGAGGTCGCAGTCGGATCTGTTTGGTAGCTTTGACAGACTCGACGATCCGGAAGCGAAGCTCGAATTCTACGCCCACGCAGAAAACTGGTCGAACAGGATGATCCTGGGCGACAGCCTCCTGGTGATGAACAGCCTTGCGGAGAAGGAAGGTCTTCGCGGGCAGGTCCAGATGATCTTCTTCGATCCGCCTTACGGGATTCGCTTTGGGTCAAATTGGCAGCCAAGCACGAAGAAAGCCGAAGCCAAGGATAGGTCACTTGAGGGAGTGACGCGTGAACCTGAGCAGATCAAGGCATTTCGTGATACCTGGAAAGACGGGATCAACAGCTATCTTGGGTATATCCGAGACAGGTTGGTGGTAGCACGTGAGTTGCTTACCGATAGCGGCAGTATATTTGTCCAGATCAGTGATGAAAATCTTCACTTAATTCGCTCACTTCTTGACGAAGTATTTGGGCCGGAAAATCACGTCTCTACGTTCAGTTTTCGCAAAAAGACGATGCCCTTCGGTACAAATTTCGTCGAACAGATGGCCGACTTCGTCGTGTGGTATGCGAAGCGGAAGGAGGATGCGAAGGGGCGACCGAACGCCAAGTATCGGAAGTTATTCCGGGTCATGGAGTACGGGCCGCAGAGCGGGTTCCCCTATGTGCAGGCAGTTGATGGCGAGATAGCCCGGCCCGCTGATTTACCTCCAGAAGCTGTCGGCACCACGCCGCGCTGGTGCGGGTCCATGTCGCTGGAGCCATCCGGACTGATGGAAAGCGGCCTCTTCAAGCCAACTTTTCGTGGGAAGACCTACTCCCATCCGAAGAACGGCTATGGGACCACACCTGAAGGCTTGCTTAGGCTCGAACGAGCCGGCCGGCTGATCCCAGCAGGTAATCTGCTTCGTACGGCCCTTCTGGCAGCGGACAAGTCCGTCGGCGACTTGACGGTTCCGTGGTCAGATACGGTCGGTGCAGACGACAAAGGATATGTCGTTCAAACAAATACGGAGGTCGTCAAGCGGTGCATGCTGATGACTACCGACCCAGGTGATCTTGTTCTCGATCCCACTTGCGGGTCGGGAACTACTGCGTTCGTAGCCGAAGCGTGGGGCCGTCGCTGGATTACTATCGACACTTCGCGTGTTGCCTTGGCCATAGCCAGGGCGCGGCTGATGTCACGACCTCATCCCGCGCATCTATTGCGCGACAGCCGCGAGGGGGCGGCAAAGGAAGCTGAAGTCACGGGCCGGCCCACTGCTGGAGGACCATATCAGGGTGACTTGCGTCAGGGCTTCCTGCTGGAACGCGTCCCACATGTGACCGTTAGCTTGATCGCAAACAACGCCGAGATCGACGTCATTCATGATAAATGGCAGCCGGTCATCGAGGCAGCCCGCGCTGCATGGAACTCAGCCCTGGATACCACGGACGTAGAATGGCAGATCCCGCGCGCCGTGCCCGACGACGCACCAAAGGCCGCCCTGGATGCACATGCGGCATTCTGGAAAGCGCGCCGTGAGCGGCAGGCCGCGATGGACGCGTCCATCGCCCGCAACGCTGACGTCGAGTATCTCCACGACCGTCCCTACCCGAAGAAGGGCGCCGTCCGGGTCACAGGCCCTTTCACGGTGGAAAGCCTCTCCCCGCACCGCGTCCTCCCCGCTGATGAGGAGGATGAGGCGGTGGTTGCAGCCATGGCCGTGGAGGCCGGCGAGGCGCCGCCCCCGCGCCGCCGGCTGCGCCCCAAATCCGAAAGCAGCGCTGGCGACGATTTTGTCACCGCGGTGCTCGATAACCTGGCGAAGGCCGGGGTGCAAAACACCAAGAAGAATGAGCGCCTGATCTTAGCCACTCTCCGCCCTTGGCCTGGCCAGGGCCATGTCGCGGCCGAAGCCACTTATGAGGAAGCCGGCCAGCAGCGGCGCGCTGCCATCGTCATCGGCCCCGAATACGGTACCGTCGGCCAGGACCTAGTGCGGGAAGCCGCGCGGGAGTGCCGCGACTGGGCGGACAGCATGGTGGTCTGTGGCTTCGCTTTCGATCCGCAAGTGGGCGAGACCACGATGAATTTCGGCCGGCTCACAGTGCTGAAGGCGCGGATGAGCCAGGAATTGCATGCGGCCGACGCCTACAAGTCAGGCGGCGGCAACCTGTTCGTGGTGTTCGGGGAGCCGGATATCGCGCTGGACCGCAGGAAGGATGGCACCTGCGTCGTCCAGCTCCGCGGCGTGGACATCTTCGATCCAACCACCGGCGAGGTCCGCTCTTCCGGCAAGGTTGAGGAAGACGTCGCCTGCTGGTTCGTTGACACCGACTACGACGGCGACAGTTTCTTTGTCCGCCACGCCTACTTTCTCGGCGGCAAGGACCCCTTCGAGAAACTGAAGACCGCACTGAAGACCGAAGTCGACGAGGCTGCATGGTCGACCCTCTACTCCAAAGAAAGCCGCCCTTTCTCGCCGCCGAAGTCGGGGCGGATCGCGGTGAAGGTGATCAACCACTACGGCGACGAGGCGATGAGGGTGTTCAAGATCGGATGACAGGCGGGCTTCCTCCCTTGCCCGTCGTGCCGCTACGCCATGCCCTCGAATGTCTTGATGCGTGATGCGAAACGGTGATGTGTGCGCCATTCGACAAGCAACCCATCCGCGTCAGGCACAGTGATGCCGCCAGCCTTGATTGTCCGCAGGACAATGTCCTCGGTGGTGATGATACGTGCTGCCTTGTCGCGCCGCCGCATCTCAGCTCCGGCAAGGCGCTCTTGAAGCCCGGCAGCCATCCCGCGCGTCAGTGCGACGGCCATAACGGCGCGCTCGCCTGGCCCGAAGCGTCCGATCCGAGCCAGGTCCGCAAACAGCGCGACCTCGACCCGATCAGCGATGCTCTCGACGTGAAGAAGCCCGGAACTGATCGCTGCTTCCAGCACCTTCCGCTGGTCAGGCCGCGAGACCTCCTCCCGCACGTCCTCAGGCACGAGAAGAGGCACGGCCAGCGGCTGCAGAAGGTCCATCCGATCGATCCGAATGAAGTTCAACAGCACGGATGTGTCGAGGACGATTGTCGCCTTGTCGCTCAGCACCACGTGCGGGTCGTCAGCTAAGAAGCTCGGCCAGTTCGAGAATCGAATCCGTATCCTCAAATTCCAGGTGCCGGGCAATCTCGGTGAGGCGGCCACTGGTAATCAACTCCCGGCGCCATGCCTCCATCGCAAGCGGCAGGATTTGCCACCTAAGGTCAGCATCCTTTGGCGGTGCCGCGGCTGCCGCATCATCGGCTTCGGAGGTGCTCCTCACCGTCTTGATATAGCGGTTCGCTGCCGTGGTCTGCTTTTGTAAGGCTTCCCGTTCAGCTGAGCTGATCTGACCGAGGCCAAGCAGCCGCCAGAGCGCGGCCGGATAACTGACGCCAAACTGTTCGGCGACCAGCGCCGCATCGACCACGGTGATGGTCTGGGAGCGCGGCGGGGAACGCAACTCACCGCGGACGCCGTCCTCGTTGGCGAGCGCGTCAGGCACCGCCTCTTCACGTCGAGATCCGTGGCCCTTGCCGAGACCGTGCAGAAACTCCCGTACACCGTCCGCCGGCATCAGGAACGTCGCGGCGAAGGCGTTTGCGCGCTGCTCACGCGTGTCCCTTCGATTGCTGCTCTGCGTGATGACCGCAGGCTGATCACGATCCATCAGCGCGTGGCCATACTCGTGCGCGAGTGAGAATCGGCACCGCCGGAAGTCCTGCTTGCCGTTGGCGATGACCGCGAGGCCAAAGTCTCGGCCGCTTAGGAACAGGCCAGACATGTCCTGCGGGAGGTCAAGCGTGGCGGCCCAAACCCCCTGGCTCCAGATGAGATCAGCGAGGTCACGGATAGGGGCATTTCCCAAGTCGAGCCGCCGTCGCTCTTGCTCTGCGACCATCTGGCCTTGGTCGATCGCAGAGCCCGTGGAGCGCGGAGCCGGAAGATCATGCCGCGGAAGGGCCGAGACAGGCTCACGCCCTAACAGTCGGAGGAGTGAGGAACCGTCACGGAACAACTGCACGCACCGCCCGACATGAATCTGCGCCGTCGATTCTGCCAGCCCAGGCTCCTGCCGAAACAGAGCCTGCACGGGATCGGCAGCCTCTTCGGCATCATTTGGATTGACGAACCACTCGATCGGCCGACCGTAAAGCGTCGCCAGCCGGGTGAGTTCGAGCGTGGACACCTGCCGTTGCCCGGACTCCATCAGACTGACCGCGGAACGGGGCACGCCGATCTCTGCGGCAGCCAGATCCTGGCTGATCTGTCCGCGTGCGATCCGCAGCCGGTGCCCGAGTTGTTCTGCGGTTATGGTCATGGGCCGTTCCTCAGCGGCAAGAATCGGTTGTGGGCCGGAGTGGCCCGCCACTCCCGCCTTCAGAGCGCATAGCCCGATCGAACACGAAAAGTCAAGACTTGCCAGCTCCGTTCGATTTTCATACAACGGTGGCAAGTTCAGGCGCGAATCGCCTGGATGAAGTTGGGGGCGGAGTTGGCGCTCCGCCCCCAAACCAGTGATCCGCTTGAAAACAGCGCACGATGGCGGGCGCCGCTTGGTCCAGACCACCCAACACGTCATTTCTACGACGGGTTGGACCAGACCGGCAATCACGTGTTTCCGCGCTTGTATCGGTCGGAAAGGACCAACATCGATGTCGAAGCAGTATAAGCCGGGCGAGCCGGCACCGAGGTCAGCGCAATACGGCATTCTTGGCCCGCGTGGCGGAGATACCGGACAGGAACGCACGGTGGTGAGGGGCGAACCCCTGCCGCCCACGCCGAAGCCTGGCATGACCTACGTCGTCAACGACCCGACCCGGAACGGCGCCGGTCGCTCGAAGTGACGGAGAGGGGCGTCGCTGCTGGTCGCAGCGGCGTCCCATTCCCGTTCGGGTTGCTACCGCCCCAGCAGTCTCACCCCCAACCCCGAGCGAGGCGCGTGCCCGGAGATCGGCCTTTTTCCTGGCATTCAGGCTTGTAGACTGAATCGCCCAAGTCCCGAGCTTCGGAGAATCTTCGCCCTCTGGAGAGAGTTTTTCGGGTTCGTTGCATTCTCCAACCCTCAAGCCGTCACGGCAAAACCCCAGGAAACCTGCGGTTCAGGGCGCCATCGGCGCGTGGGAAACGTGAGGTTGGGAAACCGACTGGAGCGGGCGAAGGGATTCGAACCCTCGACCCCAACCTTGGCAAGGTTGTGCTCTACCCCTGAGCTACGCCCGCGCTCCGTCTGTAACGGCTACCTACCATGCCAAGGCGGAATTGCAAGTGACCTCCCTTCATCAATCTGTCGCCCGCGCGGCGGCGATGCGTCAGGTCGCTCCGACCCTGGTCCTGGCCCTGAACGGCCGGGCCTGCGCACTCCACGGGCAGCCACCGCGCGCGGCAGGCAGTCCCGGCACCTCGCCAGCCGGGCGCGGATCCGCCACTCTGCGGGCCTGGCAGGGCAGGGGTGGCGCGGGCAGGTCATGGCATTCGATGTGCTTCCCGGGCTGGGCCAGCCGCTAAGGCGGCTGGAGGACCCGCGCCTGCTGACCGGCGGCGGCCGCTACACCGCGGACCTCGTCCCGCCCGGCGTGCTGCACGCGGCCTTCCTGCGCAGCCCGCACGCCCATGCCCGCATCCTCGGCGTGGAGGCCGCCGCGGCACGCGCCCTGCCCGGCGTGGTCGCGGTTTTCACCGGCGCGGATGTGGCCGGGCTCGGCCACAACCCGGCGGTGACCGAAATCCGCGACGCCGCCGGTCGGCGCCATGTGGAACCGCAGCGCCTGCCGATCCCCACTGACCGCGTGCGCCATGTGGGGGAAATCGTCGCCATGGTGGTGGCCGAAACCCCCCACGCCGCGCGCGATGGGGCGGAGGCGCTGGTGGTAGACTACGACCCGCTGCCGGCCGTGGTGCAGGGCGACGCCGCGCTTGCCCCCGGCGCGCCGCAGCTGCACGCGACGGCGCCGGGCAATCTGGTCTGCGACTGGCAGAAGGGCGATGCGGCCACGGTGGAGGCGGCCTTCGCCGGCGCCGCCCATATCGCCCGTGTCGCCCACCGTTCCCCGCGTATCCTGGCCGGCTACCTGGAAACCCGCGCCGCGCTGGCGGAATGGGCGGAGGGGCGGGTGACGCTGACCACCCCCTCCCAGGGCGTGCACCTGCTGCACCGCATCCTGTGCGACCACATCCTGGGCTGGAAGCGGGAGCGGCTGCGGGTGGTGACGCCGGATGTCGGCGGCGGCTTTGGGCCGAAGCTGCCGCCCTATCCGGAGCAGGCGCTGGCCTGTTTCGCGGCGGACCGCCTGCGCCGCTCCGTGCTCTGGGTGCAGGACCGCACGGAACACCACCTGGCGGACACCCATGCCCGCGATCTGGTGGCCGAGGCGGAGCTTGCCCTGGATGCGCAGGGCCGCTTCCTGGCGGTGCGAGTGCGGGCGGTGGCCAATTTCGGCGCCTGGGTCTCCACCGTGAACCCGACCATCCCGACCGGCGGCATGGCCAAGGTGCTGGCCGGGCTCTACCGCATCCCGGCCATCCACATCGCCATGCGCTGCGCCTTCAGCAACACCGCGCCCGTGGATGCGGTGCGCGGCGCCGGCAAGCCGGAGGCACTGGTGCTGCTGGAACGCCTGGTGGATGTGGCGGCGCGGGAGACGGGGCGGGACCCGGCGGCGCTGCGCGGGTTGAACCTGCTGCGGCGGCAGGACTACCCGCACACCACAGCGCTCGGCTACCGCTACGACAGCGGCGACCCGCCGGCGTTGCTGGAGGCCGTGCTGGAGCTGGCGCGGGCCGATGATTTCCCGGCCCGCCGCGCGGCGGCGGCTTCGCGCGGGCGGCTGCTCGGCCGCGGCCTGTCCTGCCACCTGCACGGCTCCGGCGGCTGGGGCGACGAGACCTCGGTGGTGGAGGTGCTGGCGGATGGCACCATCCTGGCCCGCACCGGCACGCAGAACCAGGGCCAGGGCCACGCCACCGCCTATGCCCAGCTGCTGGCCGCCGCCTTCGGCGTGGCGCCCGGCATGGTGCGGATCGAACAGGGCGACAGCGACCGCATCCCGCGCGGCGGCGGCACCGGCGGGTCTTCCTCCACCATCATCTCCGGCACCACCCTGGCCCGGGCGGCGGAGGCGGCGGTGGAGCAGGGGCGGGGCCTGGCGGCGGCGATGCTGGAAGCCGCGGCGGTGGATGTGGTGTGGGAGGATGGCGCCTACGCCGTGGCCGGCACCGACCGCCGCGTCGCGCTGGCCGCCGTTGCGGCGCGGGCCGGCGGGCTGGAGGGGCGCGCGGATTTCGCCGGCACGGTGGAAACCTGGCCCGCCGGCATTGCCTGGGCCGAGGTGGAGCTGGACCCCGAGACCGGCGCCGTCACCCTGCTGCGCCATGCCTGCGCCGTCGATGCCGGGGCCGTGGTGAACCCGATGCTACTGGCCGGGCAGTTGCAGGGCGGTTGGGCGGCGGGCATTGGCCAGGCGCTGCTGGAATCCGCCCGCTACGATGCCGAGGGCCAGATGCAGGCGGCCACGCTGATGGACTACGCCATGCCGCGCGCCGCCGACCTGCCCGGCTTCGTCCATGTGGACCGCGGCGTGCCGAGCCCGAACAACGCGCTGGGAATCAAGGGGGTGGGGGAGCTGCCGACCAATGGAGCCCCGGCCGCCCTGGCCAATGCCGTGGCCGACGCCCTGGCCCAGGCCGGGGTGATGGCGGAGATTCCGTTGCCGATGACGGCGGAGCGGGTCTGGGCGGCGCTTTCGGGCGCAGGGGCCTGAATCAGCCCGCGTGCAGTGCCTTGACCACCTGGGCCAGCCCGTCCTGCCAGGCCGGCAGTTCCACGCCGAAGGTCGCTTTCAGCTTGCCGGTGTCAAGCCGGCTGTTGGCCGGGCGCTTCGCCTTGGTGGGGTATTCATGGCTGCCCACCGGGTGCACCACCGGGCGCGGCCCGCCGAAGGGGGCGGCGGCGGCGAAGATCGCCTCGGCGAATTCGTGCCAATGGGTGTGGCCGCTGCCGGCGGCGTGGAACACGCCGCGATAGGATGCCTGCCACCCCGTCTCCCGCACCCGCGCCAGCACGCCGGCGATGGCATCCGCCAGGTCTGGGGCGGAGGTCGGGTTGCCGTGCTGGTCGTTGACCACGCGCAGCTCCGGCCGCTGGGCGCCGACCGCCAACATGGTGCGGACGAAGTTCCGGCCCACCGGGCTGTAGACCCAGGCGGTGCGCAGCACGAGGGTCTGCGGACAGGCCGCCAGCGCCGCCCATTCGCCGGCCAGCTTGGTGCGGCCATAGGCGGAGGAGGGGTTCGGCAGCGCCGTCTCGACATAGGGCGCGGTGCCCAGCCCGTCATAGACATAGTCGGTGCTGATCTGCACCAGCGGGATCCCGGCCTCCCCGCACAGCCGGCCGAGCAGCGCCGGCCCCAGCGCATTGGCGCGGAAGGCGGCAGGTTCGTCATCCTCGGCGGCATCCACCGCGGTCCAGGCTGCGGTGTTCACCACCGCGTCCGGCCGCACCGCCGCGAAGGCGGCCTGCACCGTCTCCGGCTGGTCGAATTCGAAATCGGGCTGGCCGACCAGCACCGCCTCGAACCCCTGTGCCGGCAGGCTGGCCTCCAGCCCGGTGGCGAGCTGGCCGCCGCGGCCGGTGACGAGGATGCGCCGCATCAGACCGCCCCCTTCGGAAACACCGGCGCCACATCCGCCAGCTTCGGCGCGGCGCGGTCCTTGTCCGACAGCACCGGCCCGCCCGGCGGCAGCGGCCAGTCGATGCCCAGCGCCGGGTCGTTCCACAGGATGCCGCCGTCATGCTCCCGGCTGTATTCGGCATCGACCTTGTAGAGCACCTCGCAATCCGGCTCGAGCGTCAGGAAGCCATGCGCGAAGCCGCGCGGCACCCAGAGCTGGCGCCAGTTCTCGGCCGAAAGCTCCACCGCCACATGCCGGCCATAGGTCGGGCTGCCTTCCCGGATATCGACCGCGACATCCAGCACCCGGCCGCGCACCACGCGCACCAGCTTGCCCTGCGCCGCCGGGGCGCGCTGGAAATGCAGGCCGCGCAGCACGCCCACCTCCCGCGACAGGGAGTGGTTGTCCTGCACGAAGGTCACGTCCAGCCCCTGGGCGGCGAGCGCGCTGCGCTTCCACACCTCGCTGAAGAAGCCGCGCGCATCGCCGAAGCGCGCCGGCTCGATCAGCAGGACGTCCGGAATGGCTTGCGGCGTGACCTTCACGGCACATGCTCCGCGCAGAGCTGCAGCAGGTAGCGGCCATAGGCAGTCTTCGCCTGGGCCTGGGCCTGGGTGCGCAGCTCCTCCACCGAGAGGAAGCCGCGGCGATAGCCGATCTCCTCCGGGCAGCCGACCTGCAGGCCCTGGCGTTCCTGCACCGTCTGCACGAAGGTCGCCGCCTGCAGCAGGCTGGCCGGCGTGCCGGCATCGAGCCAGGCGCAGCCGCGGCCCAGCTGGTCGGCGCGCAGCGAGCCATCCTGCATGTAGAGCAGGTTGAGGTCGGTGATCTCCAGCTCGCCACGGGCGGAGGGCTGGATCTGCCGGGCCATCCGCGTCACCCGCTTGTCGTAGAAATACAGGCCGATCACCGCCCAGTCGGATTTCGGCCGGACCGGCTTCTCCTCGATCGAGAGCACCCGGCCGGTCTCGTCGAACTCGGCCACGCCATAGCGTTCCGGGTCCGCGACGCGGTAGCCGAAGATGGTGGAGGTGCCGGCCTCGGCCAGGTCCGCCGCATGATGCAGCCGGTCCGACAGGCCCTCGCCGTAGATGATGTTGTCGCCCAGCGCCAGCGCGCAGGCCTCGCCGGCGATCCAGTCCTCGCCGATGTGGAAGGCCTGGGCCAGCCCGTCCGGGGAGGGCTGCTCGGCATAGGTCAGCTTGACGCCGAACTGGCTGCCATCGCCCAGCAGGCGGCGGAAATTGGGCAGATCCTCCGGCGTCGAGATCAGCATGATGTCGCGGATGCCTGCCAGCATCAGCGTGCCGAGCGGGTAGTAGACCATCGGCTTGTCATAGACCGGCAGCAGCTGCTTGGAGGCCGCCCGCGTCATCGGGTGCAGCCGCGTGCCGGATCCCCCGGCCAGGATGATACCCTTCATGCCTTCACACCCAGCCTTTGCCCGCCATAGGTCTTGTCCCGGATCGGTCGCCACCAGGCCTCGTTGTCGAGGTACCAGCGGATGGTGTGCTCAAGCCCGGCCTCGAAATCGTAGCGCGCGGTCCAGCCCAGCTCGGCCTCGGCCTCGGACGGGTCCATGGCGTAGCGGAAATCATGGCCCGGACGGTCGGCGACATAGGTGATGAGGCGTTCGCGCGGCCCCGCCGGGTCCGGCCGCAGCCGGTCCAGGGTGGCGCAGATGGCGCGCACCACCTGCAGGTTGGTGCGTTCCTGGCGCGGGCCGATGCAGTAGGTGGCGCCCGGCCGGCCGCGCATCAGCGCCAGCACCAGCGCCTCCGCATGGTCGTCCACATGCAGCCAGTCGCGGATGTTCTCGCCCTTGCCATAGACGGGCAGGGGGCGGCCTTCCAGCGCGTTCAGCGTCACCAGCGGGATCAGCTTTTCCGGGAATTGCCAGGGGCCGTAATTGTTCGTGGTGTTGGAGACGAAGGCGGGGAAGCCATAGGTGTGCTCCCAGGCACGCACCAGGTGGTCGGAGCCCGCCTTGGAGGCGCTGTAGGGGCTGCGCGGGTCGTAGGGGGTGCGGGCATCGAAGGGCGCATCGCCCTCGTGCAGCGAGCCGAACACCTCGTCGGTGGAGACGTGGTGGAAGCGGAAGGCGGCCTTGGCGGCGGCGTCCAGCGTGTTCCAATGGTGCCGGGCGGCTTCCAGCAGCACCTGGGTGCCGACCACATTGGTGCGGATGAAGGCGGCCGGGCCATCGATGGAACGGTCCACATGGCTCTCGGCCGCCAGGTGCATCACCCGGTCCGGCCGGTGTGTGGCAAACGCCTCGCGCATCGCCTCGTGGTCGCAGATGTCGGCCTGGATGTGGATGTGCCGCCGGTCCCCGGCATGCATGCCCAGCGCGGCGGGGCTGGCGGCGTAGGTCATCAGATCGACATTGACCACCACCTCCTCGGTGGTGGTGAGCAGGCGCCGGACCACGGCGGAACCGATGAAGCCGAAGCCACCGGTGATGAGGATCGTCATGGGCAGCAACACCTAAAGGCAAGGATTGTGCAGCGCAATGGCGGGCCTGCCACCGGCGGGTGACTCAAGGCCGGGCCTGGCCGCGGGCGGCGAGGATTCGCCGCGCCCGTTCCAGATCCGCCGGGGTGTCGACGCCCAGCGGCACGTCGTCCACCGCCACCGCGTCGATCCGCATCCCGGCCTCCAGCGCCCGCAGCTGCTCCAGCTTTTCCCGCAGTTCGAGCGGCGAGGGCGGCAGCCGCACGAAGCGGTCCAGCGCGGCACGGCGCCAGGCATAGAGCCCGATATGGTGCCACAGCGGCCCCTCGCCCCAGGGCGCCGTGGTGCGGGTGAAATACAGGCAGCGGAAGTGGCCGGGCCGGATCTCGGTGCCCACCATCTTCACCACGGAGGAGGCATGGCGCTCCTCCTCCTCCACGATCGGCGCGACCAGCGTGCCGAGCGCGACCTCCGCCTCGTCCATCGTGCCGAAGACGGCGCGGATGGCGTGCGGCGCGATGGAGGGCAGGTCGCCCTGCACGTTCACCACCACGTCGCAGGTGCCGTCCGGGTCCACGGCGCCGATCGCCTCATGGATGCGGTCGGAGCCGGAGGGATGGTCGGCGCGCGTCATCACCGCGCGGCCGCCGGCGGCGCGCACCACCTCGGCCACCTCCGCCGTGTCGGTGGCGATCACCACCTCGCCGATATCGGCCTCCCGCGCCCGGTCCAGCACATGCAGGATCATCGGCCGGCCGAGGATGTCGGCCAGCGGCTTGCCGGGCAGGCGGCTGGCCTGCATCCGGGCCGGGATCAGCACCAGCGGACGCATGATCAGGCGAAGCCCTTCACCAGCGCGTCGATCTGCTGCAGCCGGCCGATCAGCGCCTCGAACTGGTCGAGCGGCACCATGTTGGGGCCATCGGAGGGCGCATTGTCCGGATCCTCATGCGTCTCGATGAACACCGCGGCGACGCCGACCGCCACCGCGGCGCGGGCCAGGGTCTCGACGAATTCCCGCTGGCCGCCGGAGGAGGTGCCCATGCCGCCGGGCTGCTGCACCGAATGGGTGGCGTCGAACACCACCGGCAGGCCGGTGTCGCGCGCCATGATCGGCAGGGACCGCATGTCCGAGACCAGGGTGTTGTAGCCGAAGGAGGCGCCGCGCTCGGTCAGCAGCACGTTGGGGTTGCCGGCGCCGGTCAGCTTGGCGGCGACATTCTTCATGTCCCACGGCGCCAGGAACTGGCCCTTCTTGACGTTGATGACCCGGCCGGTGGCGGCGGCGGCCAGCAGCAGGTCGGTCTGCCGGCACAGGAAGGCGGGGATCTGCAGCACGTCCACCGCTTCCGCCACCGGGGCGCATTGCGCGGCATCGTGCACGTCGGTCAGCACCGACAGGCCCAGCGTTTCGCGGATCTCGGCGAAGACCTCCAGGCCCTTCGCCATGCCGATGCCGCGCGCCGCCTTGGCGGAGGTGCGGTTCGCCTTGTCGTAGGAGGTCTTGTAGATGAGTCCGATGCCAAGCCGGCCGCAGATCTCCTTCAAGGCTGTGGCGGTTTCCAGCGCATGGGCCCGGCTTTCCATCTGGCAGGGGCCGGCGATGAGCGACAGGGGCAGGTGGTTGCCGACAGCGACGGGGCCGATCCGAACGGTGGTGCGGGACATGGCGCGGAAATCCTCGACCGGGAGAGCGGTGTCTAGCTTGCAACGGAAGAAACGCCAATGCTGGCGCGGGCCAGGGCGGGGCATGTGCCGCGTTGCGGTGCAGCACAACCTCGGTTAACCTATAACGTAAGGTATTAGAGGCGGCCACGGGGCTCTTGCACGTGACGGTGCTTCGGATATCTTGGCATTCCGGCTGGAGATTTCGCGTGCTTAAGGAAAAGCCCGTCGCCGCAGCCGCGCCCGGCATCGCCCACCACGCTGTACAGTTGGATATCGGGGCCGGATGGGTCCTGCGCTTTTCGCCGCGTGCGCTGAGCGTCGGGCAGAATTTGAATATCATCCGCGGTGACGACACGCTGCTGCACGCGATCTATCGTGCGGCCATTGGAACCTTGGTCATCAACGACCGGATCAATGGCCGCTGGAATCCCGAGGTGAGGCTTCCCGTCGTGGTGCCGCCCGGAGACGATCTGCTTGTGGTCCTCCAGGTGACGGAGGATGGTCTGCGCGTGACGCTGCCGGGCCGGGAGCCATTGGGGGTGCCGGGCCGCTTTCGCCTGGCCGGCTCGGCCGAGATGCTGGTGCCCAACGGCATCCTGGTGACCGAGGGGACGACGATCACCGAGCCGCCGGCGGAGCCCGCCGTGGCTGTCCCGACGGTAGAGCCGGCCGTGGCTGCCCCGCCGGCAGAGCCGGCCGTGGCCGCCCCGCCGGCCGCGCCGGCCGTTGCTGCCCCGCCGGCTGCGCCGGCCGTGGCTGCCCCACCCGTCGTGCCAGCCGTGGCCGCCCCACCCGTCGTGCCAGCCGTGGCCGCCCCGCCGGCGGAGCCGGCCGTGACTGCCCCGCCGGCGGAGCCGGTTGCGCTGGCCCCGCCGCCGCCGCCGCCACCGCCGCCACCGGAGCCGGTTCGGACCGAAGGCGTGGTGGACGACTACGGCTACAGCGAGGCGCTCGACGCGCTGTTCTTCATCGGCTGGATGCGGAGCAGCCTGCCGGCGGACCATTCGGGCCATATCCCGGCGACCATCCAGTTCGAAGGCCGGGCGATCGAGGGCGAGGCCCTGCTGCTGCAGTATGACCGGCCGGATGTGCGGGATTTCGGCCATGGCTTCGTCCTGGCGTTGCTGTTCCCGGGCGCGCCGGCGGGGCAGCTGCCGCTCACCGACATCGTGCTGCGCATCGATCCGCGCCGAAGCTGGGTGATCGGCTGCTCGCCTGGCACCACCAGGCGCGACGGCCCCGGCATTCTGCGCCTGGCCCGTGATGCGGTGCGCCATGCCGGTGCCGGCGGTGCCGGCGCCGTGCGCGCCACGCTCGACCGGCCGATGAACCCGGACCAGGACACGCTGAACAGCGCCGGCCTGCCGGTGCATCTGGAGATGGACGAGGTGGTGCAGACCGGCACCGGCTGCGCCATGCTGATGGGCTGGTGCGTCGATCCGCTGGGGCTGATCGCCTCCACCCATCTGCGCTGCGGGCCGCATTTCTCGCCGCCACTCGAGACCTCGCGCGTTCGGGTGCGGCGCAACGACATCCACGACACCTTCGGCCCCCGCTACGGCACCGATGAGCGCCAGGCCGGCTTCGTCGCCTGGGGCGACACCGGGGCGGTGCGGGACGACAAGCTGTTCCTCGAGATCCGCCTGACCAATGGCCGGATCCTTTCCAAACCGCTGCCGCGGCCGATGCGCAGCGGCGTCGCCGCGATGCGGCGCATCCTGACCTCCGCCGCCCTGCCGGGCCATGAGCTGGACCGGATGTTCGACACCATCTTCGGCAAGCCGCTGCTGCAGCTGAATCGGGCGCGGCTGGATAGGCCGATGGCGGTGCAGGAGGAGGTGTTCGGCCAGCTGCCGGAGAAGCCGCGGGTCAGCCTCGTGATCCCGCTCTACAAGCGGCTCGACTTCATGCGCTACCAGCTGGCGATGTTCTCCCGCGAGGGGCTGCCGGCGGATGAGGTGGTCTATGTGCTGGACGACCCGGATCAGCGGGAGACGCTGCTGCGCATGGCGCATGCGGTCCATGCCAGCTTCGGCATGCCGTTCCGCGTGCTGCTGCCGGAGGAGAATCGTGGCTTCGGGCCGGCCAGCAATCTCGGCCTGCAGCAGGCACGCGGCACCTATGTGCTGTTCCTGAACTCGGATGTCTTCCCGGAACGCGGCGACTGGCTGGACCGGCTGGTGATGCGCCTTGAAGCCGACCCCAGGCTCGGGACGGTCGGGCCGCTGCTGCTGTTCGCCGATGGCAGCATCCAGCATGCCGGCATGGCCTTCGAGAAGCTGCGCCAGTTCTCCGGCTGGCTGTTCCCCATTCATCCCGGCAAAGGTCGCTTCCCGCGGGAGGAGGGGCCGGAACTGGCGAAGGCGCCGGCCATCACCGGCGCCGCGATGCTGATGCGCCGCGACCTGGCGCTGGAACTCGGCGGCTTCGACCCGGATTATGTGATCGGCGATTTCGAGGATGCGGATCTGTGCCTTCGCCTGGCCGCCCGCGGCCTGGCCTGCGCCACCGACATGACCGTGCGCGCCTGGCACCTGGAGCGGCAGTCGCAGAACGATCCAACCGACAATTGGCGCACCAACCTGACCCTGCTGAATGCCTGGAGCTTCAACCGGCGCCGGCACCTGACACGGCACCTGGCGGTGGAGAGCTGAAGGATGCGGAGCAGCAGGAATTCCGGGCGCGGCGCCAGCGGCGCGACGGGCCCCGCGGCCGGCGCGACGCCGCTGCGCGTGCTCATCGTCTCCCACATGCACCCGCGGGTGTCGCGTGGCGGGGCGGAGATCGCCGCCTACCAGATGTACACCGCGCTGCGGGAGATGCCGGGCATCACCGCCTGGTTCTGCGGCGGTGCCTCGGCCTCCATGCAGCCGCCGCTCGGCACGCATGTTTTCCAGCCCTTCGGGCCGGACGAGTTCGTCATCGGCAATCCCGGCTACGACCACTGGAACCACAGCGCCAACAATCCGCGCTTTGCCGATGAATTCCGCGATTTGGTGGCGGAGTTGAAGCCGGATGTGGTGCATTTCCACCATTTCGCGAATCTGGGGATGGAGGCGCTGCTGCAGGTGAAGCAGGCGGCGCCTGAGGCACGCATCGTGCTGACGCTGCACGAGTACCTGGCGATTTGTCACCATTTCGGCCAGATGGTGAAGCGCCCGGGAATGGAGCTGTGCGAGGCTGCTTCGCCGCATGATTGTGCGCGGTGCTTTCCGGAGAAGTCGGACAACGACTTCTTCATGCGCAAGCTCTACATCCAGCGCTTCATGAAGCTGGCCGATCATTTCATCTCGCCCAGCCGCTTCCTCGCCGATCGCTACATCGCCTGGGGGCTGGAGGCGGACCGGGTGAGCGTGATCGAGAACGGCCAGCCCACCCTTCCCGGCGAGGACCAGCCGATGCCGGATCCGGCGACGCTCATCGTCGGGTTCTTCGGCCAGTTGTCGACGCTGAAGGGGGTGGGTCTGCTGATGGATGCGGCGGACGACCTGCGCAGGCGGCCGCCGAAGCGCGGCCGGCTGCGGCTTGAGATCTCGGGCGATGCCTCGAACCAGCCGCCCGTGCTGCGGGAGGAGATCGAGCGACGCTTGGCCGCGGCGCGCGGCGTGGTGACGGTGCGCGGGCCCTATGACCACAAGCGGGTGAAGTCGCTGATGCAGGCCTGCCACGCGGTGCTGGTGCCCAGCATCTGGTGGGAGAATTCGCCGATGGTGATCCAGGAGGCGTTCGGGGCGCGCCGGCCGGTGATCTGTTCCGACATCGGCGGCATGGCGGAGAAGGTGCGCCATGGCGTGGACGGCTTCCACTTCCGCGCCCGCAGCGCCACCTCGCTGAGCGACCTGCTGCGCCGCCTGGCGGATAATCCGCAGGAAGTGCTGGACCTGCAGGCGACGCTGGCGCGGCCGCCGAGCGTGGCGGAGACGGTGGGCGAGGTGCGCGGGCTTTACGCCCGGCTTCGTGTGGCGGCGCCGGCCCTCGCCTGACCAATCCGCGCCGGCCGTCGCTTCCAGGATTGACAGCCAGGGTCCGCGGTTGCGAACAGCACGCCGCTTGGATGTTGTTGCAGGGCAAGGATCGAGACATGCCGGAGACGGATGGTAACGCCAGGTCGGTCATGCTGGTGAACGACACACGGCCCGACCGGCATTACGGGTGCCAGGCGGTGGTGGAAGGGCTGCTGGTGTTCCTCGCCCGGGCCGGTCTGCGCATCCCGTCCTTTCACCCGGTCGGGAAGCCCTGGACGGCCGACCCCACGTTCCACGAGCGGATCGCGCAGGTTTCCGCCGTTGTCGTGAACGGCGAGGGCTCCATTCACCACAGCAACGCCCGGGCGCAGGCGCTGGCGCAGATCGGGTCATTGTGTCGGCAGACCCTGCGCGTTCCCTCTATCCTGCTGAACGCAACCCTGGAAGCGAATGACGCGCGGGTCTACACTCATTTGGCGCAGTATGACCTCGTGCAGGTGCGCGATCGGCAGAGCTTTGCTGAGCTGGCGGCCTTCGGCTTGGCCAAGCCACTTTACTGTCCTGATTTCTCAATGTACCACGATTTTGCATCGGCGCGCACTGTGCCGCCATCTGAACCGCCTGCACGAATTGGCGTAACCGATTCGATCCTGCCCAAGGTCTCGGCGCAGTTGCAGACGATGAAAACGGACAAGGGCTTCGTTGCGTGTGACATCCGCATCCCGCCGAACCAGCCGACCACGATCTACGACTACGCGGCGCGCATGGCAGGTCTGGATCTGCTGGTCACCGGCCGCTACCACGCAGTGTGCTTCGCCATCAACACAGGCACACCCTTCGTCGCCATAGAATCCAATACCAAGAAGATTTCCAATCTGCTGCAGGACGTCTTTGGTGACACGCGCCGGGTCATCCAGCCCGAGGCTGTATCTGGACTTCGAGTGGAGGAGTACGCGGGATGGTCTGCGAAGGAAGCTGACGATCTTGCGCGCTTTGCGCAGGAACGGCCGAAGCACTACGCTGCCCTCGCGCAGGCGGTCGCCGAGACGGCCCGCCGGGCCAAAGCCGCCTGAGCCTCGGGACCGGCACCACCTTCCGCAACCCTTCTCCTGGTGAGAGCATGCCCGAACCAATTCCCGCAGCAGCGCCTCCCCTGAAGCCGGTTGCCTATGCCGGGTCGTTCGGCACCGTTCCGGCGTCCGGCTTCCTCGACACCGAGGAGGCCTTCGCCAAAACCGGCCGCAATACTGGCAATCTCGCCTTCCACGCCGCGTTGGCGGGTTGCCTTGCGGATCCCTGCACACCTGTCGGCTTCCGCTTCGACCCGGCGAAGATCCGCGAAACTTACCGCGCTATCTGCATACCGGCAGCGAACTTTCTCTATTCACGCTTCGACTTCTCCGACCTTGCCGGGCGGCTGGAGAAGGCGGGCTTGCCGGTCGTCATTGCCGGACTCGGGGCGCAGGCCGGGCGCAGCGTGGATGAAGTGAAGCTGAAGCCGGGCACAGAGCGCCTTCTGCGGGTGCTCGCGGAACAGTGCCGCACCATTGCCGTGCGCGGAGACTTCACCGCTCAGGTGTTGGAGCACTAAGGCGTGACGAATTACGAGGTGCTGGGCTGCCCCTCCAACTTCCTCAATCCAGATCCGGGCATGGGCCAGCGTATTGCCAGCCGCCTTGCCGGACCGATCGAGCGATGGGCCTTCGTGCCGACTTTCTATGACCGCCTGGCAAACTTCGAAATGCGCCTGTTCCGCCGCATCTCGCCGATGGTCGAGGAAATCATCTGCCAGGAGCCGCTGGCCGCCGTTGCCCTTGCCCGCGGCGATCGCGATGAGGCTCTGGAGGAGGCCTGGTTCACGGGGGCCGGGTTCCAGAAGTATGTGGCGAAGGTCGATCGCGGTACCTTCCGTCGACGGTTGCGCTCCTATTTCGGTGTGGAACCCTGGATGGAGTCGTATCGGCGCCTCGATGTCATCGTCGGCACGCGCATCCATGGTGTCAATCTGGGCTGGCAGTCCGGCCGGCCGGCCTTGATCTTCCCGCATGACCTTAGGACGCGCGAACTGGCCGAGATCATGGGCCTGCCGGTCATGGCCACCACCGATGCGGGGCGCGAAACGATCGCGGACGACATCGTCGATGCCATCGGCCCCTATGCCGAGCGCTTCGATTCTGTGCGGGCCTCGCTGGCCACTCGCTTCGGCGCAATGCTGGAGCAAGCTGGCCTTACACCTTCTAGCCGGCTGAAGGGCATCGCGGCCGGACCCGCCTAAACCGAGCTCCTCGACGGCGTGGGCCGGCCGCACAAGATTAGTCTGCCGATTTGGGCTTTACCAAATATAGGAAGCCCGGGCGGACTGCCGGGAGGAAATGAGTGGCAAACCAACGTTCGTATTGCACCTCGTGGCCGAGGTAGGCGCCAGTCTGGTGGCCGAAATAGTGCGGCCGCGCGACATCGGCGAAGAAATCGAACCCATAGGCCGTAACGGATTTGCCGAAAATCAGCGTCAGCAGGTTCATCGTCATCAGCCCGGTGGTCGAACGGACATAGGAGATGGCGGAGATGAAGGCACGCGTCGGATAGGGTAGGGTTGCGACGGCGGTGGGGATGGGCTCACGCGTTGTCGATGCGCCGAAATCGGCGATCGGGTGCAGACCGAGCGCTGGTACCTCCGCATAGCGCCCAGATCTCCCTCGCAGGCGCTGCAATGAAGGGCGCAGCGTCTCGTTGAAGGCCACCAGGTCCACGCGGTTTCCGACATCGGCGGCGAAGCCCTCGATTTCGGCGAAGTTGCAGCGGATCACGAGGTCATGCGCGTCGATCTCCGGCCCCAGCCCCGCCCCCTTCAGGGTCGGCGCATTGCCGACCAGGGCAATGCGGCGGGCGCCAAGCAGTATCTCGCTGATGCGCCAGAGCGATTGGCGCTCTTCCGGTGACAACGAGAGGGGATGGTCCTTCTCCGGCAGGTTGACCATGTCCAGGAAGGCGCCGCGCAGAACGGTGTTGAAGGCGGCAACGCTGGCTGCCGCGGCACCTTTCGGCTCCACCGAGGCGCACTGCAGCGCATAGGAGAGCTGCGCGGTCTCACCGAGCTGGCGCTTCACAGCCTCGAAGGCCGGCATCGCCTTGGCTGAATTGCCGACCAGTAGTGTCCGCACGCGCTCGGGATAGAGGTCGCGGTGATTAGGGAAATGACCGGCGAGCGCCTGTGACAGCGCATCCGCCGCTTCCGTCTCGCCTTCCCGGATGAGGTGCCAGATCAGCGCCCGCCCGGCCGTCAGATTGGCCGGATTTCGCGTAAGCGCCAGTTCGAGACCTCTGCGGAAGCCTTTCGCATCCATGTCAACGCAGGCGACGATACCGTTAATGCCGCTGAGACCCGTTGCCAGCGTTTCGAGGACATCGGCGAGAAACTCGGGGCGGCGTTCCTCAGGCTGGTCGCCAAACGCCCGCCGAAACTCGCCGACGTCTAGAACGCTCACCGCCATTGTCTTCTGGATCCCCTCAAAGCGCATGCTATGCCCTTTGATTTTCTCTCTGACAAGATGTGTGCGTCGTGGTGATGCCGAGGTAGTCCCACAGGCCTGCCGGCACGTGGCCCCTTTGGCCCCGCCATGCCTTGCCCTCAGGCGATCCCCGCCCGCAGCAGGTCGTGGATGTGCAGCACCCCCACCGGGATCCCTGCTTCGTCCAACGCGAAGATGCTGGTGATGCGGGTCTCGTTCATCTGGCCCAGCAGGTCCGCGGCCAGGGTTTCCGGCGTGGTGGTGCGCGGCTGGCGCGTCATCGCGCCGCCCACCGGTTGCTCCAGCGCGGTGCCGCGCTGAAAGGCGCGGCGCAGGTCGCCGTCGGTCAGCACGCCGACTAGGCGCCCCGCCTCGTCCACCACCCCCGTCACCCCGAAGCGACGGGAGGTCATCTCCACCACCGCCTGCTGCAGGCTCGCCGTCTCCGGCACCAGCGGCAGCTCTTCCTTGCCGTGCATCAGGTCGCGGGCGCGCTTCAGCCGGGCGCCCAGCTTGCCGCCGGGGTGGTAGTCGCGGAAATCGGCGCTGGTGAAGCCGCGGGCCTCCAGCAGGCACATCGCCAGCGCGTCGCCCAGTGCCAGCTGCATGGTGGTGCTGGTGGTCGGCGCCAGGCCGTTCGGGCAGGCTTCCGGTGCCCGTGGCAGCAGCAGGCAGATGTCCGCCGCACTGCCCAGCGCACTTTCGGCGCGGGAGGTGAGGGCCACCAGCGGAACGTCGAAGCGCCTTGTATAGGCGATGATGTCGGCCAGTTCCGGCGCCTCGCCGGACCAGGACAGCGCAAGCACCAAATCCTCGCGCGCGATCATGCCCAGATCGCCATGGCTCGCCTCGCCGGGATGCACGAAATAGGCGGGCGTGCCGGTCGAGGCGAGGGTGGCGGTGATCTTGCGGCCGACATGGCCGGATTTGCCCATGCCGGTCACGATCACACGGCCCGGTCGTGCCATGATGAGCCGGACGGTCCGCAGCAGCGCCTCGCCCAGGCTGCCGCCGAGTTCGGCATGCAGGGCGCGCAGGCCATCGGCCTCCAGCGCCACGGTGCGCAGCATGGTCTCGCGCGACGCCATGTCGGTCTGGTCCATTGTCATCAGCTTGCCCGCCTCGTCAGGGGTCGCGCGCTCCGGCTCCGGGGCGTGCCACCGGCAGGTAAAAGCATCTCGTCGTGTGCGGTGCAACCAACGGGATTGGCAGGCGTCTGGCGTTGCCACCGCTGCACGCCGGGCGGAAATGACGCGCCCCGGCCTTGGCAAGCCGGGTAGCGACCCGATACTTATCACGATTCCGACAATGTACAGTTTCCAGGGGCAAAAAGAGCCGCACGTGAAAGGGCCAGTCCGCGATTTCGTCAGGCCAGGGCCTTGGGCCGGGGCTGGCGCGGAGCTGGGGCTCCTGCCCGCGATTCCCCTGGGCCTCGCCGGGCAACACCGGCTGGAGGTCGTCCCCGGCTATGGCCTCGGCGATTGGCGGGTTGAGATGGCACTGCCGACGGGCGGGTATTTCGCCCTGCGATTCTGGGTCATGCTTCGTCGCATCGAGATCTGCTTCGGGCTGGAGGACGGGACCGAGCAGGTGCATTTCCTGCCCGCGACGGCCATGGGACGACCAGGCGTGGTGCTGGAGGGTGCGCTGGCAGCCGGCGAATTGCGGCTGACCGCCTGCGGCGCGGCAGCCGGCCGCTGGGCTTGGCCCTGGCCCGGCACGCTGCATGGCCTGGCCCGGTGCAGCCCCGGCCTGCGCTACACGGTGGTGCGGCAGGTGGCGCCGGCCCTGGCGGAATTCCCCCCGTCGCTGTGGCGCGAACCGCCGGGGACCCAGCCCCTTCCGGCAGAGGAGGCACCCGGCAGCTCCGAAATCCGTGCCGCCGGCGTCTTCGACCCGCTCTGGTACGGCGAGACCTACGATCCGCCGGGGGAGCCGCTGACGCATTACCTGGCAGTGGGGGAGGCGCGGGGCCTGCGCCCGGCCGAGGCGATCCGCCCGGCGGCCCTGTGCTTCGATGCGCAGCGCGGCACGCTGGCCGGCACGCTGCACGCCTGCCTGGCCGAGGCCGTGGCAATGCGGCAAGGGCAGGCGCCGCCGGCGCCGGCCATCGCGCTGGGCCGCACCGGGATTACCGTCATCATCCCCAACTACCAATATGCCCGCTTCGTGCCGGAGCGCCTGGGGGGAATCCTGCGCCAGACGCATCGGGTGGAGGAGGTGGTCCTGCTCGATGACGGCTCCACCGATGCCGGTGTCGCCCTGTTCGAGGAGCTCTGCGCCCGCCACAGGGTGCCGGCGCGGGTGGTGCAGTCCGCCAGCAATGGCGGCAACATCCTGCGGCAGTGGCAGGCGGGCGTGGAGATGGCCGGCGGCGATCTGGTCTGGATCGCGGAGGCGGACGACACCGCGCATCCCGAATTCCTGCGCCGGATGGCCGGGCGGCTGGAGGGGGCGGCGGATGCCGTGCTCGCCTTCTGCGATTCGCAGCAGATCGACGAGGGAGGGCGCGTCACCCACCCGGACTACAAGGCCTATTACGCCGATCTGGGCGACACCTTCCTGCAGCAGGACGAGCATTTCGCGGCCCCGGCCTTCCTGGCCGAGGTGCTGTGCCCGCGCAACCTCATCCTCAACCTCAGCAGCGTGCTCTGGCGGCGCGACGCCCTGCTGGCGGCGCTGCGCCGCCTGGCGCCGGAGGCCGCGCATTATCGCCTCTGCGCCGATTGGCGCCTTTATGTGGAGGCCTGCGCCCCGGGTGGCGCGGTGCATTACGTGGTGGAGTCGCTGAACCGCCACCGCCGGCATGCCGGCACCATCACCACCCGCACGGACCATGGCCGCCACTTGCAGGAGACGCTGCGCGTCTTCGAGACGATGCTGCGCTTCCAGGGCCGCGACCCGGCGATGCTGGCGCGCATGCGCAAGCACCTCCGCGCCCTGGGCCAGGCCTGGCAGATCCCGGTGCAACAGGCGCTGGAGCGGATCGGATGATCACAACCCGCCCGGTCTACCGGTTCAACTTCACCGGGGCCGCGGTGGCGGAGGAAGCGGCGGTCACCTTCTACCAGGGGCGGGACGTCGTCCTGCATGTCCGGATGCGGCGTGCGGCGGAAGGGCTGGTGCTGCTGGTGAATGACTGGCGCAGCGGCGCCGGCGCGGGAAGCGGCTGGGGCAGGGTGGTGTCGCTGCCCCTGCCGGGTGCGGCGGCACCGCTGGTGGTGGCCGTGCTGCGCGGCGCCGGTCGGGTGGAGCTGGAGGTGGAAGGCCATGGCCGGCTGGGCTTCGCGCGGCTGCCCGGCCTGGCGGCCGTCTCCGCCCCGGTGCATGACGCGGCATTCATTTCGCTGCTGCCGGCGGAGCCGCCGCCGCCGCTGCCGCGCCATTGCGCCAGCTTTCTGTTCCAGGACAAGGCCATCGAGCTTGGCCAGGCGGTGACCTTCCAGGGCGAGGGCGGCGTGCTGCTGCACCTCGACCTGCGACCCGACCCGGAACTGGGGCCGGGCCAGTTGGCGCTGGTGGTGAACGACGCGCCGCAGGGCGTCTGGGGCGAGGAGCTTCGCCTGGGGCTGCGTGAGACGCCCGGGATGGCGGGCATCGCCGTGAGCCTGCATGAGGGCCCGGCGGGGATGATCCTCGGCGTGCCGGATGGGCGCTGCCTGGTCTTCCCCCGGCTCGCCAGCCTGGCCGGCGCCGACCCGCCCCGGGTCCCCTCCGGCGTGACGCTGCTGCCCCACGGCCTCGCCTGATCCCCCTGGACAGGGCGCGTCCCCCTGGCAAGCTGCGCGCCTTGCCCGGGAAGGACCCCAGCGATGACCGCCGACGTGATCGAAGCCGTGAAGGCCTGGCAGCCGGCGCTGGCGGCCATTCGCCGGGACATCCACGCCCACCCGGAGATGGGGATGGAGGAGGTGCGCACCGCTGCCCTGGTGGCGCGGGAACTGCGCGCGATGGGTGTGGAGGTGGAGGAAGGCGTCGGCAGGCTCGGCGTGGTCGGCACCATCCGCGGCACCAGGCCCGGGCAGCGGGTGATCGGCCTGCGGGCGGACATGGACGCGCTGCAGATCGCGGAGCAGACGGGCAAACCCTGGGCCTCCACCACGCCCGGCACCATGCATGCCTGTGGCCATGACGGGCACACCACCATGCTGCTGGGCGCGGCACGCTGGCTGTCGGAGCACCGCGACTTCGCCGGCACGGTGCACCTGATCTTCCAGCCTGCCGAGGAAGGCCGGGGCGGCGCCCGGGCGATGCTGGCGGACGGGCTGTTCGACCGCTTTCCCTGCGATGCCGTCTATGGGCTGCACAACAAGCCGACCCTGCCGGCAGGGCGCTTCGCCACCCGCAAGGGCCCGGCGCTGGCGGCGGCGGACCGCTTCACGGTGACCTTCCACGGCACCGGCGGGCATGGCGGGTCCACCCCGCACCTGGCCACGGACGTCACCATCGTGCAGGCGCATTTCGTGCTGGCGCTGCAGACCATCATCGGCCGCAACGTCGCCGCGGTGGAGGCGGCGGTGCTCAGCGTGGGCTCGATCCAGGGCGGCTCCCCGATTTCCTCCAACGTCATGCCGGCGGCGCTGACGGTGACCGGCACCGCGCGCAGCTACACCCCTGCGGTGCGGGACCTGCTGGAACGGCGGATCGGCGAACTGGCGCAGGGCCTTGCCATGGCACATGGCTGCACGGCGGAGGCGATCTACCATCGCGGCGTGCCGGCGCTGGTGAACCATGCGGAGCAGACGGAGCTTGCCGTGGCCGCCGCCGCGGCGCTGGTGGGCGAGGCGGCGGTGGATGCGGCCTTCCCGCCGGTGACGGGGGCGGAGGATTTCGCGCTGATGCTGGAGGCGCGGCCGGGCGCCTTCATGTTCATCGGCGGCGGCAATGGGCCGGACGGCACCTCGCCCAACCTGCACACGCCGCATTTCGACTTCAACGACGACATCATCCCGATGGGCGTCGCCTATTGGGTCAGCGTCGTGGACCAGGAACTGGGGCAACAGCGCCGCTGATCTGCCGCATCGGAGGGCAGGCCCGCGCGAAACGGCAAGGCCGTGATCGAAAAAGGGGGTGCGAGGCGGCGCCGGCTTGCTGTAGCGTTCTTGAAACAGGGGCCTGCGGGCAGCCGGGCGGTCTCATCAGACCCGGCGCCCCGGGCGGCAAGTCGGGAGAGTTGGGGATGACGGAAGACGATCTGCGTCAGATGATCGGCCGCGTGCAGCGCGGCACGCTGACGCGCCGTGGCTTCGTGCGGCGCATGGCGGCGGTGGGGCTGACGGCGCCGATGGCGACGCAGCTTCTGGCCATCGCAGGCGCCGCGCCGGCCGCGGCGCAGACCGCCTCCGCCTATCCGTCGCGGCGCGGCGGCGGGGCGCTGAAGGTGCTGTACTGGCAGGGCGCGACGCTGCTGAACCCGCATTTCGCGGTCGGCACCAAGGACCAGGACGGCAGCCGCGCCTTCTACGAGCCGCTGGCCGGCTGGGCGCAGGACGGCACGCTGGAGCCGATCCTGGCCGCCGAGATTCCGTCGCGCGAGAATGGCGGGCTGGCGGCCGATGGCCGCTCCGTGACCTGGAAGCTGAAGCGCGGCGTGAAGTGGCATGACGGGCAGGACTTCACCGCCGACGACGCCGTGTTCAACTGGGAATATGCCAAGGACCCGGCCACCGCCTCCGTCACCACCGGCAGCTACCGCGACGTGAACGTGGTGAAGGTGGACGACTACACGGTGCGGGTGGAGTTCCAGAAGCCGACGCCGTTCTGGGCGGATGCCTTCGTCGGCTCCCGCGGGATGATGATCCCGAAGCACCTGTTCAAGGACTACATGGGTGCCAAGTCCCGCGAGGCCCCGGCCAATCTGCGCCCGGTCGGCACCAGTGGCTACAAATTCTCGGAATTCCAGCCTGGCGACATGCTGCGCGGCGAGGCCAACGCCAGCTACCACATGCCGAACCGCCCCTTCTTCGACACGCTGGAGGTGAAGGGCGGCGGCGATGCCGTCTCCGCCGCGCGCGCCGTGCTGCAGACCGGTGAATTCGACTATGCCTGGAACATGCAGGTGGAGGATGCGATCCTCAAGCGGCTGGAAGCCAATGGCCGCGGCAAGGTGAACATTGTGCCCGGCGGCGGCATCGAGTTCATCCAGCTGCACACGCGCGACCCCTGGAACGAGGTGAATGGCGAGCGCGCCAGCCTGGACTCCACCCACCCCACGCTGTCCGACCCCAAGGTGCGGGAGGCGCTGTCGCTGCTGTGCGACCGCAACGCGCTGGAGCAGTTCATCTACGGCCGCGGCGGCCCCGCCACCGCCAATTTCCTGAACAACCCGCCGCGCTTCCGCTCACCCAACACGAAGTTCGAGTTCAACATCGCCAAGGCGAATGAGATCCTGGACGCGGCGGGCTATACGCGCGGCGCGGACGGCATCCGGGCCAAGGACGGCAAGCGGCTGAAGTTCGTCTACCAGACCTCCATCAACACGCCGCGCCAGCGCACCCAGGCCGTCATCAAGCAGGCAGCGCAGCGGGCCGGCATCGACATCGAGGTGAAGGCCGTCACCGCTTCCGTCTTCTTCTCCTCGGACGTCGCGAACCCGGACACCTACACGAAGTTCTTCAGCGACATCCAGATGTACACCACCACGATGCCGCAGGCCGACCCGCAGCTGTTCATGAACCAGTATGTGTCGTGGGAGATGTCGACCAAGGCCAATTCCTGGCAGGGCCGCAACATCATCCGCTGGAAGAGCGACGAATACGACGCCGCCTACCGCGCCGCGGAAGGGGAGTTGGATCCGGTGAAGCGCGCCGCGCTGTTCATCCGCATGAACGACCTGATCGTGGGCTCCAACCACGTCATCCCGCTGGTCGGCCGGCCGACCGTCTCGGCCAGCCTGAACACGCTGACCCACAAGCTGAGCGCCTGGGATCTCACCTTCGGCTTCCTGCACGACTGGCATCGCGCGGCTTGATCCCCGGCCGCGTCCCGACGTGACCAACTACGTCGTCCGTCGCCTGTTGATCGCGATCCCGAGCCTGCTCGGGATCAGCGTCATCCTCTTCACCGTGCTCGCCCTGGCCCCGGGCGACCCCTTCGAGGAGCTGGCCACCAACCCCGCCATCCCGCCGGATGTGCGGGCGGCGCTGCGCGCCAGCCTGGGTCTCGATGACCCGGTCTGGACGCGCTATTTCAGCTGGCTGACCGCCATGCTGCGTGGCGACTGGGGGTATTCCTTCGTCAGCCGCGTGAATGTCGACCAGCTGATCCTGGCCCGGCTGCCGACCACGCTGGCGATCATCGGCGCCTCCCAGGTCCTGGCGCTGGCGATCGCGCTGCCGGTCGGCGTGATGGCGGCGACGCGGCCCTATTCCGTGTTCGACCAGGTGGCGAACACGCTGGCCTTCATCGGCTTCTCGCTGCCCACCTTCTTCACCGGCCTGCTGCTGATCCTGCTGTTCTCCATCACGCTGGACTGGCTGCCCTTCGTCTACCGGGCGGACCTCACCTCCACCGGCTGGACCTGGTGGGGGGAGCAGATCCGGCAATCCATCATGCCGGTCGCCGTGCTCGGCCTGTTCCAGGGCGCCGCCTGGACGCGCTTCGTGCGCTCCGCCGTGCTGGACGTGATCCGGCTGGACCATGTGACGACGGCGCGCGCCAAGGGCCTGCCGGAAGGCAGCGTCACGCTGCGCCATGTGGTGCGCAACGCGCTGATCCCGGTGGTGACGCTGGTGGCGCTGCAGATGCCCACCGTGTTCGGCGGCGCCATCGTGACGGAGCAGATCTTCCGCGTGCCCGGCATCGGCTCCCTGCTCATCAGTGCCATCCTGGCCAACGACACGCCCGTGATCATGGCCGTCACCTTCGTCTTCGCGGGGCTCGTCATCTTCTTCAACCTGTTGGCGGATGTGATCTATGGCTGGCTCGACCCTCGCATCAGCTACAGCTAGCCCCGCCGCCGCCCGGCCGCGCGTGACGCCGGGCGCGGAAGCCTGGCGGCGCTTCCGCAAGCACCGGCTGGCGGTGGTCAGCCTGGTGCTGCTGAGCGGCATCGTGCTGGCGGTGCTGGTCGGGCCGCTGGTCTGGACCCTGCCGGTGGACGAGATCGACTTCTCCGCGCAGTTGCAGAGCCCTAGCTGGGCGCACCCCTTCGGCACGGATGATCTGGGCCAGGACATCCTGGCCCGCGTGCTGCATGGCGGGCGCATCTCGCTGGCCGTGGGCGTCGCCGCCATGCTGGTCGCGGTCTGCGTCGGCGTGCTGGTGGGCGCCATCGCCGGCATGTCGCGCGGCCGCGTGGATGCGGCGCTGATGTGGCTGACCGACCTGTTCCTGTCGCTGCCGGAGCTGCCGCTGCTGCTGCTCATCATCTACCTGTTCCGCGACGGGCTGGGGCAGATCGTGGGGCCGGAGGCCGGCGTCTTCATCATGATCGTCGCCGTCATCGGCGGCTTCCGCTGGATGCCGGTGGCCCGCCTGGTGCGCGCGCAGTTCTTCTCGCTGCGGGAGAAGGAATTCGTCGAGGCCGCGCGCGCCCTCGGCGCCTCCCGCCCCCGGCTGGTGGTGCGGCACATCCTGCCCAACGCGCTGGGGCCGGTGATCGTGGCGGCGACCATCGACGTGGCGGCGGCGATCATCGCCGAGAGCACGCTGTCCTTCCTCGGCCTCGGATTCCCGCCGGACATCCCGACCTGGGGGCGGCTGCTGTTCGATGCCAAGGACAATCTGGACTTCGCGCCGCATTGGGCGATCTTCCCCGGGCTCGCCATCTTCCTGACGGTGCTGACGATCAACTTCATCGGCGACGGCCTGCGCGACGCGCTCGACCCGAGGCGCGTGCTGTGAGCGAGGCCCTGCTCGCGCCCTCGGCGGCGCCCGCGCGGGACACGACGCCGCTGCTCGACATCCGCGGCCTGAAGGTCCACTTCAAGACCGATGACGGCATGGTCCGCGCCGTGGACGGCGTGGACATCACGGCGAACCGGGCGGAGACGGTCTGCGTCGTCGGTGAATCCGGCTGCGGCAAGACCGTCACCGCCAAGACCGTGCTGAAGCTGATCGACATGCCGCCCGGCCGCATCGTCGCCGGCGAGATCCGCTTCGAGGGCCGCGACCTGGTGCCGCTGCCGCCGGCGGAGATGCGGAAGATCCGCGCCAAGCAGATCGGCTTCGTGTTCCAGGAACCGATGACCAGCCTGAACCCGGTCTACACTGTGGGCCAGCAGATCGCCGAGACGGTGCGCCAGCATGAGGGCCTGTCCCGCCGTGCCGCGCTGGACCGGGCGGCGGAGATGCTGCGGCTGGTCAACATCCCCAACCCCCAGCGCCGGGTGCAGGACTACCCGCACCAGTTCTCCGGTGGCATGCGCCAGCGCGTGATGATCGCCATGGCGCTGTCCTGCAACCCGAAGCTGCTGATCGCGGACGAGCCGACCACCGCGCTCGACGTCACCATCCAGGCGCAGATCCTCGACCTGCTGGACGAGATGAAGCAGCGGCTCGGCATGGCGGTGCTGCTGATCACCCATGCCATGGGCGTGGTGGCGGAAGTGGCGCAGCGCGTCGTCGTCATGTACGCCGGCAAGGTGGTGGAGGAAGCGACGGTGGAGGCGCTGTTCGCCACGCCGCGCCACCCCTACACGCAGGGGCTGATCCGCTCCATCCCGCGGATCGACCGCGCCGCCAGCGTGCATGCGCGGCTGGAGGCGATCCCCGGCACCGTGCCTTCCCTGCTCAACCCGCCGGTGGGCTGCCGCTTCGCCGCGCGCTGCCGCCACGCCATGCCGGACTGCGTGGCGGCGGAGCCGCCGCTGCGCGAGGTGGCGCCCGGCCACAAGGTGGCCTGCATCCTCTACCCGGAACACCGCCCATGACCGAGCCGCTGCTGCGCGTGCAGGACCTGCAGAAGCGCTTCGCCGTGCGCGGTGGCCTGCTGCGCCGCATGGTGGAGGAGGTGCACGCCGTCTCCGGCGTCAGCTTCGACCTGGCGCAGGGGGAGACGCTGGGCCTGGTGGGCGAATCCGGCTGCGGCAAATCCACCACCGGAAGGCTGATCCTGCGGCTGATGGAACCCAGCGCCGGCCAGGTGTGGTTCGAGGGGCAGGAGGTGACGGCGATGGACCGCCACCAGCTTTCCCGGCTGCGCCGCGACATGCAGATCATCTTCCAGGACCCCTTCGCCAGCCTCAACCCGCGCATGACGGTGGGCGCCATCATCGGCGAGGCGCTGGTGATCCACAGCCTGGCGAAATCCCGCGCGGAGCGCGAGGACCGGGTGGTGGAGCTGCTGGAGACGGTGGGCATGAATGCCGACCAGATGCGCCGCTTCCCGCATGAATTCAGCGGCGGCCAGCGCCAGCGCATCGGCATCGCCCGCGCCCTGGCGGTCTCCCCCAAGCTGGTGGTCTGCGACGAGCCGGTCTCCGCGCTGGATGTCTCGATCCAGGCGCAGGTGGTGAACCTGCTGGAAGACCTGCAGGCGAAGTTCGGCCTGACCTACCTGTTCATCGCGCATGACCTGTCGGTGGTGGAGCATATCAGCAACCGCGTCGCGGTGATGTATCTCGGGCGGATCGTGGAGATCGCCTCCGCCCGCGACCTCTACGCCAACCCGGTGCACCCCTACACGGAAGCGCTGCTGAGCGCCGTGCCGATCCCGGACCCGACGGTGAAGCGCCAGCGCATCCGGCTGAAGGGCGACGTGCCGAGCCCGCTGAACCCGCCCAGCGGCTGCCATTTCCACACCCGCTGCCCGATCGCGAAGGCGGATCCCTGCCAGACGGTGGTGCCGGAATTGCGGGAAGTGGCGCCCGGCCATTTCGCTTCCTGCCACCTGCGGGGGTAGGGCGAAGGCCATTGGGGGCGATCGGCCGGATCCCCGCAGCCGGCTACCGCACCCCGCCCAGATGGTCGAAAGTCACCGCCTTCAGCAGCGCCCAGACCGGAATCCCCGGCCGCAGCGCCAGGCGGGCCACGCTGTCCTCCGTGAGGCGGGCCAGCAGGGTGCTGGGGCCGACGGCCAGGCGCACGAAGACCTCCTGCGGCGCGCTGCCGGGGGCCAGGTCCTGGATCACGGCGGGCAGGATGTTGCGCGTCGACAGGCCGCGCGGTTCCGCCACCGCCAGGGCCACGTCGCGGGCGCGGATGCGCAGGCGCAGCCGGGTGCCCGGCGGCTCCGGCCGTGCGGTGGCCAGCAGCGTGCCGCCGGGAAAGTCCAGCCGGGTCAGCCCGCCGGGATCGGTCGCCGCCACCGTGCAGGGCAGCAGCACGCCGGCATCGCGCCGCGCGGCCAGCGGCAGGTCGGTGCGGGTGGCGAGGTCCTCCACCGCGCCCTCTGCCAGCACCCGGCCGTCGCGCAGCAGCACCAGCCGGTCGGCCAGCGCGTCCACCTCCTCCAGCGCATGGGTCACGTAGAGGATGGGCAGGCGGGCGGCGTCGCGCAGCCGGGCGAGGAAGGGCAGCACCTCCGCCCGCCTGCCCGCATCCAGCGCCGCCAGCGGCTCATCCATCAGCAGCAGGCAGGGGCGGGCGAGCAGGGCGCGGCCGAGCGCCACGCGCTGGCGCTCCCCGCCCGAAAGCCCGGCGGGGCGGCGGGCCAGCAACGCCTCCAGCCCCAGCAGCGCCACCACCTCCGCCATCCCGGGGCCGGTGGCGTCGCGCGGCGCGCGCGTCAGCCCGTAGCGCAGGTTGCTGGCGACGCTGAGATGCGGGAACAGCCGCGCATCCTGGAACACCACGCCGCAGCGCCGGGCTTCCGGCGGCAGGAACACCCGCCGCGCCGTGTCCACCAGCACGGTGCCGCCCAGCACCACGCGCCCCGCATCCGGCCGCAGCAGCCCGGCGACGATGGACAGCAGGGTGGATTTGCCGCAGCCGGAAGGGCCGAACAGCGCCGTCACGCCGGCCTCCGCCACCGTGAAGCCGGCATCCAGCGCGAAGCCGTCCCGCCCGTAGCGGTGGCGGACCGAGACCTCCAGCATGCTCAGGCGCGGCCGAGCAGAAGGTGCATGCGCCGGGCGACCCATTCCGCCAGCAGCAGCAGGGCCACGGCCAGGGCCAGGGAGAGGCCGGCCAGCCGCGCCGCCACCGCCTCCCCGCCCGGGGATTGCGTGGCGGTGTAGATGGCCAGCGGCAGGGTCTGCGTCTCGCCCGGGATATTGGAGGCGAAGGTGATGACGGCGCCGAATTCGCCCAGCCCGGCGGCGAAGGCGGTGACGGCGCCGGCCAGGATGCCGGGCGCCATCAGCGGCAGCGTGACGGTCAGGAAGCGGTCCAGCGGGCCGGCGCCCAGCGTCCGCGCTGCCGCTTCCAGCCCCGGGTCCACCTGGTCCAGCCCCAGCCGCACGGCGCGGACGATCAGCGGGAAGGACATCACGGCGGTGGCCAGCGCCGCGCCTTCGGTGGTGAAGACCAGGCGGATGCCGAACCAGTCATGCAGCGGCGCGCCGATCGGCCCGCGCAGCCCGAACAGCATCAGCAGCGCCCAGCCCACCACCACCGGCGGCACCACCAGCGGCAGGTGCACCAGCGCATCCAGCAGGAAGCGCCCCGGGAAGCGGCTGCGCGACAGCAGCAGCGCCACCAGCACCGCCGGCACCAGCCCGACCAGGACGGAGCGGCCGGCAACCTCCAGGCTCAGGCGGATCGCCTGCCATTCCTCGGCGGAGAGCTCCATCAGCGCGCCAGGCCGAAGCCGAAGCGCTGCCAGGTGGCGGTGGCCTCCGGCCCGGCGAGGAAGGCGTGCAGCGCCCGCGCCGGGGCGTGCCCGGCGGCGCGGCGGGTGAGGGCGAAGGGGTAGGTGATGGGGGGGTGGCTGCCGGCGGGGAAGGTGCCCAGCACGGTGACGCCGCGGCTGGCCGCCGCGTCGGTGGCATAGACGATGCCCAGCGGCACCTCCCCCCGCTCCACCAGCAGCAGGGCGGAGCGCACATTGTCGGCGCGTGCCAGGCGTGGGGACACGGCGTTCCACTGCCCCATCCATTCCAGCGCGGCGCGGGCGTAGCGGCCGGCCGGCACATGGGCGGGATCGCCGGTGGCGATGCGGCCCCCATCGGCCAGTGCCAGCAAATCCGCGCCGCGCCCCAGCGCCACCGGCGCGCGGGCGGGCCTTGCGGGGGCCACCAGCACCAGCGCATTGCCGATCGGGCTGATCCGGCTGGCCTCCAGGATCAGGCCGCGGGACTGAAGATAATCCATCCAGGGCTCATCGGCCGAGAGGAACAGGTCGACGCCCGCCCCCTGCTCGATCTGCCGGGCGAGGGCCGAGGAGGCGGCGAAGGACAGGCGCGGCGCCGGGTTGCCGCGCGCCGCCCACGCCTGCCCCAGGGCGCGCAGGGCGTCCGTCAGGCTGGCGGCGGCGAAGACGGTGGCGGGCTGCGGCTGCGCCCGGGCTGCGCGCGCCAGGGCTGGCAGCAGGGCCAGAGCGGCCAGGGCACGGCGGCGCATGAGCGGTCTCCCGGCGGCGATATCCATTAGGGAAGATATCGATCGGCGACTCCAGATCAAGCCCGTTCCCGCCCGCCACCTTCCATGGTTTCCTGGGGCCCCATGCCGTCCCCCCTGCGCATCCGCGTCCTGCTGGCCAAGGACATGCCCTTCGGCCCCGGCAAGGCCGACCTGCTGGAGGCGATCCGGGAGACGGGGTCGATCGCCGCGGCCGGGCGGCGCATGGGCATGTCCTACCAGCGCGCCTGGGACCTGGTGTCGGCCATGAACGGGCATTTCCACGCGCCGGTGGTGGCCCCGGCCAAGGGCGGCGCGCGCGGCGGCGGCAGTGCCCTGACCCCCTTCGGGGAGGAGGTGCTGGCCGCCTACCGGGAGATCGAGGCGCTGGCCGCCGCCGCTGCGGCGGAAAGGCTGGACTGGCTGCGCCGGCAGATGGCGCTGCCGCCCGGCTGAGCAGCACCTGTAGCCCTGCCGGGCCCGGCAGGGCTACAGGTGCCGGCCGCCATCCACCAGCAGCGTGGTGCCCGTGCTCAGCCGCAGATGCGTCACGGCCGCCACCACCGCCAGCGCCACGTCATCCGGCTGGCAGACCACCGGCAGCGGCAGGGCGGCCGCCTGCTTCAGCACCGCTTCCCGGCTGCGGCCCGGCACGAAGCCGGTATCGACCGCGGCGGGGGAGACGCCGATGACGCGGATCTCCGGCCCCAGCACCCGCGCCAGCGACAGGCCCATGGTGTCCAGCGCCGCCTTGGAGGCGCAGTAGGCGATGCTGCTGCCCAGCCCGTTGATCCCGGCGAGGGAGGAGATGTTGATGATCACCGCATCCCCGCCACGCCGCAGCAGCGGCACGAAGGCGCGGATGGTGGCGTAGGGGCCGCGGACATTGGTCAGCAGGATGCGGTCGAAGGTCTCGTCGTCCAGCGCATCCAGGTCCGCATGCGGCACGGCGCGGGTGGTGCCGGCGGAATTCACCAGGATGTCGGCACGGCCCAGCCTGGTCTCCACCTCGGCCGCGGCGGCGCGGATCGCGGCGCTGTCGCCCATCGGCAGGTGCAGCGCGATGTGGCCCGACCCTGGCAGTTCCGCCGCCAGGGCTTCCGCCCGGTCGCGGCCGGTGTTGTAGCCGACGGCGATGGTGGCGCCCTGTTCGGCCAGGCGGCGCGCGGCGGCGGCGCCGATGCCGCTGCTGCCGCCGCTGATCACCGCAACGCGCCCCTGCAGGGCATAGGGGCCCAGGCCACCCGGCTTCGCCTCGCTCATCGCGGTTCTCCTTCTGGCAGCGTTTTCCGGGGGAAGCCGTAGAGCGTGGCGGGGTTGTCCACCAGCAGAAGCTGGCGGTCTGCCTCCGCCGGCGCGAAATCCGCGACGAGATCCAGCAGCACCTGCTCCTCCACCGGCGTCGCCAGGTTGGGGTGCGGGAAATCCGTGCCCCACAGCACGCGCTCCGGCGCCGCCTGCAGCAGGGCGCGCGCGAAGGGCAGGGCGTCGGTGAAGGGGGCCTGGGTCATGCGCTCCGCCCCGCTCAGCTTCACCCAGATGCGCGGATCGCGCAGCAGGTCGAGCAGGTCGCGAAAGGCCGGGCCCTCCACGCCGAGCGCCGGGTCGACGCGGCCCATATGGTCGATCACCACCGGCATGCCGAGCGCGCGGATCACCGGCGCCATCCGCGTCACGCCATCCCCCTGCAGCTGCATCACCATGTGCCAGCCAAGCTTGCGGGCGCGGTCCGCGGCGCGGTGGAACACGCCCATGTCCGGCGCGCCGCCCAGCGCCGCGATGAAGTTGAAGCGGATGCCGCGTACGCCGGCATCCTGCATGTCGCGCAGCGCTGCCTCCGTCGTCGCATCGTCGATCATCGCCACGCCGCGGGTGCGGGTGGGCGCGCTGCGCAGGGCGTCGAGCATGGCGCGGTTGTCGGTCCCGTGGCAGCTCGCCTGCACGATCACGGCACGGCCGAGGCCGAGGCGGCGGTGCAGCGCGGCCAGCACCTCCTTCGGCCGGTCCTCCGGCGTGTAGCGGCGGCCCGGCGCGTAGGGGAAGCGCTCGGCGGGGCCGAAGACGTGGCAATGCGCGTCGCAGGCCAAGGGCGGCACGCGGAACCGTGCCGCGCGCGGCGCGGTGCCCGGGTCATCAGCCTGCATGTCGTCTTCCCCCTGCTGGGCCGAGGCTAGGCCGCGGCGCCGCCGCCGCCGAGGCCGGGCTGGACCCGTTCCGCAGGCCGGAATGCACCGTCGCCGCGCTGGATGACCCCCGCGAAGTCGGTAGCCTCCTTCGCAACGGCACCGGAAAGGCGCCGCGGAGGAACGCCCGATGCCGCCCGGCCCGCCACCGGCTGCCCCGCCACCCCCTGCACCCCGGCGCCGCACGCTGCTGGCGGCGGGCCTCGCCGGCCTGGCGGCGCCTTCCTGCCTCGGGGTTGCGCGGGCGGAATTGCCCTGGCCGTCGCGCGCCGCGCGCATCATCGTGCCCTTCGCCCCCGGCGGCACCACGGACATCCCGGCGCGCATCATCGCGGACCACCTGGCACGGCGCCTCGGCAAGCCCTTCGTGGTGGAGAACCGCTCCGGCGCCGGCGGCGCGCTGGGCATCCGCGCCATGGTGCAGGCGGCGGACACGCACACGCTGCTGCACAGCACCTCCGCCGTCGCCATCCTGCCGGCGCTGCAGCGCGACCCGGGCTTCGACCCGCTGGCCGATCTGGTGCCGGTGACGATGACGGCGGCCTCGCCCATCCTGCTGGTGGTGCGCGCAGATTCGCCGTTCCGGGATCTCGCGGACTACCTGGCGCAGGCGAAGGCGCGGCAGGGCGCCGTCAGCTTCGGCACCGCCGGCATCGGCACCACCGTGCACCTGGCGGGCGAGTTGCTGCGCGCCCGGGCGGCGGTGGACCTGCTGCACGTGCCCTATCGCGGCTCCGCCCCCTCCGCCACCGCGCTGCTGGCCGGCGAGGTCGCCTCCGGCTTCCTCAGCCCGATCGAGGTGCTGGCGCATATCCGCGGCGGCCGGCTGCGCGCCCTGGCCAGCTGCGCGCGCGCCCGCAGCCCGCTGCTGCCGGAGGCGCCGGCCATCCCGGAACTGGTGCCGGCCTATGAGGGCGTGGAGCTGTGGTTCGGCCTGTTCGGCCCGCGCGACCTGCCGGCCGATGCGGTGGCAACGCTGATGCGGGAATTGGCGCCGCTGCGCCAGGGCGCCCCGCTGGCGCTGCGCATGGCGGAGCTGGGGGCGGCGACGCTGCTGGACGGGCCGGCGCCGCTGGCCGCCCGGCTGCGTACGGAGGTGCCGCTGTGGCGCGCGCTGGCCGTCGCGGCGGGCATCCCACGCGAATGAACCACCCTGCCCCGCGGCAGGCCCATGAAGAACCAGGAAGGGAGGACACCATGTCCAGAATCACGAGGCGGCGGCTCGGCGGCCTGGCCATCGGCACGGGGCTTGCCGCAACCTCGCTTCCCGCCCGCGCGCAGGCCTGGCCCAGTCGGCCCGTCACCGTCGTGGTGCCCTGGCCGGCCGGCGGGTCCACGGATGTGCTGGCGCGCGCCGTCTCGCGCAATTTTTCCGAACGCTTCGGCCAGGCCTTCGTGGTGGAGAACCGGTCCGGCGCCAACGGCAATATCGGCGCCGCCTCTGTCGCCCGCGCGGCGCCGGACGGGCACACGCTGATGGTCACCACCAACGGCCCGATCACCAACAACACGCTGCTGTTCAAGTCGATGCCGTTCAACCCTTCCACCGACCTGGCGCCGATCGCGCTGCTGGCGGAACTGCCCATCGTCATCGCCGCGCGCAGCGCCATGCCCTATCGCACGGTGCAGGAGCTGGTGGCGTTCGCGAAGGCGAATCCGGAAAAGGTGAATTGCGGTACGCCGCCGCTGGGCTCCGCCGCGCATCTGGCGATCGAGCTGCTGATGCATCGCACCGGCATCCGCCTGAACCTGGTGCCCTATCGCGGCTCCGCGCCGCTGACCAACGACCTGCTGGCCGGCGCGGTGGACATGGGCATCGACCTGGTCACCACCTACCTGCCGCATATCCAGGCCGGCACGCTGCGCGCCCTGGGCATCACCGCGACGCAGGCCATCCCGCAGCTGCCCGGCGTGCCGCCGGTGCAGGCGCAGGGCATCGCGGATTACCGCGCCACCGGCTGGATTTCCCTGCTCGGCCCGGCACGGCTGGCGGCGGAGACGGTGGCGAAGCTGAACGCCGCCAGCAACGCCTATCTCGCGATGGACGAGACGCGGTCGCTGTTGCAGCCGCTGGGGCTGACGCCGCTGGGCGGCACGCCGGCGGAACTGACGCAGCGCATGGCGGCGGAGGTCGAGCAATGGCGGCCGATCATCGCCGCCGCCAACATCTCGGTGGACTGACACAGGACGCACCCCGCCATGGACTTCGACGCGCTGCGCATCCGGCAGGAGCTGGAAATCCTCAACATCGCCTTCTGGCACGACGTGGACCTGAACTGGGGACGCAACGCGCACGAGCACTTCACGGAGGACGGGGTCTATACCACCAGCCACAAGGCCCGCACCGGGCGCGAGGCGATCCGCGCCTTCTATGCGGAGCGCGAGGGGCGCGGGCCGCGGGTGGCGCGGCACCTGATCCACAATTTCCACGTCACGGTGCAGGATGCCGACCATGCGACGGCGGAATGGACCATGTGCCTCTACGCCGAGGATGGCGAGCCGCCGCTGCTGTCGGAACCGCCGATCCTGATCGGCGCCGTCACGGATGCGTGCGTGCGCGGCGCGGATGGCCGCTGGCGCTACGCCGCGCGCACCACGCGGCCGCTGTTCAAGGGCAGCCGGCCGACCTCCGGCTGACCCTGATTTCCTTCGAACAAGTTGTCATGTTCGAAAATCCGTGGCCTACTCCCGGCACACGCGGCGCTGCGTGTGCCGCGCTATGGGAGGCCCGCCGATGGACATGCCGATCACCTTCCCCTCGGACGGCCTTGCGCTGGCCGGCGACCTGCACATCCCGGCAGGCCACCGCCCGGGGCAGAAACTGCCGGCCTTCATCGTGCTGCACGGCTTCATCGGCTCCAAGGACAAGAGCCATGCGGAGATCATGGCGCGCCTGCTGGAAGGCTTCGGCTATGCCGTGCTGCGCTTCGACTTCCGCGGCTGCGGCAAGAGCGAAGGCCGGCGCGGCTACGTGCTGTGCCACGACCAGGTGGCGGATGCGAAGAACGCGCTGAACTGGCTGAGCGCGCGGGAGGAGATCGACCCGCAGCGCATCGCCGTGATCGGCCACAGCTTCGGCGCCGCCGTCGCCTGCTATGCCGGCGCCGTGGACCAGCGCTTCGCCGCCGTCATCTCCTCCTGCGGCTGGGGGCATGGGGAGCGCAAGTTCCAGGGCCAGCACGCCACGCCCGAAGCCTGGGCGAAGTTCACCGGCATGCTGGCGGCGAACCGCGCGCACAAGGAAAGCACCGGCCAGGCGATGACGGTGCCGCGTTTCGACGTGGTGCCGATGCAGGAGCACCTGCGCAAGAACCTCTCGCCCAACGCGCTGATGGAGGTCTCCGCCGACACCGCGCAATCCATGTTCGACTTCAGGGCGGAGGAGGTGGTGCACTGGATCAGCCCGCGCCCGGTGCTGTTCCTGCACGGCGCGGACGACACGGTGACCCCCACCGAGCAATCCATCCGGCTGTGGGAGAAGGCGGGCCAGCCGAAGGACCTCGTGCTGATCACCGGCACCGACCATTTCCCGCTCGCCGCCGGCAACCAGCGCACCGCCGGCCTGCTGAAGGGCTGGCTCGACGTGCATTTCCCCGCCCCGTTCCCGGCATCGGTCCCGGCATGAGCGCGAGGCCGCGCCTCGCGGCGCCGGCGCTGCAGGCGCTGGCCGCCGGCATCCTGGAAGCCGCCGGCTGCACGCCCGCGGATGCGGCGCTGTGGGCGGAGACGCTGGTCTGGGCCAATCTCCGCGGCGTGGACAGCCACGGCGTCATGCGCATCCCGCGCTACCTGGAGCAGATCGCCGCCGGCGACATCCGCCCGCGGCCGGCGATGACGCTGCTGCGCGCGGCCGGCGCGATCGCGCTGCTGGATGCGGATTCGGCGCCGGGGCCCGTGGCGATGCACCGCGCGATGGACGAAGCCATCGCCGCGGCGCGGCGCGTGCATGTCGGCTGGTGCGTGGCGCGCGGCATCACCCATGCCGGCGCCGTGGGCCATTTCGCGCTTCGCGCGGCGGAGGCCGGCATGGCAGGGCTGGTGATGACCGCCTCCATCCCGCTGATGGCCTGGCCGGGCAGCCGCAAGGCCGTGGTCTCCACCAATCCCATCGCCATCGCGATTCCCGCCGCCGGCCGCCCGCCGCTGCTGATCGACCTGGCGACGGCGACGGCGGCGCTGGGCAAGGTGATGGGTGCGAAGCAGACCGGCACGCCGATCCCGGCCGATTGGGGCATCGATGCCGCGGGCGCGCCGACCACAGATGCCGCCGCCGTCGCCACGCTGCAGCCCATGGCGGGCTACAAGGGCGCCGGGCTGTCGCTGATGATCGAGTGCCTGGCCAGCCTGGCCGCCGGCAACCCGGTGATCGCCCCGGCGCTGCGCGGCGAACGCGGCTACGGCATGAACGGCATCGCCATCGCGCTGGACCTCGCCGCCTTCGGCGACGCGGCGGCGTTCACCGCGGATGTGGACGACCTGGCGGCCACCGTGGCGGCCCAGCCGCGCGCCGCGGGCGTCGATGCGCTCAGCCTGCCCGGCGAACGCGGCGATGCGGAGCGCGCGCGGCGCCTGGCGGAAGGCATCCCGCTGCCGCCGGCGGTGTGGAAGCAGTTGGGCGAGGCCGCCGCGCGCCACGGCGTGGCCATGCCGGCGCCGCTGTAGCAGCGCCGGCGCGGGGTCTCCCTCAGCCCTGCATGCGGATGCCCTGGCGCTCGATCACCTGGCGCCAGCGGGCGATCTCGCTGGCGACGAAGGGGCGCATGTCGCCGGGGCGGCCGGCATCCACCTCGCCATCCACCAGCTCCGCCAGGCGCTGCCGCAGGGCGGGGTCGGCAAGCGTCTGGGCGATGGTGCCGTGCAGGCGCAGCGCCACCGGCTCCGGCAGCCCGCGCGGCGCGGCGATGCCGGCCCAGGTCGGCGCCTCGAAGCCCGGCAGCGCGGCCTCCGCCACCGTCGGCACCTCCGGCAGCAGGCGCGACCGCCGCGTCGCCGTCACCGCCAGGCAGCGCACCGTGCCGGCGCGGACATGCGGCATCACGCCGACGCTGGTGGTCACCATGGCGCCGATGTCGCCGGCCAGCAGCGCCGTGGTGCCGGCGGCATCGCCGCGATAGGGCACGTGCTGCATCTGCACGCCGGCCACCGCGTTCAGCATCTCCCCCACCAGATGATGCGTGGAGCCGACGCCGGCGGAGCCGAAGGTGACGGCGTTCGGGTTGCGCGCGCGCTCCAGCAGCCCCTTCAGGTCCTGCGCCGGGCTGTCGGCGCGCACCGCGACGACGAAGGCGTAGCGCACGACCAGGGAGAGGAAGTCGAAATCGTTCAGCGGGTCGAAGGTCAGCCCCTGGGCGAAGGCGGCGCTGACGGCGTGGCCGCCGGTCAGCAGCGCCAGCGTGTGGCCATCCGCCGGCGCGCGGGCCAGCTGGCCGGAGGCGATGTTGCCGCCGGCGCCGGGGCGCGGTTCCACCACCACGGGCTGGCCCAGCGCCTCGCCGATCGGGGTGGCCAGCAGGCGGGCCAGGATGTCGGCGGTGCCGCCGGGGCCGAAGCCATGCAGCAGGCGCACGGGGCGGTCCGGCCAGGCGGCGGCGGCAGGACGGATGAGGGCAGGCGCGGCCAGCAGGCCGAGCGCGGCGCGGCGGGTGATCATGTTCTTGGTTTCCTCCCGGGTGGTGGTCAGACGCTGGCGGCTTCGCGGAACTCCTGGGGCGCCTGCGGGCCCCATTGGCTGCGCAGCCCTTCGCTTTTCGGCACCTTCCGCGGCGCCATGGCGGCGTTCAGCACGTCGGTGTCCGTCCAATGCTCATGCACCCGGCCCCAGGGGTCCTTCCAGTAGTCGAAGATCTGGCTGCCCAGCAGGTGCCGGCCGATGCCCCACAGATGCTGCCGGCCCTGCGCCTTCAGCCAGTCATGCCCGGCATGCAGGTCGTCGATGTCCTGCACCTCGAAGGACACGTGGTTGAGGCCGGCGCGGTGGTGGCGGCCGAACATCATGATGTGGTGGTCGACGAATTCCTCGCCGCGATCGGCGCGGTTGAAGCTGGCCAGCAGCAGGTCCGGGTCGTCCTCCGCATGCACGTGCTCGGACACCACGAAGCCGAGATGAAGCTGCGCCCAGGCGACGGAGCCCTCGATGTCCGGCGTGCTGAGCACGGCATGGCCGATGCGCTTCACCTGGCAAGGCCGTGGCGTGATGCGCTGGAACTCGCCCAGGCGTTCGCGCGCCGCGCCGGTGTTCATCACGCTGTGGCGTTCCGGCAGCTTCGCCACGGTGGGCGTGCCGTGCACCACCTCGATGGTGAAGCCGTTGTGTTCCTTCAGCCGCACGCGCTTGCCGCCACCCGGCTGGTTCAGCGGCTCCACGCCCGAGGCGCCGGCAGCCTCGCGTGCCAGGCGGTGCAGGTCGGCCTCGCTCTCCGCCAGGAAACCGATGGCCAGCACGCGGTCCGGGCCGCGTTCGGTGATGTGGATGTGCTGCGCTTCCCCGGTGCCGCGCATGTACAGCGCGTCATCGGTCCGCACCTGCCGCAGCAGGCCGAAATCGGTCAGGAAGCCCTCCGCCTGGTCGAGGTCCGGCGCGCCCAGGCGGATCCAGGCCAGGTCGTGGATCTTGATGATGGGCTCTGGCATGTTGTCGTTTCCTCCCCGCCGTCTGCCGCCGTGCTAGCCCGGCGGCGGCGGCATGAATTGCGGTGCGTGGCGCAGCACCGTTTCCGTGGTTTCGCGCAGATGCGCGGCCAGCAGCTCGCCGGCCAGCTCCGCCTTGCGGGCCAGCGCCGCGGCCTGGATCGCCTCATGCTCCGCGCGCTTCGAAGGGCCCAGCGGGCGGTGGCGCTGCGACACCAGGCGGTAGCGTTCCATGTGGTCGAAGGTCTGCGCCCGCAGCCGCAGCAGCCAGCGGGACGGGCAGGCGGCGACCAAGGCGCGGTGGAAGTCCCGGTGCGCGGCCAGCCATTCGCTGCTGCGCTGCTTGCGTTCCTCGCGCGTCAGGCGCTCGATCCGCGCCAGGCGGTGGAAGGCCAGCACCAGGCCGGATTCCCAGGCCTCCCCGCCATGGCGCACGGATTGCACGATGGCGCGCTGCTCGAACTCGACATGCAGGTCGGAGACGTCGCGCAGATCCTCGGCGGAGATGGCGGCGACGCGGAAGCCGCGATTGGCGTCCAGCTCCACCAGCCCTTCCGGCAGCAGGTGCGACAGGGCTTCGCGCAGCGTGCCGATGCCGGCGCCGTACAGGCGCTGCAACTCGGCGAAGCGCAGCCGCGCGCCGGGCGCGAAATGGCCGTCCAGGATGTCGCCCTTGAGGCGGGAGAGCACATCCTGGCTGACCAGTACCGCATCGTTCTCGGCGGGCCGGGGAAGGGGGCGTGGGGGCACGGCACATCCTCTCGATGCGCCGATGCTAGGGGTGGATGTTCGATCAAGCAAGCATGTTCGAAAATCCAGCCGCTACGCCAAGCCCCCTGCCGCCAGCCAGCACGTGCCGCCGCCCCGACCCCGCGCGAGGCCGGTGTGCTGAGCTGGGAGGCGGGCGCGAAGCCGGGCAGCCCGGGGCAACGCCTCCGCCCGCGTCGCGCCAGAGCGGGACGTGCAACGGGATGCAACCGAAGCGATGCCGGCGGGTTCCTGCAGATGGAAGGATGCAGTGTGGAGACGGCGACGATGACAGGCTGGCTGGCGGATCTGGCCGCGGGCTATGGGCCGCACCTGCGAGACCTCGGCATCGCCTATGTGCTGGCCTTCATCATCGGCTGGAACCGGGAACGGGAATCCAACAGCGCCGGGCTGCGCACCTTCCCGCTGGTGGCGGTGGCCAGTTGCGGCTTCGTGCAGGCGGCGGAACCCACCATGGGCGGCAGCCCGGAGGCGATGGCGCGGATCATGGAAGGCGTGATCACGGGCATCGGCTTCATCGGCGCCGGCGCCATCCTGAAGGGCGGGGCGGAGGTGCGCGGCACGGCGACGGCCGCCAGCATCTGGGCCACGGGCACCATCGGCGCGGCCGTGGCGCTGGGCAGCTACCATGTCGCCGTCGCGGTCTGTGCGGCCGCGGCCATCACGCTGTACCTGCTGACGCCGCTGAAGCCGGAACGCGGCGCCGAGCCCGGCGAGGGCGAAGACCCGCCGCCCTCTAGCGCGTGACCATGCGCACCGCCGGTGGCTCCGGCCGGTCCAGCCGGAACAGCGCCGCGCCGATGCCCCGGATCGCCGACGGGTCGTGTTGCGCCGCCTCGGTCGGCAGCAGCACGGCAGTGTCGGTGATGCCCAGGTCGCGCAGCTGGTGCGGCGTGCCGTGGCCGAATTCCAGGTGGCCGCGGCCGATGATGCCCACCACCAGCGGGCTGCGCCGACCGGCCTGCTCCGCCGCCGCGATGGCGCCTGCGATGCGGCAGGCGAAGGCGCGGTCCCACACCTGCTGGGCGCGCAGGAAGCGGTCCGTCACCTCCGTCTCCGGGCGGTTGGTCAGGCGGCCGAGATGGGCGCGGTGGCCGGGGGTGGCGGCGGCGGCGGGCGTCAGCCCTTCGCGCTCCGCCGCCGGCACGGCCGCCCAGCCATCGCGGCCGATGCGGGTCACCAGCGGGCGGTCGCAATTCAACGCCAGCATGGGTACCGCCTGCTGCCGGCAGAAGTGGAACAGCGGCAGGTAGATCTCCGGCGGGAAGCCCCAGACCGCCGGCCAGTCGACCTGCTCCAGGAAAGCTGCGGTGGACAGGCTGCCGGCGACCCATGCATCCAGCACCGGCTGCACCCGACGCGGGAACATCTCGAACCCCATCTGCAGGTCCGGGCGCAGCAGGTGCAGGCAGGTGGCCACCTGCAACTGCCAGCGGTGGATCTCCGCGCTGTCATGCGTCTCGCCCAGCAGCACGGCCTGGCGGCCGGCCATGTCGCGCAGCAGCGCCGCCGCCTCGCGTTGCGCGCCGGTGGCGGGGTCCAGCCAGGTGGCGCGGGGGTGCGGGAAGGTCATGCGGCGTCTCCGGGGTCCAACACGGTCATCTTGTAGCTGCGAACGATTCGCAATATGCGGAGCGGCCAGCGCAAGGAGCCTGAGGCATGTTCGTCGCCGCCAACCGATTCCGCGTCATTCCCAGCGAGGCCGAGGCCTTCGAGCAGCGCTGGCTGACCCGTGACAGCCGCCTGCACGAAGTGCCGGGCTTCGTCACCTTCCACCTGCTGAAGGGCCCGCAGGCGGAGGACCACATCCTGTATTCCTCCTTCACGGTCTGGGCGACGCGGGAGGCTTTCGAGGCCTGGACGAAGTCCATGCAGTTCCGCGCCGCGCATGGCGGTGCCGGGCAGAGCAAGCCGCAGACGCTGGGCCCGCCGCAATTCGAGGGGTTCGACGTGCTGCAGACCATCACGGCGCCGGCGGAGGCCTGAAGCGGCGACCGGTCCAGGCTTCCCGTTCCGGACCCAGGGGCGGGTCGTCCGGCCGGCCCCATTGCGCCACCAGCAGCCGGCGTGGTCGGCTGCCGCGGTTGGGCGCGCCGCCATGCAGCAGCCGCGGATGCAGCAGCAGCATGGCCCCCGCCGGGCAGCGCGGCACGATGGAGGCGCGCCCGGCGCCGCGCTGCGAGCCGGGCCGCAGCGCGGTGCCGCCATTGCCGGGCCCCATCGCCTCCAGGCACAGCAGCGCCCGCAGGAAGCGGCCGCGCCGCGTGGTGATGTAGCGGTTGGGAAAATCCCGGTGCCAGGCGATGCCGCTGCCGAAGCCTGGCGCCTTCTGGGTGACATTGGCGAAGTGGAACACCGGCCGCTTGGTGCCGAGCGCCGGCGCGATGGCCGCCAGCGGCGCGGCTGCGGCCTGCAGGAACAGCGGCGAGAGCCGCTCCGGCTCCCCCAGGATGAAGACCGCGTCGCGGCCGGGCGGTAGGGGCGCGCCGCGCCGCGCCGCCGGCAGGTCCGATTCCATCACCCAGCGCCGCCGCTCCGCCGCGCCCGGCGCGCGCCGGGCGACGCGGCCGAGCAGCGCCAGCAGCGCATCCGCCCGGCGGCGCGGCAGGCCGCGCAGCAGCACGAAGCCGTCCCGCCACCACCGGTGCAGCCAGGCGGGGCCGCGCAAGGTCAGGCCAGCCCGGCCAGCGCCGCCGCCGCCGCCGCGTCCAGCGGGCGCAGCACCAGGCCGGTTGGCTCGCCCGCCGCGTCCAGCGCCACGAAACCCTCCGGCGTGGCGCGCAGCGCGGGCACGCTGCCGTCGCGCAGGTGCAGGTGGAAATCGGGGCGGATGATGTTGGCGAAGCCCATGGCGGGCTTCACCGCCTCGATCCGGCCGCGCCAGCCCTGCTGCGCCACGCCGGTGCCGAGGCGGATCTCCACCTCCCCGCCGCTGTCGCACAGCGCCGCCAGGGCGGCGCCGCCGGCATCCTGCGGCACCGGCGCCGCATTGGGTTCGGTGGGCGCGGCGGGGCGGGGCGGGGCGTCCTGCGGCGTGCCGGCCCAGTCGCGCAGCTCGGCGTCGAACGGTTCCGCGCCTTCCATCCCGGTGACGGAGAGCAGCACGCTGCCATCCTCGGCCTGGAACTCGATGCGCGGATAGACCTTGCCGCGCATCACGCTGCTGCGGTCCGCCACCAGCCGCGCCACCGGCGCGAGGTCGAGCCGTGCATCCTGCGCCGCGCCGCCGATGTGGAGGTAGCCGTCCTCCGCCCGCGCGTGCTCCACCACGCCGATGCGTTCATGCGTGGCGCCGGCCCGATTCAGGCCGAGCATGACGCGGCCGAGCGCCGGCAGCAGGGCGGCGGCCTGGGCGGCGCTCGCGGTCAGCAGGAAGCGGGCGGGCAGGTCTGTCTCGGTCATGTCACGGTCTCCGGGATGGGGGGATGCAGCAGGCGGTGGCCAATGATGCGGCCGGCCGACAGGCGCAGCTCGGCATCGGCCAGCGCGGTGACCAGGCGGCGGTCATGCGTCACCAGCAGGCAGGCGAAGCCGCGCGCCGCCTGCAGCCGGGCCAGCAGCGCCACCACCTCGGCCTCCACGCTGCGGTCGAGCGCGGAGGTCGGCTCGTCCAGCAGCAGGATGTCCGGCCCGGCGATCAGCGCCCGGGCGATGGCGACGCGTTGCCGCTGGCCGCCGGACAGCGCCGCGGGGTGGCGCGCGGCCAGCGCGGGGTCCAGCCCCACCTCTGCCAGGGCGGCGGCGATGCGCTGGGTGCGGGCGGCGGCGGTCAGATGCGGCAGGTGCAGGCGCAGCGGTTCCGCCAGCAGCGCGCCGACGCGCAGGCGGGGGGAGAGGCTGGTGGCCGGGTTCTGGAACACCACCTGCATCCGCCGCCGCCAGGCGCGGCCGGGCGGCAGGGGGCGGCCGTCCAGCCGCACCGTGCCCTCCACCGGCAGCAGCCGCAGCAGCGCCAGCGCCAGCGTCGTCTTGCCGCAGCCGGAGGGGCCGGTGACGGCCAGCGTCCGGCCACGATGCAGCACCAGGTCGATGCCGGCGATCGCCGGACGGGTGGCGCCGGGGTAGCGCACGGTCAGCCCCTGGGCGCGCAGCAGCGGCGCACCGGCGGCGCCCGGCGGGCCGGGCGGGCGGGGCGGGGCGGATGGCGGGTCCAGCAGCCGGCGCAGGGCGGGCGCGGTGGTCTGGCCCAGCGCCGCCGCCGGCACCTCCGCCACGATGCGGCCTTCCTGCATCACCAGGATGCGCCCGGCGACGGCGCGTGCCGCATCCACGTCATGCGTGATCAGCAGCAGCGCCATGCCCAGCCGCCGCCGCAGATCGTCCAGCAGCGCCAGCAGCGTGCCGCGCAGATCCGCATCGAGGGAGGCGGTGGGCTCATCCGCGATCAGCAGGTCCGGCGCGCGGGCGATGGCCATGGCGATGACCGCGCGCTGCAACTGCCCGCCGGAGAACTGGTGCGGCAGGGCGCGCGGCCGCGCCAGCGGGTCCGGCAGGCCGACCATGTCGAGCAGCGCGGCGGCGTGGGCCCGGGCAGCGGCGCGGCCGAGCCCGGCGGTGGCGGCGGCTTGCACCACCTGGCGCAGCACCGGCTGCAGGGGGTTCAGCGCGGCGCCGGGTTCCTGGAACACCAGGCCGATGCGATCGCGCAGCAGGGCGCGGCGCCGCGGCTCGGGCGCGCCCAGCATCTCCGCCCCGGCGAGGCGGATGGCGCCGGCGATGCGGCTGGCCTGGGGCGGCGGCAGGCCGCAGACGGCCAGCGCGGTGACCGACTTGCCGGAGCCGGAATCGCCCAGCAGCGCCACCGCCTCGCCCCGGCGGATGACGAGGTCCACGCCGCGCAGCGCCCGGTGGGCGCCGAAATCCAGCTCCAGCCCGCGCACCTCCAGCACCGCGCCGGGGGTGGGGTCGGGCAGGGGGTGGGGGTCCAGCACGCGGCGCGGCGGGGCCAGGCGCGGGTCCATCGCATCGCGCAGCCGCTGGCCCAGCAGGGTGAGCACCAGCAGCAGCCCGCCCAGCGCGGCCAACGCGGCGCCGGCCAGCCAGGGCGCGTGCAGGTTGTTGCGCGCCTGCGCCAGCGCCTCCCCCAGTGAGGGTGTGCCGGGCATCAGGCCGAGGCCGAGCAGGTCCAGCCCGGCCAGGGTGGTGATGGCGCCGGCGGCCAGGAAAGGCGCCATGGACAAGGTGGGCGCCAGGGCGTTGGGCAGGATGTGGACCGCCATGATGCGCCAGGCGGGCGCGCCCATGGCGGTGGCGGCACGGACGAAATCCTGGCCGCGCAGGCGCAGGAACTCGGCGCGGGTGACGCCGGCGATGCCCATCCAGAAGAACAGCCCCATCAGCGCCGCCAGCACCCAGATGTTGGGCGCGATGGCGCTGGCCAGGATCAGCAGCAGGAAGAACAGCGGCACGCCGGACCAGATCTCCGTCAGGCGCTGCACCACCAGGTCCACCAGCCCGCCCCGCCACCCCTGCCAGGCGCCCAGCAGCAGGCCGAGCAGCACCGCGCCGGCGGAGACCAGCGCGCCGAAGCCGAGCGACAGGCGCAGCCCCCAGACCAGCCGCGCCAGCACGTCCCGCCCCTGGTCGTCCGTGCCCAGCCAGTGCCGCGCATAGGGTGGCGCCGGGGCGGGGCGCGGCATGCCGGGGGCGATGCTGTCCGGCGCATGCGGGATGGGCGGCCAGAGCTGCCAGGCGCCCTGGCGGTCCAGCAGCGCCTGCACCGCCGGGTCCTGGAAATCCGCCGGGATCGGCAGCGTGCCGCCCAGCTGCCGCTCCGTCGGGCGGGACAGGGCGGGGGAGGAGAGCGCACCGTCGCGCCACAGCAGCACCGGCCGGTCATTGGCGATGAATTCGGCCGGCGCCACCAGCGCCACCAGCAGGGCCAGCGCGATGGCCGGCCGGCTGCGCCAGACCCGCACCGGCTCAGCCACGGCGCGCCTCGAAGCCGATGCGCGGATCGACGGCGACATACAGCAGGTCCGACGCCAGGTGCAGCAGCAGGCCGAGCAGCGTGGCCAGCCACAGCGTGCCGAAGATCACGGGAAAGTCGCGCGACAGCGCCGCATCGATGCCGAGCAGGCCGAGGCCCTGCAGGCCGAACAGCGCCTCGATCAGCACGCCGCCGCCGAGCAGCATGCCCAGCAGCGCGCCCGGCAGGCCGGCGATGACGATCAGCATGGCGTTGCGGAAGACATGGCCGAACAGCACGCGGCGCGGCGCCAGCCCCTTGGCGCGGGCCAGCAGCACATAGGTCTTGCCGATCTCCTCCAGGAACAGGTTGCGCGTCAGCAGCGCGAGGGAGGAGAAGCCGGCGATCACCATGGCGGCGACCGGCAGGCAGAGATGCCACAGCCAGTCGGCGATCCGTGCCGGCCATGCCATGTCCTGCCAACCCTCGGAGACCAGGCCGCCGGGCGGGAAGACCTGCCAGAAGCGGCCACCGGCGAACAGCACCAGCAGCACCACCGCAATCACCATGGCGGGGATGGCATGGGCGATGACGGTGACGAGGGTGGCCGCGCGGTCGAAACGCCCGCCGCGGCGCAACGCCAGCGCGATGCCCAGCGGCACGGCGAGCAGATAGGTCAGCAGCGTGGACCAGAGGCCGAGCGAAAGCGACACCGGCAGCCTTTCCCACAGCAGCGCCGCCACCGGCCGGTCCAGGAACAGGGAGGTGCCGAGGTCGAAGCGCAGCAGCCGGCCGAGCATCAGCAGGAAGCGTTCATGCGCTGGCCGGTCGAAGCCGAACTGCCGCTCGATCTCCGCCACCAGCCGCGGGTCCATGCCCTCGCTGCCGCGGTAGCGCAGGGCCGATTCGGCGCTTGGCCCTTCCAGCGCGGCGGCGCCCTGGCTGCGTTCCGCCGCGTCCTGCACCTCGCCCTGCAGGGTGGCGAGGAGGTGCTCCACGGGCCCGCCGGGGGCCATCTGCGCCACGGCGAAGTTCAGCGCGACGATCGCCAGCAGGGTGGGGGGCACCAGCAGCAGGCGGTGCAGGACGTAGCGGGCAAGGGACATCTGGACGGGGCGCTCCGGTGGCGCCTTTATATGCGAATGACTCGCAATTGCATATACGGCCTTCCCGGCCTTCTCCTCCCCCTGGTGCTGGCCGCCCCGGCCGGTGGACAGATGGCGCCCGCGGACGCCACCGCGCCGCCGGCGCGTTCGGATGCGATCGCCGCGCATGGCGAACCGGCGCTGCCGCCCGGATTCACCCACTTCCCGCATGTCCGGCCGGACGCGCCGAAGGGCTGCACGCTGCGCATGGTGCAATCGGGCACCTTCGACACGCTGAACCCCTTCACCCTGCGCGGCCGCTTCGTGATGGGGGTGTGGGAATGGGTCTATGCCACGCTGCTGGCGTCCTCGCCCGATGAAGCCAGCGTCGCCTACGCGCATCTGGCCGAGCGGGTGGAGATCGACGAGCCGGCGCGCCGCGTGCGCTTCACCCTGCGCGCCGAAGCCCGCTTCCAGGATGGCCGCCCGGTGACGGCGGAGGATGTGGCCTTCACCGTGGCAACGCTGGCGCGCCACGGCAGACCGCACCACCGCCGGATGCTGGAAGCGGCGGACCCGGTGGTGGAAGGCCCTCGCCGCGTCAGCCTGGCCCTGCCGCCGGGCGATGCGCGGCGCGGTGCGCTCGACCTCGGCGGGCTGCACGTGCTGCCGCGCCATGTGTGGCAGGGCCGGGACTTCGACACGCTGACCATGGAGATCCCGGTGGGCTCCGGCCCCTATCGCGTCGATGCGGTGGAGCCGGGCCGGTCGGTGGCCTTCCAGCGCGATCCCGGCTGGTGGGGACGCGACCTGCCGACGGCGCGCGGCCGGCACAATTTCGATCGCATCGAGCAGCGCTGGTACCGCGACCGCATCGCCGCCTTCGAGGCGCTGATGGCCGGGCGCGCGGACTGGATGGTGGAACGCGACGCGCGCCGCTGGTCCACCGCCTACGACCTGCCACCGGTGCGGGACGGCCGGGTGCAGCGCATCGAACAGCCGCACTGGTTCATCACCGGCATGAACGGCTTCGCCTTCAACCTGCGCCAGCCGCGCTTCGCCGATCCGCGCGTGCGCCAGGCGCTGGCGCTGCTGCTGGATTTCGAATGGGCCAATGCGGCGCTGTTCCACGGCGCCTTCCGCCGCACCGCGAGCTTCTTCCAGAACGCGGACCTGGCCGCCACCCTGCCGCCCGATGCCGCGGAACGCGCGCTGATGGCCGAATTCCCCGGCCTGTTCCCGGCCGAAGCCTTCGCGCGCGCCTGGCAGCCGCCGGCCAGCGACGGCAGCGGCCGCGACCGGGCCAGGCTGGAGCAGGCGCTGGCGCTGCTGGAGGCGGCCGGCTGGGCACCGCGGGAGGCCGATGGCGTGCTGGTGCGGCACACGGATGGAAGGCCCTTCACCCTCTCGGTCCTGGCGCAGAGCAATGCGCAACAGGCGCTGCTCGGAGTCTGGTTCCGCGCCCTGCGGCGCATCGGCATCGCGCCGCGCTTCGAGGTGGTGGATGCGGCGACCTTCTCGGCCCGCACCCGTGCGCGCGACTTCGATCTGGTGGTGCGCTTCACCATCCCGCCGGAATGGCCGGGGGCGGAGCAGCGCACCTTATGGTCCAGCGCGGCCGACCGGCCGGGCGGCGGCAACCTCTCGGGCCTGCGCGATGCGCGGGTGGATGCGCTGCTGGACCGGCTGGTCGCGGCGCCGGATCGCGCGGCGCTGCAGACCACGGCGCGGGTGCTTGACCGGGCGCTGCAATGGCAGTGGCTGGTGGTGCCGGCGCAGTATGATCCGGTGCGCCGGCTGGCCGTGGCGGACCGCTTCGCCTGGCCCGAACGCCGTCCCCGCTTCGGCTACGGGGACGACGCGGTGTGGTGCCGGGCGGCTCAATCCACCCGGTGAGCCGGGTCTACCAGGTGAACCTCGCGCCCAGGCGGAAGGTGCGGCCGGGCGCCACCTGCAGTTCGATCGGGTTCGCCGCCTTGGTGGCACTGCTGGTGTAGGCGGCTTCGGTGTAGCTGGTGCCGCCGGGCGCCAGCGGCATGTAGCGCGCATCCGTCAGGTTGAAGACGCCGCCGTTCAGCTCCAGGTTCGGCAACGGCCGCCAGGAGGCGAGCATGTCGAAGACCTGGTAGGATTTCGGCTGGTACAGGGTGGCGCTGCTGGCCTCCGTCACCTCCGCCGCATAGGTGCCGTTCAGCGTCACGCTGGTGCGCAGCGCCGGGTTGTCCCAGGTCACGCCCAGGACCGCGGTCAGCGGCCGGGCGCCGTCGAAGGCGGTGCGTGCCGCACCCGGGCTCGCCACCTGCGTGCCCTCCTGCCAGGACGCGCTGCCGTTCAGCGTCCATTCGCGGGCGAAGCGCCAGGCGCCGGCGAATTCCACGCCCTGCACCGTCACCTCGCTGAGGTTCTGGTAGGTGTAGTCGACCGTGCCGGGAATCTGCACCAGGCTCTGGATGAAGTCGGTATAGTCCGCGCGGAACACGCCGAGGCTGGCATAGGCGTTGGGCAGCTGCAGGCGGATGCCGCCTTCCATGCTGCGCACCTCCTCCGGCCGCAGGCTGGGGTTGGGCACCAGGTTGAAGGTGGTGCCGGGCAGCGAGGTATAGAGCTGCTCCGCCGTCGGCTGCTTGAAGCCCTCGCCGTAATTCGCATAGAGCGAGAAGATCTCGTCCAGGCGCCAGATCGCGCCGAGGCCGAGCGCGAGGTTGCCGTCCTCCTGCGTCCGCGGCTCGGCGCCGGGCGAGGCCTTGTAGTCGGCATCCGGGCGCGGGCTGATGCGCGTGGTGGCATAGCGCAGCCCGGGCACCACGGTCAGCCGGCCGCCGAACAGCGTGATCTCGTCCTGCACGAAGCCATCCAGCCGGCGTGTGTCGGCATTGGCGAAGTTGAAGCCGCTGGCACGCGTCACCGTGCGGGCGCCGGTGTTCAGGTTGGTGGTGATGTCCTGGCGCTCGTAATCCGTTTCCGTCGTGCTGCCGGCGAGGCCGTAGGTGAAGACGTGGCGCGCCCCGAGCAGGTTGAGGCTGGAGCTGAGCTGCAATTCACCCTGCAGCACGTTCTCCGAATAGGTCAGGCTGTCCTGGGTGACGGTGCGCTGGCCGTTGGCGATCTGCCGCAGCCGCGCGCCGGTGCGCTCGATCTCCTGCGGCTGGTAGCCGATCATCGCCCGCACGCCGTCCAGCCAGCCATACTCCGGCCGCCATTCCACATTGGTGGAGAACAGGCCGCGGCTGATTGCCTGGCGCCGCTGGTAGTCGAGGTTGGTGATGCCGCTGGTGGCGGAGGTGGGGCCGAGGTCGTAGCGCTGGTCCACATCGGTCGCGCGCTGCAGCACGTCCGCGGTGAACCGGATGCGCAGGTTGCCCAGCGGGTCCCAGACCAGGCGGGCGAAGTAGTTGTCGGCCGCGATGTCGGTGGGGTTGAAGCGGTTGCAGGGCGTGGCGCCGGAGGACAGGTTGCGCGTGCAGTCCCAGATGCCGTCGGGGGAGCGGGAATTGTTGCGCGAGGGCTCACTGGCATCGCGCCGCTGGTAGGAGAACATGGCCGAGAATTCCTCGGCCCGCGCCGCGACGGTCAGGCGGCTTTGCAGGCTGTTGTCGAGCGAGGAGAAGCTGGTGCTGGCCTCGCCGCCCCAGACATTGCCGGCGCGGATGTAGTCCGCCGGGTTGCGGTTGAGGTAGTTCACCACGCCGCCCAGCGCATCGGCGCCGTAGAGCACGGAGCCGGGTCCGCGCACCACCTCCACCCGGCTGAGGTTCCAGGGGTCGACCACGTCGCGCGTGTTGTCGGTGATGCGTTCGATGGTGCGGAAGCCGTCCACCAGCGTCAGCACGCGGTTGCCGCCGACGCCGCGGACGGTGATGCCGCCAAGGCTGCCGAAGGGATCCGTGCCGGTGGTCTGCCGGTTGACCGTGACGCCGGGGGTGTAGCGGAACACATCTTCCGCATTGCGCGCCATCTGCCGGTCCAGCTCGGCGCCGGAGATGACGTCGACGGTGGCGTGCGTGTCCATCAGCCGGCGCTCGTTGCGCAGGCCGGTGGTGTTGACCGGCGGCAGCAGGGTCAGGGCGGGCAGGCGGATTTCGCCCTCGGCGGCGGGCGGGGCTTCTGGTTGGGCCTGGGCCAGGGCCGGCGCGGTGGGCGCGGCCAGGCAGGCGGCCAGCAGCCATCGCAGCCTGGCAGGACCAGGCCGCCGGTGGTCGGCGGGTGACATGGCAGGAACTCCCCCAAGGGTGGTAACGATGTGTTATGCAAATGCGAATCATTCGCAGAGTCAACACAAAGGGGATGCTGGCGGTCCTGATTTCCCGCGGGGCAGGGTTGCGGTGGGGTGCGGGGGCTTTAATTGAGAATGACTCGCAATTGATCGGCGCCGGCGCCATGCTGGCTCGCCCGTCGCGACCCGCCACGCAAAGGACCCGGCATGCACCACCAACCCTGCGACCCCTTCCACCAGCCGGCGGAGGGCGAGGTTCCGATGCAGTCCCTGGCGCGCGCGGAACGCCTGGTGGTGGTGGCGATGCGCGCCTGGGCGGCACCCCACCGCGCCCCCGGCCAGCCGCATCCGGATTGGCGCGGTGTGCTGGCGGCGGCCGGCCTCGCACCGGTGGGGCTGATCGGCTTCGACCTGCTGATGTCGGTGCTGGCGCGCGGCGCCCGGCGCAACCTCGATGTGCGCTGCTGCCACTGCCCGGGCGTCGGCGCCGACGAGGCCGCGCTGGTCGACCTGCTTGCCGCCCTGCAGCGCAACGACGAACTCGGCGCGCTGGGCGTGCTGGGGGATTGGCTGCCGGGCGAGGCGATCGGCCCGGCGTTGCGCGGCGCCCGGCGCTTCGCCGGCCAGCTCCTGGCCATCGGCCTGGCGCCGCTGGCCTTGCGCGCGCCGTGCCTCTCGGCGCCGCGCTGGCTGCACTGATCAGCCGCGGGCGAGCAGCCCCGGCAATTCGGACAGGGTGCGGATCTCGGCGCTCGGCGTGCCGGGCAGGCGTTCCGCCGGCTGGCCGGTGCGGTTGCACCAGATGGCGCGGAAGCCGAAGGCCGCCGCCGCATGCGCGTCCCAGGCATTGGCGGAGACGAAGGCGATCGCCCCCGGCGCCACGCCCAGCCGGTCCGGCGCCAGCTGGTAGACGCGCGGATCTGGCTTGAAGCTGGCCACCGCATCGACCGAGAGCACGGCGTCGAAGGCCGCCTCCAGCCCCGCGCCGCGCACCGCGGCTGCCAGCATGTCCGGCGAGCCGTTGGACAGGATGGCGGTGGCGTAGCCGGCCTGGCGCAGATCACGCAGCAGGGCCGGCACCTCCGGATAGGCGCCGAGGCTGAAATACAGATCCATCAGCCGCGCCCGCAGCGCCGCATCCTGCGCCAGGCCCAGCACCGCCAGCGCATGGTCCAGCGCCTCCCCGGTCACCTGCCAGAAGGGCACGTAGCGGCCCTGCAGGGCGCGCAACCAGGAATACTGCAACTGCCGGTCGCGCCACAGCGCCGTCAGCGGCGCCGCCTTGTCGCCGAGCGACGCGGCGCAGCCGGCGGCGGCGCTGCCGAAATCGAACAGCGTGCCATAGGCGTCGAAGACGCAGGCACGGATGCCGGCGAGGGCGACGCTCACAGCGTGCCGCGGATCGGGTAGCCGACTGCCTGGATGCGCTGCACGCCGCGCGCCACCGCGTCCAGCTCCGGCCGCGCCCAGGGGGCGTTGGAGATATCCACCACCTGCAGCGCACCATCCGGGTTGATCAGGAACAGCCCCGGCTCGCTGAACGGCCGGTCCGTCTCCTGCGCCGAGCGCGGGGTGGAGACATAGAGGCCCAATGCCCGCATCTGCGCCACGGACAGATCGTGGCCCAGCGGGAAGGTCCAGCCGAATTCCGCCTGGTCGGCCGCGGCCTTTTCCGCCGGGTCGGCGGAAATCGCCATCACCTGCACCCCGGCGGCGGCGAAGGTGGCCTGTAGCGCCTCCAGCTTCGAGAGGTAGGGCTTGCACAGCGGGCAGTGCCGGCCGCGATAGACCACCAGCAGCCGCCAGCCGGCCAGCGCGGCGGGCGCCACCTCCCCGCCGCCGAGGCGGGGGGTGCGGATGTCGGGGAAGGCGGCGCCGGCGGCGAGTTTGGCGGCGTGGTGCATGCGGTTTCTCCTCAGGCGCCGAAGCAGGGGGCTTGCCGGGCGGCGCCACCGGCATGGTCGAGCATCCGTTCGCGCCAGGCCCAGATGGCATCCTCCGGCTCCAGCAGCCGCAGCGGGCTGGTGCTGCGCGCCCACATGAAGCTGCCGAAGACAACGAAATCCGCGTAGTCCGGCGCCGCGCCGCCCAGGAAGGGCTGGCCGGCCAGCGCCGCGCGCAGCGGCTGCAGCGTGGCGCGGAAGGCGGGCAGGCGCTCCTCCCGCCCTGCCGTCACCTGCTCCAGCGGCATGCCGAAGCGCCTCGTGCGCGTCGTTTCGAAATAGTCGCGCTGCGGCGGGTCCAGCAGCTTCGGGATGTCCGAGACGATGAGGCGGCTGATCCCCGCGGCCAGCACCGTGTCGTTCCAGCCGATGACGAAGGCATAGGCTTCCGGCCGGCCGTGCAGCAGGCTCGGCGTGGCCGGGTAGGCCGCGTCCAGGTGCCGGGCAATGGCCCAGGAATCCGGGATCACCTGGTCGCCATCCACCAGCACCGGCACCTTGTCGTGCTGCGCGAAGGCCAGCCGCTCGGTCTCGGTGAAGCGCCAGGGCACGCTGGCGAAATCGAGCCCCTTGTGCAGCAGTGCCATGCGGGCGCGCCAGCAATAGGGGCTGAAGACCCGGGCGGGGTCCTGGCCGCAGAGTTCATAAAGCTGGCGGGCCATGTCGGTGCTCCTTGCCGCCGGGCATCGCCGGGGCCGGCGGGGGTGGCGCGGGGCGTTATAAAGCGACCGATATAGAATCCGGGACGGGGCGGCAAGACCCGCGCCGCAACGGGCTTTCCTTCGCTCCGCGCGGCGACGCGCAGCCAGCGAGGCGGCTCTCGCTCGCGCGAATGTCAGGACCGAAGACTGCATCCGGAACGATGAGACAGCAAGTAATGAACAGAAGAATCGTCGGTAACCCTGCCAATGTGGTGAAGAGATGATCCAACTATGTTTTAAATCATCGGACTGTGTCATTGGCATGGGCGTTGCAGGTGCGGATATGGCTTAAGGATGGCGGGGATCTTTTTGTCAGTCATCCAGAGCCGTGAACAAGGAAAGGATTTCCGCATGAATGTTCTGCACCGCGCACCACGGCCGCTGCCCGCGGCCCTCGGCTTCTCCGTCCTCCTGGGCGCTTCCCTGCTGGCCGCGCCGGTCCAGGCCGGCCCCATCGTCGGCGTGGTCGGGCCGCGCACCCTGGTGGGCTTCGATTCCGCAACGCCGGACACCTTCACCACCACGCTGGAAGTCACCGGCATCGGCAGCGACACGATCCGCGGCATCGACTTCCGGCCCGCCACCGGGCAGCTCTATGCGCTTGGCCAGTCCGGCGGGCTCTACACGGTGGACACGGTGACCGGCGCGGCGACCAGCATCGGGCCGGGCGTGCCGGTCCCCGCCGGCCTGTTCGAGGCCGGGTTCTCCTTCAACCCGGCGGTGGATGCGATCCGCGTCACCACGGCCAATGACGTGAACCGGCGCGTCAACGCGACCACCGGCGCCACCATCATCGACGGCACGCTGCGCTACACGGCCGGCGACCCGAATGCCGGCGTCAACCCGACCATCACCGCGGTGGCCTATACCAACCAGCGGCCGGGCACGGTCACGTCCACCACGCTCTATGCCATCGATGCCGCCACCTCCGCGCTGGTCACCATCAACCCGGCGAATGCGGGGACGATCAGCACGATCGGCGAACTCGGCATCGACCTGTTCGGACCGAGCACGGGCTTCGGCTTGGCCTTCGACATCGATGGCGAGGACGGCATCGCCTATGCGAGCCTGCTGAATTCAGTGGGCCGGCTGGGTCCGCAGGGGCTGTTCAGCATCGACCTATCGACCGGCCTCGCCAGCTTCCTTGGCGACTACGGCAACAACACCGTCCGCGAGATCACGGTGGGCCAGCTCGGCCCGGTGGCGGTGCCGGAGCCGGCCTCCCTGGTCATCCTCGGCACCGGCCTGCTCGGCCTGCTGGGCCTGCGCCGGCGTCGAAGGGGCTGACGCGACAGGCCGGGCCATGGCCGGCATCTGCGCCGGACCAGGGCCCGGTCGCCCGGGGAAGACAGGGGGGAGAATGGTGTAGCGATGGGAACCCGGGTACGAAATTCTCTGGCATGCGCCCACGTCCGATGCAGTCAGACGCTTCGGTCCAGGGCATCGTATATAGCCGATCGCCGCCCGCTGGCGCCATCCGTCGGAATCCGGCACCCCTGGCCGCAACAGCGCTTCCTCGTCCAACACCCGAGCTGGGAGCCAAGTGCGTTAGCAGCGCACACACGGATCCGTCCGGGGGGCGCGGGGTGACCCGCGTCCCTACCGGGATGGCGATGACGAGACCAGTCTCACCGGCTGCGGCACCTTCAGGTGCCTGAGCAGGGGCGCCGGCTCGGCCAGGTGGTGCGCGGGTACCGGTATCCGCGCTTTGGCCGACCTTATGACGCGCGTGGCGCTCCGCCTGCGGCCCGCGGGCACCACCGAGCAACTGCCCGCCGACAAACTGGCGATCGGCGACCTGGTGCTCGTCCGGCCAGGCGAACGGGTGACTTGCGACGGCACCATCGAGGAAGATACCTCAGCACTGGATGAAAGCCCGGTGACCGGGGAAAGCATCCAGGTGGCACGCGGGCCGGGCGAGGCAGTGGTCGCGGGGCCGATTAACGCAGATGGCGTGCTGCGGGTCGTCGGCACGCTCAAGGCCAAGCACGCCGGCGTTCTCGTGCTTTGACGATTACCCTGTACCGCAGAGCTTTGCATATCCGATGGCGGGGCGGATCGGCGCCGCGAGGCTGGTCGCGGCTACGGCTCTGTGGCTAAGGGATGATGCGGAGGAGGTAGAGCGCGTCCACGATCGTCTGCGGGCCCAACATGCGCATCTGGGTGATGCGCGCCCGGATCGGACAGGGACGCTCCGCCACAGCCACGCCTTTGTCATTGACGAGCTTCACCGCCGTTGGCCGCGCTGATCTCCAACCCCGGCGCTGAGCGCGGCGGCTAAACCACCGTGCCGAACAGCGCACCAATGCCCGCTGTCAATGCCATTGCCAGCGCACCCCAAAATGTCACGCGCGCCGTTGCGCGCAGCACATTGGCCCCGCCCGCATGCGCCCCGACGGCTCCCAGCACGGCCAGGAAGGCAAGCGAGGCGCCCGAGACGATCCAGACGAGCAGGTGGGTCGGTGCGACGACAACCATCAGCAGGGGCATGGCGGCGCCAACCGCGAAGGTCGCCGCCGAGGTCAGTGCCGCCTGGATCGGCCGCGCGGTGGTGATCTCGGACATCCCGAGTTCATCCTGCGCATGGGCACCAAGCGCGTCCTTGGCCATCAGCTGTGCGGCGACCTGAAGCGCCAACCCACGCTCGACGCCGCGGCGGACATAGATGTCTGCCAGCTCCTCATGCTCGAAGACGGGGTTGTCGCGCAGCTCCTGGGTTTCCCGTGCCAGGTCGGCCTGTTCCGTGTCGGATTGGGAGCTGACCGACACGTACTCGCCCGCCGCCATCGACATCGCACCAGCGACCAGACCGGCCACGCCGGCGATCAGGATGTCGCTCTGCGTGGCTGCAGCAGCCGCGACGCCCACGATCAGGCTGGCGGTCGAGACAATGCCGTCATTCGCGCCCAGCACCGCCGCGCGCAGCCAGCCGATGCGTGAGACGAGGTGACGTTCAGGGTGGAGGTGCAGGCGCGGCATGTGGCTTCAGTCCCTTTCCCGGCCGCTGCGTCCATCACGGCGATCGCGCCCCCCGGGGCGCTCCGGCTCACCATGCGCGCTGCGATGGCAGGACACGCAGTTCTGGAAGTCGCGGATCCCCTCCCGCAAATGCCTGGCGCTGATGCGATCCTGCTGGTGCTCATGGCAGCCGTAGCAGGTGTAGCGGCTGGTATCGTTGTTCACATGGCAGGTGGCGCAGGGCGCGTTGTGATCGCCGTCCAACTGAAAGAAGCGCGTATGGTCGAGGGTGGCGGGCCTCCAGCGCTCGGTGCTGTGGCAGGTCGAGCAAGCAGCGGTCAGGCCGCGATGTAGGTTGTTTGCTGGCGCCGTATGGCAGGTGGCGCAACTCGCCTGCGTCGCCGGTTGCAGCAGTGCATGCGAGAACGTCATGCGGGTGCTTTGCCCGATCCGCGACCCCTGATGGTCGCTATGGCAAGCGAGGCAGTTCTGCGCAACGAGGTGTTGATGGAACGGCGTCCGCGCTGCCGGACCGGTCCGCACCATGGCGACACCGGTGGTGGAGCGCACGCCGATATCCGCGACGGCGTGGCAGGTGATGCAACGACCTGCCGATGCCCCAAGCAGCGGCGTGTGACAGGCGAAGCAATCCGTCGCCAGTTGCGCATGCGCTGGCACCAGTGGTCCGGCACTCACCATCAGATGCGGGTAGATGAAGGCGAGCGCGATAATCACGGCCAGGTTGGCCGCGACGATCAGCATGATCCAGGGCCGCTTCATCGCCACCCCCAGAACAGGAAGACACTCAGGATGTGTGCCGAGGCCAGGACGGCGAAGGCGAGCGTGATCGGGAAATGCACCACGCGCCATTGCTTGATGACGTCGAACGTCAGGCTGTCCCAATAGAGCCGTTCCTCGACGGCGTCCGCGGGCAGCCCCTCGTCTCGGAATTGCTGGCGGCTCGCCTCCATCCGGCGACGCGACCGGGCCAGCAGATACTTGCCGGTCAGCCCGCTGGCGACGTTGATGAGCATCGCCCAGACCGCCAGCCAGGCGAGGATTGCGTTGAAGTGGATGCCGGCATGCACGAGCACCAGCAGCGACCCGGCCCAGGCCATCCATTCATGCCGGCGTAGCAGCGACACCGGATCGCCCGTGGTGATGAGCTTGCGCTTGCGCAGCGAATAGCGAAGCGAGAGCAGGATGAGCACGGTGCCGGGAATGCCCAGATAGCGGCCGATCCAGACCAAGTCGGCCAGATGCAGGACGAGATCGAGGAGAAGCGCCGCGGCCGCCAGTGCGGCGAGCGCCAGCACGAAGGGCAGCACTTCGCGGTTGATCAGGCTGCCCGTCACGCGTCGAGTACCAGCGCCGAGCCCGGCGTGCCGACGCAGAGCAGGCAGCGGCCAGGGGCCATGTCATGGTCCGGCTTCACCGCATAACGGACGGTGCCGGACACGATGGCGGTCTCGCAACTGCCGCAACTGCCGGACCGGCAGCCGGACTCCACCGCGATCCCGTGACGTTCCGTAAAGTCTAGCAGGCTCGCATCCTGTCCATCCCAGACCAAAGTGCGCCTGGAGCGGCGGAACTGGATATCGACAGCGGTGGCAATGGTTATCCCCGCTTCGCCGGACGCGGCCTGCACCGGGGCGAGGGAGGCCGGCCCGAAGGCCTCGTGGTGGATGTCCTGCGGCGCGATGCCCCATTCCAGGAGGGCCGGAATCAGGATCGCCATCATCGGTGGCGGGCCGCAGATGTAGAAGGCGTGACGGCCATGCGGCAGCGTCTGGCGCAGCAGCGCCACGTCGACATAGCCCGCGTGCTGATGGTCCGTTCCCAGGACATCGCCGGGCGCTGGCTGGCTGTAGACCACATTCAGGTGAAAGGCAGGATGCTCGGCCGCCAGCGCCTCAAGGCGCGCCTTGAAGGCGTGTTCGCCGCCGTGGCGCAGCCCGTAGTAGAGGTGCAGGACGCGTCCGGGCTGCTGGGCCAGGCACCAAGTCAGCATGCTCATCATGGGCGTGATGCCGATGCCGCCGGCGATGAAGACCGCCGGCACGTCGGCATCACCGTCGATGAAGAAGCGACCGGATGGCGCGCGAACCCGAAGCAGGTCGCCTTCCTTCACCCGGTCATGCAGGTGGTTGGAGGCAACGCCCGGTGGCAGATCCGGCCGGCTCGGTGGCGACGGCACCCGCTTGACCGTGATGCGGTAGGCGTCCGGCCGCGGTGCATCGGAGAGGGAATAGCATCGCGTGATCGGCCGGCTTGCGCCGCCCGCGGGCTGGGGGATGTCGAGTGCGAAAGTGAGAAACTGGCCCGCCAGGAATGGTGGCAGCGGCGCCCCATCCACCGGTGCAAGTTGGAAGGAGCATTGCGTCCGCAGCGTGTCCTCGAACTGGCGCCGCAGCACGCGGAAGTCGCGCAAGCCCGGCCAGGCAAGGGCCTGACCGATCGCCCCCGCCTCGAAAGGCAGTGTCGTCGGCGACGTGGCATTGCGCCGCCAGCGCCAGGCTGCGAGGCCGATTCCGATCGTGAGCTGAGCCAGCAGCGCGGCGCAGATATAGAAAAGGAGCTGGAGCGCCGTCACCCGTGTTTGTCGAGAGCATGACCGGTTTGTACCGACCAAGCGGCCGGTGCGTCGTCCTGGTCTGCCTCGGCCGCCGCCGACGTCGCCTGCACTTTGCCGGGCTTGTGATGTGCGGGCGCGTAGATGGCGTAGACCTGCATCGGTGTTGTGCCGATGTTGGTGATGTTGTGCCAAGTCCCGGCCGGCACGAGGACGCACCAGCCGTCCGATACGTCCTTCTCGAAGGTCATATCGTCCTTCGCCAGCCCCATCTGAACGTGGCCATGGCCAGCATCGAGGCGCAGGAACTGATCCGTCTCCGGATGCGCTTCGAGGCCGATGTCGCCGCCAACGGAGATCGACATCAGCGTTACCTGCAGATAGCGCCCGCTCCATGCGACGGAGCGGTAGTTCAGGTTTTCCTTCGTCGCGTTCTCAATGTCGAAAGATTGCGGCTTCGGGCCAATGTCCTTGATCGTCATGGTCACCTCATCGCGTATGGCTCCGGGCGCAGCCTTTTGCTGGCCCGACCGGTGTCGCCATTCCACGGACCCAACATATGCGCGGCCGGTGGCCAACGTCCTTGCCTCAGATCAACGCCCGCGACCGGGAATAGGACGACCATGGTCGAAACATTTTTCGTCCGGCGGTTGAGCGCCTTGATGCGATCGATCAGGGATACCCTCGGCCGATCCCGCCGGCCGCGCGTTCTACCTCTGCGACCCCGCCCTCCTTCGGTCCGCGGGCATTCGGCACCAGGTGCCCAAAAGGACAACCGCCATGCTGGATGCACCAACCGCTGAGGCAACTGGCAGCGGCCTCAGTGAGCAGGAAGCCGCTTCCCGTCTGAAGGCCGATGGCCCCAATGAGCTGGCGCGCACCGGCCGGCGAACGCCGTTCCGGATCGTGCTCGAGGTGCTGCGCGAGCCCATGCTGGCGCTCCTGCTCGGCGGCGGTGTGCTCTACCTGCTGCTCGGTAGTCCGGAAGAGGCCCTCATCCTTCTGGCCTTCGCGCTGTTCTCCATCGTGATCACCGTCGTCCAGGAAAGCCGCACCGAGCGGGTGCTGGAGGCGCTGCGCGACCTGACCAGCCCGCGCGCGCTGGTAATCCGCGGGGGCGAGCGCCAGCGCATTGCCGGTCGCGAGGTCGTGCGCGGCGACCTGGTGGTGCTGGCCGAGGGCGACCGCGTGCCGGCCGATGCCCGGCTGATCGAGGCCAGCGACTTCCAGACCGATGAATCGCTGCTGACGGGAGAGTCGGTTCCGGTGCGGAAGGTGGCAAGCGCGGCTTCGCCCCCGGCGCGTCCCGGCGGCGACGATTTGCCGCATGTCTTCTCGGGCTCGCTGGTGGTGAGGGGCAGTGGCATTGCCGAGGTGACGGCGACCGGCCCGCACAGCGAGATCGGTCGGATCGGGCAGTCGCTCAGTGCGCTCGATTCCGAGCCACCACGTCTGCAGGCGCAGATGCGCCGGCTCGTGAAGCTCTGCGCGATCTTCGGCGGCGTCGTCAGCGTGCTGGCGGTGGTGCTCTACGGCACCTTGCGGGGCGGCTGGCTGGATGCGCTGCTGGCCGGCATCGCGATCGGCATGTCGATGCTGCCGGAGGAGCTGCCCGTGGTGCTCACCGTCTTCATGGCGATGGGCGCCTGGCGGATCTCGAAGGCGCGGGTGCTGACGCGGCGCGCGGCTGCGATCGAGACGCTCGGCTCCGCCACGGTGCTGTGCACCGACAAGACCGGCACACTGACGCAGAACCGCATGACGGTCGCAGAACTGTGCCTGCCCGACGGCACGGCCTTCCGGCCGCGGGGTGACGCGCTGCCGGCGGGGTTTGCGCTGCTGGCTGAGACCGGCCGACTCGCCAGCGCGCCACAGCCTTTCGACCCGATGGAGAAGGCCTTCCATGCAGTGGCCGAGGGACTGCCTTCGCCCGCCCTGGAGCTCGTGCACACCTACGGGCTTCGGCCCGGCCTGCTGGCGATGACGAATGTCTGGCGGTCGGGGACGGAAACCATCGTCGCCGCCAAGGGCGCGCCTGAGGCTATTGCCACGCTGTGCCACCTGGACGCCGCCGCAACCGCCGAACTGACCGCGCGGACCGAGGCGCTGGCCGCCAAGGGCATGCGCGTGCTGGCCGTGGCCCGCGCCGCGCCGGACGGGCAGGCCTGGCCGGAGACACAGGACGGCTTCGCCTTCGGCCTGCTGGGACTCGTTGGTCTGGCCGATCCGCTGCGCCCGGGCGTGACCGAGGCTGTCGCCGAATGCCGCACGGCCGGCATCCGCGTCATCATGATCACCGGCGACTACCCCGCCACCGCCGCCGCCATCGCGCGCCAGGCGGGGCTGGACGCCGAAATCGTCGTGACGGGTGATGCACTCGCCAGCATGGACGACGCGACCCTGGCGACTAAGGCGCGCGAGACCACGGTCTTTGCGCGGATCATGCCGGAGCAGAAGCTTCGCATCGTCGCCGCCCTGAAGGCCGACGGCGAGGTCGTCGCGATGACCGGCGATGGCGTGAACGACGCGCCCTCGCTCAAGGCCGCGCATATCGGCATCGCCATGGGCGGGCGCGGCACCGACGTGGCGCGCGAGGCGTCGTCGCTGGTGCTGCTGGACGATGACTTCGGCTCGATCGTCGCGGCCGTGCGCCTGGGGCGGCGGATTTTTGACAACCTACGCAAATCGATGGGCTTCATCATCGCCATCCATATTCCGATTGCGGGGCTGGCGTTGCTGCCGTTGATCTTCGGCCTGCCGATCCTGCTCTGGCCTATGCACATCGCCTTCCTCGAAATGGTCATCGACCCCGTCTGCACGCTGGTCTTCGAAGCCGAGACCGAGGAGGAGGGGATCATGCAGCGCCCGCCGCGCGATCCGGCGGCCCCGCTGTTCTCCGCCTCGCTGCTGGGTTGGAGCGTGCTGCAGGGGGGCGTCGTGCTGGCGCTGACGGCAGGCATCTACGTGGTCGCGCTGGATCGCGGCATGCCGGAGGCGGAGGTCCGGTCGCTGACGTTCTTTGCTCTGGTGCTCAGTATCGTCGGGCTGATCTTCGTGAATCGCTCCTTCAGCGCCTCGATCGTCACAGCCTTTCGGCGGCGCAATGCAGCACTTCGCTGGGTGATGCTGGCGGTGACGGTGATGCTCGGGGTCACGTTGGCACTGCCCTTCGCGCAGCGCATGTTCCGCTTCGGTCCCCTGCACGCCGACGATCTCGCGGTGACCGTTGCGGCTGGGCTGGCCACGATCCTCATCCTCGAATTCCTGAAGCCGCATTGGCGCAAGCGGCTGATGACGTGACGCTGCCCTGGTACAATCTCGCGGTCGCGCTGGGCATCGGGCTGCTGATCGGCCTGGAGCGGGAACGCAGCAAGGGCGAGGGCCCGACACGGCGCCCGGCCGGCATTCGGACATTCGCCCTAGCCAGCCTGCTCGGTGCTGTGGCTACTCACCTAGGTGGGACAGTGCTGTTGGCCGTTGCCCTGGCCGGGATGATTGCGCTGACCGCCCTGTCCTACCTCCGGAGCCATGACACGGATCACGGGCTGACGACCGAGATTGGCCTCTTGATCGCGCCGCTGCTCGGTGCCTTGGCCATGGCCGAACCGCTGCTCGCCGCAGGGCTGGCGGCGGCTGTCGCCGTGGTCTTTGCTGCGAAGGCGCCGATGCATGATTTCGTGAAGGGCGCGCTGACCGACGCCGAGGTGAAGGATGGCCTCGTCTTCGCGATCGTAACCCTCGTCATCTGGCCGCTGGTTCCTGATCGACAGCTTGCGCCGTTCGACGCAATTAACCCGCACGACGTCTGGCTGCTTGTCGTCCTTATAATGGCGCTCGGCGAGGCGCTGCGGGGCCGGTTGCCGCGTCAACATCGCGGGCGACCCTTATCCAGCCCAAGCCGCACCGCTTAGCCGGCCGGCGCAACCGGCGAAGCGCGGCCGCAGACCTGTGCGATGGCCAGGCCCAGCGCTAAATCGGTGAAAGGCTTCTGGAGTTCCGCCACGCCAGCGGGCATACTGGTGTGAAAGACCCTGCCTCCGCTCATCCAGACATGAGGGATGAACCCATCGCGCAAGATCCGCTCGATGGCGCCGTGGCCGCTGCCGGCGCGCAGGCGCTCATCCACCAGAATCAGGCCAGGCCGGACGCGGGCCGCAGACGATACCGCACCCTCCTCCGTGTCCTCGACACTGATCACCTCATGGCCCATGCCCGCGAGAACCCGCTCGAGCAGCATGCCGATGATCACCTCATCCTCGATGACGAGCACGCGCAGCACGCCGCCTCTCCGCTCCCAGCTTCCACCCTCGTTGACCCAGGCTTCGACCTGCTGCTGCAGTTCCACTGCGGCGTCACCTGGGTTGGCGTCTGAATCAATGGCCAATGCCTGCCTCATCCCTTGCGCCTGAGAGACCGTGCAAATGCTCTCAGCGCTCACGTAGCTGTGAGCAACTTCGCCTACCTTAGGTCATTGGCCTTGTTGCCGCGCAGGATCGGAAACTACTGAGGTTACGCGATGCGCCGTCTGGCACTCTGGAGTGGCCCCCATCAAACCGGACACGCGGCATGGTTGGCTGACTGCAGGGCGATGAACTCACGGGGCGAGCGCATGCGCAAGCCGGAGTGCGGGTGG